>CAZQSB010000025.1:0-37547 GCA_964596015.1 uncultured bacterium | reverse complement strand
GATGTCGTTCCAGGGCTACGCGCTCTTCGATTCGATGACCGTCGGCGAGAACGTCGGCCTGCCCCTCAGGGAGCACCGGCAGTTGAAGGGACCGGAGCTCCAGAGGATCGTGGAGGAGAAACTGGGACTCGTGGGGCTCGAGGACATCTCGGGACTCTATCCGTCCGAGATCTCCGGCGGGATGAAGAAGCGCGTCGCGCTGGCGCGCGCGGTGGCCCTCGACCCCGACGTCATCCTCTACGACGAGCCGACGACCGGCCTCGACCCCGTGATGGCCGAGCAGATCAACGAGCTCATCCGGTCCATCCAGAAGAAGGTCAACGCGACGTCCATCGTCGTCACGCACGATCTCCACAGCGCGTGTTTCACCGGCGACCGCGTCGCGCTCATGACCGAGGGGACCATCGCGTTCTCGGGGACGACGGACGATCTCATGAGCACGGACAACGAGGCGGTGAGGAACTTCATCGCCAGGGGACATCCCGAGCGGTCGAGGAGCTGGACCGACGGCCCGAGCTGCGACGGAGGGGCCTTCGCCTAGCCCGCTGCGGCGAGACGTGGAAGCTCGGGCGGCGGCGGATGCGGTTCGCCATGCGCCGCGGGACACCGGAACCGAGGGGGACGTGAGGAGATGAAGCAGCACGAGAACGAGCTCAGGGTCGGTGTGACGCTCACCATCGCCGGGCTCATCCTGGTGGTCGGCATGCTGTGGCTCGCAGGCTTCAAGTTCAACGACGAGCGGTACGAGCTCTACATCATCTTCCCGGAGGTCGCGGGCCTGAGCCAGGGTGACAAGGTCACCGTCGCGGGCCTCGACGCCGGAGAGGTGCTCTCACTCGACCTCCTGCCGGACGGACGCGTCGAGGCGCATGTCGAGATCGACCCCGACATCAACATCCCGACCGATTCCAGGATCAGCGTTGCGAGCTACGGACTGATCGGGAGCAAGGTGATCCAGGTCCGGCCGGGCGAGAGCGACGAGAGCCTCGAGCCGGGAGCGACCGCCGTCGGTATCTACGACAAGGGCCTGGGCGATGTCGTGAGCGAGATGGGCGAGGCCCTGACCGAGATCCGTTCCGTTCTGAGAGCGGCCGACGAGTTTCTCTCCGACGAGGAGGGCCGTGCTATCGTTCGCGAGTCGCTCGAGAACGCGAACGAGGCGACCGAGAGCCTGAAGATCGCCGTGGGCGACCTCCGCGTCGCGTCGGCCGACCTGAGAGAGTTCATCTCTGAGAAGCGGGACCCGGCGGCGTCGACCATCGACTCGCTCGAGGTCGCGTCCGCCGGACTGGTCCGGATGTCGAGAGAGCTCGGGACCGTCGCCGCCTCGCTCGACTCGATCGTGTCGCGCGTGGAGCGCGGCGAGGGGACGCTCGGGAAGCTCGTGACCGATCAGACGGCGCACGACGAGTTTCTCTCCGCCGTTCGCGAGGTCCGTCTCCTCGTCGAGGAGATCAAACGCAACCCCAAGAGCTTCGTCAAGTTCTCGCTCTTCTAGCTTCGCGCCCCGGACGCAGAACGAAGAGCGCCGCGGGGCGGCGTCCCCGTCAGGTTCCCCGACGAAAGGAAGGCCGTGGCGAAGAAGCGCACCGTCTTCTTCTGTTCCTCGTGCGGACACGAGTCCGCGAAGTGGCTCGGACGCTGTCCGGGCTGCAATGAGTGGAACACGTTCGTTGAGCAGCCCTCGACCCCGTCCCGGCCGGGCGGCGGCCCGCCGAGGGAGCGGCGGCGGCCGGTCCCTCTGGGAAGCATCGAGGCCGAGGCGCGCGAGCGCCTCGTGACCGGCATCGGCGAGTTCGACCGCGCGCTGGGCGGCGGTATCGTCCCCGGCGGGGTCGTGCTCGTCGGAGGCGATCCGGGGATCGGCAAGTCGACGCTTCTCCTGCAGGTGAGCTCCGCTCTGGCGTCCTCTGACGAGACCGTTCTCTACGTGAGCGGCGAGGAGTCGCGCTCCCAGCTTCGGATGCGCGCGCGGCGTCTGGGGATCGACTCCGATCGGATCATGGTCCTCACGGAAACGGACGTGACCCGCGTCCTGGAGGAAGCCGCGTCGTCGAACCCGGGAGCGCTCATCGTCGACTCCGTCCAGACCGTCTATCACCCGGACTCCAGCGGGTCCCCCGGGAGCGTGTCGCAGGTGCGGGAAGCGTCGGCCGCGTTCGTGAGGCTCGCCAAGGAGGAGGGCGTCCCGGTCTTCCTTATCGGGCACGTCACCAAGCAGGGCGCCATCGCCGGACCCCGCATTCTCGAGCACATGGTCGACACCGTGCTCTACTTCGAGGGCGACAAGCATCTCCCGTACCGCATCGTTCGCGCCGTGAAGAACCGGTTCGGCTCGACCGACGAGATCGGGGTGTTCGAGATGACGGCCTCGGGCCTGGCCGAGGTCACCGACCCCTCCGGGCTCTTCATCTCGGAGGACCGCGGGCTCGACTCCGGCTCGGCCGTCGTCCCGTGCGTCGAGGGAACGCGCGCCATCCTCGTCGAGGTCCAGGCGCTGACGGGGGTCACCAACTACGCCGTCCCGCAGCGTTCCAGCGCGGGGGTCGACCGGCGGCGCCTGCCGCTGCTCCTTGCCGTGCTCGAGAGGCGCGGGGGGCTGAGCCTCGGGAACCGCGACGTCTTCGTCAGCGTGGCGGGAGGCGTCCGCGTGGACGAGCCGGCCGCCGACCTCGGCGTGGCCGTCTCCATCGCCTCGAGCTACTGGGACGCGGCGGTCTCGGAGCGGACGGCGGTCTTCGGGGAGCTCGGCCTGGGAGGCGAGGTGCGTCGCGTCACACACGCCGGAAAGCGCGTCCAGGAAGCGGCGCGGCTCGGCTACCGGAGGGTCATCGTCCCGAAGGGGGCGATGCCGCAAGGCGAAGTGCCGGAGGGCGTCGAGGTCATCGAGGTCGCGACGCTTCGCGCCGCGCTCGACGCGGCGATCGGCAGAGACCGGAGGAAGAGCGGGTCGCCGAAGGAACGTGTTGGGACGGAGGTCTAGGGGCATGGCGAAGGTCGGTCTGGTGCTCGTCGCCGCGGGCGCGTCGAGGAGAGCCGGCGGGGACGTGCCGAAGCAGTTCGCGACGCTCGGACGCGAACCCATGTTCGTCGTCGCGCTCCGGGCCGTGGCGCCGGTCGCTTCCGAGGTCGTGGTCGTCGCCCCCCCCGACCGGGTCGTCGAGGCCGGGGAGGCGCTGACCGCCTCAGGCATAGTCGGCGACCGGGCCTTCGAGGGCGCGTCGTTCCTCGTCGTCCCGGGAGGGAAACGGCGTCAGGACTCCGTCACGAAGGGGCTCCGGGCCCTTTCGAGCGATATCGACATCGTGCTCGTCCACGACGCGGCGCGCCCGTTCGTCCCGCAGGAGGTCGTTTCGCGCGTCGTCGACGCGGCGCTGGCTTCAGGGGCCGCCATTCCCGCGGTGCCGGTCGCCGACACGGTCAAGCGCGTCGATGACGGCTCGGTCGTCGCAACGCTCGACCGCGACGTGCTTCGGGCGGCGCAGACGCCTCAGGGGTTCAGGCCCGATGTCCTGAGGGACGCCTACGAGTCGCTGGGCGACGCCGCCGTGACCGACGACGCCCAGGCGGTCGAGCTCTCCGGCTGCGACGTGACTGTCGTTCCCGGTGACCCGGGCAACGTCAAGGTCACGAGCGCGCTCGACCTCGAGGTCGCGCGCATGCGCGACGGCGCGCGGCTGGGTCTCGACGCGGCGACCCGCGTCGGGTTCGGAAGCGACTGGCACCGGCTGACCGAGGGACGCGACCTCATCCTGTGCGGCGAGAAGGTGCCCTTTCACAAGGGTCTCCTCGGACACTCGGACGCCGACGTTGCGACGCACGCCGTCATGGACGCTCTTCTGGGCGCCGTCTCGGCGGGCGACATCGGAGTGCACTTCCCGCCCGGCGACGAGAGGTGGCGGGACGCCTCGAGCCTCGAACTTCTCGAGCGCGTCGCGGCGCTCGTGCGGGACCGGGGTTACGAGATCGCGAACGTGGACGTCACGATCATCGCCGAGGCGCCGAAGCTCTCCCCCTTCGCGGACGAGATGCGGCGTCGGCTTGCCGGAACGCTCGGCGTCGAGGTCGACGCGGTGTCGGTCAAGGCGACGACGACCGAGGGGACGGGGGCCGAGGGGCTCGGAGAGGCCATGTCCGCCACCGCCGTGGCCGCCGTGAGAAGGCTCAACGAGAGGGAGGACGCGTGAAGGTTCTGGCCGTGAGCGGCAGTCCGAGGACGAACGGAAACACGACCACGCTTCTGCGCATGGTCCTTGAGGAACTCGACACGCGCGGCGTTGAGACCGAGCTCGTGCAGCTCGCGGGTCGGCGCATCGGGGGCTGCATCGCGTGCTACCGCTGTTACTCGGCGAAGAACGGTCTGTGCGCGGTCACCGACGACGCGTTCAACGAGGTCTTCGGGAAGATGACGGCGGCCGACGCGGTGCTGCTCGGGACGCCGACGTATGTCGCCGACGTGTCGCCCGAGATCAAGGCGCTCATCGATCGCGCGACGCTGGTCTCCCGCGGGAACGGCGGTCTTCTCAAACGGAAGCTCGGCGCCGCCGTCGTGGCCGTGAGGAGGGCGGGTAGCATCCACGCGTTCGACTCGATCAACCATTTCTTCACCATCAACGAGATGATCATTCCGGGGTCGAGCTACTGGAACCTCGGCATCGGGCGCGAGAAGGGCGAGGTGACGGAGGACGAGGAGGGTGTCCGGACCATGCGGACGCTCGGCGAGAACATGGCCTGGCTCCTCGAGCGCGTCGTCGGCGGGTGAGAGGGCGCGCGGGCGGAGCGGGACGACTTCAAACCGGACGCGGACGGCTTCCGCGCCTACCTGAACGGGACAAACGAACCGGGAGGACGTATGAGAAGGACCGTGTGCTCACTGACAGTGGCGCTGCTGGCGATGTGCCTCTTCGGCTGCGGGGAGGTCCAGGAGGCCGTCGAGCTTCAGAGGGGACTGGTCGAGGAGTTCGACACGGAGGAGATCACTGTCAGCTTCTCGGGCGAGGGAGAGCTCAAGGTCAGTTTCGACGACTGGCCGGCCGACAGGATGGACGAGCGGGTAGCGGTGGCGCGCCGGGCCGCTCTGTTCGTGCGTGACAACTACGAGGGCTTCGACGAGCTCTCGGCGGTCCTGGTGGCTTTCGGCTGGACGCAGGCCGGGATCACGACGACGGTCGAGCCGTTCCGGTTCTCTCCGGAGGAACTCAGACGTCCGGCGCCAGAGAGCATGGGTGACACGACGGCACAGACCGGGCCCGACGGCGGAGATGTCTGATGTCTGACGGTCCGACGTTCCCGGCCGGACAAGGCGGGGACTGACGACATCGCGTGAGCGGTTCGCTCGTTCCGGGGGAGAGGTGTATCAGGTGAGCGACAGGATAAGGGTCCGCTTCGCGCCGAGCCCCACCGGCGACCTTCACGTCGGCGGAGCGCGGACGGCGCTCATGAACTGGCTCTTCGCGAAGCACGAGGGCGGTTCGTTCGTCCTGAGGATCGAGGACACGGACACCTCACGCTCGACCGAGGAGTCGGAGGCGGCCGTCGTCCACGATCTGAGATGGCTGGGCCTCGTCTGGGATGAGGGGCCCGACGTCGGCGGTCCCTTCGGTCCGTACCGGCAGTCGGAGCGGACGGCCGTCTATCGCGAGCATGCCGAGAGACTCCTCGAGAAGGGGAGCGCCTTTCGATGCTACTGCACCGATGACGAGCTCGAGGAGAAGCGGCGGGACGCTCTGGAGAAGGGCCGGCACCCGCACTACGACGGGACGTGCCGCCATCTGAGCGAGAGCGAAAAGCGCTCGAGAGAGGCGGCCGGACGCGAGCCGACCATCCGGCTCTTCGGGCCGGACGACGACGTCACGTTCACAGACCTCGTGCGGGGCACGGTCGAGTTCAAGGCCCCCATGCTCGGGGACTTCATCATCCTCAGGAGCGACGGGCGGCCGACCTACAACTTCGCGGTCGTCGTCGACGACGCGCTGATGGAGATATCACACGTCATCCGGGCGGACGACCACCTTTCGAACACGATGCGGCAGCTCCTGGTGGCCGACGCGCTCGGC
The DNA here is from genome assembly GCA_964596015.1 of uncultured bacterium. Lineage (GTDB taxonomy): Bacteria > Joyebacterota > Joyebacteria > Joyebacterales > Joyebacteraceae > WJMD01. Next base: position 31,491 of record CAZQSB010000025.1, on the reverse strand, counting down.
GTCGCGCCGCCCCGCTACGCGCACGTGCCGCTCGTGGTCGGGCACGACCGGAGCAAGCTGTCGAAGCGGGAGGGGGCGACCTCGGTCGCCGAGTTCCGCGAGGCCGGCTACCTGCCGGAGGCGCTCGTGAACTACCTCGCCCTGCTCGGATGGTCGTCGCCGAAGGCGCAGGAGCTTCTCTCGCGCGAGGAGCTCGTCGAGCAGTTCACGCTCGACCGGATATCGTCGAGCGCGGCGGCCTTCGACGGCGACAAGCTCGACTGGGTCAACGCGCACCACATCCGTGAGGAACCGCTCGAGCGCGTCGTCGAGCTGGCGAGGCCTTTCCTCGAGGCCGCGGACCTTCCGACCGACGACCCGAGACTCCATGCCATCGTCGACCTCGTCCGGGAGAGCGCGACCACGCTTCCGGACATCGCCGAAGAGGCCGCCTGCTTCTTCGACGGGACCTACTCGGTCGAGCCGGAGGCCCGGGAGACGCTGTCCGGAGAGGGAGTCGGGGAGCTTCTGGGCGCGCTTCGCGAGGAGCTGGGGGAGGGCGAGGACCCCGAGGGCGAGGCGTTCAAGAGCGCGCTCAGGGACGTCGGAAAGAGGGTCGGCAGGAAGGGCGCGGCTCTCTACATGCCGGTGCGCGCGGCGCTCACCGGAAGGACGCACGGCCCATCGCTCGTGGCCGTGGCGGGGCTTCTCGGTCCGTCGCGCCTGGCGGGTCGACTCGAACGGGCCGCGAGAGAAGCCGGGAGGGACTCCGAGTGAAGATCGTCGTGCTTCTGGGCGGGACATCCGCCGAGCGGGACGTGTCGCTCGTGAGCGGCCGCGCCATCGGGGCCGCTCTGGAAACGCGCGGCCACGACGTCCTTCTGGTCGACCCGGCCGTCGGTCCCGCGGCCATCGAACCCTCCGTCGAGGCGACCATCGGCCGGCGGCCGCCCGAGATGAGGGCGGAGAGCGGCGCTGCCCTCCGGGCGGTTTCGGGCGACGCCGTGCGCCGGGCGGACGTCGTCTTCGTGGCGCTCCACGGCGGAACCGGAGAGGACGGGACGGTCCAGGGGCTCCTCGAGCTGGCGGGCAAGCGCTACACGGGAAGCGGCGTCCGGGCGAGCGCGATCGCGATGGACAAGCGCGTGTCGAAGCTGCTCTTCCACGCGGCCGGCGTCCCGACCCCCGACTGGCTGGTCGTCTCCACGACGGCCGGACCGAAGCGGGACGGCTCCCGCGGTGTCGCGCCCTCGCTGCCCCGGGACGTGACGCGGGGTGAAGCGGCCCGGATGGTCGCCGATCTCGGGGGGTATCCCGTCGTGGTCAAACCCAACGACCAGGGATCGACCGTCGGGTTGAGCATCGTTCGGGACGAGGACGGTCTTGCGTCGGCCGTCGAGCTGGCGGCGTCATTCTCTCCGCATGTGCTGGTGGAACGGTTCATCGAGGGGCGCGAGATGACCGTCGCCGTTCTGGGCGACGAGGCCCTGCCCGTCGTCGAGATCGCCCCGAAGAGCGGCTTCTACGACTACGAGAGCAAGTACACGCCGGGGGCGACGGTCTACACGTGCCCCGCCGACATCGGCACCGGTGTCGCGACCGACCTGAAGGAGGCCGCGTTCCGGGCTTTTCACGCGCTCGGGTGCCGCGGGTTCGCGCGCGTCGACTTCAGGCTCTCGCCCGACGGCGAGCCCTCCTGTCTGGAGGTCAACACGGTGCCCGGGATGACCGAGACGAGCCTCGTGCCGATGGCGGCCCGCGCCGCCGGGATCGAGTTCGACGAGCTCGTCGACCGCATCGTCTCTCTTGCCCTGAAGTAGGCCTTTCTCTGGCACATTCCGTGCATGCTCCATGAGTCGGAACACCCTTCGGGCGGCGGGTTCCGGTGTCTTTGCGCGCGGAAACCCGTCGAACGGGCCGGTACGCTCCGGGGTCGGGGCGGAGTCGGCGTCATTGTGCCCGCTGTCGCGGCGTTCTGCCCGGCCGGTGGGCGCATCCCCCATTCCGGCGGCTGTACGCGATGGGGGTTTCCGGGGGCGCTCGGGAGGGCGATTCGTGTTGACCGGACAGGTCCTGGGCTCTACCTTCCTAACTGTCGGCGGCGCGCCGTCATGCGGCGCGTCAGGGAGGGGTTTTCGTGCCGGTGAACGGCGCAGAGCGCTTGCGGCGTTCGCCCCGGGTCGCACTCCGTACGGGGGAATACGATGACAACTCGAAGGACCGCCCTCTGGATGGTGGGAAGCGTTGTGGCGCTGATGCTCGTTGTTTCGACGTCGACGGCGCAGGAGGTCGACTACGTCATCGGTCCGGGCGACGTGCTCTCGATCTCGGTGTGGCGCCACCCCGAGCTTGACAGGAACGTCGTGGTCCGCTCGAACGGACGCATCACGTTCCCGCCGGTCGGAGAGCTCATCGCGGCCGGGCAGTCCCCGTCCGAGCTGGGCCGCGATCTGAGCCTGCGCCTGAGGGACTTCACCCGGGAGACGACCCAGGTCACCGTCTCGATCGAGCAGCACAACAGCCGGTCGGTCTACGTGACGGGCCAGGTCGCCGCTCCGGGGCGCTACAGCTTCGAGAGGATCCCCGACATCCTGCAGCTTCTGACCGAGGCGGGCGGAGCGCTGCCGAGCGCCGACCTCTCGAACGTCTCGATCATCCGTCCGACGGCCACCGGCCCCGAGGTCATCGGCGTGGACGTCGGCTCCTACATGCGCGGACGGCGGCGCGATCCGCTCCCCGAGCTCCGGCCGGGAGACACCGTGGACGTGCCGTCGCTCATCGGCGGCGGGGGGCTCGGCGGTCCGGGCGCGGTCTACATCTTCGGTCAGGTCGGCGCTCCCGGCGCCTACCCGGCGGGGGAGGGTCTCGACCTGATGCAGCTCGTGTCGCTGGCCGGCGGGACGACCCCCGCGGCGCGTCTGGACGAGGTGTCGGTCGTGATGGACGGAGGACGCGGCGGACAGGTGGTCGCCAAGGTCGACCTCGGCGGCGTCATAGAACACGGAACGGCGACTCCGTTCACTCTCCAGGCGGGCGACCGCGTCTTCGTGCCCGAGGCGGGCACAGGTGTGGGTGGACGGATCCTCGGAGGCATCACGACCGTTCTGAACTGGAGCAGGGATATCATGTCGGCCTATCTCCTGTACCTGACGATCGACAGGGAGATCGACGACAGAGAGGCGAGAAGCGGAGAGACAGCGGCGGCTGCGGCGGCCGCGGCGGCGGCGACGAACTGACGCCCCGACCGGGAAGGGTTGCGAGGACGGCATGGCCGAACAGGGAACCACCGGGATCGACATCAGAACGTATGCGAAGGCCCTTCTCAGACGGAAGTGGCTCTTCATCATTCCAATTGTCGCCGGAGCGCTGACCGGCTGGATCATCGGTCGCGCCCTGCCGCCCGTCTACGAGGCGTCCGCGACGGTCGTCGTGCACGGTCAGGAGAGACTCTCCGAGCCTCTCGCCCGTCTCGTGGGCCGCTCACCCATCGAGGAGCAGCTCTCCAGACTCCAGGAGAAGGTGAAGAGCCGCTCCTTTCTGGTGGAGCTTGTGAGAACCCTCGACATGACGGACGACCCGGGCATCCAGCAGTGGGCGGAAGAGAGGCACGAGAACGACCCGTCGCTCACGGTTCAGGCATACGCGGAGTCCCGCGCCGTCGATTATCTCGAGCCGAGGATAGCCGTCGCAAGGACGTCGTCGAACGGCTTCCAGATCGTCGTGCGCGACTTCGAACCCGAACGGGCGGTCCTCCTCGCGCAACACATCACGAACGCCTTCGTCAACGCCTCGAACCGCGAGCAGCTCGAGCAGATCCGCGCCGTTCACGACTTCAGCGTCGAGCAGCTCGTCATCTACAGGCAGAAGCTCGACGAGGCCGAACAGAGACTGCAGGAGTTTCAGCAGCAGCGCTTCACCGGCGGCCGTGTCGAGAATCCCGTCACCACACAGAACGTGAACCGCGCCGATGTGCTCATCAGCCAGGCGACTGTGGAGCAGACGCAGGCCGTCGAGCGTCTGGCGCGGCGACGGACCGAGCTCAGGGAGCTGGCCGGGGACCGCTACAACGAGATCCTCGAGCTCTCGTCGGACCAGCTCACGACCCTGGCCGACCAGCTCGCCGATCTCGAACGCCAGTTGGCGTCGGTCCTCGTCAGGACGACCGGCGAGGGCCCTGAGCTCACGACGCTTACGGTGAGCTCCGCCGAGAAGAAGGACCAGGTCCGGTCGGAGGCCCGCCGCATTCTCCGCAGGGCCTTCCCCGACGCGTCGGACGCGCTGGTCGAGGCGTTCGCCGACCTCAAGATCGTCGAGGTCGAGGAGCGCATGATCGCCGAGCGCGGCAGGATGCTCAGGCGGTTCATGTGGGAGTACACGCAGGGCCGGGCCACGGCGACCGAGCAGGAGATGGAGCTGGAACGACTGAGGGCGGAGGTCGAAAGCAACCGCGACCTCTACGAGGCGTTCCTCGAGCAATCGGCCGCCGGGCAGATCACGGAGGCGCTCGAGGCCGCGAGGGCGGGCGGGCGATTCGAGATCATCGAGCCGCCGTCGCGCCCGACCTCGCCGGTCGCGCCCGACCAGCTGATGATCATCGTGCTCTCGCTCATGGGCGGCGTCGTCATCGGACTGGGATTGGTGCTGGCCGCGGAGCAGAGCGACTCCTCCTTCACGAGCATCGACGACATCAAGCGCTCGTTCGGTCTGCCGATCCTCGGGACGGTTCCGGACGCCGACGTCTTCCGCTCCATCAAGGACGAGGAACGAGCGGCCAGGAAGCGCGGCCTGAGACGGACCGACGGGAACTCGACGCTTCTCCAGACGCTCGCGAAGGAGACCCCCGTCTCATTCGAGTTCAGGCGCATGGCGCGGAAGCTCAAGTCGCGGAACGGAGGCGACATCCCGAAGAGCATTCTGGTGACGAGCGCGTACCGGGGCGAGGGAAAGACGACCGTCGCTGCGTGTCTCGCGGCGACCCTCGCGAAGCACTACGGCCGCTCGACCGTCATCGTCGACTGCGACCTCAGGAAGCCGAGGGTCCACAGGATCATGGCGGTCGAGAGGAAGCCCGGCATCTCCGACGCGCTCGAGCGCGGGCATCTTCTCGGAAGCGACGTCAAGCCGACCTTCTTCGAGAACCTCTTCGTCGTACCGTGCGGAACCCGTCACGAGCAGCCGACATGGCTCCTCGAGGCGTTCCCCAACTCGCGCGTGATGACCGAGCTTCTCGAGCGCTTCGATCACGTCATCGTCGACAGCGCGCCCAACGTGGCCGTTCCCGATGCACTTCTCATCGGCACGGAGCTCGACGCCGTCGTGTTCGTGCTGAAGGCGGGCGTCACGCCGAGGGAGGTCGTCTCCCGAGGGGTCGAGCTTCAGAGTGAGGAGAACGGCAACGTCGTCGGGCTCGTCGTCAACAACATAGAGCGCGTGCTTCCTTACTACTACGACTACAAGTACTACGGATACGGCCCCTCAGGGGAAGAGGACGCGGAAGACGCGGGGCGGGAGTAGCGATGAAGGTCCTCAGCGTCTTCGGGACGCGCCCGGAGGCCATCAAGATGGCGCCTGTCGTCTCGGGGCTTCGGCGCTTCGACGGGATCGACGGGCGGGTCTGCGTCACGGCGCAGCACCGGGAGATGCTCGATCAGGTGCTCGAGCTCTTCGGCATCGCGCCCGACGTCGACCTCGACGTCATGACGGAGGACCAGTCCCCGCGCGGCGTGACCACGTGCGTCCTTGAGGGTGTGAACGGGGTGCTGGAGGAGGAATGTCCGGATCTCGTGCTCGTCCACGGGGACACGACGACCACGATGGCCGCCGCGCTCGCCGCGTTCTACAGGAAGATCCCGGTCGGGCACGTCGAGGCGGGACTGCGGACGCACGACCGCTACTATCCGTTCCCGGAGGAGATGAACCGCGTCCTGGCCGACGCGCTCTCGACGTACCACTACGCTCCGACCAGAACGGCGAGGGACAATCTGGTCAGGGGTGGCGTCGACGAAGCAGGCATCTTCGTCACGGGCAACACCGTCATCGACGCCCTGCTCCGTACGGCGAACGACCCCGGGACGCCCGGGCACGGGCTCGGTATTGACGGCCGGGTGGTCCTCGTGACGGCGCACCGGCGCGAGAACTTCGGGCGCCCTCTCGAGGACATCTGCCGCGCTCTCCGCGACGTAGCGGACGAGTTCGATGATGTGACGGTGGTCTACCCGGTCCATCTGAACCCCACCGTCCAGCGGACCGCCGGGGCCATCCTCTCGGACCACGAGAGGGTCCTTCTCGTCGAGCCGCTGTCGTACGGACCGTTCGTGCGGCTGCTCGCCGACGCCACCATCGTCGTGACCGATTCGGGCGGCATTCAGGAGGAGGCGCCCTCGCTCGGGAAGCCCGTGCTGGTGCTTCGGAACGAGACGGAGCGACCGGAGGCGATCGCGGCCGGGACGGTGCGGCTTGTGGGAACGGACCGCGAACGCGTCAGGAGCGAGATCGCCCGTCTCCTGACCGACGATGAGGCCTACTCGTCGATGGCGTCGGCCGTGAACCCCTACGGGGACGGTCGCGCGGCGGATCGGATACTCTCGGCCATCGCCTGGACGTTCGGACTCGAGGGGGCTGCTGAACCGGACGAGTTCGAACCGGTTTCGAATGGGATGACCTGATGCTGGTCGTGCTTCTGCCGGCGTACAACGAGGCGGCCTCGCTGCCGCCGCTCCTCCCGAAGATCGCCGCGGCGCTCGAGGGCTGTGACGAGGAGGGCGTGGTGCTTCTGGTCGACGACGGCAGTCGGGACGGCACGGCGGAAGTCGCCGCCGGTATCGCGGACGAGCTGGGTCTCAAGGTGGACGTCGAGCGGCACGCGACGAACCTCGGTCTCGGGCGCGCGCTCAGGACCGGGTTCGCCCGGGCTGTCGAACTCGCGGGCCCGGAGGGATACGTCGTCGCGATGGATACGGACGACACCCACGACCCCGGGTTGATCCCTCTCATGGTCGAGAGGCTGAAGACCGATTCGGACGTGGTCATCGCCTCGAGATACGCGCCCGGCGGCAGGGAAGTGGGGCTCTCAGCGATCCGCAGGCTGCTGAGCCGCGGCGCCAGCCTGCTCCTGACGCTCTTCTCGCCGGTCAGGGGTGCGCGGGACTACACGTGCGGCTACCGCGGCTACCGCGCCTCGGTGCTCCGGAAGGCCGAGCGGGTCTACGGAACGGACTTCATCTCCGAGGAAGGTTTCGTCGCGTCCGCGGAGATCCTCCTGAAGCTCGGGAGGATCGGCGCCCAGGTGTCGGAGGTCCCGCTGGTGCTCCGGTACGATCTCAAGGGCGGAGCCAGCAAGATGCGGGTCGGAAAGACCATCGGGCGCTATCTCAGGCTTGTCACCATCGGTCGGCGCGCTCTCTCGGGACGTCCGGAAGAGGTCAGCGCGGCCGATCGCTAAGGAAGGAGCTCTCATGCGGGGCATACCACTGATCCTGGCGGCGGTGCTCCTGGGCGCGACGGGCCAGGTCATCATGAAGAAGGGCATGCAGATCTACGGAGAGGTCTCCGCTGTCAGCGTCTGGGGACAGCTCCTGAAGATCCTCAGCGTGCCCCAGGTTCTCCTGGGGTTCGTCTGCTACGGGTTGAGCGCGGTGCTCTGGATCGCCGTTGTGTCGAACGTCGACCTGAGCCTCGCCTATCCGATGGTGAGCCTCGCGTACGTCGTTGTGTTCCTGGCGTCGTGGCTGTTCCTCGGCGAGCAGCTTTCGGCGCTCAGGATAGCCGGGCTCGTGATCATCGTCGCGGGCGTTGTCGTCATCTCGAGAAGCTGACCGCGGCGTCTGTTGACCGGGAGGTCGTCATGAGCAGGAGGGCACTGAGCTGGGCGCTCGTCGCCGTCATTGCGATCGCCGCGTTCCTCCGGTTCTGGAACATCGACTGGGGACTGCCGTTCCCGTACCACCCTGACGAGGGTTCCATTCTCGTGCACTCGCTGGGGTTCGGGACGGGCGACATGAACCCGCACTGGTTCCGCTGGCCGTCGCTCCTCATGTACGTGGTCTTCGGGCTGTACGGGTTCTACTACCTCATCGGCAGGGTGTTCGGGTTCCTCGGGGCCCCGATAGACCTTGTCACCCAGTTCTTCACGGACATCTCGCCCTTCTGGCTCATCGGCCGCGCCGTGTCGGCCGTCGCGGGGGTCGTGACGGTCGGGCTCACGTGGCGGTTCTCGAGGAAGGCCTTCGGCGCGTTCGCCGGCATCGCCGCCGCGCTCTTCCTCGCCGTCATGTACCTCCACGTTCGTGATTCCCACTACGCGACGCCGGACGTGACCGCCACCCTCTTCGTCACAGCGTCCATGGTCGCCGCCCTTTCGGCGGCGCACAGCGGGCGCGGCGGCATGCTCATCCTGTCGGGTCTCTTCGCGGGTCTGGCCGCCTCGACGAAGTATCCGGGTGTCCTGGCGGGCTCCGGAACAGTGGCCGCCGCCGTCTATCTCGCGGTGACCGGTCGGAGGGCCGCCCTGCCCCTCGTGGGGGCCATCCTCGCGGGCGCGGCGGGTTTCGTCGTGGGCACCCCCATGAGCGTCCTCTCGTGGAACGAGTTCAGCCGCGACGTGGTGACGCAGGTCTTCATGGTCTCGCGCTCGGGCGTGGCGCAGGTCCCGACCTCGTTCGGGGCCGGGCTGGCCGAGCTCTTCGGAGGCACGCTCGCGCGGGGCGTCGGGTACCCGGTGCTCATCCTGGCGGCGCTCGGACTCCTCTCCTCGTTCGGCAGGGAGCGGACGCCGGAGAGACGGCCGGGGGAGATCGCGCCCGAGCCGGGCGCCGTCGCCGTCGCGGCGAGCGTGGCGCTGACCTTCCTTGTCTTTGCCATGCTCCTGACGGTCAAGCGGTCGACCTACATGACGCCCGCGCTTCCGGCTCTGGCCGTTCTCGGAGGCCTGGGCCTGAAGAGGCTCTTCGAACTCGTCGAGCCCTCGCCGCACAGGCGGTTCGGGTTCCTCAGGGCCCTCGTGCTGCTGGCCGCCGCGGCGGTCATGGTCGTACCGACGGTCGGGTTCGTCAGGGCGGTCGGCCTGCCTGACACACGGACGGCGGCGAAGCACTGGATCGAGAATGAGATTCCGGCGGGAAGCGCGATCGCGGTTGAGTCGTACGGGCCGCCGATCCATCCGCTGACGTCACAGGTCGAGGCGGAGCTTCGCCTCGACACCACCGACGTCGATACGTGGGCTGAAACGAAGCGCGACATAGCCGACGTGCGGCTCGACGTCGCGTCGAAGCGCGTGCCGCAGTACCGCCTTTACACGATCGGGTGGGGAGAGGCTCCCCACCGGCTGCCGGCCGCGGGCGCCGCTCCCGACGAGCTGGTCGCGGCGCTCGAGGAGCTCGGGGTGCGTTATGTCGTGCTTTCGAGCAAGGCGGAGCCGGGGCGGCCGATGGAGGGCGCCGAGCCCCCGCGCGCGGCCCCGCCGAGGCCGTTCCAGGAGTGGGTCGAGGAGAACGGGCTCCTGATGCGTCGGTTCATGGCGCCGAGACCGGTCCCGCCCATCGACCGCGGTCCCGGTCGTTCGTTCCATCACCCGGTCATCGAGATCTACGATCTCCAGGCGGCGCGGGTCAGGCGCGGGGGAGGAGCGGAGGGGATATCGTGAACGACCAGGGACGGCATGCGTCGCGCCGGACGACGGGCCCCGTCGGCCGGGTGCCGGGGGAGGTCCCGGAATACGGGTACGGCTGGGCCGTCTACGTGCTCGGCGCGATCCTCGCCGTCGGTCTGGCGTACGCCATCTTCCAGCTCAACTACATCTACGGCCAGGCGCCGCACAGGATCATCAAGATCCTCATCGGGCTGTCGCTCGTGGTCTTCGCGTTCTTCCGCCCATGGTTCGCCATGCACGCGTGGCTCCTTGCCATCCCGCTGGGCGAGTGGCTTCCCTCCACCGGCATCCCGGGCATCAACGGGGCGTCGCTTCTCATCTTCATGCTCGTCGCAAGCTGGGTCGTGCCTCGGATGCTAGCCGGCGAGCGCGTCTTCACGCCGACGAGGATCGGTAAACCCCTGGCGGCGTACATCGCCGTCCTCGGCCTCGGGGTCCTGGTGACGAGCGTCAGGGGCATGGAGGGGTTCGACCTTCGGTTCATGCTGAGCGTGCTCTGGCGGAGCTCGCTCGGGTTCTTCGCATACTACGTCGTCGCGAACACGGTCCGCGACGAGCGCCAGACACGAAACCTGCTCGTGACGCTGTCGATCGGAGTCGCCGTCGCCGGCGTGCTCGCCGTCCGGCAGTTCGTCGTGACGCCGGACTACCGGCGCATCGCCGGAACGCTCGGCGACATCAACGACCTGGGCGCGTACTTCGCCGTCGGAGCCTCCGCCATCGTCGCGCTGGTCTTCTCCTGGAGGGCGTTCCCCGCCTTCAAGCGCTTCCTGGTGATCGCCTCCGCGGCCGTCGCGTCGTTCTCGGTGCTTCTGCCGAAGTCTCGCGGAGCGTACGTCGGGTTCGCCGCCGGCGTGGGGACGCTCACGCTTCTCACCAGCAGGAAGCTCTTCATCGTGTTCCTCGTGGTCCTCGCGTTGAGCCCGCTCTGGGCGCCGGGGTTCGTGCGGGAACGTATGGAGGAGACGACGGTCGAGACGCTGGAAGCCGGCCTCCTCGGCGACACGACCGACCGCCTCGATCCATCGGCCGGCGTGAGGTTGAGGATCTGGGGCATCGTCATGCAGGAGTTCGTGAGGAGGCCGTTCATCGGTCACGGCTTCGGGTCGGTGCCGTCCATGACGGAGGGTAAACTCTCGCGGCCCTTCTCGGCGCACAGTCTCTATTTCCAGACTCTGGCCGACTCGGGACTGCTCGGCATCATTGTGCTCGGCTGGCTCTTCGTCGCGTGCTTCCGGAGCGGGGTCGAGCTCTCGAAGCTCGGCACGACGCCTCTCTCCCGGGGCCTCGCGATCGGTTTCCTCGCTGCGACGGTGGCTCTCATCGTCGCGAACGTGTTCGGACAACGGTTCACACACTCGACCATCGCCGGCACGTACTTCTTCATGGCCGGCCTGGTCGACAGGAACATCCAACTGGAAAGACGACGTCGCTCCCATAACGGCGCGGAGGGAGATTTCACATCATGAGAAGGACGTCTGTTGTCGCGTTCGTCCTCGTTGTTCTGCTCGCCGCCGGGAACGCCGCCAGCGCGTACCAGGTGACGAGCGGGCATCCGAGGCTGTTTTTCACCGCTAACGACGTCGCCACGCTCCGGGCGAAGTGCTCGGGTCCGATGGCTTCCGACTACAACGACCTGAAGTCGTGGTGCGACAGCAACATCAACCAGTCACTGCCGCTCTCGTCGGCCGACGCCTACGAGTGGCATCTGACCGCCATGAGCTTCGCCTGGCTCATGAGCAACGAGAGCGTCTACGCCACGAGGGCCCGGACGCTCGCCCTGAGCGGCATCTCACAGGGACTTACGTACCAGCGCCCCTTCATGAACGCGCTCGCCGTCTACTACGACTGGTGCTATCCGACGCTCTCGGAGTCGGACCGTCAGACCATCGGCTCGGCCATCGCGTCGGGCGGCATCGATTACCTCGAGAGCAACAACTGGGACCTGATGAACAACTACCACTCGAAGCTGCCTCGACTGAAGGCGCTCGCCATCACGGGACTCGCCATCTATGGGGACGGGGTCGCCGACGCCGACGCGACGGAGCTCTGCGACACGTTCCGGTACCACCTTTACGATCAGAAGCACGCACTTGCCTGCGTCGACGAGATCGGGGCCGACGGCGCCTACTACGAGGGCGCGTACACGACGTCGATAGTCGGAATGGGGTTCCGGGAGGCCTGCTGGCTCTGGGCGGTCGCCACGAACGAGGACCCCTTCGAGGCGAGCTCGCACCTCCGGAACATGGCGACTTACTACCTGTACGACACTTTCGCCCGGCGCTCGAACTCTCTCGGCGCATCGAAGCAGGGCGACACGGCATCGCACACGATCGCCGCGGCATCGGTGCGCGTGCTGCTTCACCATCTGGCCGCCCGGTACGGCGACGGCCGGGCGAAGTGGCTGGCCGAGGAGATCGTGTCACAGGGGCTGGGCTACATCAACCGGCCGGAGCGATGGCGGCTCCTCATCCACGCCGATCCCGAGCTGCCGGCGCGAGCGCCGGTCGATCTGCCGTCGTCGCATTTCTTCGACACGATGGGCATCGTCTACATGCGTTCGGGCTGGGACCTGTCCGAGGGGTCGACCGACGTCTACGGCGTGTTCCGGTGCGAGACGATGCCGGCCGGGCACACAAACGCGCACCAGAACCATCTTCTGATCGCCAGGGGAGACGACGTCCTCGCGATCGACTCGGGAACGTACGACGGCGGCACGTCGTCGCACCACAACAACTACTTCGAGCGCACGGTCGCGCACAACACGGTGACGGTCTTCGACCCCGGTGAGACGAGCTTCGGTCCGTACGTCAACGACGGCGGGCAGCTTCCGGTGAACTCGTACGAGTATCCCGTGCATTACGGCGACGCGACCAGCCCCGAGAGCTTCCGCGGCGAGATCGTCGCGTACAGCGACACGGAGAGATACACCTACGTGAAAGGGGACGCAACTGCGGCGTACTCCTCGTCGAAGCTCGAGCTCTTCACCAGGGAGATCGTGTATCTCAAACCGGATGTCTTCGTGGTGCTCGACCGTGTGCGCGCCACGTCGCCCGCCTTCACGAAGCGCTGGCTGCTGCATTCGTTCAACGAGCCGGCCGTTTCGGGGTACTCGGCAACCATCACCGAGGGCGACTCGAGGCTGTCGGTCACGTCGCTCCTTCCTCCGGCCGCGGCCATCTCGAAGATCGGCGGTCCCGGCCGCGAGTTCGAGGTGAACGGCACGAACTATCCGCCGGCCGGCGGGTGGGAGAAGGAGATGGGGGCCTGGCGCATCGAGATCACGCCCCAGACGAGCGAGGAGGAGCACGTCTTTCTGACAGTGCTCGAGGTCGGGGCGGCGGCGTCGCAGCCGGCGGACGTGACGCTGGTCGAGGGGCAGGAGATGATCGGAGCGCGCGTCGGCACCGACGTGATCATGTTCAGCGCGACGGGGGCGTCCGTCGAATCGGAGACCTACGAATACTAGAGGTGGCCATGAGGATCGCGTTCCTTGCCGACGCCAACGCCATCAACACCCGGAGCTGGGTGGATTTCTACGCCGTCGAGCTCGGGTACGATGTTCATGTGGTGTCGGTCAACCAGCGGGGCGAGTTCGCGTCAGGCGTGACGCTTCACGCGCTGGGCAGCCGCGAAGGAACGCACTCCCTCAGGGGCAAGCTGGCATACCTGGCCAGAGCGGGGCAGATCGCCGATGTCGTACGCGGCATCGCGCCCGATCTCGTTATCGGGTACCGGGTGGCCAGCTACGGGTATCTCGCCGCGCGGATCGGGTTCCACCCGCTCGTGGTGGCCGCGCAGGGGCAGCAGATCGTGGTGCCCGCGAACTCCTGGCCGAAGAGGATAGCGGCGAGGAAGGCGGTCGCGTCCGCTGATCTCATCAACTCCTGGGCGCCGCACATGACGGCGAAGCTCGTGGAGCTGGGCGCTGACCCCGAGAAGATCCTGACATGCCCCAGAGGCATTGACCTCGACCTCTTCTCGCGACCGCCGGACGCTGAGCGCGACATCGACGTCGTCACGACCAGGAGCCTTCACCGCTGGTACCACCTCGACATCGTAGTGAGGGCGGTGGGGAAGTTGAGGGACCGGCGCGCGAGGGCGGTCCTTGTCGGCGAGGGCGAGGAACGCGAGAGCCTGCTTGCTCTGGCCGGGGAGCTCGATGTCTCCGGGACCGTGTCGCTTCCAGGTTCCGTTCCGTACGATGAGCTGCCGGCGCTCCTTTCGAGGAGCCGCGTGTACGTCTCGCCCGTCCCGTCGGACGGCGTTTCGGCGTCGCTCCTCGAAGCCATGGCGATGGGCGTTTTTCCGGTCGTCAGGGACATCGAGGCGAACCGTCTCTGGATCGAGAACGGGAGGAACGGCCTCCTGGTCGAGGGCGCCGACCCCGCGTCGTGGTCCCGGGCTCTCGAGACGGCCCTCTCGGATGACGCGCTTCGGGCGGAGGCGGCCAGCGAGAACCGGCGCATCGTCGAGGAGCGGGGCGACATCAGGAAGAACCTCGGACGGATCTCTGAAGCACACGAGGAGCTCGTGGCTTCCTTTCGAGGGAGGCGGTCTCAGTGAGCTTGAGCGGGATGGCAGAGAGGCTCTATCGCCGCGCTCCCGTCGGCATTCAGAATCTGCTGGTCTCCGAGTACGGCAGGCGCATTCGGAACGAGCGCTTCGGAGACGGCTTCGAAGAGGCGGCTCTGTTCCTGGAGCGCTCGGAGAGTATGGACCCGGAGCGGCACCGGGAGTATCAGAGCCAGAGGCTCCGCATACTGGTCCGCCACGCGTACGAGACGGTGCCCTATTACCGGCAGACCATGGACCGGTCGTCCGTCCGGCCGTCGGACATCGCGGGTGTCGACGACCTGGCGAAGCTCCCGGTCCTGACAAGGGACGACCTCATCGCGGAGCGTGAGAACCTCGTCTCGAGAACCGTGAACCGCAGGAACCTCAGGCTGGCGCGGACGTCGGGAACCACCGGTTACCCCGTGTCCGTTTACTGGGACCGGAACGTCATCGTCATGAACAACGCAATGAGCTGGCGCTCCTGGAGCTGGGCGGGGTTCGAGTTCGGACGTCCGTTCGCGACGCTGATGGGGGAGGCCGTTGTGCCGATGAGGCAGTCTCGGCCGCCGTTCTGGCGTTACAACCGCGCTTGGAACCAGCACATTTTCTCTTCGTATCATCTGAACGAGGCGACCGTCCCGCACTATCTCGAGGCGCTCCGGAAGACCGGGGTCGAGGCGCTGGCGGCGTATCCGTCGAGCGCGTATGTGCTGGCCCGCTACATGGAGGAACGGGGCGAGAAGCTGCCTCTCCAGTGCGTCATGACATCGTCCGAGCCGCTCCTTCCCGTCGTCCGCGAGATCGTGTCCGACAGGTTCGAGTGCCCGGTCTTTGACACGTACGGACAGGCCGAGCGCGTGGCGTTCTCCAGCGAGTGTGAGGAACACACCGGGCATCACTTGTTCTCGGAGTACGGCGTCGTGGAGATCGTCGACGAGGACGGGGCGCCCGTTGCGCCCGGCGAGCACGGCCAGATCGTTGCGACCGGCCTCCACAATCTCGCCATGCCTCTCATCCGATATGCGACGGGCGACACGGCCGTCGAGAGAGTCGGCCGGTGCCCTTGCGGGCGGACGCTGCCGATGATCGAGGGGATCACAGGCAAGGCCGAAGACATCATCGTCCTCCCCGGCGACCGGATGGTCCCGGGGCCGCTGCTGAGCTACGCGTTCAAGGGCGTCCCCGGCATCCTGCGGTCGCAGATCGTGCAGCGCCGTCCGGAGGAGGTGTCGGTGCGTGTCGTGACGGACGGGTCGTTCACGGGCGCCGCCGAATCGACGCTTCGGAAGGAGCTCGGAAGGCGCCTGGGTCCGGGGATCGAGATCGACATCGAGAGGGTCGACGAGATACCCGTTTCATCGCGGGGCAAGTTCCGTTGGGTGATCTCGACGGTTCCTCTGAGGTGGGGCAAGGTCAGCACCGCGAACCTGTACAGCGAGGAGGACGCACGCCCGGAGAACTGAGGCCGGGGAGCGCGACCGATGGCGACACCGGTGGTTCATGTCATCCAGTCCCTCGAGGCGGGCGGCGCCGAGCAGGTGGTCGTGGAGTATGCGTTGGGACACGACCGCGCGCGTTTCACGCCCGTCGTCTGCGCCATACGCGAGGGTGGACCTCACGACGAGGCGCTCCGGAGCGCGGGGGTCCCCGTGCATGTTCTCGGCAGACCGGGACGGCTGAACCCCGCTCCTTTTCTGAGGCTCGCAAGGATACTCCGGTCGCTGGACGCTCCCGTGGTCCACGGTCACAATTTCGCGGGGACATCGCTGTCCGCGCCTGCGGCGATGCTGGCCGGCGCCGGCGCCGTGGTGAGAACGGAGCACAACGTCGTCGTGTCGGACCCGAAGCTCAGGCGTCTTGTGAGCCGCCTGGCCTCTGTCAGGGAGGACGCGCAGATCGCCGTGTCCGAACGCGTCCGTGCCTCGCACGTCGAGGCGGGCCGGGTCGCTCCCGACCGCTTCGTCACGATCAGGAACGGGATCGGCGACGAACGCATCAGGGCCGCTTGCGACCGGCATTCCGCCCGACGCGAACTCGGCGTCGACGACAGGATGTTGCTCATCCTCTCGGTCGGAAGTTTGACCAGGCAGAAGAACCACGCTCTTCTCATCGAGGCGGTCGCGAGGATGAACGACCCCCGGGTGGTATTGGCCATCGCGGGAAGCGGTCCTCTGGAGGAGAGCCTTCGTGACGCGATCGGAAGGGCCGGTCTGGAGGGGCAGGTCCGGCTCCTCGGCCGGCGTCTGGACGTGCCCGAGCTGATGAACGCGGCCGACATGTTCGTCCTGTCCTCGAACTATGAAGGACTCCCCATCACGGTGCTCGAGGCGATGGCGGCGGGCGTGCCGATCGTGGCGACCGCGGTCGGGGGGACTCCCGAGGTGGTGGAGGACGGCGTGACCGGTCTGCTCGCGCCGCCCGGAGATGCCGGGGCCCTGGCCGACGCGATGAGCCGGATCGCCGCCGACAGCGAGACGAGGAAGCGGCTTTCGGCCGGCGCCCGCGCGGCGTATGAGGCCTCGTTCCGCGCGGAGCACATGGTGAGGCAATCCGAAGCGCTCTATGATGTCGCGCTCTCCCGCCGCGCCCACCTGGCCGTGGGGGAACGCCTCAAGATCGTGTTCGTTATCGGCCAACTGGGGTTCGGGGGCACGGAGCGTCAGCTGGTCGGCCTTGCGACCCGCCTGCCGCGCGATCGGTTCGAGCCGGTGGTCTGCTCGCTGACCGGCAGCGGCCCCATAGGGCCCGAGCTCGAGGCGGCCGGCGTGCGCGTGATCACGCTCCAGAAGAGGCGGGGCATCTGTTCCGGCACGCTCGCCAGGCTCGCCATGGTCCTTCGTCGGGAGCGTCCGGCGCTCGTGCACACGTTCCTCTTTTCGGCCAACTGGCGGGGCCTGTTCGCGGGGAAGCTGGCGCGCGTGCCGGTCATCGTGACGTCCTACAGGAACGTCGACATCCACTCGATGCGTCCGGTCGTCGCCATGGAGCACGCGCTCTCCGGCATCCCGGACTACGTGACTGTGAACGCGGAGGCGGTGGGACGATTCGTCGCGCGGGCCCACGGCATCGACGGCACGCGCATCCGCGTCATCCACAACGGCGTCGACGTGGAGCGACTGGATGCCGCCGGCAAGCCTTCTGTCGGGCGAGGCGGTCGAACGGTCGTCATGATCGCGAGCCTCACGGAGAAGAAGGCCCCGCTGGATTTCGTCGAAGCGGCCCGGTCGATCGCGGATCGGCTCGACGACGTGCACTTCGAGGTCGTCGGCGACGGTCCGCTCAGAGGGCCGATGGAGGAGCTGGTGAGGCGGAAGGACCTCGACGGGAGGTTCCGCTTCGTCGGTCAGACGGCAGGTGTCGGAGCGGTGCTGGCCCGCGCCGACGTGTCGGTGCTGACGTCTCTCAAGGAAGGGTGTTCCAACGTCGTGCTCGAGTCGATGGCCGTCGGCGTCCCCGTCGTCGTCACCGATGTCGGCGGCAATCCGGAACTCGTTGAGGACGGCGTGACCGGCTTCGTGGTCCCTCCCGGAGAACCGCGCGCGCTGGCCGAGCGCGTGGTGCGCGTTCTCGAGGACGAAGCGACAGCCCGCGACATGGGGCGCGCCGCCAGAGAGAGGGCCAGACGCGAGTTCTCCATGGAGCGCATGGTCGAGAGGACCGTAGAGTTTTACAGAGAGGCGATCGGAAGGACCGTGCCCGGTCTCGTCGAATGGACGGACATCTGTGCTTCGCGGCGCCGCCGCGGAGCGGGAGCGGAGCTGACGTGACGGAACCCGGAAGTCTCATCAGACGGGCTGGGAGGGCGATACGGAACTCGTCGATGGCGGTGCGCGTCCTGCGGGCGCTGCCGTCGCGCGGCGGCGTCGTGCTCCGATACCACTCGGTCAACGACGACCCGGCTTGGAGGCGCGAGTACATCCAGTCGAGTCTTGTCGTTCACCCTCGGGTCTTCGAACGGCAGGTCGAGTTCCTGAAGACGGCCTACGATGTCGTTCCTCTTGACGACATCGTGGACCGCCTTCGGGAGGGCCGGCAGCCGCCCGCCCGCTGGGTCGCCATCACCTTCGACGACGGGTACGAGGACAACGCCCGGGTCGCGACTCCCATCCTGGCGAAGCACGGCGTCGTCGGCACTTTCTACCTGACGACAGGCGCCGTCGGGAACGACCGCCTCATGTGGACTGTTCGTCTCAGACGTGCCATCATGCGGAGCGGACGGGACTCCATCGATGTGCCGTTCCTCGGTTCCAGGAGCGTCGATCTCAGAAGCGACGACTCCCGCGACATGGCCATCAAGATGCTGACGGGGATCCTCAAGCGCTCGAGCGCCGACGAACTGCAGTCGGGCCTGGAAGAGATCGTCACCGCGTGCGGCGGCGACCTGCCCGCGGACCGGCCGGTCATGATGAGCTGGGACCAGGCCAGAGAGATGCGGCGGGCCGGCATGGTCATCGGCGGCCACTCCGTTCATCACTACAACCTGCCATGCCAGTCAGACGACGTCGTCCGTCGCGAGATACGCGATTCGAAGGAGGCCATCGAGGAAGCGCTCGGAGAGGAGATCCGTCACTTCGCCTATCCGAACGGACGAACGAGCAGGCATTTCGACGCGCGCGCCGCGGAGGCCGCCGCCGAGGCGGGGTACCTTTCGGCTGCCACCTCCCTTCTTGGACCGGCCTCTCTCGGGTGCACTCCGTTCTGTGTTCCGAGAGTGGGCATCGTGCCGAGGGACGAGAGGCTGACGCGGCTGGCGGCCGACATCGAGTACGGGCGCCGGGTCCGGCTCTGCGACCCGTGCGTCGAGGAACTCGCCGAGAGAGGGTTCGCGCCCGAGGACTATCGGGCGAGGGGAGGAACCAGGGGGGAGCTTGAGTGCGATGGAGCCCGCGCCTCATAGAAACCGGCCGTGGAAGGTCGCGTTCTGGGCCGGTTCGTTCGAACGCGCCGGGACCCAGCGGTTTCTCCTCGAGACGCTCCGGAGGATCGACCGGCGGCGCTTCAGCCCTCTTGTTCTCTCGACCGTCAAAGCCGGGGCGCTCCTCAGGGACATCGAACGTCTCGACGTCGGGGTCCACGAGTTCCGGACGGGCGCGTCACCCGCGAGTCCCAGGACCGTGGCGGGGCTCGCCGCCGCCGCCCGGTTCCTGAGGGCCGAGCGGGTCGACATCCTGAGCTGTCTTCTCGGTATCACGACCCTGTTCGGTCCGTGGGTCGGTCGGCTCGCAGGGGTGCCGGTGGTAGTCAACAACCAGCGGAACCTGGGCTACTGGCTCCGCGGCGGTTGCAGGGAACGCGTGTACGCGTACAACAACAGGCATCTCGTCGACGCCGTGCTCGTGAACAGCGAGGCGGCCGCCGGCGAGCTGATGGAAAGGTTCAGCACGCCGGCCGAGAGGATCAGGCGCATCGGAGCCGGGGTCGACACCGAGGCTATCGAGGAGGCGCCTGAGGCGGACGCACTGATGCGCGAGCTCGGCCTCGAGGATGCGCCGATCGTCGGCTGCGTCGGCAAGTTCACGGAGGTCAAGGGGCACGAGCACTTCCTCCGCGCCGCCGCGCTCGTGCACCACAGACGCCCCGACGCGCGTTATCTGCTGGTCGGCGACGGCCCGAGGCGCGCGATGCTTGCTGACCTCGCCGGAGAGCTGGGGCTCGAGAGCGTCGTCTGTTTCGCGGGCGCCCGGGGCGACGTGCCGGGGATCCTGAAGAGCATGGACGTTTTCGTGCTGCCGTCCATCTCGGAGGGACTTCCGAACGTCGTGCTCGAGGCGATGGCCGCGGGACGGCCCATCGTCGCGACGACGGTGGGCGGTGTGCCGGAGGTCGTGGAACACGGCTCGAACGGGCTCCTCGTGGCTCCGGGCGACCACGAGGCGATGGCGCGGGCGATCCTCGAGATGATGGAGGATCCTGTGTCTGCCCGGCTGATGGGGCGCGTCGGCGGCCGGATGGCTCGGGAGCGGCACGACGTCAAGGTGATGGTGGACCGGCTTCAGGACGTCTTCGAGGAGCTCGTCACGGCCGGAGGACGAGGGTGAACACGGGAAGCGGCAGACGGTACCTCTTCATGACGCAGTACTTCCCGCCCGAGACGGGCGCTGCGCCCCAGAGAGCGTACCATTTCGCTTTGAATCTCGTGCGCGCCGGCCACGACGTTACCGTCGTGACGGGGATGCCCAACCACCCCAGCGGCGTGACGCACGACGCCTACCGCCGTCGCCTGTTCGCACGCGAGACCATGAACGGCATCCGGGTCGTTCGCTCCTGGCTCCACGCGACGCCAAGGAAGACCTTCGTCACCCGGATGCTGAACCAGGTCTCGTTCATGGTGTCCTCGGCGATTGCGGCGCTTTTCACGAGACGGGTCGACGTCGTTCTCGTGACCTCCCCGCCGCTCTTCCTCGGGCTCTCCGCCTGGTTCGTCTCGCTCGTCAAGAGGGTGCCGTTCGTGCTCGACGTGCGCGACTACTGGCCCTACGCGGCCGTCGAGCTCGGGCAGCTCAGCGATCCCCGCGTCATCGCCATGGCGCGCGGTCTCGAGTCTTTCCTCTACAGGCGCGCCGCCCGCATCGTCGCGGTCACGCCCGGCATGATCGAGCTCATGGTCGAGCGCGGCATCCCGAAGCACCGCATCGAGCTCATTACGAACGGCGCCGACACGGAGCTCTTCAGCCCCGCGGACGCTCAGGTTCCCGGCAGCGGACGGCTGACGGCGCTCTACAGCGGGACGCACGGGCTCGTGCATGGCATGGGCGCGATCCTCGACGCCGCTGAACTTCTGAAGAACGAGGAGAGGATAGACTTCCTGCTGGTGGGCGACGGCGTCGCGAAGGAAGAGCTGGTCCGCGCCGCGACCGACCGCGGCCTCGACAACGTGAGCTTCCGCCGGAGCGAGGCGCCCGAAACCCTCGTGGGCACCATACGGAACGCCGGGGTGTGTCTTGCGACCACCACGGCCGGGAGCTTCGGGGAGGGTACTATCCCGGTCAAGCTCTTCGACTACATGGCGTGCGGAAAGCCGGTCGTGGCGGCCGTGTCCGGCGACGCCGCGATGGTCGTACGGGAAGCCGGGGCCGGCATCGTCGTCGAGCCCGGCGACGGCCGCGCCCTCGCCAACGCTCTCCGCGCGCTTCTCGAGGACGAGGGAGCGCGCGACCGGATGGGACGGTCGGGACGCGAGTACGTGACGCGCAACTACTCGCGGAGGATGCTCGCGTTCAGGATGATCCGCATCCTCGAGGAGACCGTCGACTCGGAGAGGGCCGTGGGCGGCGGCCGGTTCGGCTTCCGGAGCTATCTGGCCGCGAAGTACACCCTCGACGCGGTCTGCGCTGCCGTCACCGTCCTTCTTCTCTCGCCGGTCTTCGCGCTCGTCGCTCTGGCCATTCGCCTCGACTCGCGCGGGGGCGCCCTGTACCGGCAGCAGCGGATCGGCGTTCACTCGCTCGAGTTCACCATCCTGAAGTTCCGGACGATGCGCATCGACGCGCCGGAGATCGCGACCGACCTGATGCAGAAACAGGACCACGACTACACGACGCGGGTCGGGAGGTTCCTCCGCAAGACCAGTCTGGATGAGCTCCCGAACCTGTTCAATATCCTCAGGGGCGAGATGAGCTTCGTCGGTCCCCGTCCCGCGCTCTACAACCAGCACGAGCTCATCGAGATGCGTCGCCAGGTGCGCGCCGACCTCATGAGGCCCGGGCTCACCGGATGGGCGCAGATCAACGGGCGCGACGAGATCTCGCTCGACGAGAAGGTCCGGCTGGACGGGTTCTATGTCAGGAACTGCTCGATCCTTCTCGACGTCAGGGTCCTTCTCAGGACCTTCGGAGCGATGACGCGCGGGCAGGGAGACGTGCCGGAGCGGCAGGTCGACGCTCAGGCCGGACGGAGCGGCGCCGCCGGGAGGCGTGACGGGAGTGCGGCCGCGGCGCGCGCCGGCGCGGCCCGACCGCCCGAACAGGGACACGGAGGCTAGGATGGAACCACGGGCATCCGAGGGGAAGTGTGCCGACACGGGACGCCGCGGCTGGGCGACATGGGTGACCCTCGCCGCCGCGGCGGCGCTCGTCGTCGTCATCTACGGCGACACACTCCGGACGCTCTGGCTCACGTGGCAGACGAACGCCAACTACTCGCACGGCGCGCTCATCCCGCCGATCGCCGTGTTCGTCTTCTGGGCGGAGCGGAAGCGTTTCGCCGCGCGCGCGGCCCGGGGCTCCCTGTGGGCCCTGCTGCCGGTCGCGGCGGCGCTCGCTCTGCACGTTCTCTCCATCCGCGCGGGCGTCTTCATGACCCAGGGCTACTCGTTCGTGCTTCTCGTCGCGGGCTTCATCGCCCTCTTCTACGGCGGGAGAGCGCTTCGGGCCGTCTGGTTCCCGGTCGCTTATCTCATCTTCATGCTGCCCATGCCGCCGTTCCTGATGAACGCCGTGAGCTTCCAGCTCAAGGTGTTCGCGGCGCGCGCCGGGAGCGCGCTGGCCGTCAAGCTCGGCATTCCGCTGGCGCGGGTCGGGATGACCATCCACATGCCTGCCGGGTCGCTCAGGATCGCGGATCCCTGCAGCGGTCTGCGCTCGCTCATCGCCCTGGTTGCGCTCGGGGCGCTCTTCGGCTACTTCTCGAGGGGGCCCGTGTGGAAGCGGCTGGTACTCTTTCTCTCGGCCGTTCCCATCGCGGTCGCTGCGAACATCGTCAGGATCACGCTGCTTTGCGTCGTCGCCAACATCTGGGGCATCGACACGGCGCTCGGTTTCTTCCATGATGTGTCGGGTGTGCTCATCTTCGTTGTCGCGCTCATCGGGCTCTTCATTGTGAGGAAGCTCCTCCGCATGACGAATGAATCGGAGGAGGACGAATGAGACAGGCGGTCAAGCTCGTCATCCTGCTCGTCCTTCTGGTCACGGCCGCGCTCTACGTGCGCCTCAACCCGCCGGAGCGCATCGAACTCGGAGGGGGCTCCCTGGCCGAGCTTCCCACGACGCTCGGTCGGTGGGAGAGCGTCGAGCTCAGGTTCGAGGACGTGGTCTACGAGGAGCTCGACGCCGACGACACGCTGGCCAGACGCTACTCGGGTCCCGGGGGACGGTCCATCTGGTTCGTCATCATCTTCCACCAGAACGAGCGGTACGGAGCTCACGACCCGCTCGTCTGCTACCGCTCCCAGGGCTGGTCCATCGAGCAGGACGGGGTTGTCGAGCTGGGGAGCGGGGCGGACGCCTTCACCGCGAACTGGATCCGGGCGCAGGCTCCGGGGCAGGACCGGGCAGCGATCTACTGGTGGTACACGGCCGGCGACCTCGCCACCTCGGACCGGGATGAGTTCATGTCGAGGATGGCCACGGCGGGCATCCGTTCGAACGTGACCTTCGGCGCCTTCATCCGCGTCTCGACGACGGTCACCGCGGGTGACGTGGACGAAGCCCTGGCGGTACTCACGACGTTCGCCGAGGAGGCGATCCCTCACGTCCGTGCGCTCTTCTCAGAGCCGGCCGGCGACGGAGCGCCATGATACAGGGAGGTTCGAGTGCGAGTCGGTGAACAGCTCAATGCACTGATCTGGGGGTGGGCCGAGACCTTCCGCGCCCTCGGGCGGCGCGTGGCCCTGGGCCCCTTCCTCGTGTACGCCGGCGTGCAGGGGTTCGTGGTCGTTGCGATCGGGTGGTTCGCCCTGCCCGGCATACGTGCCGTCATGGTGCCACTTCTGAGATGGCGCTTCACCGACGCGGCGCTCCACTACCCCTCGAACTTCCTCGTTCTGAGGGCCGGGCTGGCGCAGACCGACATCGTCCTCAGCATCGTTCTCGGGGCCCTTGTGACCGGCGCGGCGGTCCATCTCTTTTCCACATCATGGGCCGGAAGACCCTCGTCCGAGGGGGAGGGATGGCGCGAGGCGGGGAGACGGTATGTGCCGCTCATCGTGGTCACGCTCGTCGCCGTCGCCGCTTCGCAGCTTGCCACGCGCCTCCCGATGCAGTTGTGGGGATACCTGGCGGACGTGCGACCTCTGAGGTTCCGGCTGCTCAGAATGCTCGTCGTGGCGGTCGTTCTGGCGGTGCAGGCTCTCCTTATCTACGCGCCGGCCGCGGTCATGCTGCGCCGGGACGGCCCGCTCCGGGCCATCGGCAGGAGCTTCCGCATGGCTTTCCGGGCGCCGATCACGACGTATCTCATCGTAGCGGTGCCGACGGCCGTCGAACTGGCGCCGGCCTGGCTCTCTCGCCAGAGCGCTCTCATCGCCGAGCGGTTCTCTCCCGAGATGCTGGTCGGCGTCATGTTCGCCTGGATCGTCATTCTGCTGTTCATCGGATACGTCGTCGTCGGCTCGTCGACGCGGGTCTTTCTCTACATGACACGAGACGAGCGCGAGACCGAAAGGGGGGACGGGGCATGAGACACGGATCGCGGCGCCTCGTCCGGAGGCTCCTTCCTGCAGCGCTCGTGATCATCGCCGCCGGGGCAGTGGCGGGATGCGGTCGGCACGAAGCGCTGACCCGCCGCTACCGCGCCGAGCAGATGGCCTGGGGCGTGGAAAAGCTCGAGCGGGCGGTGGGCCAGAACCCCGAACTCGCGACCGACGCGATGCGGGCCGAACTCGAGGCGCGGCACCGCGAGATCGTTCGCGAATTCCCGCCGCCCGCGACCGACCCGTCACAGACCGAGAGAGAGACCGCGCGGATCTCGGCCACGAGCCGCTTTGCGCTCGCCTCGCTGGCGGCGGCGATGGGCGAGGCCGACCGGGCTGTTCACTGGTACTCTTCCGTGGCCGACAGCTACTCGTTCGACCGCGGACTGACGATCGAGGCCCTCTCCAGGCTGGCCCGCGTCCGCCGCGCGGTCGGGGAGTGGGACAAGGCGGTCGAGGTCTACCGAAGAATCATGGAGGGCTTTCGCCCTGAGACGGAAGATGGCGGACTTCCTGATTCGCGCGTCCTGACCGCGCCGGTCCAAGTCGCGGACGGCTACCGGGCCCGCGGCGAGTCCGAGAAGGCCGATGAGTGGTACGCTCGAGCGCGCGACTACTACCGGGAGCTCATCGAGGAGAACCCTGCGAGCGCGACCGCGCGCGCCGCGCTCGGACAGATCGCCGAGACATGGGTCAGGCAGGAGCGCTGGGGCGAGGCCGTGGAGGCCTACACCGAGCTCGACAGGCGCTACGGCGACGAGTCCAGCCGAGACAGGATCTGGCTGGCGCTTGCGGAGATCCACGGAAGCAGGCTCGGCGATGAAGGGACGGCCGGCAAGTACTACGCGCGGGTCGTGGACGAGTACGGTGACGAGATCCCCGGCGCCACGGCCTCCATAGAGATCGCGCGGTACGACATCGAGGAGGGGCGCTACGAGAAGGCGAGGGAGCGGCTCGAGAGCGTCCTCAACGCGTTCAGGGACGAGGAACGCATCGCCGCGACCGCGAGCTATCTCCTCGCGCTGTCGTACGAGCTTGACGGGGAGTGGAACACGGCGGCGGCACGCTACCAGTCGCTGGCGCGGGACTTCCCCGCGACCATGTACGGTCTCCGGGCCCCGCTTCATGTCGCCGAGAGGTACGAGCGGATCGGCGAGGAGTCGGGCGCCCGGTCGGCGCTCTCCCGCGCCGTCGAGCACTACCGCATGGTCGTGCGCGACTACGCGGGAACGCCCGCGGAGCTCGCGGCCGCCGGGTATCTCATCGACGCGCTCATCAGGCTCGAACGATGGGAGGACGCCGCCGCCGAACTCGTCTCCCTGGCCGACCGTCATCCCGAAGCCGACGCCGCGCCGGCGATGCTTTTGCAGGCGGCGTCGATCCACCACGATGAGCTCGGGAACGCCGCGCGCGCGCGCGCGCTTTATGGAAGGGTCATCGAGAGCTACCCCGAATCCGAGCGTGCCGCGGACGCCCGGTCGCGTCTCGACGAGCTGGAGGAGAGCGGCTGAGTTGACAGCCCCGACGGGCGGCCCTAGAATCGGCGCAACGGCTACCATGCGACATCGGACGAAGCGGGTCCTGCTGTGGCCCGAGCCAATACCATCGAGGAGCGAGATATGACCAAGAAGGTGCTGGGACTGCTCATCGCGGCCGCCGTGACCTTCGGCGTCGCCGGAACAGCGGCTGCTCAGGAGGGGGGCGTCGTCATCACGTCCGTCCCGCCCGGCGCCGTGGTGGAGCTCCGGGGCGACGTGGTGCTGCGCGGCGTGACGCCGTGGCGGCTCGACAGACCGATCGGCGGGACGTTCGAGGTCCGCGCCTACATGGGCGGCTACAGCGAGTGGACGGGGTTCGCGGCGCTCTCGCCCACGCGCGTCGACTCGATATCCATAAGGCTGTCGAGGAAGACCCCCGTCGGGGCCGGGCTGCGCTCGGCTCTCATACCCGGCTGGGGGCAGTTCTACACGGGGCAGGCCGTCAAGGGGTCGGCGTTCATGCTGGTGGAGGCGGGTCTGGCCGCCGGGCTCCTGTGGAGCGACGCGAAGCGCCACGACGCCGAGAACGACTACGAGGAAGCGCTCCGAGCGTACCGCGCCGCCGACCAGGTCGACGAGATCGAGGAAGCCTACCAGGCGCGTCTCGCCGCGTTCGACGAGTATGAGAAGTGGCACGAGCGCCGGAAGCGCTGGGCCTACGCGGCCGCGGCCGTCTGGCTCATCAACGTCCTCGATGCGACCCTCCTCATGCCCACCCCGGGGCCCGCGGGCTACGGCGACGCGGGAACGGGAGGCGGCTTCTTCGCGGAGAACGGTGAGGACGGAAACGGTTTCTTCGCCACCGTCGGCTCGGAACGGACCGAGCTCGGCTATCACCTGAGATTCTAGTGCCCGCGACGCGGTACACGGAGGTTGCCATGAGAAGGAAGTTCCTGGCTCTGACTCTCATGATCGCGCTCGCCGCGTCCGGGCTTTCGGGCTGCTTCGACACGCTGACGCAGCCCGAGCGCGACAACGCTCTCGACCCGGCGGCGCCCGGGGGCGAGTCGGACGCGCCCGACACGCCCGGTTCGCTTCGAGCGACCGTATCGGACAGGCTCGTCTCGCTGACGTGGACGGTCGGCGACACCACGGGGATAGGCGAGTATGTCGTCTACCGGTGGGAGGTCGAGGACGAGGAGAGCGAGCGGTTCGAGGAGATCGACACCACGGAGGACATGTCGTACGACGATGAGGACGTGCTGAACGGCATGGTCTACGAATACCGAGTCTCCTCGGTCAACAGGCTCGGGCTCGAGGGCGAGACGTCACCGGCGCTCCGGGTCGTCCCGAACATCTTCGGCATCGCCATCAATCAGGGCGCCGACAAGACGGCCTCGCGCTCGGTCACCATCTCGACCTCGGCCACAACCGGCACTGAGCTCATGCAGTTCTCCGAGAGCGCCGACCTGGCGGGAGCGTCGTGGGTCCCGTACTCGTCGACGGCGAACTGGCAGCTCTCGGCCGACGACGGCGTGAAGACCGTCTACGCCCGCTTCCGCGACGCGACCGACAGCGAGTCCGAGACCGTGTCCGATACCATCACGCTCGACAGGTGGGCCGCCATCGATTCGGTCACACAGGACTCTGACGGTGCGGTTCTCGCGCCCGGCGACGTGCTCCATCTCACGCTCGATGCCGGCGAGACCGGGGGAGAGGCGACCGTCGAGATCGACGGCGTCGTCTCGCTGGTCGAGCTCTACGATGACGGCACGGCGGGCGACACGACGCCCGACAACGGAGTCTACGAGAGGGACTACGTGATCGTGCCCGGCTCCGAGGCCGTCGACGCGACAGTGACCGGCTACTTCATGGACGAGGTCGGGAACGAGGCCGAGCCCATGACGGCGACCGGGACGGTGACCATCCTCGAGGGTCCCGAGCCCGTGACGATGCACGTCCCTGTCGTCCTGTCGGAGCGCAGGATCTCGCTCTCGTGGACGCGGAGTCTGGCGCTCGACTTCGGCGCGTATGTTCTGTACCGGTCCTATGTGCCGGGCGTCGACTCTTCGACCGACCGGGAGCTCATTGCCGAGATCACGACTCCCGGTACGACGACCTACGTCGACGGCGGCCTCGAGCCCGACTCGACGTACTACTACGCGGTCTACGTCTCGGATGACTTCGGGCAGACGGCCGTGAGCAACGAGGTCAGCGCTACGACCGATCCCAACGAGCCGCCGGCGCCGGTCGAGCTCTACGCGCCGTGGGCAGACACGTCGTCGATCTCGCTTTCCTGGTCGAGGAGCAGCGCCGAGGACTTCCTCGAGTACGAGGTCATCAGCTGGGAGCAGGAGCCGCCCGCTCCGCCCGACCCCGACACGAAGCGGGTCCTCTCGCGCATCGGGGACCCCGGGGAGACCTTCTACACCCACGTCGCCCCGGACGCCGACCTCGTCTACTGGTATCGGATCGCCGTCGTCGACTCGTTCGGTGCGAGGGCCGTCTCTGACAGCGTGTCGGCCATGCTCGAGCCGTAGCGGCGACGCGTCCGCGGTGCGGCGCTCCCGGCTGAGCGTCGATGAACGACGGAGCTTTCTCAGGAAGGGCCCGTCCCGGAACACGGGGCGGGCCCTCTGCAGTGCTGAACCCCACGGTTCCCCTTCTTCGCTCAACCCCGGCGCTCTGCTCCGCTGAACCCGTCCGGGCCGTCCGCTTCGCCGAACGTCCCGGGCCCTTCCTCTCATCCTTCCCAGACCTTCCGCTTCGGCGGCCCCGAAGAGCTACCCTTTGTTACGGCCTGACTGGCACAGATTGTGCAGCTTGTAGAGTCCAGTCGCCATCCCCATGGCATCAGAGACAGCACACGCAGCTTTGGACGGGGTTCGCCGGGGTTCTTCAGGCACACGAGAAGCCTCGGTCGCGCAGGGCCGGCTGACGCTCCTCTCGGAGGCCGGCTCAGGGTCTTCCACCGCACAGGCAACCCCCTATGCACCCGCCTTGGATCCCGCGGGCCCCGTCCTCTGCTTTCCGAAGGGTTGGGGAGGGGTAGAGCGTGGACTTGGCTCCGCGTCCTGCCGGGTCGGTGACGGTCGCCGCGTTGGTTGCGCTGTTCCTGTCGCTCGCCGGCAATGTCATTGCACAGGAATCCACACACGTTCTGGTCGGCGTAACGGGCGATCAGAGCTTCGACGTGTCCGCGGGCGGTGAGCCGGTCGAGGGAAGCCCGTTCTCCTCAGACTCGCTCGGCAATCTCGCGTTCTCGTTCGACGACCCCGGCGCGCCGGCGGGGACGCTGACCATGAGCGTCGTTCCTGCCGGACAGGCTTCGCCTCTGGTCCTCAGCGACATCACGGCGACAGCCATCACCGAGTCGACGGCCGTCATAGAGTGGTCGACCAGCCGTCCGGCCGACGCGACCGTCGAGTACGGGCCGACGACGTCGTACGGCCTCGTCGAGGCGAGGCCCACACCGCTCCAGACATCCCACGCCGTTCTTCTGACCGGTCTGACCGCCTCGACGCTCTACCACTACCGCGTGTCCGCGGCCGACTCGGCGGGGAACGACGCGACGTCCGGCGACCGGACCTTCGTCACGGCCGAACCCCCTCTGACCGTCTCGGACGCGCGCGTCGCCGACGGCGACACGACCTGGGCGCGGATCGCGTGGACCACCAACAGACCCGCGACATCACGCGTCGAGTTCGGCGTGAGCGGGGAGTATGGCTCCACAACGCCCCTCGACGCCGACCTGGTGACCTCGCACGACGTGCTCGTCGAGGGCCTGACGCCGGGCGTTTCGTATCACTTCCGCGCGTGGAGCAGCGACGCCTCGGCGGACACGGCGTGGTCCGCCGACCTTGAGTTCCAGACGCCGCTTCCGCCGCCGCCCCCGCTGTCCGTAAGCGACGTCATCGTCGTCGCCGTCGACACGACCTCGGCGAGGATCACGTGGACGACGAACAGACCTTCTGACTCGATGGTCGAGTACGGTCTCACCGACGGGTACGGGAGCGCGAGCGCGCTCGCGCCGGACGCCGTCACGCTGCATGATGTGACGCTGACCGGACTCGAGCCGGGAACGCTCTATCACTTCAGGGTCAGGAGCGACGACGGGAACGGCGGTGTCGCCCACTCCGCGGATGATGTCTTCGAGACCGACATCTCGCCGCTGTCGCTCGGCGGAGTGACGGTCGAGGAGGTCGGAACGTCCTGGGCCGTCATCTCCTGGTCCACGTCGCGGCCGTCGACGTCGATCGTCGAATACGGGCCGACGGACGCGTACGGGGAGGTTCACAGCGAGGCCGGTCCCGACACGGCGCACCTGGTGACGCTCGAGTCTCTCGAAGACGGCGCTCTCTACCACTTCCGGGTGCGGTCGGTCGACGCGTACGAGAGCGAGGCGGCCTCGGCCGATTCGACCTTCGAGACGATGGCCGCCGGAGCGACCGGTCCGCCCATCATCACCGGCGTCACGGCGTCCCCCGTCACAGCCACGAGCGTCGCCGTGACCTGGTCGACCGACCGGCCGGCGACGTCGCAGGTTCTCTACGGCTTGGGCGATTCGCTGGACTGCGCCACCTCGGTCGCTACCGACCCTCAGACCGACCACCGCGTCGTCGTGTCGCCGCTCGTTCCCAACACGCAGTACAGCTTCCTGGTCAGGAGCGCCTGCGAGGCCGACACGTCCTGCTGCAGCGCGCAGACCTTCGAGACCGGCGAGCCGCTGCTCGGCCAGGTCAAGTCGGTCGGGCCGAGGATCCTTCAACCGGGCACGGCGCTCGCGAGCGATTCTACCGCCGTGGTCCGCTGGACCATCGACCGCCCCTGCGAGACGTGGCTCGAATGGGGCGCCGACACGTCGTACGGCGGCGTCGCGCCGGGCGCCGCAGCGTGGCGGAAGAAGACCCACGTCTACTCCACCGCGCTCTGTTCGCTCCAGAGCGCGACGACGTACCACTACAGGGTCGTGGCCGTCGGGGCGTTCGGAGACACCACGTTCTCCGACGACCAGGTGTTCAGGACGCTCGCGACCATGGAGGACCCGGGCGGGTCGGACGACCCTGACGGGCCTGAGAACCCGTCCGTTCCGGACACCGAGCCGCCGGATCCGCCGGGGGACGTCGTCGCGGAGGCCGTCGGGAGGGATATCATGATCGGGTGGAGCCCGGTCGACGCCCCGGACCTTGCCGGGTACCAGGTCTATCGTACCCGCTCGTGCGACGACCCGCGCGGCGAGAGGATGACGGACCAGCCGGTCACCACGTCGGGCTATCTGGACAGGGGCGTTCTCGACGGCACGTACACATATGTTGTCACGTCCGTCGACTCGTGCGGCAACGAGAGCGAACCCTCCCTCGGCGTCACCGTCGAGTTCCGAGATCTGTAGAAGGACGGATTAGCGTATATCCCCAAAAATATGA
>CAZQSB010000024.1:26279-40072 GCA_964596015.1 uncultured bacterium | reverse complement strand
TTCCATGTCGACACGTACCTCGCGTACGCCGGCACCTACAGCTGGTGGTGCGGCACGTTCGACTATGACGCGGACGGCGGCTACGGCAACGGTTGGGATGATCGTCTGAACATCCCGGCGACCGATGTTTCCGCTGCTACCTACCCGATCCTGACCTACGCGTTCCGTCACGACTCCGAGCCCGGGTACGACTTCACGTACGTGCAGGCCGAGTCGAACGGCGTGTATGTGGATCTGAACCGCGGCTACGACGGCGTGGGTGCCTGGACGGACATCGGCACGTACGGTTTCGTGCTGGCTCCGTACGACAACCCGGTCACGGCCCGTTTCCGCTTCGTGTCGGACGGTGCCTGGTCGGACCAGGACGGCCTGTACCTGTCGAACGGCGGCGCGTTCCACGTCGACAACGTCAAGATCTTCGACTTCTACGGCGGCACCGTCTACTTCTACGATGATGTGGAGACCGGTGGTCTCTGCACGCCCACCGTCCCGGCAGCCGCCGGCGACTGGTGGCACATCATCGACCGCCCGTGCCCGGCCGTTTCCGATCCGCACAGCTGGTGGTGCGGTGACGACGCCGACACGTCGCTCATTCCGCCGAACCTCGACAACGCGCTGATCACGCCGGCCATCGACCTGACGGGCGTCTTCAGCTGCACGGCTAGGTTCTATATGCACATGGAAGTTCCGACCGTCGATAACGACTATGTCGCCTACTACGCGACGATCGACGGCGGCGCCAACTGGTACGGTGTCGCGGCGTACTGGGGCGACTTCGCCCAGTGCGACGGCTGGGGCACGGCCGGCATCGACGGCTTCGACCTCGGCAACATCTGCGGCGGCCCGCCCTTCGGCGTGACTGCTTTCATGTATGAGTTCTTCACCACCGATAACGGCTGCGGCCCGGGTGCCGCGGGCGGCGCCGGCGTCATGCTCGACGACACCTGGTTCGAGGGTCTCGAGGAGCCGTCGGCCGTTGAAGAGACGAGCTGGGGCAACATCAAGTCGATGTACCGGTAGTGTTTGACGATTCGGCACTACACCTCTCCCCTTCGAGAGCCCGTCGCTTCGGCGACGGGCTCTCTCCTTTTCTGCTCTCCTTCGAGTCTTGTGAGTCTCCGGAAACCCGACGCATCGTGGAAGTGACGCGGACGCGCAGTGATGTGGGCCGACCGCTCCGACGACTCGCCATGGCGCGCGACGCTCCGCCTGGGAGACGTTGTCGCATTGTGTGTGTTCTGGCGCGGTATGCTAGTGTGCGAGAGGGAGGTCCGGCATGTCGTCGTCGATCTGAGGCGCGACGTTCGGAGTGGCGGCGCGCTGTTCCTGCGCGACCGGAAGGTGGATGCGGAACTCGGTGCCACTGCCGGGGTCGCTCTTGACGTCGATCCATCCGCCGTGCTGCTCGACGATGCCGTAGACGACGGAGAGGCCGAGCCCCGTTCCGCTCCCGCGACCCTTCGTGCTGAAGAACGGCTCGAAGATGCGCTCGACCGTTTCGGCGTCCATGCCCAGACCGTCGTCTGCAACCGACAGCACGACGTACGAGCCGGGGCGCGCGTCGGGATGCGCCGAGGCCGCGCGGTCGTCGATCACGACCACTTCGGTCCCAAGGGTCAGCGTCCCTCCCTCGGGCATCGCGTCGCGCGCGTTGACGGCGAGGTTGACGAGTATCTGCTGGATGCTCCCCTCGTCGGCCCGCACGCTCGGCGGTTCCTCGGCAAGCTCGGTCCGGATCGCTATGTCCTCGCCGATGAGCGGGCCCAGCATGCTCGTGATCGCCCTGGTCGACCTGCTGAGGTTGAGCGGCTGGAGCTGGACCGGGTCCTTCCTGCTGAACAGGAGCAGCTGCTTCACGAGAGCGGCGCCGCGGTCGGCCGCCCCCTGGATGCTCTCGAGGTCCGAGCGTACCTTGTTGTCCGGTTCGGTGCCCATCATGGCGAGGTCCGCGAAGCCGCGGATGGCCGTCAACATATTGTTGAAGTCGTGGGCGACGCCGGACGCCAGGGTCCCCACGGCCTCCATCTTCTGAGCGTGAAGGAGCTGCTGCCCGAGACTCTCACGCTCCTCTCGAGCGAGCTGCCGCTCAAGGACGGCGGCCAGCATCCCGCTCACCGTCTCGAAGAACGGCGCATCCTCTCGCGTGAAGCTGGTCGGGACGTCCGACGCGAACCGGGCGACCGCCAGGAGCGCGCCGCCGTCGCCGAGCACCGGGAGAGCGACGATCCGAAGACCCCCGGGACCCGTTGATCCGGACGGCTCTGCTTCTTCGTACAGGGGCTTCGCCGTTTCTGAGACCGAGGCCACGTCGCTCATCGCGCGCGCCTCATCCTCCTCGGCATCCGGTCCCGCGACGGCCGCCGGGATGAGCTCGCGTGTGGCGGCGGAGCGAATGTGCAGCGTTCCGCAGTCGAATCCGAGGATGTCGACGAGCTCCTCGAGGATCTTCCTCGTGAGCCCCTCGACGTCGTCGGAGTGGACCGCGGCGCCTGCTATGGCCCGGAAGGCGGCGCGCTCCCGCTCGCGCGCCTCGTCTGCCCGCTTCTTCTCGGTGATGTCCCTGATGATCCCCTGATACCCGAGGGGGACTCCATCGGCATCGCGCCTGAGCGTCGAGGTCAGGAGGCAGACGCGCTTGGCGCCGCTTCGGTGCACCAGTGTGACCTCGAAGTTGCGGACGGCGCCGTCCCTCTCGACCTGCTCCTGGAAGCCACGCCTGTCCCGCGGGTCGGCGTAGAGCGAGTGGACGTCGTGACGGAGAAGCTCCTCCCTGCTGTAGCCGAAGAGCGCCTCCGCAGACGGTGTGATGTCGATGAGCTCACCGTCCCGTGAGGTGATGTAGATGACGTCGAGTGAGCCCTCGAAGAGAGAGCGATAGCGCTCCTCGCTGTCCCGGAGCGCCAGCTCCGCCTCCATTCGGTCCGTGATGTCGGCGCCGGTGATGAGAACGGCGCGCCTTCCATCGGCGAGAGCGAAAAGCACGTGGCCGGGACTGAAGGAGAGCGTCCTCGTGGCGCCGCCGGAGGCGGCGACCCTGAGCTCGACCCGGCGGGGCACGTCGTCGGCGATCGAACGGGCCAGCTCGGCGCCGGCCCTCACGCGGTCCTCCTGAACGACGAATGCGAGCGCGCTCTCGCCGATGACCTCATCGAGTTCCCTGCAGAGCGCGTTCGCGGCCGACTCGCTCGCGTCGAGAATGACGCCCTCCTCACTCAGGAGGAGGCTGACCGCAGGGCTCTTCCTGAAGAGGAAGTGGTACGCCTCGGGGTCGCTGAGGAGATCCCCAAGACGGGCCTGCGGCTCACCGGGCCCGCCCGCCGCGCGCTCTTCGCCGTGTCGCGGCAGCCGGGACCCGGCCGTGTCACGTTCCGAAGGCATCCGCTCGCTCCGTCTTCCTTCCAGGGTACATGTGCGGGGGCCCTCCCTGTCGTACAGGGAGAGAACTGCCCGGAGAGGGAAATGCATGAGGCGTGCCGGAAAGAGCGTCTCAGAACGCCAAAAATGCATCCGGAACGCGAGTAGCGCGCCGGCGGCCGCTCAATGAGGCATGGTGAACGCGACACGGGAATCCCCTTGACAGACCGCTTCTTCGTCCGCTAATCATTGTAGCAAGAGTAG
Source organism: uncultured bacterium (assembly GCA_964596015.1). Lineage (GTDB taxonomy): Bacteria > Joyebacterota > Joyebacteria > Joyebacterales > Joyebacteraceae > WJMD01. The sequence goes on along the minus strand of CAZQSB010000024.1, from coordinate 36,454 downwards.
ACCGGAAGCGGGACGCCGGGCGGGACCCGGAGAACGTCCCGCGAGGGGAAGGGAGGCACATGAGAGCACGAAGCGGAATGTTGGCTCTGCTGGCGATGTTCGCCGCCGTCGCGGCGCTGGTGGCATTTCCCGCATGCGGAACGGGACAGGACATGGAGTTCGGCGGACCGGAGGACGTGGAGTTCGCGACGTCGCTCTGGAACGGCATGGAGGGCTATCACGACTGGCAGATGGCTTCGGACGTCTATCCCGGCCAGTCCCCGCACGGTGCGTTCCTCAGGATGTACTACAACATCGTCCACGTGAACGACACGCCGTATCACGTCATCGTCAAGGACAATTTCGGCGGCGATGGCGCGACCATGGAGACCGTGTCCGAGTCCCCGGCCGACTATCTGGCGGCGGTCACCGTCATGGTCCACCGCGAGGCCGGCTACGACCCGGACAACATGAACTGGTTCTGGGTCAGGTACGACGCCGACGGCACGGTCTCGATGAACGAGAACGACATGGCCCTGGCGGGCCGGGTCGCGAAGGGCATGGACTCGGGCTGCATCGCGTGCCACGCCAAGGCGGCCGGAGGCGACTACTTCTTCACGAACGACTGATCCGTGCCGCACCAGGAGCTGAGTGAACGGCCCCGGTCTCATGAGAGACCGGGGCCGTTTTGCGCGTCGTGGGCCTGCTCCTCGGGAGGGCTTCTCAGCGAATGAGGATGAGCGACCGGGCCTCTGCCGCGCGGCCCGCGGCAACGCGGACGAAGTAGGCTCCCGAGGCGACGCTGTGTCCGTCGTCGTCCCTCGCATCCCAGCTGACGCGATGCCGCCCGGCGGGGAGTGGCTCGTTCAGCAGCGCGCGCACCTCACGGCCGCTCACGCTGTAGACGCGGACCTCGACGGGAGCGGGCTCACCCAGAACGAAGGCGACCTCGGTCGCTCCACGGAAGGGATTCGGTCGCGGAGACTCGAGGCGCAGGGTCGTGGCGGCCGGCGCTGCCGCGACATCGGTGGAGGTCCCCTCCTGCTCATGGGAGACCCCCGCGGTTCCGCCGAGAAGCGCCTGGAAGTCGAACCATGCGCCGACGTCGTCCTTGAGAACGTGATCGAGCCACGGATCCAGGAGCGACAGAACGAGGTCGTGCTGCTGGGCGCGCGTGATGGTCGGGCTGGAACAGCCGATCTCGCCGAACTCGCAGGTCCCGTTCTGCTCGGCGAACTGGCAGTGACTCCCTCCGTCGACTGTGATACGGGTCTTCACGACGGAAGCGAGCGCGTCGTACATGGGGATCTGATGGTCGGGCGGCGGTGTCACACAGTCGACCGATCCGGAGAAGACAAGCGCCGGGACGGTGATCGAGGCGGCGGCAGAGATGGCGGACGGGTTCGTCTCGGCGGCGGCCAGATTGAAGACGGCTCTGACCGTGGACGAAGAGGCGGCGCCGAGGAACGACGCGCCGCCGCCCATCGAGTGCCCCGAGACGGCGCAGGCCGCGCCGACGCCCCCGTACAGAGGAGAGGCCGGGTCGGCGCTGTCACCGAGGATCGCGCCCGGCAGGAACGCCAGGTCGAGCCCCAGGTCCTCGTGGTCCGGAAGGAGACCCGTCTCTGTCCTGGGGACCGCGACGATGTAGCCGCGCGGTACCAGGTGCTGCCAGAGATACTCATAATCGGACCAGGTGATGAGATACCCGTGACCGACCGCGATGACGGGGAACCCCTCCGGCGGAGCCTCCGCGATCAGGACGTCGTCGCCCGGGGAGTCGGCCGGGTAGTAGACCTCGGTCGGGATCGATCGGTTCGACCGCGAGGGGTCGTAGTACGTCATCGACGTGTGACCCAGCTCGAACGCGATCGCCTGCGCCGCCGCCATCAGCACCAGGATGGACATCAGCGCCAGCAGCGCGGCCGCGCGGGCCCTCGCATCGCGCGGGGTCCAGGTTCTCATCGCTGCACTCCCTTCCCGAATCACCATCGCGTGGCTGGATTGGTTCTTTTAGGCCATTATCCCACAATCTCCGCATCTCCTCAAGGTCGGTTCGTCACGCAGTTCGGGGTTCGCGCCGATCGCGGACGGCCGGTCGGACGGGGTGCGGTCGGCCGTCCACCCGCCTTCTGAGGCATTCGAGTGAGCCGGGTGAAAGCGCTCAAGACCCCGCTCCACCGGGCGAAACCGCTTGACCGGGCCCTTGTTGGGTGATACCTTGTTGCCTTGTATCGGAACATCGGATTCGCCCACCGGATACCCCCTCGGGCAAACGGAGGACATTGGAATGACGCTGACACGAGGAGACGGCCGGCGCCGTGCTCTGCTCGTCGCCCTGGTGCTCACTCTGGTCGCGGCCTGGACCGTCACCGCCGGAGCTCTCTGCCCCCGCGTGGTCTTCGTCCGGGTGGGCGACCGGTCGGTCGCCATGGGCTGGACCATGGACGAGAGCGAGGCGGAGATCGACGACTTCGGCGGCTACCGCGTCTGGTTCCGTGAGGTCTGGGAGTCCGAGAGCTTCTCGCTCCTGCGCGAGTACGAGTTCGGCGAAGAGAATCCGGAGGCAACAGGCTACTGGCCGTTCGACCCCTATTTCGAGCAGCCCGTTCGGGCCGACAGCTCGGACATCTTCCAGAACGCATTCCCTTACGAGCTCTCCGTGACGGCGTTCACGAAGAGCGATCCGGATTCGATCAACACAGAATGCCGCGAGGCGAACAGCACGGGCGTCATCTACCCGCGGGTGGGCGTGAAGAGCGACCTCGACTTCATCGAGTGCATTCCGAACCCCTATCGTTCGTCGGCGGACTGGGAGTACGGTGACCAGCGCCGCGTTACGTTCGTCGGGCTTCCGAGCAGAGCGACCATCATGATCTACACAGTGGCTCTCGACCATGTGCTGACGCTCGAGCACGACGATCCCGACAGCGACCAGGAGTTCTGGGACCTCAGAACGAAGGACGGTGACGAGGTCGCCCCGGGCGTGTACCTCTGGCATGTCGAAGCGCCCGGCCTCGGCTCGACCGATGGTCGGGTCATGATCATCAAGTAGCCGGGACCGGTCCACAGCAAGCGGAGGGCCGCTTGATGCGTTCGGTTCCGTAAGGCCGTCTGGCTGCGTTCCCCTCACCCGGGGAAGCGCGGCCGGGCGGCTTCTGTCTGCCCGGCGACAACGGGCGAGCGAATCGTCCGGGCCGGGCTCGGGATTCCTGGACACGCACGGAACACCAGCGGAGGCGCACGTGGCACAGACGCTCATCGAGAAGATCATCGCGCGGCACGCGGGTCGGAATGTGAGGCCGGGGGACATCGTCGACGTCGCCATCGATGCGCGCGTGGCCCGGGACTTCGGCGGCGCGAACGTCGTGAAGCACCTCGAGAGACACGACCTCGCGGTCGATGACCCGTCGAAGACGGCTTTCACGTTCGACTGCAATCCGGGCGGGTCCGACCAGAAGTACGCCGCGAATCAGCAGATCTGCCGGACCTTCGCCCGCGTCCGTGGCATCGCCGTCTACGACGTCGATCGCGGCATCGGCACGCACATCGCCATCGACCAGGGCCTCGTCGGTCCGGGCGGAACGCTCGTCTCGACCGACTCCCACGCCAACATCCTGGGCGCCATCGGGGCGTTCGGACAGGGGATGGGCGACACCGACATCGCGTACGCCTGGGCCAACGGTTCCGTCTGGTTCAAGGTGCCGCCGAGCGTGCGTATCCTCCTCAGGGGCACCCCGAGCGCGGCGGCGACGCCGAAGGACATGGTCCTCGCGTGTGCAGCGAAGCTGGGCGCCAGCGGACTGCTCGGCTTTGCCGGTGAGTACTCCGGCGCGGCCGCCGAGGCGCTGTCGCTCGACGGCCGCATCACGATGGCGTCCATGGCCACCGAGATGGGAGGGATCATCACGTTCTTCGCGCCGAGCGAGGACGTCATCGAGTACTGTCGCGAGGTCTCGAAGCGGTCCTTCGAACCCGCCTTTGCCGACCCGGACGCGGAGTACGCGAACGAGTTCGAGATCGACGTCGATGGGTTGGGCCCCATGATCGCTCGACCGGGTCACCCGGACGACGCGGTCCCGGTGAGCGAGGTCGCGGGACGGAAGATCGACTCCGCGTTCATCGGCTCGTGCACGAACGGGCGCTACGAGGACATGGTGGACGCGGCGAAGCTTCTCGACGGCCGCCGCGTGGCGCCGGGCGTCGTCCTGAAGATCGTGCCCTCGACCGACCGCGTCTGGCGGCGCTGCCTGAACGAGGGGTTGGTCGATATCTTCAAGAAGGCGGGTGTCCTCTTCGGGAACGCGGGCTGCGCCGGATGCGCCGCCGGCCAGCTCGGGCAGAACGGCCCGGGCGAGGTCACCGTCTCGACAGGCAACCGGAACTACCCCGGCAAGCAGGGGAAGGGCGAGGTCTACCTCGCGTCCCCGGCGACCGCCGCGGCGTCTGCGGTGGCGGGCGAGATCACAACGTCCGATTCGATACCCGAGGCGCCGTCGGTCTTCATGGCGGACCCGAGCGTCAAGGGAAGGAAGCTCGAGGTCGCCGGCGGGGGCGCAGCGAAGCGCCCGACGGTCGTCAGGGGCCGCGTGTGGGTGGTCGACCACGACAACATCGACACCGACATGATCTACCACAACAGCCATCTCACGGTGACGGACATCGATGAGATGGGGCAGTACACGTTCGGAAACCTGCCGGGCTGGGAGGACTTCCCGGAGAAGGTGAGCCCCGGCGACATCGTGGTGACGGGCGGCAACTTCGGCTGCGGAAGCAGCCGCCAGCAGGCGGTCGACTGCTTCGCGTCTCTGGGCGTCTCGCTCATCGTCGCGAAGTCGTTCGGCGCCATCTACGAGCGGAACGCCATCAACGCCGGGATGCCGATGATGGTCGCGGACCTGGTCGGCGCGGGGCTCGAGAGCGGCGACGAGATCGAGGCGAACCTCGAGACCGGCGAGATGACGATCCGGAAGAACGGCGAAACGATTCATGGTCAGCCGTTCTCCGATGTCCAGATGGAGATCTACCAGCGCGGCGGGCTCCTCGCGATCGGATAGGAGACTCTTCTCGCGCGTCCGGGTCCGGCGCTCGGGCAGCTCCCTGGCGGCGGCGCACGTTCCGTAAGCGAAGAACAGCGCACCACGTGAAGGAGGGTGTCGTGGCAGCGACAGGACAGGCAGGACGGAGAGGCGACGGCGTCCGCTCCGACTGCTGGATCTCGGTGGAGATCAGGGATTCGGGCGGCATCGTCATCGACCAGAAGAGCAAGGTCGACGTGATGTACGGCGATTCGATCCGCTCGTCGATCACGGAAGGGATGAAGACGCTGGGCGTCGAGCACGCGGCCGTCGAGGTCGACGATGCCGGCGCGCTTCCGTTCGTCATCCAGGCGAGACTCGAGGCGGCCGTCAGGCGGGCGAAGGGCCAGCTTGACGCGGAGCTCCTTCCGCCGATGGCCGAGCACGCGACCTATCCCACGTCGCGGGAGCGCTTCCGCCGCTCCCGGCTCTACCTGCCGGGGAACGAGCCTAAGTTCATGCTGAACGCCGGGCTTCACGGCCCCGACGGCGTCATTCTCGACCTCGAGGATTCGGTCGCGCCCTCAGAGAAGGACGCTGCCCGTTGTATCATCCGGAACGCGCTGCGCTCGCTCGACTTCTGCGGCGCCGAGCGCATGGTGCGCATCAACCAGGGCGAGCGGGGTCTCGATGACCTCGCGTTCCTCGTTCCGCACAACCTCCACATGGTCCTCATCCCGAAGGTCGAGGACCCGGAGGAGGTGAAGGCGGTCGACGAGCGCATCCACGAGCTCAAGAAGCAGCATGGAGTCTCGCAGGACATCTTCCTCATGCCGATCGTCGAGAGCGCGCTGGGCGCCATCAAGGCGTTCGAGATCGCGACGGCATCTGCGAACGTCGCGGCGCTCACCATCGGGCTCGAGGACTACACGGCGGACATCGGAACGCAGCGTACGAACGAGGGCCGGGAGAGCTTCTGGGCCCGTTCGCAGGTCGTGAACGCGGCCCGCGCCGCGCGCGTCCAGCCGATCGACACCGTGTTCTCGGACGTCGCCGACATGGAGGGGCTCCTCGAGAGCGTGAGGGAGGCGAAGGCCCTCGGCTTCGACGGCAAGGGGTGCATTCACCCGCGGCAGATCGCGGTCATGCACCGGGGGTTTGCGCCGGAGGAGAAGGAAGTGGAGAAGGCGAAGCGCATCGTCATCGCTTTCGAGGAGGCCGAGGCGAAGGGTCTCGGGGTCGTGTCGCTCGGGAGCAAGATGATCGACCCGCCGGTCGTCAAGCGCGCGCTCCGCACCGTGGAGCTCGCCATAGCCTCGGGTCTGCTTGATCCCGACTGGAGGGAAGGAGGTGGCGCGGATGCCTGAGCAGAATCTCACGAAGAACGCCGCCGGCCGCATGGTCCCGACCGAGGTCAACGGAAAGGAAGCGGTTCCCTACCAGGGCGTCGCCGGCTACCGGCCGACAGGCCGGAAGGCCGCTCCGCCCATCGCGACCGTCGCCGACTACCCGGCCGACGGGAAGAAGCTCGTGACGAACATCAAGGAGGCACTGAAGGCCGCGGGTCTCAAGGACGGGATGACCGTCTCGACGCATCATCATCTCCGGAACGGCGACTTCGTCGCCAACGCCGTCTTCGATGCCGCGGCCGAGCTCGGGGTCAAGGACCTCATGTGGTTCCCGTCGGCGTCGTTCCCGTGCCACGAGCCCATCATCGAACACATGAAGAACGGCGTCGTGCACCACATCGAGGGGAGCATGAACGGCCCGCTCGGGCGCTACTGCTCGACGGGCAAGATGAAGGGTCTGGGCGTCCTCCGCTCGCACGGCGGCCGCTACCAGGCGGTGCAGGACGGTGACGTCCACATCGACATCGCCGTCATCGCGGCGCCCACGGCCGACCCCTTCGGGAACGCGCACGGCCTCACCGGCCCGGCGGCCTGCGGCCTCCTGGGGTTCGCGCTGGCCGACTCGCAGTACGCCGACAAGGTCATCGTCGTGACCGACAACCTCATCGACTTTCCGTGCGTCCCGTGGCAGATCCAGGGCAATCACGTCGACTTCGTGACGACGATGCCTGCCATCGGCGACTCGTCGAAGATCGTTTCGGGCACGACCCGCATCACGAAGAGCCCTGACCGCCAGCGCATCGCCGAAATGACGGCACAGTTCGTGCGCGAGGCGGGCATCATGCGGGACGGCTTCTCGTTCCAGGCGGGCGCCGGCGGGACGTCGCTCGCGTTCGCCATCTATCTCGCGGAGATGATGCGCGAGGCGGGGGTGAAGGCCCGTTTCGTGCGCGGCGGGAGCAACGAGTACCTGACGGCGATGCTCGAGGAGGGGCTGACGGACTACATCCTCGACGGTCAGACGTTCGACCTCGAGGGTGTGCGCTCGATGCGCGAGAACCCGAACCACGTCAACACGAGCCCGTTCACGAGCTACAACTACCACGGGAAGGGTAACTTCGCCTCGATGGTCGACGCGGTCGTCCTCGGCGCGACAGAGGTCGACGTCGACTTCAACGCCAACGTGGTGACGCACTCCGACGGCATGCTGCTCCACGGCATCGGTGGATGGCAGAACTGCCTCTTCTCGAAGTGCACCATCCTCCCGATCCCCTCATTCCGCGACCGGATCCCTGTCATCGTGGACGACGTGACGACGCTCACCGGTCCCGGCGAGCTCATCGACGTCATCGTGACCGAGCGCGGGATCGCCATCAACCCGCTCCGCGAGGACCTCAAGAAGGCGGTCGCGGGAAGTGACCTGCCGATCGTCGACATCAGGGACCTGAAGGCCCAGGTCGAGGACCTCTGCGGCGGCCCGCCCGCGAAGCCGAACCTCGGCGACGAGGTCGTGGCGGTCATCAAGTGGGTCGACGGCACGGTCATCGACTCGGTGCGAAGGGTGATCGTGGAGGAGTAAGCCGATTGAAAACGCGGCGGAACCGACGACGCGCTCGCGCGATACGCGAGAGCGCGTCGGGCCCGCGGGCGAAAGCGCACGACACGCGAGAGCGCGTCGGGCCCGCGGGCGAACACGCACGACAAACGAGAGCCCGGCCTCCTTCGAGGAGACCGGGCTCTTTCCTGTGGTCTCTGACTGGCGCTACAGCTCCAGCTCGATCCCCTGCGCCAGCGGGAGGTCCGGGCCGTAGTTGACGGTGTTCGTCTGCCGGCGCATGTAGCCCTTCCACGCGTCGGACCCGGATTCGCGGCCGCCGCCCGTCTCCTTCTCGCCGCCGAACGCGCCGCCGATCTCGGCGCCCGAGGTGCCGAGGTTGACGTTGGCGATGCCGCAGTCGGAGCCGGCTGGGGAGAGGAACTTCTCTGCGTTCACGAAGTCGTGCGTGAAGATCGCGCTCGAGAGTCCCTGCGGCACGTCGTTGTGGATCGCGAGCGCCTCGTCGATATCGCTGGCCCGGATGAGATAGAGGATCGGCGCGAACGTCTCCTCCTGCACGATCTCGTAGCTGTTCTCCGCCTCGGCGATGACCGGCTCGACGTAGAAGCCGCCCTCGTAGCCCTTGACGTCGACCGTGCCGCCGCCGCAGACGACCGAGCCGCCCTCCTTCTTGAGCCTCTCGAGAGCCTGCATCATGGCGTCGACGGCCATCCGGTTGATGACCGGACCCATGATGGTCTCCTCGTCGAGCGGGTTCCCGATGGGGACCTGCTTGTAGGCTCCAACGAGCGACTCGAGGAAGCGGTCGTAGACCGAGTCGAGGAGGATGACGCGGCGTGTCGAGGTGCAGCGCTGACCTGCCGTGCCGACGGCGCCGAAGAGTACCGCTCTGAGCGCGAGCTCCATGTCGGCCGTCTCGTCGATGATGATGGCGTTGTTGCCGCCGAGCTCGAGAATCGTGCTCCCGAGCCTGCCGCCGACAACCTCGCCGACGCGCTTCCCCATGGACGTCGAGCCCGTGAACGAGACGAGCGGCACGCGGCCGTCCTGGATGAGCTTCTCGCCGACGTCCGAGCCCCTGCCGACAACGAGGTTGAAGACGCCGTCGATCTCGTACTTCTTCGTCACCTCGTTCACGATCTTCTGGACTGCGATGGCGGTCAGGGGGGTCGACGACGACGGCTTCCAGATCATGGTGTCGCCGCAGACGGCCGCGAGCATCGCGTTCCACGACCAGACGGCGACGGGGAAGTTGAAGGCCGAGATGATTCCGATGGTCCCGAGCGGATGCCATTGCTCCATCATCCGGTGGGACGGCCGCTCGGACGGCATGGTGAGACCGTAGAGCTGACGCGAGAGGCCGAGCGCGAAGTCGGCGATATCGATCATCTCCTGGACCTCACCCTCGCCCTCCGCGCGGATCTTCCCCATCTCGAGCGTCACGAGCGCGCCGAGCTCACTCTTCCTGTCACGAAGCGCGTCGCCCATCTCGCGGACGATGTGGCCGCGCTGGGGCGCCGGCATCGTGCGCCAGGTTGTGAAGCGTTCCTCGGCGCGCTCGATGATCTCCTCGTAATCGTCGCCCGACGCACACTTGACGGTCCCGATCTCGGACCCGTCGATGGGTGTCATCGACTTGATGACCGGACCCGAGGGGTTCTGGACGAAGGGGCCGTAGGCCGCTCCGCTCTCGACGTCGTTCAGGCCGTTGGCCTCGAGGATGGCCTTGAACTCGGATTTCATGCGTGTTGCCTCCGTGGTCTGCTGCGAACGGTCATGCCGGCCGGGCCGCGGCGTCCGTTCCCAGAACGTGGCGCGGCTGCTCGTTTCTCTTCGAAGCGTTGAGTGTATCAGGCGGCTTGTCGGGTGTAAAGCGACGGGCTGGTACAATGGAGGATGTGCCCGCGTGAAGTTCTACAACACTATGGAACTGCCGTGTGGCCCGTGGCCTGGGCCCGTCAGAGAGGGCGACGCGGTCGAACAGGGGCCGGGCCTCTTTGGCCCTTGCGTCAGACGGCGCAAAGTAGTACGCTCTCAATACATTAGTGTTGGAATGGTTAGAGCCAGGAGGTGTTTCATGAAGAGCATCGGACTCTGCCTCGTCTTCGTCGCCTTGCTCGTCGTCTCCGTTGTCGCGGTGGCAGACTGCGGAGAAGAGCATGGAGAGATGACCGGGGAGAAGAAGGACGAGATGCGCGGCGCGATGTACGACGTTGAGAAGGACGAGATGCGCGGCGCGATGTACGACGTTGAGAAGGACGAGATGCGCGG
>CAZQSB010000024.1:0-26179 GCA_964596015.1 uncultured bacterium | reverse complement strand
AGAAGGACGAGATGCGCGGCGCGATGTACGACGTTGAGAAGGACGAGATGCGCGGCGCGACGTACGACGTTGAGAAGGACGAGATGCGCGGCGAGAAGATGGGCGACATGGGTGCTGTGAGACAGGCCGCTCGGCATCTCGAACGGATGGACAACGAGACGCTTTACATCATCAGGGCGACGAACGCCTATCGCCCGCGTGAGGTGCAGGGCGAGGTCCGGACCGAGCTTCACGGCGTGCCCGCCAGCCCGGTCGACAACTTCACCTGGGACGGCGAGGGTCTCGCGAGCGTCGACGGCATGGTCTATGCCGAGCTCGACCCCGTGAACGACCGGGGCTACATGGAGGCCACATGGACCGACGAGCATGGCGAGTGGAAGCTCGTGCAGACGAGCTACGGCATCGCGCCGCACGCGCTCGGCGTCCGCTTCGGTCCGACCATCGAGACGATGTCCAGGGTCGCGGATGATCCGGTTGCGGCCCGCCTCTACATGCACGGCGATTCCGGCGGCGTCGACCCGACGCTTCCGCTTCTCTTCGCGACGGTCGGCACGTGGGGCGTCTCGGAGGTCACGCTGAACGGCGAGCCGTTCACGAACACGTACGACGGGCCGATGCCGAACTGGATCACGCACAGCATGCTCGTCTCGGGCGTCTACAATGAGAACGGCGTCGTCAACTCGACGGGAAGCCCGTACTCCGCTGAGATGCCCGGCGAGGGGCTGACGCAGTGGGACGACTACGAGTTCCAGTTCATCTTCCTGGATGAGCCGGGCCCCGAGGTCGAGGGCAACATCCCACAGGTTGCGAGCTTCGCATATCACATGGTCTTCGAGGACGTGGAGGTCATGATCTCGAGTACCGGCCGGTAGGGAGTGGAAGGCCGGGAACGCCGAGCCTGCAGGAGATGCGAGCGCGGGGACGGGCGCCACAGGAGACTGGCGCGCGTCCCCGCAGTGCGTTCCGGGGGCTACCTGACGAGCGGCGGCGTCGACGAGCCGCAGGAGTCGCATCCCGCGGTGTGCGCGCCGAGCTGCTCGCTCCATGCGTTGTTCGCGGGCAGGCACGGCGAGTTCGAGCAGAGCGTGAGGTCGCCGTCGAAGAGTCCGCAGATGAGCGGGTCGACGTTGATGACGTCGGTGCCGACCGCCCCGAGGTCGTCGCCTCCGAAGTTCTCGTAGACGCAGACGCGGGTGACGGTCGGTTCGTCCTCGGCGTCGGCCGACACCGCCGAGCCGAGGAACTGGAAGGCGATGATCGAGTTCGTGATGGAGGGGGACGAGCCGCCGTCCAGGTGGATGGCTCCGCCGTCTGCGCCGCCGTTCCTCACGAACGAGACGCGGTCCAACGCGGGCGACGAGGAGAGACAGCTCAGGCCTCCGCCGTAGAGCAGTGTCTCGTTCTCGTAGAACTCGACCTCGTAGAGCGTCGCGTTGGACAGACCCAGATAGAGGCCGCCGCCGGCGGAGCTCGCTTCGTTGCGCTCGAAGCTGACGTCCCCGAGCGTGATGTCGGAGAACACGGCGGACAGCCCGCCGCCCGAGCCCGCTTCGTTCCTCACGAAGGTCACATCCTGGAGCGTCGGCGCCGCGCCGCTCTGGCAGAACATCGCGCCGCCGCTGTAGAAGGCGGTGTTCGATTCGAACGTCACGCCCGAGAGCGTCGGACTCCCGCCGCTCAGGAAGAGCGCGCCGCCCTCGTCGTCGGCGTTGCAGAGGAGAAACACGACGTCGGAGATCGCAGGAGAGGTCCCTATGATCGACATCGCGCCGCCCCGGAACGAGGCGCCTCTGGTGATGGTGAACCCCGAGATGACGGACTCGGCGCGGCCCCTGCCGTGCAGGATGAAAGCCCGTCCGGCCTCCTCGAGGTCGATCATCGTCGAGTCGGACCCGGCCTGCGACACGAGCCTGATGCCGCGCCCTCCGAACGACATGTCGCGATTGTCGGGGCCGGAGTACGTGCCGGGAAGCACGAGGAGCGTGTCGCCGTCGACGGCGGCCGCCACGGCCTCGCCGATCGAGGTGAAGTCGCCTGTGCCGCCGACGTCGACGACGTAGGTCGCGGGCAGCACTTCGCTCGGCCCCGCTGAGTCGGAGCACCCGGCGACAAGCGCCGCAAGACCGCAGCTCATGAGCAGAAGAGCGATTCGGCCGGTCGTCATGGTTCCCTCCGGGCTGCCTCGGTGTCCCTTCTCAAGGTACGCCCGGGGAGAGAATCTGTCAACGGGAGGCCCGGGACCCCGCGCGGCCGCCACAGCGGTCACGAGCGCTTCTCGAACTCGACCTCACGCTGGAAGTTGAGCACCTGCTTGAGGTCCCCGAGCATGGGCATCTCCAGCACGACGTCCTCGTTCAGCGTGAGGCACTCGACCTCGCGGTCCTCCAGGGAGACCCAGAACTGTCCCCAGTAGCACGACCGGCCCCTCGTTGGCTCGGCGTCGACCGGATTGGCGAACGACATGTAGAACGCCACGGCGCACGGCTCATCGTGCATCACCGTCACGCCGGACCACTTGATGCGGAGGTCCCGCATCGTGAGCTTCCCCCAGTCGGCCATCTCCACGTCGACGTCCTCCCACGAACCGACCGCGGCGAACTCATGGAGGGGCAGCGCCTCCATCTCGTCGAGCGTCATGTCCACCAGCTCGATCATCATGCCGTCCCACACCATCGACTTGATGAGGTCCCTGAGGTCCGTTCCGGGGAATCTCTCGTAGAGCGACTCATCGGCGATCTCAGCGGAGAGCGAGTACTCGAAGTCCTCCATGACGGCGAGCGGCGCGCCCTCCGGAAGCTCGCCCTCTGCGCCGCCTCCTGCGATGGTCACGTCGTTCCACCGGAAGCGGCCGTTCTTTGTGTCCCTCGTGTAGAGACCCGTCACCGCCGTCCGGCTCTGCGCATCGCCGCCCACGTCCCGGAGATGGAAACGATACGTGTGGTTGTAGACCTGCAGCGGAGCCGGCTTTTCGGGGGCGTCGTTCGGAAACGAGGCGAGCAGGGCATCGAGCGTGAGATCGACCCTCGCGGCCGGTTCGTCGCCCGAGTCCGCCGCGGCGAGCGAGAGGCAGGCGGCAACGGTCAGCGCAAGAAGCGTCCTCATGTCATTCCTCCCTTTCTGCGCGCCGGGCCAGTTCCATGATCTCCTCCAGCTGCGACAGATAGGAGAGGAGCGCCCGACGGCCCTTCTTCGTCATGGAAACGGACGTTCGCGGCTTCTTCCCCGCGTATCCCTTGCTGATCCGGACGTACCCGGCCTCCTCGAGCTTCGCGAGGTGACGGCTCAGGTTCCCGTCGGTCGTTCCCGTCTCTTCGCGAAGATGAACGAAGTCCGCGCCGGAGGCGTCGGCCAGGATCGACATGATCCGGAGGCGGACCGGCGCGTGGATCAGAGGGTCGAGTTCGAGGTTTCGCTCAGGCATCGGCTTCCTCGCCTCCGCTCGAGCGACCGAAGAGGATGCCCGGGAGGACCCAGCCCGCGCCGATGGCCGCCGCCATGATGACGGCGCGCGGCGAGCCGTGCACGAAGACCATGCCGACGGCGGCGCCCCACCAGGCCAGCGCGCACCATGCGACGGCGGGAAGCTCGAAGATGGCGCCGGTCGAGAGGACGCCGGCCCCGAGCACCACACAGGTGAGGACCGGCACGAGGCTCCACCCGTAGGCGCCGGTGAGCGGGAGAACGAGCGCCACCAGCAGGTTCGCGATGCCGACTCCGACCCACACGAAGGTGCTCACCGTGGAAGTGTACGAGCGGACCCGGGCTTCTCTCTGCGCGCGCGAGAGCGTGAGATATCCGACGACGCCCGACGCGACCGCGACGACGATGAGCGCGGGCAGGACGAGTTCGTTCCGTCCGGCCTCCTCCAACCCGGCGATGAGGACGACCCCCGCGAGGGCGACCACCCCGAGCCAGATGAAGAACCGTCCTGACTCGGCCGTCCGGCGGCGCGTTCGCTCCACCATCGCGCGGATCACTGTCAGCTGCTCCTGGTAGTCGTGTTCTGCCATGGCGACCTCCCGTGGTTTCGGTGACTCTTTGCGTTCCCAATACAAAGTACTTTGTATCACAAAGCGAGTGTCGCACGTTGCTCTTTTCATGTCAAGCGTCTTCTTCGAGCGTCCTTTGCGGGGCGGTTCTGACGGCGAAAACGGCCTTCCGGCGGTCCTTCTGTTGACTGGCGCTCGGGAGTCGACTATACTCGCCTGGTCAGCTGGAGGTTCGGCTCGACTTGAAGCTCGCACTGGTTCTGCGGCGCCCCGTCCGCCTGGGAGAGATCTCTTCGGGCGGTTTGTTTTGGGGCGCCGGTCCGTAAACCGCTCGAGGAGGAGACTCATGGCGAAGCGGACGATCGTCGCGATGCCGGGCGACGGCATCGGTCAGGTGGTGCTGCCGGAGGCGCTGCGCGTGCTGGAGGCCGCAGGGTTCGAGGCCGACTACGTGCACGGAGACATCGGGTGGGAGTTCTGGAAGACAGAGGGGAACGCGCTTCCTGCGAGGACGATCGATCTCCTCGAGAAACACAAGCTCGGGCTCTTCGGCGCCATTACGTCGAAGCCCAAGGACAAGGCGGCCGCCGAGATCGACCCGAAGCTCGCCGAGAAGGGCTACGTCTACTACAGCCCGATCGTCGGACTTCGCCAGCATTTCGATCTCGACGTCTGCATCCGCCCGTGCCGCTCGTTCCCCGGCAACCCGCTGAACTTCATCCGACGCGCGGCCGACGGCGGGTTCGAGGAGCCAGAGGTCGACGTCGCCATCTTCCGACAGAACACCGAGGGGCTCTACGGCGGCGTCGAGTGGACGAACCCTCCCGACAACGTCCGGCAGGCGCTCGAGACGCATCCGAAGATGAAGAAGTTCGCGGACACGCCGAGCGAGGACCTGGCTGTCTCGACCCGCATCTTCACACGGAGCGCGTGTCACCGCATCACGAAGGCGGCGTTCGAGTACGCGAAGAAGTTCGGATACAAGTCGGTGACGGTCTGCGAGAAGCCGAACGTCATTCGCGAGACCTCGGGGATGATGATGTTCGAGGCGAGGAAGGTCCACGAGGACTACCCGGACATCCAGCTCTGGGACACCAACATCGACGCGCAGATGATGTGGCTGACGAAGAACCCGGAGGACTACGGCGTCATCGTCTCGGGCAACATGTTCGGAGACATCGTCTCCGACGGCTTCGCGGGGCTCGTCGGCGGACTCGGATTCGCCTGCAGCGCGAACATCGGCGACGAGGTCGCGGTGTTCGAGCCGACCCACGGCTCGGCCCCGAAGTACGCCGATCTCTCGCCCTCCATCGTGAACCCGCTCGCCATGATGCTCTCGGCCTGCATGATGCTGGACCACATCGACGAGCGGGAGACGGCCGAGCGCATCCGCGGGGCCATCGCGAAGGTCGTCGCGGAGGGCAAGGTCAGGACGTACGACATGATGAAGATCCGGGGCGGCGCTGAGGCCCTCAACCTGGGCGCGGCGTCGACCAAGGACATGACGGACGCTGTCATCGCGAATCTGTAACGCGGGGTGAGGCGCCCGGGGCGGAAGCGCCCCGGGCGCGCCTCGCAGGCGGGCGGTTCGATGCGCCCGCGGCGACAAGGCGGGAGGACATGGGGTACACGTTCGCACAGAAGATGCTGGCGCGGGCGGCGGACCAGGATTCGGTCGTGCCCGGTCAGATCGTGACGGTCACACCCGACCATCTCCTGACGCACGACAACACCGCAGCCATCATCGGGAAGATCGGCGACGACCTCGACAGACACGGCGTCGTCAGGTCCGATCTCTCCGTCATCGTGCTCGACCACGTCGTGCCGGCGGCCAACGAGAAGACGGCCACCGGTCACGCGAAGATCCGCGAGTTCGTCGAGCGGTTCGGGATCGAGAACTTCTACGATGTCGGGACCGGCGTCTGCCATCAGGTGGTCGTCGAGAAGGGACACGCGCTCCCGGGGAAGATCCTCGTGGGGAGCGATTCGCACACCTGCTCGTACGGGGCCGTGAACGCGTTCGCGACCGGGATCGACAGGACCGAGGCCGCGTCGCTGATGCTGACGGGTGAGACGTGGCTCCGCGTGCCGCACACCATCAGGATCGCGCTCCGGGGTGAGCTCACGTGGCCGGTGTCGGCGAAGGACCTCGTGCTGACCATCATCGGCGACCTCTCCGCGTCGGGCGCGAACTACGCGGCCGTCGAGTTCCACGGAGATGTCGCGGGCCTCTCGATCGACGAGCGGTTCACCATCGCGAACATGGGCGTGGAGATGGGCGCGAAGATCGCGGTCTTCCCGTGCGACGACGTGACGGAGGCGTACCTTCAGGACCTGGGGGTGAAGCGGTCCGAGTACGAGCCGGTCTGGGCCGACCCGGACGCGTCGTACGCCGAGGAGCGTGAGTACGACCTCTCGAAGGTGGAGCCGGTCGTCGCCGCCCCGCACAAGGTCGACAACGTGAAGAAGGTTTCGGAGCTCGCCGGGATGCCCTTCCAACAGGGGCTTCTCGGGACCTGCACGAACGGGCGGCTCTCCGACCTCCAGGCCGCCGCGCGCGTGCTCGAGGGCAACGCCGTGGCGAAAGGCGTGCGGCTGCTTGTGCTGCCCGCGTCGCGGGAGGTTCTCGAGGCGGCGCTCGAGGACGGCACGATGATCGAGCTCGTCGCGTCGGGCGCGCTCGTGCTCCCGACCGGCTGCGGACCGTGCCTCGGCGCGCACCAGGGCGTGCTCGCGCCCGGGGAGAAGTGCCTGTCGACCGCGAACCGGAACTTCAAGGGCCGCATGGGGTGCAAGGACGCCGAGATCTATCTCGTTTCTCCGGAGACCCTCGCGGCCTCGGCCTTGAAAGGCGTCTTGACCGACCCGCGGACGGTTGTGTGACGAAGGCGCCGCCGCGCTGTCTCTTGCGCAGCACCGGCGCCTTGAACAAGGAGGAGGACCGTGCGAGTCTGGAAGTACGGCGACGACGTGAACACCGACATGCTGTTCCCCGGCAAGTACACGTACACATGCTCGACGGTCGAGGAGATACTCCCTCATCTTCTCGAGGACCTCGACCCCGGGTTCGCGGAGAACGTGAAGCCGGGCGACATCATCATCGCGGGAAAGAATTTCGGGTGCGGCAGCTCGCGCGAGCAGCCGGTCGTCGGTCTGAAGGCGGCAGGCGTGGCCGCGGTCATAGCCGAGAGCTTCGCCCGCATCTTCTACCGCGCCGCGATCAACCAGGGCCTCGTCCTCATCGAGGCGCCCGAGGCCGCGCGGGCCTATAAGGAGGGCGACGAGGTCGCTCTCGACATCGAACACGGGAAGATCACGGTCGGAGGCGCGGAGTACTCGTTCCCGCCGCTTCCCGCCGAGATCCTGGCCATCCGCGACGCGGGCGGCCTCCTGCCGTACGCCAGAGCGAAGCTCGAGAGAGGAGACGTCTGATGCCGACGCGCGACGAGGTGAGGAAGCTCTTTCCCATGCTCGACGAGATGAAGGACGAGTCGCTCCGTGAGAAGGTCGTCGACGTGTGGACCGACGCGATGAACGAGGGCGGATGGGAGATCGAGGACCTTGCCGACATCCCGTTCACGCTCCTCATCCAGACCGACGTGAACCTCCTGGACCACACCTTGGGGGTCACCAAGGTCGCCATGGCCATCGGCGACACTCTTGACGAGACATACGGGGGAAAGATCCCGATCAACCGCGACTACATCATCGCGGGCGGCATCCTCCACGACGTCGGGAAGCTCGTCGAGTACGAGCGCAGGGACGGAACCATCGTGAAGAGCCCGTGCGGAAAGGACCTCCGTCACCCGTTCTCCGGCACGGCGCTCGCGTACCGCCGCGACGTGCCGACGGCCGTCTGCCATCTTATCGCCGTGCACGCCAAGGAGGGCGAGGGCGCGAGGATGTCCCCGGAGGCGATCATCATCAACCACGCGGACTTCTCGAACTTCGAGCCCCTGAAGCTCATGGCCCGCTGAACCGATGAGCGGAGAGAGCGACAGGCGGGTCGCCCTGTTCGGGTCCCTCCGGTTCCGGAGGGGACTGTTCCTTGCGGTGGCGGCCGCGCTCGTCGCTGTCTCGGGCGCCGCCGCCCGAGAGCTTCCCGACACCGCCGCAGAGCTTCCCTTCAGACTGACGAGCGCCTCGCCGATGAGCGGGGCGCCTCGCTTTGCGGCCCTCGTGGATCTCGACGGCGACGGTCTCGACGAGTGCGTTCGGGTCGACCGGGCCGGCGACCGCACGTACTGGCAATGGTCGGTCGAGCGTCTCATCGAGAGGTCGCGATTTCCTCTGCTGTCAGTGCGTGCTCTCGACCAGCTGGGGTGCGCGGGGCTCTGCGACCTCGACGCCGACGGCGTTCCGGAGGCGGCGCTCTGGAGGCAGGACGGCGATCGCGTGCTTCTTACCGCGGTCGAGGTCCACCCGGAACGTGAGGACGCGCGCCTGGACACCGTCGCGTCCTTCGAGTGGTTCGTCGGCGAGGGTGTGCTGCCGAACGGCATCTGGCGGGGCGACGTGGAGCTGGTTGGCGCCGTCGACCGCGACGGTGACGGCTCCGACGACTCGGTGGTGGTGCTTCTCCAGGCCGGCACGCTCGGTCGTCCTCGCGAAATCCTGCTCTGCGACGCGCGGTCGGGGGAGACCGTGTGGTCGGTCCGGACGGGAGCCTGCCCGGTCGGCGGGAGCGCGCTCGCCGACCTCACGGGCGACGGGAGCCCCGAGATCGTGGTCGGTCTCGAGCCGAGCGGAATGCCGACGCTCGAGGGCGAGTGGAGCGATCTCGAGTCGCGCGTGGTCGCGCTCGACGCGCTCGGTCGGACGCTCTGGTCGCGCGAGCTGGGCGGTGCCGGGAGCGGCGTCACGGTCCGGGTCGCCGACCTCACAGGAGATGGTGGGTCCGAGATCGTCGCCGGGGTCCTCCGACCCGATCCCCGCGGCGCGCCTGGTCTTCTGGTCTTCGACCGGGCCGGCGAGCTTCTGGACGGGGCGCTGCCCGATGTGTCGGTCGCGGACATCGAGGTGGTCGGCGACGCCGTCTTCCTCGCGTGTGTCGACGGCGTTCTCAGACGAGCCGTGCTCCGGGATGGCTCCATCGAGGTCCGCGACGAACTCCGGGTCGATGAGGAGCTCCGGATGGTCCGTCTCGTGTCGCTTCGCCCGCCGCTCTCTCACGACGGCGTCTTCTTCGCCACCTCGGGCGGCGTCCTCGGTGTCGCGACCCTTCGTCTCCGGCCGCTGGCTATCCTCGCGACGGCCGAAGCCGGACCTGCCCGCCGCGACCCGTTCGCGCTGGGGACGTTCGCGGACGGCGACGGACAGAGGCGCGGGTTCGCCGCGGCGACCTCCGACAGACTGCGCTTCCTGGCGCTGCGTCGTCGCGACATCGGAGCCTGGCTCATCGCTCTCGGAGCGGCCGTCGTCTGTCTCTCTGTCCTCGGCGCGGTGCCGCGTTGGCGGCGCGCCTCGCTCGGCTGGCTTCGCGAGCGGATCACTCCGACGAAGGAGCGCGGAGAGGTCATCGACGGCACTCTGCTGGAGCTCCGCACGGGAGGCCACGGGAAGCTCTCGATCACGAGGCCCGTCCGCTACCTGGCCGACAACCTCAGGATGCTCGGCGACCAGGAGGGCGGCATCACCGACTCGTTCGCGGCGAGGTACGCTGAGATGGTCGAGACCGCGCGGGGCGGGGGCGTCGAGGCGCTCGACCGCATACGCCGTTCGGCAGAGCGCGTGGGGCTCGCTCCCGAGGCCGCCGCGGCGCTTGCGGAGAGCGTCCGCCGGCTCCGTCGGACCCTCTCGGATGTCAGGACCGACATCCCGTCGGAGGCCGAGTCGGTGCGTCTCGCGAACGAGCTCGAGGAGGCGTCCGCTCCGGTGACGGGCGCGCTCGAGGAGATCAGGCGACAGGCGCGTCGCGAGCGCTCCGCGTCCCTCGGCGCATGCCTCGAGTCGGCGCTCAGGCCCTGGCGGGCCGAGGCCGACGCGGCGGGCGTCCGCTTCGAGACGCCGGACCTCCGGCCGCTCCGGGGCCTGCGCGTCCACGGAACGTCCGGTGAGCTGGAGCACGCGTTCGACAACCTCACGGGGAACGCGGTCCGGGCGCTTCGCGACGCCGTCGACCCGGTGCTTGCGATCTCCTGCATCCAGGACGCCAACGAGGTCCGCGTCCGCTTCGAGGACAACGGAAAGGGCATCGACGAGAGTCGTCATGAGGCCATCTTCTTCGAGGGCGTGAGCGATCGCGAGGGAGGCGGCGCCGGGCTTCCGGCGTCGCGCGAGGCGCTCCGGCGCCGAGGCGGCGACGTCACGCTCGTGCGTTCGGCCCCGGGGCGGGGCGCGGTCTTCGAGGTCAGACTGCTGACGGTATAGGAGGACGCCATGACCGACAGGAAGCCGCGCGTACTGGTCGTCGACGACGAGCCCTACGGTGCGGACATCGCTGCGCGGCTCGAGAACGAGTTCGCGTTCGACGTCGTGACGACGTTCGAAGAGGCGCAGAAGCGGATAAGGGCCAAGCGGTACGACCTGGCGCTCCTCGACATCGACCTCGGGCCTGGCCCGAGCGGCGTCGACCTCCTGAAGTGGATACAGAGCGAGGACATGCTTCTCCCGGCGATCATGCTGACGAAGATAGCCGACATGGAGACCATCGTCGATTCCATCTCGAACGGGGCCTGGTACTACGTCATCAAGGGACGCAAGGCGACTCTGAAGGAGCTTCGGCACGTCGCATCGAGCGCCATAGAGCAGGGTCGGCTCAGACAGGCGGTTCCGCCCGAGCATGAGGACGAGCCGGACGCCCTGGCGCGGATCGCCGGGGTGAGCCCCGCCATCGTCGCCATCAAGAAGCAGCTCGCGGAGCTGGCCGACGCCGACGTGGCTGTCCTCATCGAGGGCGAGACGGGCACCGGCAAGGAGCTCGTCGCCCGCGCCATCCACGAACTCGGCAGCCGGGCCGAGGTCGGCGCCTTCGTCCCCGTCTGCTCGGCCGCCATTCCGGAGTCGCTCGCCGAGGCCGAGCTTTTCGGCGTGGCGAGGGGAGGCCACGCGGAGGCGTATCGCGACCGCGCGGGTCGCTTCGAGCTGGCCGACCGCGGCACGCTCTTCCTGGATGAGCTCCAGGACCTCTCGGTGAACGTCCAGGCGAAGCTCCTTCGCGTGCTGGAGGACGGCGAGTTCCAGCGCGTCGGCGAGAGCTTCAACCGGAAGACGAACGCCAGGATCGTGTCGGCCGCGGTCCGCCCGCTCGACGATCTGGTGCGCTCCGGCGCGTTCCGGCAGGAGCTTCATCAGAGGCTGGCGAAGGCCGTCATCAGGATCCCGCCGCTCCGCGAGCGTCGGGAGGACATAGGTCCCACGGCCGTCGCGCTCGTTCCGAGGGCCGCGGCCGAGGCCAAGCGTCATCAGGTGGCCGGCATCTCCGCGGAGGCCGTTGCCTCGCTGGAGGAGCACGACTGGGCCAGCGGCAACGTGCGCGAGCTTCTCGGCGTCGTTACGAGAGCGGCGCTCAGGGCCCGCGGCTCCGTCATCCAGGTGGAGGACCTCGACTTCGGCGTCGACTTCGGACCGGACGGGGGAGTTCCTCCCTACAAGGAGGAGCTCGAGCGCATAACGCGACAGTTCCAGCAGAGGTACTTCTCGCACCTCCTTCGCATCACGAGAGCGAACGTCCGCGCCACGGCGGAGAAGGCGGGGCTTCATCACTCGAGCGTCTACGACATCCTCGAGGCGATCGGGCTCGACCCGAAGAACTTCAAGGAGTAGCGACGTGGACGCGCGGCGCCGGAGTCCCAGGCCGATCCGCGATGAGCGCGTGGCGAGACTGGCCCGGCGCTTCTACACCGATCCCGTGAAGACCGACGCCGACGCGGCGTTCTTCCAGTGGATCCAGGAAGAGCTTCCTCCGAGCGCCGACATCCTCGAGATCGGCGCGGGTCCCGGACGGAGTCACGCGCACAGGCTCCGCGCGGTCTCGCGAAGCGTGACCGGCATCGACATCGACCCCGCCGTCCTCACGAACCCCTCCCTCACGCGCGCGCTCCTGATCGATTTCCGCGCCATGCCGTTCGCCGATGGTGCGTTCGACATCGTCATCGCGAACAACGTCGTTGAGCATCTGGATGACCCCATGGCGCTGATCGTCGCCTCGGTCCGCGTGCTCCGGAGGGGCGGGTCGCTCTACCTGAAGACCCCCAACCTCGACCACTACGTCGGCGTCGCGAGCCGCCTCACGCCGCACGCGTTCCACGTGACCTTCAACCTCCGCCGAGGCCGCCCCCGGGACGAGACCCATCGGACGCTCTATCTCCTGAACACCGGCCGGGCCATCCGCCGGTGCGCCGCGCGCGCCGGCCTCGATGTTGAGGTCCGGACGTTCGAGGGACGCCCTGACTACCTGGTCGCGCATCCCGCGCTCTTCCTGGCGGGCGTCCTCTACGAGCGGACGGTGAACGCGCTCCCATTCCTGAGTCCCTTCCGCTGCGTGCTGATGGCGCGGCTCACACGGCTCTGAGCGTCCCGCCCGCGCGCCGCGTCCGGGTCTTCTTGCCACGCATGCCGGTTCTTGATATAATGAGAAAAGAGAACCCTACCGGAAGGAGTTGCTGTCATGCGTGCTTCCCGAGTCGCGCACGTTCCTGAGCGCCTTGCCCTGCCGGCGGCGCTTCTGGTCGTTCTTCTCGCCACCGTCTCATCGTTCGCCGCGACGGGCGACGTGCCCCTCATGGAGCGGACCGCGCCGGCCGACCCGCCGACAGGGCCGCCCGGAGCGACCGTCGACCGGGCGCCGACCTGCCGTGGCGCCGCACCGCGCTCCTGGGTTTTCTTCGCCGACAAGGGTGTCGCGCCGTCCGAGCTCCCTCGGGCCCTCGCCGGGGTCGCCGTCGAGCTCACGGACCGCGCCATGGAGCGGCGGGCGCGCGTCGGCATCGAGCTCAACGAGAACGACCTCCCGGTCGCGGAACGCTATGTGGACGCTGTCCGAGGCGCAGGCGCGGAGGTCGTCGCGAAGAGCAGGTGGTTGAACGCAGTCTCGGTCAGGGCCGACGATGATGCGCTGGCGCGGATCCGCGCTCTCGCCTTCGTTCGCGAGGTGCGTCAGGTCGCCCGCGCCGTCAGGGAGCTGCCGGTCATAACACCCGCCGTCCAGTCATCGGAGGCTCCCGCTCCGGGCGCGCGGGCGCTCGACTACGGCTCGTCGCTCGAGCAGCTCGAGCAGATCCAGGTGCCGACGCTTCACAGCGACGGCTTCGACGGAAGCGGCATCCTCATCGCCATGCTCGACACCGGGTTCGATACGGACCACGAGTCGTTCCGTCATCTCGACATCGTCGGGGAGCGCGACTTCATCAACGACGACACCGAGACGGCGAACGAGCCCGGCGACCCCTCGGGACAGGACAGCCACGGCACCGCAACGCTCTCCTGCGTCGGCGCGAAGAAGGACGGGATCATCTACGGCGGTTCCTACAACGCGAGCTTCCTTCTTGCGAAGACCGAAATGGTCGACGAGGAGATACAGGTGGAGGAGGACTACTGGGTCGAGGCCGTCGAGTGGGCCGACAGCCTCGGTGCCGATCTCGTCTCGAGCTCGCTCGGGTACTTCTGGTGGTACGAGTACGCGGACATGGACGGCGGGACGGCCGTGACGACCGTCGCCGCGGATATGGCCGCCGCCCGGGGCCTTCTCTGTGTCACTTCGATGGGCAATGAAGGTCAGAGTTCGTGGCGGTACATGATCGCCCCCGCCGACGGCGACAGCGTCCTCTCCATCGGGGCCGTGGACTGCGACGGCCTCCGGGCGTCCTTCAGCTCCGTCGGCCCGACCTCCGACGGCCGCATCAAGCCGGAGGTCATGGCCCTCGGCGTCGGCGCGTTCGTGGCGACCACCGCCGACACCGCGAGCTACGGAAACTCCAGCGGGACCTCCTTCTCCTGTCCGTTGACCTCCGGCGCCGTGGGGCTCCTCGTGCAGGGTCATCCCGACTGGACCCCGGCCGAGATCATCGCCGCGCTTCGCGCCACGGCCACGATGAGCGGTTCGCCTGACACGCTCATGGGGTGGGGCATCGTGCAGGCCTCGGACGCGATGTACTCCGAGCCCCTGGACGTCCCGGATGTCCCGACGCGCGAGAGAGTCATCGTGCTCTCGCGGCCGAACCCGGCCGCGGGGTCGAGCGCGGTCTCATTCGTGGCCGCGCGACCCGGACACGTGCGGGCGTCGGTCTACGACGTCGCCGGACGACGCGTCCGCGAGCTTCTTGACCGCGAGATGCCCGCCGGCCCCGTCTCTCTGGCGTGGGACGGAACCGGAGACGACGGCGTCGCCGTCGCGAGCGGCGTGTACTTCGTGCGCGTCGAGACATCGGACGGAGTCGGGGCCGCGAAGGTGGCGCTCGTCCGCTGACGTCATCCATGTGGGGGCTTCGAACGGGCGGGGCGGCGCATGAGCGCCGTCCCGCTTCCCTGTTGACAGAAGCCGTCAAGACTTACAGAATCCACGCGAGGCCGTCTCGACCCCACTGAGCCTCCCGAACACACCTCGCGAGCCGAAGCGGCCTCGACGCGAACCGCGCGCAGAAACGACTGCACGCGGCATCCGTGTTGTCCTGCTCTTCCTGTCGGGACCGTCCCGGAGGACCGACCATGATCTGCCGGAAACGACTTCTCCGCGCGCTGTGCGTCGCGGCCGTCCTTTGCGCCACCGTCCTCGGAGCGACCGCGCAGACCCCGAGCGAGGCCGAGCTCGATGTTCTTCGCCAGCTGCCCCGCGCCGAGCGGGAACGCCTGCTCCGCGAGTACGGGATCGTGCCCGATGTTCCCGCGACGCCTGAGCGGGATGTCACGACGCCCGAGGTCGTCGCGCCCCGGGAACAGGAGACCAGCGAGCTCGAGCGGAGACTGGCGAAGTCTGAGACCACGTCCGCGGCCGACACGCTCGGCTCGCCACTAGCGAACGACGCAGGCGACGGGGAGATCAGGAGCGCCTTCGAGAGCTTCGTCGCTGAGGCGAAGCCGCTGACCGTGGACCGCGACCTCAAGCAGTTCGGCTACGAGCTCTTCGCGGGCGCCCCGACGACGTTCGCTCCGGCCACCGACATCCCGGTGAGTCCAGACTACATCATCGGTCCCGGCGACGAGGTCGTCGTGCAGCTCTACGGCAAGACGAACATGACATCGGCGCTGACCGTCGACCGTGACGGCGTCATCGCGTTCCCGGAGCTCGGCCCCATCACCGTCGCCGGCCTCACGTTTCGCGAGATGAAGGAGACCGTCGCGCGGGAGGTCGAACACCGGATGATCGGCGTGGACGTGAGCGTGTCGATGGGGCGCCTGAGGTCGATCCGCATTTTCGTGCTCGGCGAGGTCTACCAGCCGGGGAGCTACCTGGTGAGCGGCCTCTCCACACTGACGAACGCGCTCTTCGTGAGCGGCGGCGTCAAGAAGATCGGAAGCCTGCGCGAGGTCCAGCTTAAGCGCGACGGCGAGCTCATCGCGACGCTCGACCTCTACGACCTTCTCCTCCGGGGCGACACGTCCGGCGACGTCCGGCTGATGCCGGGCGACGTGGTCTTCGTCCCTCCCGTCGGACCACTGGTCGGCATCGCGGGGGAGGTCCTCCGGCCGGCCATTTACGAGATCGACGAGGGAACGACGGTGCGGGAGCTCATCGAACTCGCCGGCGGCCTCACGCCCTCGGCGTACGACGAGCTTCTGCAGGTCGAGCGCATCGAGACGACGGGACAGACGACGTTCGATCTGTCGCTCGCCGCGACCGACCTGTGGACCGTGAGGGACGGCGACCTCGTCAGGATCTACCCCGTCCGGGACATCGAGGAGAACGTCGTCTTCGTGACGGGCAACGTCGTCCGTCCGGGAAAGCGGCAGCACTATGACGGAATGCGCGTGCTCGACCTTGTTCCAGAGCCGGATGACCTTCTGCCCGAGACGTTCTTCGACTACGCGCTCATCGAGCGCGAGAACCCGCTGACAAGAGAACCGGAGTACATCGGGTTCGACCTCGGCGCCGCGATGCTCCGCGGCGTACCGGCGTCGAACGTCGAGCTTGAGCCCCGCGACCGCGTCTACGTCTTCCACCGCGAGAATTTCCGGGACGTGCCGCGGGTGAGCGTGCGGGGCGAGGTCCGCTCGCCGGGTTCGTACGCGCACAAGAAGGACATGCAGGTGCTCGACCTCGTGCTCGCGGCCGGCGGTCTCACGAACGACGCGTGGCTCGAGGAGGCCGAGCTCTTCCGCACGCACATACCGAGCATGGACGTCGACAGGATCGAGATCGACCTCGAGGCCGTGCTTGCTGGAGATGATGCGGCGAACGTGGTGCTGGAGGACCTGGACGAGCTCGCGGTGCACTCTGTGTGGGAGTTCCGCGAGGAGGAAGAGGTCCAGGCGCTCGGCGAGGTCAACAACCCCGGGAGATACCCTCTCTTCGAGGGAATGCGGGTCTCCGACCTCATCTTCGCCGGCGGGAACCTGACCGAGGCGGCCTACCGGGACCACGCAGAGCTCACGCGCTACGAGATAGTCAACGGCGAGCGGCGCGTGCTTCGCCACGTCCAGATCGACCTCGACGCGATCCTCCAGGGGGACCCGCGTCCCGATCTGATGCTGGAGCCGTACGACCGGCTCCTGGTCCGCCGCATCTCCAACTGGCGCGGCGATGAAGTGGTGACCATCACGGGCGAG
Organism: uncultured bacterium; assembly: GCA_964596015.1. Classification (GTDB taxonomy): domain Bacteria; phylum Joyebacterota; class Joyebacteria; order Joyebacterales; family Joyebacteraceae; genus WJMD01. Next base: position 9,488 of record CAZQSB010000024.1, on the reverse strand, counting down.
GTCGCCTTCCCCGGACGCTATCCCATCGAGGAGGGCGAGCATCTCTCGTCGGTCATCGAGCGGTTCGGCGGGTTCCTCGAGGACGCGTATCTTCCGGCCGCCGTCTTCAGGCGTTCCGACATCAAAACGCTGCAGCGCGAGCAGCTCGACAGGATGGCCGACCAGCTCGAGGCCGACCTTGCGCGGCTGTCGGTCGCGCCGACCCGGAGCAGCGCCTCGGACGCGTCGCGACGTCAATCCGCGCTCGAGGCTGGGAACGAGCTCGCCGCCAGGCTCCGGAGCGTCGACGCGACGGGACGTATGGTCATCGACCTCGACGACCCCGACGAGATCGCGGGAACGAGCAGCGACATCGTGCTCGAGAACGGCGACCATCTCCACGTGCCCAAACGGCCCGACTACGTGATGGTCATGGGACAGGTCAACAACCCGACGGCGTTCCAGTACGACGACGGCAGGAGCATCAACCATTACATCCGCGAGGCCGGAGGAACGACTCGGTTCGCCGACAGGGGCCGCACCTACGTCGTACGGGCGGACGGTTCGGTCGACACGAGGGCGCGGTTCGCGCAGCCCGGCGATGTCATCATCGTGCCGGAGTCGCTCGACCGCTTCAGCGGGATGCAGTTCATGCTCGACATCAGTCAGGTGCTCTATCAGATCGGCCTCGCGGCCGCGAGCGCTCATACGGTGGGGATCTTCGACTAGGACCGCGCGTCGCCTCGGACCTCGCCGGACCGCGCGTTCTCAATGTGCGTCACCCGCGTGCTTGCGTCCGGCGTGGTCGGAGGAGCACGACGCTGACACCATGGAGCCTCCCTTGCCCGCTGGAAGAGCTCACTCGCCGGTCGTGTCCGCAGTCGTTCCCTCGTTCAACGGAGAACGGTATCTCCGGGAGTGCCTGCAGAGCATCCAGAGACAGACACTTGAGGATCTGGAGATCGTCGTCGTCGATGACGGTTCCACCGACTCGTCCCGGTCGGTGGTCCTTGAGGAGGCCGCGGGCGACGCGAGAATCAGACTCATCGAGCACGAGCGGAACAAGGGAATCGCAGCGGCGCGGAACACGGGCATCCTGGAGAGTCGGGGCAGGTACGTGGGCTTCCTCGACCAGGATGATGTGTGGCTTCCGTCGAAGCTCGAGGTCCAGGTGTCGACCCTTGAGCGAAGCGGGGACGGAGTGGAGGCCGTCTTCTCTGACGTCCTGATGATCGACGAAGAGGGCGGGACTCTCGGCCGTTGTCACCACGAGTACATCCCTCAGAGCGTGAATCTCATGTCGAGGGAAGAACGTCTCCGGGCCTGCTTCCTGCACAACTTCATTCCACTCATCGGTCTTCTTGTGCGGCGGTCGTCCTTCGAGCGCATCGGGCTGTTCGATGAGACAGTCAGAGGTGGCATGGACGACTTCGAGCTGTGTCTCAGGCTTGTGGGCAACGCTGACGTTCACTACATCGACCGGCCGCTGGCTGCCCACCGAGTCCATGGCGGGAACTACTCGCAAAGGACCGACAGGTTGCTCTCCGACCTTCCGGACCTTATCGAAAGGGCAGTCGAGGAGTTCCCTGGGCTCGAGGCTCTGGTCGCCAGGAAGAGGGCGCTCCTGCACTTCCGGCTCGCCAGATACCACCGCGATGCGGGTCGGTTCCATGAAGCGCGGGAGGAGCTGAGAGAAGCAATGCGGGCCGACCCGTCATGGTCGACTCCCAGGTTGATGATGCCGCTTTTTGCCCTGGGGCGGACAGGGTTGGCGGTCCTCGCTGTCCGCCGTGCGATCAGACGTTTCCTGGCGCGTTCATGAGGGCGCCTGACGATTGGGGCGTTATCGCGAGTGAGCACCACTGACGCACAGACAGCACCCGCGTGGGCCGGTAAGGTCGTCAAGGAGTCAGGAATCAGTCTGGGCGGAGCTCTCGTCGGGACTGCGCTGAACTACCTTGTCCTGCTGGTCGTCACGCGGATGCTGACCCCGGAAGGGCTCGGTCTTTTCACTCTCGGGCAATCGGTCCTGGCCATCGCCATGATCTTCGTGCTTCTGGGAACACCGCGCGGGCTCGAACGCTTCATTCCCTATCTGACGGCGGCCGGCCGCAAGGCGAGTGTGCCCCATCTTCTTCGCTCCGTGTTCACCGTCACGGCGGCGGCCGCCGCGGTGGTCATGGTCCTGCTTGCGCTCGGGGCCGGTTGGCTGGCGCGCGACGTGTTCAAAGCCCCCGGCTTCGCGCCGGTCCTGCGTCTGATGCTCCTCGCTGTCCCCATGCTTGGTTTGATCGAGCTGGTTTCGGCTTCCTTCGTCGGGATCAAGGAGCTTCGGTACCGTGTCTACGTTCAGCAACTCGCCCTGCCATCACTCAAGATCGGACTCGCCCTGGCCGCGCTCTCTCTCGGCTTCGGGATCATGGGATGGGTCTCGGCCTATGTCGTGAGTCTGTTCTTCGCGGCAGTGCTGGCGTTCGTGTTCTTCCGCGGCCGCCTTCTTCGGGAGTTCCGTTCCCACAGGGTCGAGAGATCGGATATCAAACAGGTGATGTCCTTCTGCTGGCCCCTGAGCGTGAACAACTTCGTCGTGGTGTTCGCGGCGAACGTCGGCGTGCTTCTTCTCGGGATCTATCGCTCCCCGGCCGAAGTGGGTGTCTACAGGATCATCATCTACATGGCGCTGATACTCGTGCTGATCCAGACCTCGTTCGCGCAGATCTACAAACCGCTGTCGGCCGGGTTCGCGGCGACAAGAGACCGCATGAACAGCGACCTTCTCTACAAGCGGGTTGGAAAATGGATGCTCATGGCGGGAGGGCTGGCTTGGCTCATCGTGGCGCTTCTCGGTCGCGACATCGTGGGAGCGCTCTTCCCTGACAGCTATCATGTCGGTCTCGGAGCATTGGCCGTGCTCGCCGCGGGGCGGCTCGCGGTCGCAGCGTGCGGTCCTCAGGCCGCTGCGCTCGAGGCCTTCGGCAGTACCAGGCTCTCCATGCTGAACGCGATACTGATGCTGGGCTTGAGTCTCGCTCTCGGGTACGTTCTGATCCCGCGAATGGGAATACTGGGAGCGGCTTTTTCCACATCGATCGCCGTCTTCGTGACCGCAGTCGCAGGGCTTTCCGAGATGAGGGCTCTGCATGGCCTCTGGCCCTTCAACATCCAGTCGGTGAGGACAGCCGGAGCCATCGTGCTCACCGCCGTTCCCTTCTGGTTCGCGATCGAGAGACTCCACCCACTGGGACCATGGCTCACGGCGCTCGCGCTTGTGCTTCTGGCCGGCGTCTATCTGCTGGCGCTTCGGCTGCTCGGCGCGCTCGACGAGACCGACCGTGCCATGTTCGTTGTTCTGAGAAGACGTGTTCTGTCGTTCGGACGCTGATGGCCGCTCCACCAGGCAGGGACTCCAAGGGCCCGTGCGGCGGCCCGGCAGATGGGATGCCATGATGAGACAAGAGAGTGCTGAGATCACTGTCTCCGACGTTTTCGGCGCGGTCCTGAACCATCGATGGAGAGTGCTGACTGCTGTCGTGTTGTTCACTGCCGCAGCCATTGCGGCTTCCTATCTGATGACGCCCGTCTATCGCGCATCGACCCTCCTCGCTCCTTCGGGAACCGAGAGCGACGGGATGCTCACCGAGACCTCAAGACGCTATCTCGATCTTGCGGGGCTCGGGGGTCCCGGCACGGCAACACAGAGGAGAGAGGAACTCATGGCGCTGCTTGCCTCCCGGCAGTTCACCTATCGCTTCATCAGGGAGGAAGAGGTGCTTCCCGAGCTCTATCCGGATCAATGGGACGAGGAGAGCGGGGGGTGGCACGAGAGCGCCGGCAGCGATACTCCAACGATGTGGAGGGCATACAGGTACTTCGATTCCTCAGTTCGCCACGTCTATCTGAACGAGGAGACAGGCCTCATCACGCTGTCGGTCGAGTGGACGGAACCGGCGACGGCTTCGGAGTGGGCCAACTTGCTGGTCGCTCGTGCGAACAGGTATCTCAGGGACCGGGCCATCAGGGAGGCGGAAAGCAGCCTGGACTACCTCTCGAGAGAGTTGCAGCAGACGACGGCCGGCGAGGTCCGGGACGCCCTGTATCGTCTCGTCGAGCTGGAGATGCAGCGCAAGATGCTCGCGAACGTACGCAACGAATACGGGTTCGAGGTGCTCGATCCTGCCGTGCCCCCGGAGGACAAGGTCAGTCCGAACAGGCGGATCATCGCTCTTGTGGGGCTTCTGCTTGGGGCTCTGGCGGGAACGGCTCTCGCTCTTTATCGCGAAGGCCGGTCGGGGCGGTATTCAGCGCCGATGGTCGCATCCCAGGACATCCGGGAGGGCGATTGAACGGAAGAGCGGACGGAGCCTTGTCGCTCGATCGTCTCGTCGCACTGACGGCGGGGGTGCTCGTCGTCATGGGATCGGGCCTGCTGGCCGTGGCCGACGTTCCGCTTGCCCGCTCGTTGGCCGCCGTCCTTCTCATCGTGTGGGCGCTGCTGCGCTCGACGATGACCGGGTGGTCCGTGCGGCTCCCCCGCTTCGTGTTGCCTTCCCTGCTCCTCGTCGCTCTGATGGTCGTCGGACTCATCACGACCGGCGCGCCGCTTTACGGAGCATGGAAGGTCGTCCTCATCGCCGTTCACTGGGTGGCTGTGCCGGTCGCGTTTCTTTCGCTCATGCGTCGCGAGGCCGTGCTGGAGAGTTTCGTGGCCGGGCTGGCCGCGGGAGGGCTCATGTACGGGGCTCTGCTCTACGCGACCGAGGGGAGCCCGTTTGCCCTGCTGACGGACGCCAACAGGTTCTTCCGCCTCGCCGTCGAAACGCAGAACCCGATCTACCTGGGACGCGTCCTGGGACTCTCGCTTCTGGCGATCTTCTGGGCAATGGGCACCCGGATCAACGTGTGGTTCCGTCTGGCGCTGTTCGTCTCGGTGCCGCCGCTTCTCGGGTATCTTGCGGCGACGGCGTCCAAGGGGCCGATACTGGGATTCCTGGCGGCCTCCGCGGGCTACGGAGCGGCGACCGGGACGCTTCTCGGACGGATGTTCGCCGTCGTGCTCGTCGTCGCGCTCGTCCTCGGGCTCATGGTCTCGTACGGAGCGTTTCGAACCGAGTCGCTGGCGGAACTGAGAGTCGTCGGTACGGCCGCGCTCTCTGTGCAACAGCGGGTGGAAGGCTGGGGCAGAGCCGTAGAGGGATACCTCGGAGGTGGCCTGCCGGAAATGCTCTTCGGCGGGGGGACCGGCGATTTCGCCCACTTCGACAGAGGGACCGACGTGAGGCACTACCCTCACAACGTCTTCCTCGAAGTGCTGTACGAGAACGGCGTCGCCGGACTCTCCCTCCTCCTCTGGTTCCTGCTCTGGCCGCTCTTCCGTCTGTCACGGCTTTCCGGAAGGGCGCTCTCGGCGCCGCGATTCCGCCGACTCGTTCCTCTGGGCATCGGCTTCTACACTTTCACCCTCGCGAACGCTCAGGTCACGGGCGACGTCAGTACGAACGAGCTCGTGCCGCTCTCGTGCGCCTTCATTCTCGCGCTCAGCGCGCTGCCAGTTGCGAGCGAGGCGGCGCAGCGGGTACCGATCCGTCAGGGCCATATGGCGCGGGACCGGGCTCTCGCCGAGGGATAGGAATGAGGAGGCGTGATTGTCCTCGCTGCTCTACATCGCGCACCCCACGGTGCATCTCGATCATCTCGCAGCGCCCTGGATCCACGTTCAGGGAACGCTCTCCGGCATGAAGCAGCTCGGAGTGACTGCCGAGCTTCTCAGTACCCCGCGTCTTGTTGAGAGCTTCCAGGCTTCCGGACCTGCCTCACGCCTCTCTCGCGGGTTTGCCCGGATCCGGCTGCTGTTCGGCATCGTGAGCGCGTCTCTCAGCGAACGGTGTCTCTTCATCCGGCACTATCACGATATCGCGCCCGTCTACCCCGTTCTCAGAGCGCTCGGCCGCCCCTTCGCCGTCGAGGTGAACGCGACGCTTCGCGAAGAGCCCCACGGGCTGCGTCGTTTCCCCACCTGGTTGCTCCGCCTCTCCGAGTGGCTGGAGCTGCGGGCCCTCAAGGCCGCGCCCAGGATTGTCGCCGTCTCCGGCGTGCTCAGAGCTCGGCTTGTCGAGAGAGGAATCTCTGAAGAGAGGGTGGTAGTCGTTCACAACGGTTGCGACCCCGGGCTGACCGAGGAACGGACGCGTGAGACGGCGACCGGCGTGGAACATCAGGGAATCGTGTTCATCGGGAATTTCAAGCCGTGGCACAGAGCCGATCTCCTCATCGAGGCCTACTCTCGCGTAGATCGGCACATTGCTCCCGATCTCATCCTCGTCGGCAGCGGAGACACCCGCGACCTCGAGGAGCTCGCCGAGTCTCTCGGTGTCCGCCGGCAGGTGAGATTCCTGGGAAGGAGAAAACGCTCCGAGGTCATGCGGATCGCCTCGAGCGCCTCCGTTCTCGTGCTGCCCAACACCGAGGACTACGGCTCGCCCGTCAAGGTGTTCGAGTATCTCGGGTCGGGCAGACCGACCGTGCTTCCCGATCTCCCCAACATCCGCGAGATCGTGACGTCGGGAGAGCATGCTCTGCTCTTCACGCCGGGCGACCCCGATCATCTTGCCGCTTCGATAGAGATCCTCCTGAGAGACGGAGCACTCGCGTCCCGGATCGCTGCTTCTGCCAGGCGCCTCGCTCTGACGTCGTACTCGTGGCGATCGAACGCTGAGAGGATCGTCCGGTTCCTTCGGGCCGAACCGTGTCTGCTTCCGGAGGTGTCGGGTGACTAGCCGCAGAACGCGCGTCCTCCTCGCTGGTCCCCTTCCTCCTCCCATCGGAGGGACGACGCTCCTCTTCAAGCGGCTCGTGAACGCCATGGAAGAGCGCGAGGAGGTCGAGACGACGGTCGTCGACACGAGCGGCGTCCGCGGAAAAGGGCCGCTCGCGGCCGCGGCGTTCGCGGCCCTGCACCGCGAACTTCTGGACGCCGTGCCTGACTGTGACGTGGTGGCGCTCCACGTCTCGACGACGGCGCTCCACATCATGGGACCGGTCATCTCGTCGCTCGCGGGGAAGAACCGCGTACCCCTCGTGGTGAGGAAGTTCGGAGGTACCGACTTCCTCGATTTCGACTGGCTGAGGCGGCGTGTCATCGTCAGGACTCTCAGGCGTGTCGACCGGTATCTCGCGGAAACGAAGGAACTCGTCGAGCGTGCCCGCTCCGTGGGCATCGAACATGCTGAGTGGCACCCGAACTCCCGACCGATGCCGACTCTGCCGAGCGCGATCGAAGGAGCTCATGCGTCATGCACTCGGTACATCTACCTTGGACATCTGCGCAGGGAGAAGGGGCTCCGTGAGCTGGTCGCGGCGAGCAGGTCCTTGCCGGAAGGGGCCTTCGTCGACGTCTACGGAGCTCCTGGGTTCGACGTTGATGTTTCGGACTTCAGGAGCGAAGACAAAGTGAGGTACCGCGGCTACCTCGAGCCGCAATGCGTCCATGGCGTTCTGCTCGACCACGACGCTCTCGTTCTCCCGAGCTACCGGGAGGGATACCCGGGCGTCGTCATTGAAGCGTACGCTGCGGGTCTCCCCGTCATCGTGTCGCGTCTTTCGACGCTCGAGGAACTGGTGGACGAGACCTGTGGGATTCTCGTCCCGCCGCGCGACGCCGACGCGCTGGCCGCCGCGATGAACGGACTCGCGGCGGATGCGAGGCGCTACCGGAAGCTGCGAGAGGGCGTACGGGAGCGCCGCGAGCTCTACGACGAGAATCGCTGGCACGACCGCTTCGTCGAGATCTGCCGGGAGCTCGCAGGGCCGGGCGATGAGACGCAACGAACCGGGAGTGGCGCATGAGCTTCACCGCCAGACGGAAGCTCTACGAGTCGGCGCCGCTCTGGGTCCGGAGGCTCATCGGAACGCTTCCCTTCGGGCTCGTCGCGGGGGAGTCGTACCGGAACGTCGTCCGGCGCGGTCCACGGTTCGAGCGCGCGACACCCGAGGAGCAGCGCGCGTACCAGGAACGGGAACTCGGCGAACTCCTCTCGTTCGTGACGGAGCAGGTCCCCGCATACCGGAGGTTCCGGGACGTCGTCGAACGGCACTCGGCGTTCGAAGCCCTCTCAGAGTTCCCGCTTCTTGACAAGACGACGCTTCAGGAGAACATGCGGGACTATCTTCCGCAGAACCTCGACCAGATCCCGCACTACGAGATCACGACCGGCGGCACGTCCGGTCGTCAGCTTCGCTTCTACGTGGACGACGACTCGCAATCGGTCGAGACGGCCTTCATCCACCGCATCTGGGGCATCGTCGGGTTCAGCCCTCGCGACCGTCGCGCGACCTTCCGCGGAGTCTCCTTCTCGCATCTTCCCGAAGGTGTCTACTGGCAGGAGAACCCGATCTACAACGAGTTTCAGTTCTCGCCGTTCCACATGAGCGAGCGGAACCTCGGGGCCTATGTCGATGAACTCATCCGGTACCGGCCGCGCTTCCTGCACGGCTATCCTTCAGCCATCAATACGCTCGCCGAGTACGTGCTCCGTCACGACCTGACGGAGACGCTCCCGCCGATGCGGGCCGCCTTCCTGGCCTCGGAAGGGACGACGCCCGACCAGCGGGAGCGTATCGAGAAGGCCTTCAGGCTGAGGGCGTTCTCCTTCTACGGCCACAGCGAGAGGCTCATCCTCGGGACGGAGTGCGAGAAGACGTCGGTCTATCATCACGTACCGGACTATGGCATCCTCGAGATCGTCGCGGAGGACGGCAGCCCGTGCATCGAGGACGGCGAGCGCGGGGAGCTCGTCGGCACAGGGCTTCTGAACCGCTCGCTTCCGTTCATCCGGTACAGAACGGGTGACCGCGCCCGCCGCCGCGCGCGCGAGTGTGAGTGCGGCCGCGAGTGGGAGCGCTTCGACGAGGTGGAGGGACGCTGGGAGCAGGACATGCTGGAGGGCCGGAGAGGCGCTCCGATCTCTCTCGCCGCGCTCAACATGCACGGCGACCTCTTCGAGCGCGTCGCGAGATACCAGTACCGGCAGACAGAGCCCGGCCGTGTTACGCTGCGGGTGGTCGCGGCGCCGGACTTCTCGCCGGCCGACGCCGAAGCCATCGAGAAAGCCTACCGCGACAAGGTCGGGGACGAACTCGATGTCTCCGTCGAGGTCGTGAAGGACATCCCGCTGACCTCCCGCGGCAAGCTTCGCAGACTGGTGAAGGAGTAGAAGCTGACAGACCGCGTTTCCATAGGCACGTATCTCAGAACGGTCCAGCACCTGAGCCCGAGGCAGGTCGCGTCGCTCGTCAGGCGCAGGCTCCGCCGACCGTCGCCGCCGTCGCCCGCCCCGCATCCGCCGGTGCGTGAGCGCAGGGGCGAGGTCGTTCCGGGGACGCCCGCGAAGGGCGGGTGGAGTCGGGCGGGCGCGGACCACGGAGCAGACACGACGGCGGACGAGCGGCTCACCGCGTCGTTCGTCGGCATCGAACGGACGTACTCCGGCGCCGTCGACTGGGCCCCGGCCGAC
>CAZQSB010000023.1:0-40544 GCA_964596015.1 uncultured bacterium | reverse complement strand
CATGGCCTTCCTGCGGTCGCCGTAGCCGGGGGCCTTGACGGCGACGGCCGGCAGGACGCCCCTGAGCTTGTTGACGACCAGCGTAGCGAGAGCCTCGCCCTCGACGTTCTCGGCGATAACGACGAACGGCCTGCCGGACTGCGCGACCTTCTCGAGGAGCGGGACGAAGTCCTTCATGTTCGAGAGCTTGTCCTCGAAGATGAGGATGTAGGCGTCCTCGAAGTTCGCCTCCATGGTCTGGGCGTCGGTCACGAAGTACGGCGAGATGTAGCCGCGATCGAACTGCATGCCCTCGACCACCTCGAGGGTGGTCTCGATGCTCTTGGCTTCCTCGATCGTGATGGTGCCGTCGCGGCCGACCTTGTCCATGGCGTCGGCGATGAGTTCTCCGATGGTCTGGTCGTTGTTGGCCGAGATCCTCGCGACGCTCAGTATCTCGTTGCGGTCGCGCACCTTGCGCGACATGCCGCCGAGCGCCTCGACGACGGCGGTCGTGGCCTTCTCGATGCCGCGCTTGACGTACATCGGATTCGCGCCGGCGGTCACGCTCTTCAGGCCCTCGCGGAAGATGGCCTCGGCGAGCACGGTCGCGGTGGTGGTCCCGTCGCCCGCGACGTCCGAGGTCTTCGAGGCGACCTCGCGGACCATCTGAGCGCCCATGTTCTCGAAGCGGTCCTCGAGGTCCACTTCCTTGGCTACCGTGACACCGTCCTTGGTGATCCTCGGGCCGCCCCACTTCCGGTCGAGCACGACGTTCCTGCCCTTGGGACCGAGCGTCACCTTGACGGCCCTCGAAAGCTGCTCCACGCCGCGGAGCACCGCGTGGCGCGCGTCCTCTCCGAAGAGAAGCTCCTTCGCAGGCATAGGCGTCTCCTTTCCTTCCTGTCAGAAGCTACGTGATCGTCGTGAAACCTCGTCACTGTCGCGGAAACGCGCCATGGTGGCCCGTTCCGGGACGAGCCAACATTCTACACGCGGGAACCGGTCTTGGCAACCGGAAAGGTCGAGTGCTAACGCGTCGAGAGAGGGGCGGGAGCGCGGGCTCCTGCGGGGGGCGGTCGCCCGCCGCAGGGACGAAGCCCCTGGGCTAGAAGGCCTGTCCGATGCCCAGATACCAGGCCACGCCGAACTCCTCGGTCAGAGGCGTCGCGGCGTCCAGACGGAAGAGCGCGAACGGGCTGTCGTACCGGACGCCGAGCCCGGCGCCGACGGCCAGGTCGTCCGGCCGGAGCGCGTGGAGGTCTTCGTAGACCTGTCCGGCGTCCGCGAAGACGGCCCCGCTCACCGGGCCCGCGACCGGGAAGCGGACCTCCGCCCTCCCGATCATGAGCGCGCGGCCGCCCACCGCGTCGCCGCCCTCTCCCTCGGGCCCCAGGGAGTTCCGATCGAACCCGCGGACGCTGCCGGTGCCGCCGGCGAGATAGAGCTCGCTCGCCGGGACGTCGAGATCGCCGCCGAGCGGTCCGATCCAGCCGAGCGTGAACGACCCCGCGACCACCAGGTCTCGCGCCCAGCGCTGGTACCCGTTCAGCGTGAAGTCCGTCCTCAGATAGTCGTTCGTCCCGCCGAGGCGACTGCTGGCGACGTCGACGGCCGCGCGCGCGAACGCCCCGCGCTTCGGATTCAGCACGTCGTCCCGCGAGTCGTAGGTTCCCGCGAAGAGCACGTCGGTGGTGTAGCTCTCACCTGCGTTGTCGAGTTCCTCGGTCACATCGAAGATGACCGTCCTCTCGTACGTGTACCCGCCCTCGACCGTGATGGCCGGGGTCAGCGACTTCGTCAGGAAGAAGCTCCCCCCGAAGCTCTCGGCGACGTACGACTCCTCCTGGTCTCGTTCGTAGCCGAACGAAAGCTCGCCGGAGACAGGGAATCCGAGAAACCACGGGTCGGCGACCGAGAGACGGCCGCTTCTCCGGATCTCGCTGAACTCGGACTCCAGCCTGAGCCGCGTCGCCTGCCCCTGAAGATTCCGGTTCTCGATCTGTCCGCCGATCTGGAAACCGTCGACGGCGGCGTAGCCGACCGAGAGGTCGATCGCGCCGGCGGGACGCTCGCGCACTCCGACGACGAGGTCCTTGTGAACGAGACCTGTGTCGGCCGGGTCGGGCTCGACCCACACGGCGTGGAAGAGCCCCGTCCTGTAGAGCGCGGCCTGGGTCTCTCCGATCTCGTCCGGGTCGAAGGGATCGCCTGGCTCAGGGATGATCTCGCGCCGGATCACGTAGTCCCGTGTTCGGTCGTTCCCCCTGAGCCTGATCGAGTCGATGAAGGCGCGGTGTCTCTCAACGATGTCGTAGCTCACGTCCGCCTGGTGCTCGATGTCGTCGCGGTCGACCGTCTGGTCGACCCGCGCGTCGAGATACGACCTGCGCGCGTACTCGTTCAGGATAGCCCGCCAGTCGCTGTCGAGTGTTTGCGAGAGCATCGGGTCGCCCTCCTCGAGCTCGGTGAGCGAGCGAAGGAGGGAGTCAGAGAGGACCTCGTTCCCCTCGAACGTCATCCGCGTGATGTGCCACCGCGGCCCTTCGTAGATGCCGATCAGAAGGCTCACGTGGAGGGAATCGGCCGCGAGCTCGACGTCCTCCAGCACGGCCTCCGCGGTCAGGAAGCCCTGCACCGCATAGAACCGCTCGAGGTTGTCGAGATCGTCCGTGAGCGTTCCGTAGTCGTAATGCACGGGACTGAAGAGCCCGCTCTCGACGGTCTCCATGTACTCGCGGAGGGTCTCCCGGTCGAAGGCGTCGTTGCCGACCATCCGGACCTCTTCCACGAGCGGACCGAGGCGTCGGATCCGCTCCAGACGCCGCTGGACGAGGGACGGGTCGATCGGCGCGGCGTCCGCGCCGCACGCCACGAGGAGAGCGGCCGCGGCCATGCACGCCGCGAGAGCTCTACTGAATGGGAATGTGAAGTCTGATGTGCGCAGCATGGTTCCCGCCGGGATCGGCTCTCGTGACAAGTGACAGATGCTCGGTCAGGAAGAACGACACTTCGACCTCGCGCTCCTCGAAGCGGCCCACCGCCGTCGTGTAGCTGACAGCGACGCGGCCGAAACGCTTCCCCACGGTGACCCCGGCGCCCGCCACGAGCGACCCTTCCTCGGTCGTCTCCTCCTCGATGGCGACGACGTCGAGGTCAAGGAGGTCCTCGAGGGTCGCCTCGGCCACGCCGAAGACCCGTCCGACGAAGGTCTTCCGGGCGAGCTCCGAGAAGCTCGACCGGGAGGTTCCGGGCCTGTCGCCGCCGGAGACGACGCCGCCGACGGTGTCGCCGAAGGTGAGGAGCGCAATGATGTCCGGCTCGGAGAGCGGCGGCGTCGAAGTGAAGCTGAAGGTCCCGTCGTACCAGTAGTCGTCGAAACGCACCGTTACGGAGTAGCTGTCGCCGCTCCTGGCATCGACCTCCGCGTCGGCGACCAGACTGATGTAGGGGTCGCTCCTCCTCGGGTCCCGCCAGCTCACGTTGAGGGTCTCGATGTCGAACTCGGTGCCGAGATACTGGAACGTCCCGGACTCGGTGAAGAACGAGCCGGTCGGACGGGGTCTGAGCAGCGTACCCGCAATTCGGATGCCGCCCGCGAGCTCCAGGTCGGCGAGGTTCGAATCGAACTCGATCACGTCGTCGACGTTGATCTCGAGATCGAGGCCCACGCGCGACCGCGGGTCTTCCGCGGCCCGCACGGAGACCCGCTTGACGCGGCGCGAGGCGAGCTCGGCTATGTTGAACTCGTAGAAGACGTTCGCTTCCTCGATGTCTATCTCGCCCGAGATGGACGAGCGGTCTCCGTCGCCCGCCCAGGTCACCTTGCCGCCGAGCCGCGCATCGAGCGTCTCCTCGATCCTGATCTCGGGCGAGTTGAGCCGGGCGCGGAACCGGAAGGACCCGTTCGAGTCCATGTCGTATGAACCGTCGAGGGAGACGTCTCCGGAACCCAGCGTCGCCGCCGCCTCGGCTATCGAGAACGAACGTCCCAGCGCGGCGACCTCCACCTCGACGGCTCGGGCGGGATCGACCATCCCGTACCCCCGGAAGAGACCCTGCGCGAGTTTCACGGAGCCGCTGAAGCTCGGCTCCGCGGTCGTGCCGCCGACGGCGACGTCGGCCGTGAGGATGCCACCGAGACGCTCCACGCCCGGAGGGAGCGGCGACAGGTTCCCGAGCGCGATGCCGTCGGTTCTGACCGAGAGGTCCAGCGGTCGAGCGGCGGGCGCCCCCTCGCCTCCGCCGGTCGCAGCGTCGGGAGGCCTCCCGGTCGCGGCTCCGATGCTGCCGCTGACCGTGAGTGAGTCGCCCGCCGAGGAGAGGGTCGCGCGGTCCACGATGATCCTCTGTCCCTCGGCGTGCACGCGTCCGACGAACCCGTCGAACCCGACGCCCGCGAGTCTGGGTTCGGTCATGGCCCATCGCGCCTCGACCGAGGGCGCGGAGAGCCGGCCGCGGACGTTCGCCGTGAGGTCGAGCCGGCCGGCGACAGGCGCCGTCGGGCCCGGGCTCACGACGCGGAAGAGCGTCGCCATATCCAGCGAGTCGAGCCTGGCCGAGATGTCGACGGAGTCGCGGACGCCAACGAAACCCGAGACGTGCATGCGTCCTCCGGCCGCCTCGGTGAGCACCCGCGTCCTGGTGACGTCGACGGTGAGGCCGTCGAGCCAGACGTCGCCCGCGTCGATCTCGAAGGAGAAGGTGTCGGCGAGCGCCATGCGCGCCGGGGCGAGAGAAAGAGCGAGCTCGTTCAGCTCTCCCCGTCCGTTGAGGCTGGCGAGCGAGTCCATGAGACCCGTGACGAGAAGCGACCCGTCGATCCGGAAGTCCTTCGGCCCCCTCGTGCCCGTGAGCACGAGGTCGCCCACTTCGGCCGAGAACGACTCGGCCGCCAGACTGAGCGCGAACTCGCGGTCGGTGTCGAGCGCGAGGAAGGTGGCCGTGTCGGGGCGCACGGGAACGAGTCCGTTCGCCCGGAGCGCGCCCTCCTCGGAGGTCGCCGCGCTCAGCGCGAAGATGACCATCGTCGAATCGACGTCCGCCTCGATGGTGGTCTCCTCGAACGAGACACCGGCGGCGCTCAGGCTGTCGGCGGAGATGTCCAGCGTGGCGACGGGCGCGCGGCGCGTCCCGGAGACATCGAGCGAGCCTGAGACGAGACCGCCCATCCCGGGGCCCCGGACGCGGCCGCGGGCCATCCGGTCGACCGCCGCCAGGTCGAGGTCGCGAAGCTCCGCTTCGATGTCGAGAGAGTCGCCGGCGGTGACGGTCCCGCCGACGGAGAACGAGCCGAGCGACCCCGAGAGATGGACCGGCGCGAGCGTGACCATGGCGGTCGTGGCTTCGAAGGAGAAGGGCTCCTCGAGTGTCAGGTTCTCTCCCCGCACCCGACCGTCGAGCGCGCTCACCCTGCCCGACGCCGCGAACCCTCCCGCGAAGGCGCCCTCGACCTCGGCCGTGAGCGTCACCGTCGCCTCGGCGTCGTAGGGCTCGGTGAGCGAATCGGAGACGACGTCCGAGAGCTCGAGTCCGTCCACGTCGGCTACAACCGCGTAGCGCGCTTCCGGGAGGTCTATGACAGCGGTTCCCTTCGCGACCCCGTCGAGAACGGCCCACGAGATGTCGTGGACGTTCTTCTCCGCGCTTCCGTCGATCTCGACCGGCCCGACGTTCACGCCCAGGTACCCGAGTTCCGGAAACCGCGCGGTGTAACGGAGCGGCGCGTCCCGAAGCGACCGGGCTCGCACGTCGACGGACGCTCGCCCCTCGAGCGAGTCCAGCCCGAACACCTGACCGAGCCGTGTGAGGTTCCCGGCCTCGACTCTGGCGCTGAGGCTCTCGGCGCCGCTCTCCACGAGCCGGGCCTCGGCCGTGATGCTGGTCGAGCAGCAGAAGGCGCTGACCAGAGCCGACCCATCGTCGACGCGCGCGCGGACCGACGCGTCTCCGAACGCAAGGTCTCCCGCGCCGAACCCCCGGACCGAGACGCTCAGCGTCCCGGAGGCCGCGGTCATGCGCTCGAGAGGCATCTCGCCGGTCGCTCCGAGCGAAGCGGCTCCGGAGAGGTCGGCTCCGGGTACGCGCGAGAGGCTGAGGTTCTCGCCCGAGGCGTCGAACGAGACCCGCCCGCCGGCGGGCCCGGTCAGGTCGGCCGTCCCGCAGACCCTGAAGGAACCGTCCAGCGCCCGCCCCGTCAGCGATGAGATGCTGACGCGGCCTCCCGTCCCCTCGATTTCGCCCGAGACCGACTCGAACGGGATTGCGGCGATGAGGAGGCTGTCGGAGCGTACGGAGGCCTCGTAGCTCAGCGAGCCCACCGGTCCGGAGGCCTCGGCGTCGAGTTCCGCCAGGCCCGACGCTGCATCCGTTCCGAAGAGGGCGGACAGAGCTCCCGCGTCCATCTCGGACGTGAGCGCGACATCGAGCGTCATCCCTTCAGGAGGGAAAGCAAGCGAGCCGGAAGCGGAGATGTCGGCGGGGTCGGACATGAGCTCGAGCGAGCTCACGCGGACCGTACCGTCCGCGAAGCCTCCATCGACGGAGAGCTCGACCTCGAGCGGACGCGCGAGCGGCGCGCCCTCGTAGAGGACGCGACCCTCGAACGCGGCATCGAAGGCGTCTATGCCTCCCTCGGCGGACAGGCGCTCCAGATCGGCGGTGACGCTGAGAGAGGCGCCGCTGTCCGCGTAGACCGCCTCCAGGCCGTCGAACAGGACGTTGGCGGAGATGGTCCAGGGTTCCGACGGGGCCGCGGTATCGGGCTCCGCGGCGGCCGTATCGGGCGGAACGTCGGTCCACCCGAGGAGCCTTCCCTCCTCGTTCACGGTGAACCACGTTCTCGCGTTCTCCAGACGAAGCAGGGGTACTGACACGGTGCGGTCGAGGAGCGGAAGGAGCTCGTACTCGATGACGACCTCGTCCACCTCGACCAGAGGCTCCCCCCCGGCCGAACTGAGGCGCACATCGGCAGCCACGATCCTTGTGAGCAGGTTCCCGGAGATGTCGGCCACGGCGAGTTCGAAACCCGTGGCGTCGCGCACCACGTCCTCGAGGATGCGGCGGGCCGGTTCGTGCCCGACGGGCGTCAGGACGACGGCCGCCACGAGGACCGCGAGGGCGGCGAGAATGATGAGTGTCAGAGCGAGCCAGCGTTTCAAACGAATGACCTCCGGCTGCTTCTCAGTCTAGCAACCGGAGGCCCGATGCCGCAACGGAAGCCCGCATCCGCCGCGCCGAAACGCGGAGGCCGCGCCGAGCGCGCCGGCCCCGGGGATCCTCCCCCTAGGAGCCTTCTCCGTCCGGGGAGAGGAGCGCGGACATCTCCGGTTCCTCACAGGAGTCCTCGTCGCTGATCGCGACGGAGTGCCGCCGGCCGACACGGCTGGTGTCCCGCCACCGGAAGCCGAAGCCGACCTCGTCGCACGAGGCATCGAAGGGGCCGATGCTCGCGACGTAGCCGGCGTGGTGCGCCATGACGTCTCCGACGGCGATAAGCCGCTCCTCATTGCGGGTCTTCCAGCCGTCCGTCGTCCACACGAGCGTCCCGGGCCGGTCGACAACGAAGTGTATGGCCCGCCCCGGACAGACGCTTTCGACCGGCTCGTTCGGCGTCCACAGGACGAAACGCGTCCGGACCGGTTCGAACAGCTCCTCGGGCGCCTCCTCTCCGAGCTCACGGTAGACGTCGATGAGACGCTCCCGGAAGAGCCTGTCGAACGCGAGTTCGATCCCCTGAGCAAGGACGAAGTCGTCCCCGAACCACCAGAACCAGTCGCTCCCCTCGGCGATGTAGAGCGACTCGAACGCCCTGGGATGCGTCTCGGGCGTCGCGCCCGCGTCGTCGAGCTTCGAGCGGACCATGCCGAGAAGCTCCCAGGCACGGTTCTCCTCGGGGGAGCCGATCCAGATGTTCAGGTCGTTCCCATGCGGGGAGCCCATCTCGTCGATCCAGCTTGCCGTGTAGAGCGGCGATACCTCGTGCTGCTCGTCCTGGGGATGGGCGCTGACGCCCAGCCCGGAGTTGCCGTCGATGTAATCCGGGAACGAGACCGCGACGAGATCGGTGTCCTTCTCGAGCCTGCCGTAAAGCCCTCGCAGGAAGGCGCGCCCGGCGTTTCGATACGCTCCCCAGCAGTTCTCGCCGTCAAGGATGATCGAGATGATCCTCTCCGAGGGATCGTCGACCCGCTCCGCGAAGCAGCGGATCCAGCCGAGGTACTCCTCGGCGGCGTGGTCGTAGTCGGCGTAGTCCTGCAGCGTGAAACCGATGTCGTCCGAGAGCCGCGTGTGCCGGAAGAAGACGCTGACGCGGCGGTCGCCACTCCCCGCCATGTACGGTCGGAGGAGCACATCGGGGTCTTCGGTCTCGTAGCCCCACTCGCCCGACTTCTCGAGAACGCCCCGGTCGGTCGCCATCCACGTGAATCCCGCATCGGCCACGAGCGGCGCGACATGCTCGCCCACGGAGCCCTCCGAAGGCCACATCCCGCGCGGCCGCCTGCCGAACCGCTCCTCATAGAACTCGACCGCGCGCTCGATCTGCGCCTTCGCGTCCTCGGGCCAGGCGAATCGCGTCGGAAGCGACGCGCCGTCGGCGTCGATGGTCGCCCGGTCGCTGTCCACGAGGATCGGAAGGATGGGATGGTAGAAGGGAGTGACCGAGACGTCGATCTGGCCGTTCTCGAGGAGTCGCCGGTGAATGGGCACGACGCTCCGCATGACCGAGAGTTGGCGACGGAGAAGCTCCTCGACGTCGTCGTGGGTGAACCCGTGGCCCTTCATGATGAAGTCGCGCGCCGTGAGTCTTGCGCCGTCCTCGAGGGTCACCGAGCCGTTCCGCATCTCCGGCGGGAACCACGCGAGGTTGAACCACATCTGGAGGTCGGCGATGTCGCGGTCCCTGAACGACACGCGGTTCTGTCTGAGTTCGAGGAGCTCGGCGTACCTCGGGTGGATGAGGATCTCGTTGTCCCAGCTCGCGTCAAAGAACCGCGCGACCAGGAAGTCGCGCTCGAGGGGACTGAGCTTGGATACGGGCTTTCTCGAGAGCTCCATCCACCGGTCGGTGGCGCCGCGCTCCGTGTAGTCCTCGATCTGAGACAGAAGAGACGGAACGAGGTTGATGGTCGCGTGGACGCCGGGGAACTCGGCGATGAGGGCGGCCATCGGGTAGTAATCCCGGACCGCGTGCAGACGGACCCACGGCAGAAGATACGCGCCCCGGGGGTCACCGTCGAGTCGGGTCCGGTAGAACGGCTGATGCTGGTGCCAGAGGAAGCCGACAGAGAGCCGGCCCTTCCTGCGCTTCCGTGCTGCCATCGTTCCTCCTGACGAGAGGGCGCCGCCTAAGGTGCCGGCTCCGTCAGGCGCCGCGCGGCGGGCGGTCGTCGGCGTAGATCCGGTAGTCGATCTCGGGGAAGATGTTATCGCGTCGCTCGATCTCGGCGAGCCACGTTTCGTCGACGCTGTTCGTGTCGATCGCGTCCGCGATCCTCGTGAAGCGCGACACGTGGTCGCGCGTGCGCTTGTGGGCGTACTCGACCATCGTGCCGGTCTTCATGATGAAGGCCCAGTCGCTGGCCTGAGCCAGGAGGAGCTCCCGCGCCGCCTGGTTGAGGGCGCGAAGCCTCAGTCCCTCGGCGTGAGGATGGAGCTTCGCGAGGCTGGTCATCCGCTCGGCCGCCCGATGCAGGTGCTGGTAGACGTAGTCGTTCGAGCCGTTCAGCCACACCTCGCTGTAGCCCTTGTAGCCCCAGCTCGAGTGATGAAGACTCCCGGTCTGGAACGGGCCTTCGCCCTCGAGATACTCAACGGGCGTCGCGGTCCGCACCGGGCCTCTGACCTCGTCGATCTTCCGGAACAGGAACTCGAGCCACATCGGCCCCTCGTGCCACCAGTGCCCGAAGAGCTCGGCGTCGTAGGGCGCCACGACGATTGGGCGCTTCCCGAGAACGTCTTCGAGATACTCGACCTGCCGTTCCCGGTTGAACATGAAGTTGCCGGCGTGCTCCTTCGCGAGCTCGCGCGCGGCGTCCGGATCGTAGAGCTCCTTGTCGTCCGTCTTCCCGGTGATCCGGTAGTACTTGAGGCCGAGCATCTTCCGACGGCCGTCCTCGCCGAGGTACGGCTTCACGTAGTCGTAGTCGAGCTCGTACGAGTAGTCCTTGTAGAAGTCGCGATACGTCGGATGCCCGGGGTATCCCTCCTCCGCGCTCCAGACCTGCTTCGACGACTCCAGGTCTCTGCCGAAGACCGCGACCCCCGCCGGAGAGATGACGGGCGAGAACGTGCCGTACCTCGGGCGCGGCGTGGCGTGCAGTATCCCGTGGCTGTCCACGAACGTGAACCGGATGCCGGCCTCGGCCAGATAGGCGTCGACGCCCTCGAAGTAGCCGCACTCCGGCAGCCAGATGCCGCGAGGCTTCCGGCCGAGCGACACCTCATGATGGTGCGTCGCCACCTTGACCTGCGCGCGGACCGCCGCGGGATGCTCCTGCATGAGCGGCAGGTACCCGTGCGTGGCGCCGCACGTCGTGATCTCGAGGTTCCCGGCGTCGCGAAATGCGCGGAAGGCTCGGACGAGGTCGAGTCCGTACTCGTCCGCGAACGTCCTGCGGCAGTCGAGGAAGAGCTGATGGTACATCTCCGCGAGACGCCTGAGAGGCGGGTCCTTGCGGCACCGGTCGACCTCTCGTCCCGTGAGCTCGATGAGCCCGTCCACGTGCCTGAGATATCGCTCCTGAAGAAGCGGGTCCTGCAGCATCGAGACGAGCGGGGGGCTCAGCGACAGCGTCAGGTGGAAGTCGACGTCGTCGTCCGACAGCCGCTGGAAGACGTGGATGAGCGGCACGTACGTCTCAGTGATCGCCTCGAAGAGCCAATCCTCCTCGAGGAAGCTCCTGTACTCCGGATGACGGACGTACGGAAGATGCGCATGCAGTACGAGACTCAGGTAGCCCTTTTCCATGCTTCCCTCACGGTGCAACGCTCTATGGACGGAGGAAGGCCGTGCGTCCTGAACCGGACGCCCGGAGGCCTCGTCAGTCTCTGAGGCCGCCCGATCCCCAGCCGCCGGAGCCCGAAGTGGGGCCGCCGGGACCGCTCTCGCGGTAGAGCCCGTCGAGCGCCTCGACGACGACCCACTCTTCGTCGACGACATCCGACGGTCCGACGGGAGGAAGTGACACGCGGTTCGACCGGGCGATGAGTATGAAGGTTCCGTCCGGGGTCAGCAGTCCAATGTCGACGCAGTATTCGCGCTCGACGCGCATGACGTTGATGTACCAGTTCCTGGCGCCGGCCGCGATCTCGATGTCGTGCCACCCCTGGGCCTCTTCGGGCTCGGAGTCGGTGACGTCGTAGACGCGCAGGATGAGCCGACTCTTCGCCACCGTCTCCTCTCCGAGACGCTCGACGAGCTCGCGCTCCAGCGTCGGCGCGAACTCCCAGTACGTGTACAGCCAGTACGGATCGCGGACCATGAGCGCGATGCGGTTCTCACCGTAGGAGGTCGGGTACTCGAAGTCGGTGTCAAGCTCAGGGGTCTCGTGCGCGGCCAGGTAGAACTTGCTCGCGCGGACCCGCTGCTCCCCTCGCTCTCGGAACGCCGCGAAAGTCCGCGAGGTCCTCGGCGAGATGGTCGAACGCTCACCAGTTCCGTTGGCGGAGCTCCCTCGGGTGCGCCGCGACTGCGCGGAGGACTTCGTCTTCTTCGCCGCCTTCTTCGCGGGGGGCTTCGCCGGGGGCTTCGCGGGGGGCTTCGCCGCCTTCTTCGCGGGAGGCTTCGCCGCCTTCTTCGCGGGGGGCTTCGCCGTCTTCTTCGCGGGGGGCTTGCCCTTCGCTTTCGCCACCTTCTTCTCGGACGCCTTCCTCACGACGCGGCCCGAGCGTTCGTTCCTCCGGGCCGAGCCGGACGGCTTCGCCCGCTGCCCCTTCTTCCCGGCGTTCAGGATGACGGCGACGAGATCCGCCTTCCTGAGCTTCGAGATACCCGTAAGTCCCAACCCGGCCGCCACTTCTCGAAGTTCGGAGACGGTTCTCTTCTGCAGTTCGCTCTTCTTCACCTTACTCCCTGCTCCTGTGCCGGCGACGTTCACCGGGAAGTGCTGTGTTCCACGGACGTTTCGTGCGAGCGTCTCAGTATGGTCCTCATGGGCCGGGTTGTCAACATGACCGCCGGCATTTCACGGGATTCTCATCCACTCGCCCTCGACGGGTGGCCTGCGCCCTGCGCCTTGTCCGGTTCGATGCGGCTCACGGCGGCGGGTGGCGCCCTAGAGCTCGTCCGGCTCGATGCGGCTCCCGGCGGCAGGGTAGAGCTCCCCGTGAAACGACTGGACCCATCCTCGTTCGAGCCCGGCGTCCTCGAGCGCCGTGACGGCCTCCGCCCACTCGTCTCGTGTGATGCGCCGGCCGATGTCCACGTCGCCGACGGCTCCCCCGACGGGATAGTACTGCGACATCAGGCTGACCGCCGTCTGTGTTCCCAGCCTCTCAGCCACGAACCGGAGCGCCTCGCGTGAACCGGCCAGTCCGTTCGGGAGCACCAGGTGACGGATGATGAGGCCGCGGATGGCGACGCCATCGGCGTCGAGAACGAGGGGCCCCACCTGCTCGTTCATCTCGATGAGAGCCTCTCTGGAGACCGGCACATAGTCGGAGACGCCCGAGAACCGGGCGTCGGGACCGGGCAGACCGTACCTGATGTCCGAAAGATAGATGTCGACCACACCGTCCAGCAGCTCGAGCGTCCACGAGCCCTCGTACCCGGAGGTGTTCCAGACCACCGGCAGCGCGACGCCTCTCTCCGCGACCTTCACGAGAGCGCGCAGGATCCAGGGCAGGTACTGGGTCGGCGACACCAGATTCCAGTTGTGGCAGCCGACGTCCTCCAGGTCGCCGAGCATCGCGGCCAGTTCGTCCGCGTCCCGGACCGTCCCCTCTCCCCTTCTGCTCATCCTCTCGTTCTGGCAGTAGCGGCACGCCATCGTGCAGTTGGAGAAGAAGACCGTCCCGCTCCCGCGCGTGCCTGAGAGCGGCGGTTCCTCACCGTGATGCGGCATGTGACGGTAGACCACCAGTTCGCCGTCGGCGCCGCACTCGCCGGTCTCGCCGGAGAGCCTGTCCGCCCCGCACGCCCTCGGACACAACGCGCACCGGGCGAGCGCGTCCTCCGCCGCCCGAGCGCGGCGTTCCAGCGCGCCAGATGAATGGAGCTTTGCGAACCCCGGAGAGGCACCCGTCAGAACACCTCCAGCACGACACACGTGAGATATCGCGTCTCGGGAAGCCCGAGGATCACCGGGTGGTCGGCGCTCTGGCCGCGGACATCGAGAACGCGCGCCCGTCTGTGCGCCTCCTCTCCCGCGCCCACGAGAGCGTTCATGAAGGCCTCGCGGTCCACGAGGTGCGAGCAGGTGCACGTGATGAGATGTCCGCCCGGCTCGAGCACTGAAAGCGCGAGACGGTTGAGAGCGCGATATCCCTTCAGCGCCTCGCGGATCTTCTTCCTGCTCTTCGCGAGCGCCGGCGGGTCGAGCGCGACCACGCCGAACTTCGCCCCCTCCCTTCGGAGACCGGCGAGCCCCGCGAACATGTCCGCCTCCCGATACGTGACGGGGCACGTGACATCGTTCACCGAGAGGTTGGCCCGCGCCCCCTCGAGCGCCGCGGAAGAGCTGTCGAGAAGGGTCAGGGACTCGGCCCCCGCGGAGCCGAAGTAGACCGACCAGGCGCCCGTGTACGAACAGCAGTCGAGAACCGACCTGTCCTTCGCGAGGTGAGCGGTGTCCCTTCTGTTCTCCCGCTGGTCGAGGAAGAAGCCGGTCTTCTGGCCGGACAGAACGTCGACGAGGAAGGTATGGCCGTCCAACGTGACCTCGACGGGTCCGTCGACCTCGCCGCGAACGACGCGCTTCTCGAGCGGCAGTTCCTCGTACCGCCTCATTGGTGAGTCGTTCCTCAGGACAATGGCCGAGGGGTCCAGCTCCTCTGTGAGCGCGTCGAGGACCATCTCGAGCCGCTGCTCGATGCCGACCGTCATCGACTGGACGACCAGTGTCCCCCCGTACCTGTCGACGATGAGACCAGGGAACAGGTCGGCCTCGCTGAAGACGAGTCTCTGCGCCGTCTCGCCCGGCATGATGCGGTTTCTGTACTCGACGGCGGTCCGGATGCGGCGGCCGACAAGCTCCCTGTTGACCTCGACCGGACCGTGTGAGATGAGGCGGACGGCGATGAGGGAGTGCGGGTTCGCGAGACCCGTTCCGACGACCCGTCCTCTCGCATCTTCCACCGAGACGGCGTCTCCGGGTTCCACCGTCCCCTCGATCGAGTCGATCTCGTTACTGAAGACCCAGAGGTGCCCCGATCTGAGGCGTCTGTCCTCTCCGCGCCTCAGCTTGACGATGGGTCTGTTCATCGGCCCCCCAACGGGCTCTTCCGGCGTGGAAAGCGCCCTGAAACGGTACGTTTCCTGCACTCTGG
Organism: uncultured bacterium; assembly: GCA_964596015.1. Taxonomy (GTDB): domain Bacteria; phylum Joyebacterota; class Joyebacteria; order Joyebacterales; family Joyebacteraceae; genus WJMD01. The sequence goes on along the minus strand of CAZQSB010000023.1, from coordinate 26,078 downwards.
CATACGGCTTCATGTAACTCATAGCACCGCGGCCCGCCGCGGGCAACGGGGAACGCCCACACGGAGGTCCCTCGAAGCCCGCCGGGAGACCGCGAAATGCCCCTGGGGAGGTGGCCTGATGACATTGAGAACGCTTGTCCTGACGGCTCTTCTGGCCGTCCTGTTCGTTCACGCCGACGCGCGTCATCCCGAACCCGTGGCGCTCACGGACATCGCTGCGCAGGGGAGTGTGGAGAATGCGCGTGAGGCCGACGACCGCTGTTCCACCGGGCGGACAGGATACTACTGGGCCATCGGCGACTGGTTCACCGGCAACGAGGTGTACGCCGCGCTCGGGAGGCCGGAGACCTGCGCGGACTGCGGAGGCGGGTGGATGGCGGCCAGCGTGACCATGTTCCTCTACTGGCCGAGCGCGGAGCAGTGCGAGCTGACCGCGGTCGGCGGCATCCGCGAGGCGATTCCCTGCGGCGAGTCCTACATGCCGGGCCCACTCATCGTCGCGTCGGAACCGACCCCGGTCGGAGGATACGAGAAGGCCGGACTGTGGGCGGTCACCCTCGACATGCCGGACAACGTGCCGATCCTGACGGGTCCCTTCTTCGCGACGGTCGAATTCCTTGACGCATGCGGGAACCTCCCGAAGGTCGTGACCGACTCGGGGCCCTGCGTCGTGGGACAGTCGTGGAACGACTGGGGCTCCGGGTGGCAGGGTCTGTGCGACTTCTCGTTCCCGGGCGATCTCAGTCTCTACGCGACGCTGCAGTGTCAGGGACCGACACCTGTCGAGAGGAACACCTGGACGACCATCAAGGCGATCTACAGGAACCCGTAGGCGATGCGCCCACGGGCCCGGTCAGAGCCGGCTCGGCTCTGCCGCGCCGCACACCGCGAGCGTCAGCCGCCGAGGAAGCAGGGAGCGCGCGGAGTCGACCTGAGCGAGGTCGCTTCCGCGCGCTTTCCCTTTTCGGGCTAACGGTGGATGACGAACGTGATGCGCGTGTCGGACACGAAGACGACCGACCGTTCTGCCTCGAGCAGGAAGCCCGGCGCCTCGATGCGGTGAGGCTCGTCGATCTCCTGGATCCCGTGCGTGAGCTCGACCACCGCTCCTCCGGCCGTCACCCTGAACTCCTTCGGGGCTGGGAAGATCAACTGGCGCACGTCGTAGGCGTCGTTCTCGACGATGACGGCGCACGGGCGACCGATGAGCTCCAGGTAGGTCGTTCCCGAGAAGTCGAGACGAAGGATCCGTTCGTGCACCTGCCTGTGACGGTCCACCTGGAGCATCGTGGTCGGCTCGTAGCTGACGCTCACGTTCGAGAGCAGATGTGTGTTGATGCAGAACCGCAGCGAGTCGCCGCGCGTGAGCTCGATGAACCGCCGCTCCTCGTGTGTGAGGGCCTCCTCGGCGAACGCCGCACGTTCGAGAAGCCGCGCCTCGTAGTCGTAGCGCGGCGTCACGCTGGCGGGACGGGGCGCCTCCAGACGGAAGCGCTCCTCGAGCAGCGAGTACGGGTCGACGCAGTCTTCGATGACCCGTTCCTTCCACCCGGGCACGGTACGGTCGAGGAGTCTGCAGACGGACGCCCCCGAAAAGGCGAAACGCCGCTCGCGGTACCACTCGAGGTCGGTCCCGGGACCGACGGACCACGAGGTCCTGTTCAGCCCGTCTTCGAATCGCTCTCGGCACGCGGCGACCGCCTCATCGAAGACGGGATTCACACGTCGTCGCGCCGCTTCCTCGAGCATCCTGCCGGCTGCGTAGCGCGGAACGCCTTCACGGAGTTCGAGACGCCGCTCGTACTCGGCGAACCTGTTCCCCATCTGAATGCGGCGGAAGATCCTGATCGAGACGAGCTCCCGCGCGAGCGATTCCACGACCGCGGGCTCCGCGCCGCGTTCGACGGCTCGCTCGGCGTCGGCCAGGATCTCACACTCGATGTCAGAGAGGACGAGGCTCCTGGCGTCGACGGGGTATGCCGCCACGAGATCGACCGGCTCGAGGGCTTCGTCGCAGATCCCGGCGGCCCAGACCAGAAACGCGCGCTCGTAGACGACCACCGGCCCGGAGGCATGGAGTTCGTCCGTGGTGAGGACCGCCGTTCCGTAGCGACCCACCTCGCTGAACGGCTCCTCGTACGTGCCGCCGACCCTCCGATAGACAGACAGGTCGGCTCCGCCGTCGTCCAGGAGACGGCGGAATGCGATGGGAGGGCGCGGGTGGTGGACCAGCAGGCACGTCTCGTCGGAAGAGAGAAGCAGAAGAGGCGTCTCGGAGATGTCCCACCCGGGCCAGACCGATTCGCTCGAGCGTGAGGCTTCGAGCGCGGGCTTGGCCAGGCGAAGGGCGGCAACCTGAGAGGCATCCGGCGCGTCGGCGGTCGCCCCGGCCGTCACTGTCAGCAGCAGGGCTCCCAGCAGCAGCCCCGCCGTTCCGGGCCAGCGCGTCATGTCGAACCACCCCCTTGTGGACGGGCGTGGGACATCTTCCAGTCTACCGGAGCGCGGCGCGCCCCGCAAGCGCCCGAGGGCCGGGGTCCGACGAGACCGACCCGCTGTGCGTCTCTTGACGAATCAGCCAAACTGCGGTATAATGCATGAAGAGAGAGTCTATCGTCCGCCTGCTTCCGCGGGGACTGACCCGCGGGCGGCGTCGTGCTCCCCGAATGGAGGTTCCGCATGGTCCGTTCCTCGAGTCTTCTCGCTCTTGCGATGGTCATTCTCACTGCGTGCGTCGCGCCCGCCGCGTCGGTCGCCGGTGAAGACTGGGCGAAGCTCGTGATCCCCGACGGAGCGGAGCGGGAGATCCTCTGGAAGGCGAAGCAGCAGGTGCATGAGCGTGTGATGACGGAACTCATGCTGCCGCCCGATGCCGTTCGAGCCTCGCAGGACGACTTCGACGCTCTCTTCTACGACATCGACATCGCCATCGACCCGGGCCCGGAGACGGTCTCGGGGAAGGTCACAATGCGGGCCGCGAGCACGGTCGACGGACTCACAGGCGTGGTCCTCAACTTCTTTGACAACATGACCATCGATTCGGTTACGAGAAACGCGACTCCCCTCTCCTACTCACATGCGAGCGACCTCATCACGATCACACTCGACCAGTCGTTCGACACGGGAGAGGTCTTCGAGGTGACGGTCCAGTACCACGGTTCGCCAGTGAACAACGCCCTCGACTTCTCATACCACTCCGGACAGCCGATCATCTCGAGCCTCTCGGAGCCGAACGGCGCAAGGGAGTGGTGGCCCTGCAAGGACCGTCCGGACGACAAGGCCGACTCGGCGCGCATCGCCCTCACCGTTCCGGATGACCTCGTGGCCGTGTCTGAGGGTCTGCTCATGTCCGAGGTCGACAACGGGGACGGAACGAAGACGTTCGAGTGGTTCGAGAGCTACCCGATCACGACGTATCTTGTCTCCGTCGCGATCACGAACTACTGGAAGTTCACCGACTACTATCACCCGGCCGTCGGCGACTCCATGCCCATCGACAACTACGTTTACCCGGAGGACCTCTCGGACGCGCAGGTCGACCTCTCCATCACGGCCGACGCCATCGGGTTCTGCGCCTCCATCTTCGGCGAGTATCCCTTCCTGGAGGAGAAGTACGGTCACGCGGAGTTCCCGTGGGGCGGCGCCATGGAGCACCAGACCTGCACGAGCTACGGCGCCGTGCTGATCCGGGGCGACAACTACTACGACTGGATCCTGGTCCACGAGCTGGCGCACCAGTGGTGGGGCGACTGGGTGACCTGCGCGACGTGGGACGACATCTGGCTGAACGAGGGCTTCGCGAGCTACTCCGAGGCGCTCTGGTTCGAGCATCTGGGCGGTGTGTCGTCGTACCGCGACTACGTCGACTCGTACGATTACTACGGCTACTTCGACGGGCCCATCTACGACCCGTGGAGCACCTTCAGCAGGACGGTCTACGACAAGGGCGCACTCGTGCTTCACATGCTCCGCCGCGTCCTCGAACTCGACGGAGGCGCGCAGAGTCACTATCCGCTCGACGGACTCCTGAGCGTTCTCTCGACGTACAGCTCTTCGAAGGCCTACGACTCCGCGACGACGCCCGAGTTCCAGGCGGCCGCCGAGTCGGTCTACGGCTCGTCGCTCGACTGGTTCTTCCAGGAGTGGGTCTACGGCGCCAACAGGCCCGAGTACGAGTACAGCTGGATCGCCTCGAACGCCGGCGACCATTGGGACGTCATGGTGCATGTCGAGCAGGCCCAGTCCGACGCGGGGCTCTTCACCATGCCGATCGACATCCTTATCGAGACGACGGGTCCCGACGAGCTGGTCACGGTCTGGAACGATCAGTGGAGCCAGGATTTCTTCGTCGAAGTGACATGGTCGCCGATCGGCGTCGAGCTCGACCCGTACAACTGGATCCTGAAGGACTGCTCCCCGGTCACCACGGACGTGCCCGAGACGCCTGACAGCGCACGCCTGTCGCTCGCGCGCAGTCCGGCCGTCGGTTCCGCGACCTTCTCGCTCTCGATGCCGCAGCCGGGACGGGCCGCGGTCACGGTGTACGACGCGACCGGCCGCGTGGTCGCCACGCCGTTCGACAGGGAACTCTCCGCGGGCATCACCGAGGTCCGGTGGAACGGCCTGACGGACGAGGGCGTTCAGGCCGCGTCCGGCGTCTACTTCTTCCGACTCGACACGCCTTCCGGAACGGATCTGGGACGCGTGACCCTCATCCGATAGCGGCCGGGCATCGTCCGACCGCCATCAGAGCGAAAGGGGCCGACTTCCATGAGGAAGCGGCCCCTTCGTGCGTCAGCAGAACGGCTTTTCAGAAGAGCAGGATATCACCTGCTCCTTCGGCGGCCTTGGCGGGCCCTCTGAGGGCGTCCGAGGAGGACGCACCTCGCGCGGCAGAGAGCCCGCCCTCGGCCTCTCGGGGGGAATCCGAATCGCTGTCTGCTTCCGACGTGCCGATACCGCTCGCGAGCTTGATGATCACCATGGTCACGTCGTCCGACTGCGGAGCGCCCGCCGTGAAGTCGCGGAGGCTCGAGTAGACCCTCTCCTCGATCTCGCGCGCCGACAGCGAGCGGTTCAGGTCCAGAAGCTCCATCAGCCGCTCTTCTCCGAACATCTCGTCGTCGGGATTGGTCGCCTCGGTGATGCCGTCCGTGTAGAGCACGACCTCGTCGCCCGGCGCGAGAACGCAGTGACCTTCCTCGTAGTTCGAACCGGGCATGGCTCCGACGACGAGGCCCCCTTCGGTCAGGTGCTCGCGCGTGCCGTCGCTCCGCATGACGCAGGGCGGATTGTGACCGGCGTTGACGTAGACGCACTCGCCGGTGCGGCTGTCGAGCACTCCGTAGAAGAAGGTGATGAAGACGCTCTCTCTCGTATAGCCGTGCACGATGCGATTGACCCTCTCGATGAGGGCCCCGGGGCTCACGCCGCTGTCCGTGAGCGCCCTCACGGCGGCCTGGACGTTCGCCATGAGGAGCGCGGCAGGCGTTCCCTTGCCGGACACGTCACCGATCGTGAACGCGAGCCTGCCGTCCCCGAGGTCGATGACGTCGTAGCAGTCGCCGCCGACCTGTCTCGCGGGAACCGAGAAGCCGTACATGTCGAGTCCCCGGAGCTTCGGGAACGTCTTCGGCAGGAGTTCCATCTGGATGTCACGGGCCACGCTCATCTCATGCTCGAGCCGGCCCCTCGCCGACGCCTCCTGCTCGATCTGGCGCCGCATCTGCTCGTACGTGTAGACGACGAAGCCGACGGCGAGCGCCAGGACCCCGTTCACTGTGACCGCCATGAGCGCCAGCCGCATCTGGTAGAAGACCACGAGGGGATTGACCAGAATGGCCAGGCCGCTCCCGAAGACGCCCGCCGCCACGAGGGTCAGCAAGCCCATCGGCAGGCGGACGAAGCCGGGAAGACCTGAGTACCTGGGGAAGACGTACCGGACGGTCAGCACGGCCGCGAAGCCCACCACGTTCGCGAACACGACGCTCATCGGGATGAGAGAGTGAGCGGACGACGAGCCCTCGGCGAACAGCTTGATCGCGCCTCCGATGGCGAGCCCCGCCAGGCTGTTGAAGAGCGCCCAGAGGAACACCGTGCGGGCCTCGAGCCGCCTCGGCTTTCCCATTCTGGTCATGGTTCTTCCGCTCTCAGCCATCGTCTCCGGTCCTCTGCTTCAGTCGTTCTACTGCTTCCTCACGTGACGCGCCTGCCTCAGGGGCCCCGCGGTCAGGGAGCCGGTCGCTCCGGCGGGGTCGGCGGCTCGGGCCCAGCGGTCAGGGAGCCGGTCGCTCCAGCGGGGTCGGCGGCTCGGGCCTCGCCGGGAAGTCCGTCGGCAGTCCCTCGCTCGTCTCGCCCGATTGTTCCTGGAACGCTGTCTCGAGCCTCGTACCCCTGCGTTGCAGCAGCGCGCCGATGCCGAAGAAGATGATCACGAACATTGCGAGCGTCCCGGCGACAGGGATCGCGGTGATCAAGTAGAGCGCGAGCAGACCGAGGATCATTGAGGGGATCGGCGACGTATCCGGTCTGTCGCTTCGCTTGAGCATCAGGTCGCCCAGCCAGATCGCGACGTAGAACTTCGCGATGTAGATCCCGATCAGGAACCCGAGCGTCAGGATCCACGAGAGCGGGATCGTCACGATGAGGATGAGGGCGATGAGCGCGATGATCGGAGTCAGGATGAACGCGACGAACCCGATCCCGAGGCTCTGCATCGGACGCGTCCGAATGGTGGCGGCGGTCCTCCTGGCGTGGTTCTTCGTGAAGGCGACCAGAATGGAGCCGACGATGACCGCCGCGATGAACGACAGGATGTGGATGACGACCTTCGCGGCGCCGGGAAGATCGTAGTCGAACTCGGCGGTAACCTCCTCCTTCTCAGATCTGTCGAACCTGATCGTCCCGCTGACGATGCCGCGCTGGAACTCGATCTCGACGGGGCTCGAGTAGTGGAGGTCGCCCCCGATCGACGCCTGCTCACCCAGCGTGATCCCGCCGTCGGTCATGATCTCGGCGTTCCCGTCGATCGTGCCGTTCATCGAGACGGTGCCGCCCACCAGTCTGGCGTCGCCCCCGATGGTCCCGTCCATCGAGGCGGTGCCGCACGCGATGAGTGCGTCGCCCTCGATGACGGCGCCGGGACCGACGAAGACGTTCGCCGCCATCACGAGGGCCTGGCCCCGAACAGTCCCGTTGATGTAGAGGTTCTGGGCGAAGACCCTGATATCGTCCTCGATGACGCCGTCGATGGTCAGAACCTGCGCGAAGACGTTGGCGTCCTCGGTGACGGTCCCTGTGATGTTGGCGTTCTGCACCCAACAGATGAGGTCGCCGTCGAGGGTCCCGTCGACCGACAGACTCTGCGCGAAGAGATAGAGGTCCTTCACCTCCGTCTCTCCGAACGGGACGATGTACTCGTTCTGCTGCAGGAACTGAAGCTTGCCGGCGCCCGCTCCGGCGGCGTCGCCGATGGCGCCCGCCACGGCCTCTCCGACCGCGCCACGGGCCGCTATCGACACAACGCCGGTCAGGGGCGAGTGGACGCCCCGGTCGGCGGCGGACGGCAGCGGGACGATGGCCGCCTCGGCCGGAATCTGCATCGACAGCAGCAGCGCGACTGACACAATGGCCACGACCACGGGCAGGAGGATCCTGCTGCGGTCGGACGCCGCGGCTGCCGCGAACGACCTTCTCACTCTTCCGTTCTGGGTCAACATGGTGAATCACCTCCCGGTTATCGTTTCACGATGCCATTCTAGGGCCGGGAGGGCTGTGACGGCGAGAAATGGCCCGTGAACGGTGGTTTCCGGAGGGTGAAACGCACTCCGAGGGGGATGAATCGCAGCGGCGCCGCTCCGCCGGAACGCGGCTCCGGCTTCCCTCTGGCGTTGCGGAGCGCAAGCAGGTTCGCCGGGCGCGACGAGGACGGAGTCGACCCTACCACGGCATGATCTCCCGGAGCTCCCTGGCCCGTCCCCTCGAAAGGACGAGCTCCGTGCGCTCGCCGTCGTCCACGACCAGCTTGTACTTCCCGCTGAACCACGGGATGATCTCGAGAACGTGATCGAGGTTCACGATGGACGACCGATGGATGCGGAAGAACCGCCGGGAATCGAGGCGCGTCTCGAGATCGGTGAGGGTCGTGTTCATCATGAAGCGCTCATCGCGCGTGTGCACGAAGACGAGTTCGTTCTCGACCCCGACCCAGACCACGTCGGCCTCGTCGAGGAGCACGATCCGCTTGCCCCTCTGCACGGGAAGCCTCCCCGGGCCCTGCGAGCGAACCAGCTCCGTCACCCGTTCCGTCTCTGAGGCCCGTTTCCCTTCGTCCCCCAGAAGACCCCGGACGCGGTCGATCGCCTCGGCCAGACGCTCGCGACCGATGGGCTTCAGGAGATAATCGACCGAGTTGATCTCGAAGGCCTTGATCGCGTACTCGTTGAATGCGGTGGCGAAAACGACGAGCGGCATCTCGTCGAGCTCGCGGAGCATCTGGAAGCCGTCCATGCCCGGCATCTGGATGTCCAGTATGAGAACGTCCGGGCGGACCTCCCGGATCCTCTCGACCGCCTCGAGCCCGTTCGCCGCCTCGGCGACCACGTCGACATCGTCCATCTCGTCGAGGAACCGACGGACCCTTGTCCTCGCCAGCTCCTCATCGTCGATGACCATCGCGCGGATCTCGCGCCCTTCCTCCGAGGTCATCTCGGTGCCTCCGCTCTCTCGTCGTCCGGCTCGGACTGCGGTACCACGATCTCGACAACGGTCCCGCCTCCGGCGGAGCGTCCAATGGTGACCCACGGCCCGTCACCGTAGCGGTTCCTCAGCCGGTCCCGGACGTTCCGAAGACCGTATCCTCTGTCGAAGAGCTCCTCCCCGGTCTCACCCTGCCATCCCGCGCCGTCGTCCTCGACAAGGACATGGAGCGCATCGTCCCGAACGTCCGCGGTGACGGTGATCCGGCCGCCCTCGATGAGCGGAGAGACGCCGTGCCGGACGGCGTTCTCCACGATCGGCTGGACGATGAGGGGAGGGATCGGGGCGCCCAGAGACTTCTCGGACACGCGCTCCTCGACGGAGAGTCGGTCGCCGAACCGAGCCCGCTCGATGTCGAGATACGCGTTCACGAGTTCGAGTTCCTGACTGAAAGGGATGGTCTCCTTCTCGGACGCCAGGAGCGATCCGCGGAAGATGCCCGCCAGCCGCTCGACGGTGCGCTCGGCTGCCGCGGGATCGATGGGAATGAGCGCCGAGATGGAGTTGAGCGCGTTGAACAGGAAGTGCGGGTTGATCTGCGCCTTGAGCGCCTTGAGCTCGGAGCGCGCCGCAAGCTCCCGCAGGCGCTCTGCGCGTACGCGGATCTCGGCAGCGACGCGGTAGCTCTCCTCGATCTGGTCGCGCAAGCGCTCGTACGTGTAGATGATGAGTCCGACGATCGCCGCGATCACGCTGCAGACCACGACGAGCAGGAGAAGGAGCCGGCCCTGGTAGAACAGGCTGAGCGGGTAGAAGAGCACGACCAGAAGCGTGCCGAAGGCCCCTCCGGCCAGCAGCGTGACGACCGCGAGGGGAAAGCCGACGAACTTCGGCAGCTTACTGTACCTCGGGAGAAGGAAGCGCGCGGAGAAGATGGTCGCGAATCCGATCGCGTTCGCGAGAAGCACGGTCGTTCCTATGAGCCTGCCCGTCGACCCCGGCGAAGGGGAGAAGAAGGCGATGGCCGCGCCGACGACGACCCCTGCGGCAGTGTTCGCGCTCACCCACAGCGCGAGGCTCCTGAGCATCTGTCGGGGCTGCTCACGCCCGGGAGTTCTGCCTGTCACCGTCGTCATCGCTCACCTGCCTGGTCTCTTCCGTCGCGAAAGGGGTCGGTCGACACCGACCGGGCGCGTCCACGCGGAGCGCCCGCGCGCCCTCTACCGGCCTTCGCGGATCGCCCCGAGAACGGCATGCTCCAGATCGTGCGAGCGCCACGCCTCGCAGCCGAAGCCGTTCACGAGGATGGAGAACAGGACCTCCTCCCCCGCGTTCGTCACCGTCACGCCGGATATCGCCGTCACGCCGTCGAGAAGCCCCGTCTTGGCCCGGACCGCGCCCTCAAGGTCGGGATACCCCATCCGGTCGGACAGCGTGCCGTCCCGTCCGCTCACACTGAGTGACCCGCCGAACTCGTACGAGGTTTCGAAGGAGGTCAGGACGCTTCTCATGACCGACACGATGGCCCGGGGCGTGAGCCTGTTCGTTCTCGAGAAGCCCGACCCGTCGACGACCCGGAGGTCGGCAACCATGGTGTCGGGCACGACGCCGCCCAGATAGTCGCTCACGGACCGCGCGCCGGCCTCCGTCGTGGCGGGCACCTCGCCCGCCTCAGCGGCGATCGTCAGAAGCACCTGTTCGGCGATGAAGTTGTTGCTGAACTTCCCGAGGTCCCTCGCGAGAAGCGCGAGAGGCTTCGATTCGTGCGTGACGAGCTCGACGGCATCGCCGGGCGTCGCGCCCCGCCGCGCGCGGCCCGTGACCTCGATGCCGGCGCGGTCGAGGGCGGCCGTAAGTCCGGACCCGAACCAGCCCGTCGGGTCGTCAAGACTCCTGTAGAACGCGCGGCCGGGCGAACCGGCCGGAACGCGACCCTCGACCTCGATGATGTTCCGTCCGTCGACCCTCCGGCGCCGCACGACGATGGTCGATCTCGAGCCGGCCGACGCCGTGACCGCGCGGTTCGTGATGTCGACGAAACCTGTCTCCGGTGAAAGGGAGACGAGCGCTCGGTCGCCGCGCCCGCCGCTGGGAGCGACGCGCACGGCCACGGCGTTGAAGTTGTATGAGAGCGCTCCGACGCGGGCGTGGTAGGCCCTGTCTCCCTCGTGCGCGTCCGGATCGACCGGTCCCGCGACGGCGAAGAGCCCATCGTCGAGAACGACGTCGCCATCGATGAGTTCAAGTCCCCTGAACCGCAGGGCCTCCGCCAGGCGCTCCATTTCCTCGAAGACGAGCGAAGGGTCGCCGCTCCCCCGAATGTAGAGGTCGCCGTCGAGCCGTCCGTCCTCGATGCCGGCCTTTGTGGCGACGATGGTCTTGTAGACATAATCCGGTCCGAGAAGCTCGAGAGCGGCCGCGGCGGTCACCACCTTCATGTTCGACGCGGGGATGAACGGCTTGTCCGCGTTCCTCTCGTAGAGGACCTCCCCCGTCTCCAGGGCTTCGACGAGGACACCGACCCGGGCGCCCGCGAGCTCGCCTCGGGCGAGCGCCGAGTCTATGACGATGTCGATCCGGCCGAGCGGGGGCGCGCTCGCCGGCTCCGGACAGGCGGCGCTCCCCTCGTCCGCGTCGACGCTCCACGCACCGGAAGCGCAGAGGAGAAGGAGAACCGCGGACACGAACCATGTCTTCCGCATGTCACGCTTCATATCACACCGACCTCCGGACCGGGAGAAGACTCGAGAAGCCGACGGACCCGCGCGCGGAACGTCTCCATGTCGATGCGAAGCCCGGGGCAGTCCTTGCGCGAGACCCGCTCCCCGTCCTCGACGACGTAGCCCGTCCCCTCGAGTTCCCGGTGCCCCAGCACCCGACCGGCCTCGAGACCCAGTCTCGATACGAGGTGAGCGCACACGGAGGCGGCGACGGCGAGCTGTCGCTCGTCGGGCGGCTCGTCTGCGCCCTCGTAGGCGAGACAGACCCCTATCGAGCGGTCGTTCCAGGGGCCGACGTGCCACGCCCGGATGTCGTCTTCCAGACAGCGATAGGCCAGCCCGTCCGCCTCGATGAAATAGGCATAGGCGATGGTGGGGCACCCGTCCTCTGAGATGTGGTTCGGCCCGGTGTGATAGCGGGCCGTGTCCCAGACGTTCCAGCCCGGCATCGCGGTGCAGTGAAGGACCACGGTGTCGATGCCGGCCGGGTCGCGACGCTCCGGCTCACGGTTCACGGGAAGGACCGCCGTGATGTCGTGCAGCCAGATCATGTCTCCTCCCGCTCCCACGACTCGAGGAGGGGCGCCAGGTCGCACATCGTGCGGGCGATGCGGTCGGCGCCCGCCAGCTCCTCCTCGCTGCCGAACCCCCACGTGCATCCGATGGACGCGGTGCCGGCGCGTCGGGCGGCGTCGATGTCGGACGCCCTGTCGCCGATCATCACGGCTTCCTGGGCAGCAGCGTCGAGTTCGTCGAGTATCCGGCGGATAAGGAGCGCCTTATCGGTCGTGTTCTCCGAGCCCGCGCACCGGATGTCGTCGAAGTGACGTCTGAGCTCGTATGTGTCGAGAATGCGGTCCATGTACCCGGTGCCCGCGTTCGTGGCGATCGCGAGGCGGTAGCCGCGGCCGGCGAGGTCCTCGAGCGCCGGAACGACTCCCGGGTAGAGCGCCCCCAGCCCGCGCGAAATGAGCGCGTTCTCCCACTTCCAGATGAGCTCGTCGATGTCGTCGTGGTATGCCTCGTCGAGCTCAGGGAAGACGGCCCGCGCGAACTCGCCGCGCGTCTTCCCGATGCCGGCGAGGATGGTTTCCTCGTCCGGAACCGGGACATCGAGCCCGTGCCGCTCGTTCAGGTCGCTCACGGCGCGCTCCACGGCGCCCAGCGTCGTTCGTGTGGACGAGTAGAGCGTACCGTCCAGATCGAGGATCAGAAGTTCGAACCGCGTCACGTGTCCTCCTCAGTCTCCCATGAGGCCGCAGTACCCGACCGGCTCCCGCCGTGCGCGCCGCAGCATGAGTTCCTCCACCTCCTGCCGGCTCCGGGGCGCGGCGCGTGCGCCGAGGCCGGTGCAGTTCAGCGAGGCGGCCGCGTTCGCGAAGTCGACCGTGCGCTCCACGCGCCATCCCTCCAGGAGCCCCGCGATGAAGGCCCCATGATAGACGTCGCCGGCGCCCGTGGTGTCGACGACCTCGACGTCGAACGCGCCGGAGCCGTAGACGGAGCCGTCCTTGAGCATCACGATGGAGCCCAGTCTGCCGAGCGTGACGCCGACGACGCGCGGGCCCATCGCCAGTATCATCTCGAACGACCGGTCGAGATTGGTCTCGCCGGTCAGCCGCGCAGGAAACTCCCGGGACGCGAGCACAACGTCGACGCGTTCGACGAGCTCGCGCGTCCCATCCTTCACGGATTCCGCGTCCATGACCACCAGCGTACCACGTTCGCGGGCCAGCTCCGCCGCCCGGGCCGCCGCGGGCGCGTCGTGTCCGTCGACGAGCAGAACGCGTCCGGCGCTCACGACGTCGGCGCGGACCTCCTCTGGAAGCGTCGCGATCTCGTCCGGCCGATGCCAGAGAATGGTCCTCTCGCCCCTTGACGTGTCTACGATGATCATGGCGAGCTGGTTCGTGACGTTCTCGACCACACGAACATCGCCGACGTCGACGCCCTCGGATTCGATGCTCCGAAGAGAGAACCGACCTATCTCGTCGCCGCCGACCTTCCCCACGTACTTCGCGCGATAGCCAAGCCGGCTCAGGATGACCATGGCGCTCGCCGCCTGTCCCCCCGGCGAGCGCGCGAAACGATCGACGCGAGGCTTGGTGTCCGGTACCGGGTAGGAATCGACGACGCACAGATGGTCGACCGCGTTCAGACCGAAGCCGACCACGTCGAACGGCCGTCCGTCCGGAAGCGTGAGGCCGAAGAGCATTCAGACCTCCTTGTGCATCCACGACCCACGCCGGAACCAGAGATACGTCATCAGGAACTCGATCGTCACGGCGACCAGCATCGTCCACCAGACCATCTGCTCGGAGCCTCCCAGAACGTAGATGACGACGAGGATGAGCGGGATCTGGACGCCCCATTCAGTGACGGCTGCCACGATCGTCGGAGGCCAGGTGTGGCCGGAGCCCCAGAACGCCGACGACAGGACGATGTGCATCGCGATCATGATCTGGGCGCCCGCGAAGATCCTCACGAGAAGGACGCCGCTCTCGACGACGCCGGGGTCGTTCGTGAAGACCCACAGGATAGAGCGGGCGAAAGCGAACTCGAGAGCTCCCAGAACAGAGGTGAGGCCGAGCACGAGGAAGGTCGCCTTGATGACGGCGTCGCGCGCCCGCTCCTTCTTCCTTGCCCCCAGGTTCTGACCGACGATGGCGCTCGCTCCGAGATTGAGGCCGACCGCGAACAGGATCCCCAGCTCGAGGATCCTCCCGCTGATGCCGTAGGCGGCGACCACGACGGTCCCGAACCCCGCGACGAGCGTGGTCACGAGCCAGTGCGCGCTGCTCCGGAGGAGTCCGTTGACGCCGGCTGGGACGCCGATCTTCAGGATCTGACCCATCACCTGGAGCCGCGGATGGAAACGTCTCCAGATGGGGACGGTGATGTTGGCGCGCCCGGACGCGAGGACGGCCAGACCCACAAAAACGGCGATCGTGGCCGAGAGGACCGTGGCGAGCGCCGCGCCGGCGATGCCCATGTCGAGGCCGAAGATGAAGAGCGGGTCGAGTCCGATGTTGAGGACCGTCGACAGGAGCATGATGTACATGGCCTTCGGAGCGTCCCCGACCCCCCGGAGGGCGGTGTAGATGGTGTAGGAGGAGAACATGAACGGGAGGCCCAGGAAGTAGATGCTTCCGTAGACGAGTGCGAGGTCGCGGGTGACCGGCTCGGCCTGCATCACATTCAGAAGCGGGCCGATGACGAGGAGCCCGATGGCCCCCATGATGACGGCGATCGACGCCTTAAGAAGGAGCGTCTGCCGGATGACATCGCGCGTCGCTTCATACTCCCGCTCGCCGAACCGCCGGGAGATGAGAGCGACAGAGCCGGTCCCGACGATCTGGTTCGCCGAGCCGAGCACCCACGCGATGGCCGCGAAGAGTGTGATGGCGGCGACGGGCTCCGTCCCCAGCCTGCCGACCCAGTAGATGTCGGTCAGACTGTAGATGGTCATCGCCCCGAAGCCGATCATCGAAGGAATGCCCATGTAGAGGACGTTCCTGAGGATGCTCCCCTCGGTGATATCGACCTGAGGCCGGGTCTCCTCGCCCGGCTGCTCGTTCGGGCGGTCGCTCACGTGCTCTCCCTGAATGGGCAGGGCCGCTCTCGGATGCCGCGGCGTCGGGACGCTGTCATGATGGCAAACAGGGGCCCGGGGGCCCCATGTCGTCTTCTCCTCGAGGAAGAGAGGGCAGTCAAGCATACCCCCGCCCGGGCGGCGACTCAAGGGGCGCGCGGCGGCGTGGGGATCACCAGGCGCGCGGCGGCGTGGGGATCACCAGGCGCGCGGCGGCGTGGGGATCACGGGGCCGCACCGGAACGGGCTCTGTTCCCTGGTGGTGTTCCGGCGTCGCGGTGGTCAGGACCCGGGAACTCGAACGGGCGCGACTCCCGGCGCCTCGGCGCCGAGGAGCACATCGGCCGCCGCCCGCTCGGACGACGGCGCGGTGTCCCATACGCAGACGACGGGGCACGCGACGTCGAGCGCCTTCAGCACGAACGGCGGGGAGCAGAGCACGAGGACCGGCGTCCTCGCTGCCGAGATGAGTCTCTGCACCGCCGACAGGAGACTCTCGGCCGGATACGGCGAGCCTCGCCAGGCCGCCGGCTCGTCGTAGAGCGCGATGATCGCGGCGCCCGCGTGCGCCACGCGTTCGGACGCAGCCTCGACGCCTCCGCCCTCCTCGTCGACCCGGATGACGCGTCGGATCCTCGCCTCTTCCTCGAGTCGGTCGACGAGCGCGGACGTCTCCGGGAGCCGTCGCTTCTCCCCCGCGAGCACGACCACCAGCTCGTCCGCGCCGCGCACGAAACGCGGAGCGACGGGTCCCCGGAGCAGGGTCGCGGCGCCGGAGGCGATACGGTTCGGAAGGTCGGCCGGCGAGTCCCCGGGCGTCCCGGCCGAGCGAACGCGAAGCGCGAGACCCACGACCCTCTCGGCCGCGCGCTCGAGTTCGAGAGCCCGCTCCTCGTCGCCCGCGGCGAGTTCGGCGACGGCGGCGACAGCCGTTTCGGCGTCGGGCGGCATAAGAAGGACGTCGTGACCGGCCAGGAAGGCGCGTCTCGCCGACTCCTCCCCGCTCGCGCCGGCCCCTCCCATGATGAGGGCATCGGAAAGCACGAGTCCGCCGAATGCGAACTCCCTTCTGAGGATCTCACGCACTATTCTGCGGGAGAACGTCGCGGGAGCGCCGGACTCATCGAGCGAGGGGTACGCGACGTGCGCCGTCATGACGGCGTCGACGCCGGCGGCCACGGCGCGCCGGAACACAGCCAGCTCCCGCTCTCTGAGCGAGTCCTCGGTCGCCTCGACGACCGGGAGCTCGATGTGCGAATCGACCGTCGTCCGACCGTGCCCCGGAAAGTGCTTGGCGGCACACGCGGCGCCGCCCATCCGACATCCTCTGACGAACGCGTCGACGTACGCTGAGACCCGGAGCGGCTGGTCCCCGAACGACCTGTTCGCGACGATGGGATTATCCGATCGGTCGGCAAGGTCGGCCACCGGGGCGAGCACGAGGTCGATGCCGACCGAGCGCGCCTCGACCGCCGTCAACAGTCCCGCCTCGAAGGCGAGGTCCACATCGCCGGTCGCGGCAATGGCCATCGGCGACGGGAGACGCGTGCCGCCGTCCACCTGCCAGCCGAGACCGCGTTCGAGGTCGGACGCGACGAGCAGGGGGCCCGGAGCGTCGGCGCGCGCCTCACTGACGAGGTCGGCTACGCTCGCGCGCTCGCCTCCGAACACGATGATGCCGCCGACGCCCAGGTCGCGGACAGTGGGCAGGACGTTCGCTCTGGTCGTCTCGATCTCGTCCGCGCCGCAGCGGGCCGCCACCATGACGAGTCGCGCCGCAAGTGTCTTCGCTTCCATCATCCGCTCCCGTCGGCCGCGACCACTGGACGGTCGCGACGAGGCTTTCGCTACAGACCGGGCGAGATCTTCCCGAGGACGACCGGTCGCCCGGCTCCCGTGGCCCCGGGCACGTTGCCCGGGCGACCGAACAGCGTCTCGTGCGCGAGGACGGCGAATCCAACGGCTTCCTTCGCGTCCGGGTCGAACCCGATATCGTCGAGGCCGGAGACCCGGACGCCGGGGCACGCCTCAGCGATCGCCCGGATGATCGCCCGGTTCCTGAGACCGCCGCCGCTGACGAGCATTTCCTCCGCGGGCGGTTCCGTCGGAAGAAGCTCCAGAGAACGTCCGACCGACAATCCGACCACGAGGGCGGCCGTCGCGAGGAGATCGCGGAGTTCGCGGTCCGACAGGTCCTCGATGTCGCGGTGTCCAGACGTCATCTCGGCCAGTATCTCCGCGGCCTCCTGGCCGAAGAGCTCCTTGCCGGTCGACTTGGGCGGCGGGTCCTGGAAGTAGCCGTACGACGCGAGGAACGCCTCGGCCGCGTCGCGGTCCGGAGTCCCCTCGAGCGCCAACGCGCCGCCCGCGTCGCAGTGCGCGCCGCCGCCGCTCGCGCGTCGGACGATCTCGTCGGACAGCGTGTTCCCGGGCCCGGTATCGAAGGCCACGACCTCGCCGAGGTCGTCGACGACTCTGGTCACGTTGGCGATGCCGCCGATGTTCAGCAGCAGGCGGGCCCGGCCCGCCTCCCGAAAGAGCATCCAGTCGACCAGAGGAATGAGCGGAGCGCCCGAGCCCCCGGCGGCCACGTCCGCGCGGCGGAAGTCGCCGACGGTCAGGACCCCGGTCCTCCGGGATATGACGTCGATGTCGCCGATCTGAAGTGTGGTCCCCGAACGGTCGGGACCCGGAGGCTGATGATAGACGGTCTGTCCGTGCGAACCGATGCAGGAGAGCTCGTCGGGAGAGCGACCGAGCCCGGTCAGGTGGTCCAGCGCGGCGGCCGCGAAGGCCTCACCCACGGCCAGGTCGAGCTCCGCGAGTCCGGACGCGGTCGCGTATTCGGCGTCGTCCAGGAGCCGCTCCAGACCAGGTGAGTAGGGATACGAGCGGTAGCCGAGGACGTCGACGGAGGCGTCGTCCCGGCCGCCGGTGATGCGCACCAGGGCCGCGTCGATCCCGTCCCTCGACGTACCCGACGAGAGTCCGAGCACGGTCCTCTCCGGGCGTTCGACCGCCCGGCCGAGAAGCTCCATGAGCCGTCCGGTTCCGTCGTTCATCTCACTCCTCGAGGAACGTGGTGATCTCACTGTCTCGAAGGTAGGCCCAGCACATCGCCTCCGTGGTGAAGCCGAACGCGGGTGCTCCGTTGGCCTCGAGCCCGATGATACCGATGCGCGCCTCGTGCGCCCGCGCGATCTCGACAGCCGTCTCGATGCCCTCCCGCGCGCCGTTCGCCTCGATGGCGTCGACGGCGACCTTGCCGAGGACGTGACGGATGATGGGCTCGCCGTGCCCCGTCAGAGAGACGCCGCCGGCTTCCGACGCGTACGTCCCCGCGCCGATGATGGCGCTGTCGCCGATCCTGCCAGGCAGGTGCATCATCATCCCTCCGGTCGACGTCGCGGCGGCGACCCGCGCCTCGTCGTCGACGACGACCGCGCCGACCGTACCGAGTCCCAGCCGCTCCATCACCTCCCGAAGTCTCGGCATGTGCCGGATGTCCTTCCCGTCGCCGAACTCGGCCAGATACTTCGCGTGGAGCGCCTTTCTCTTCTCCGTGACGAGGTCGCCCGACGGCAGTCCCATGGTCCGGGCGAACTCGTCCGCGCCCGCTCCCGCGAGCATGACGTGGTCGATGGTCTCCATGATGAGTCGGGCGACACGGATGGGATTCTTCGCCGCCCGGAGACACGCGACGGCGCCGCACCCGCCTTCCCCGGTCATGATAGAAGCGTCTGTCTCGACCTCTCCACGCCAGTTCAGCGACGAGCCGAGTCCGGCGTTGAAGACCGGGTCGTCCTCCATGCTCACGACGGCGGCCTCGACGGCGTCGACTGCCGCGCCACCGGACTCGAGCATCTCCCGTCCCGCCTTCAGGGCCTCGACGAGCCCCTTCTCGTAGTCCTTGCCCGGAGCAAAGGCCCCGGCGCCTCCGTGCACGATGATCGAACTCAACCACTCTCCTCCCCGTGCTCCTCCAGCGCCCGCCTGACCGACCCCCCGCTCGAACGGAGCAGTCGCCCGGCGTCAGAAGAATCCACGCCGGTCCTCGCCATCACGATGGCCCGTTTCACCGAACCGCCGGACTCGGCGAGCAGGCGGGCGGCCTCGTCCTCGTCGACGCCGGCCGTTTCATTGAGGATCCTGAGGGCCCGGTCTCTCAGTTTGTCGCATGTCGCCATCAGGTCGACCATCAGGTTCTCGTAGGTCTTGCCCAGAAGCACCATCGCTCCGGTCGTGATGGTGTTGAGAACGAGCTTTGTGGCAGTTCCGGCCTTCATGCGGGTCGATCCGGTGATGACCTCGGGCCCGACGATCGGCGCGATCACGTGATCGGCGTCAACGTCTTCGGCAGGCGCCGAGCAGCAGACGAACACGGTCGAGGAAGCGGCCCGTCCGGCTTCCTCGAGGGCGCCCCGCACATACGGCGTGACCCCGCTCGTCGCGATCCCGACGACCACGTCGTCGCGACCCGGTTCCAGAGCACGCACATCGCGCGCGCCGTCCTCCTTCGAGTCCTCGGCTCCCTCCTGAGCTCTCACGAGGGCGTCGTTGCCTCCCGCGATGATGCCCCGTACGACCGCGGGGTCGGTCCCGAACGTCGGCGGACACTCCGCGGCGTCGAGGACGCCGAGTCTCCCGCTCGTCCCGGCCCCGATGTAGATGAGTCGTCCTCCCAGCCGCAGCCGGTCCGCGACGAGTTCGACGACCTGGGCCAGTTCGCGTCTCACGCGTCCGACGGCGTCGGGAACAAGACGGTCCTCGCTGTTGATGAGGTCGACGATCTCGAGGGCCGACATCCGGTCGATCTCGACCGAACGCGGGTTCCGCCGTTCGGTCTCGAGGTCGCCCATTCCGGACATGTCGCGACGCGGGCGTTCGAAGGACCTGGGGCCGGCGCTCATGCCGGACCCTCCGCCCTGAGGTTGAGGTACGCCAGCGTCCAGTACGAGTAGAAGTAGGTCCCGAAGACGCCGTTCGCCAGCGCCATGATCACGAAACCGACGGGAATGCCGACGGCGAGCGCCGCCACCAGGTCCTGCGTTCCCAGAATGAAGACCGGAGCGCCGACGACCACCAGGATGAAGACGATGCCGACCGTGAAGATGAGTCCCGCGAGAAGACCGATGAGCCAGTAGACAAGCGACTCCCCCACACGGGAGCGCACCAGCGACCATCCCGCCGAGATGGCGTCCAGGAACGGCGCGTTCTCCAGCACGATGGCGCGCTCCGCGTACGTCACCGTCAGCGCCAGGGCGATGAGGAAGGCGAGATACGGGAAGAAGAGGACGACGCCTATGACGACGGCTATCGCGATGCCGGGCGCGCCTGCCGCGATGGGCAGAAGCACGGAAATGGCGCAGATGGCCGTGACGAGAAGGGCCGCGAGGATCGCGAGAACGACCAGGCCGAACAGCGGAAGCGCGTACCTGAGCCCCAGGGACCATGCCTCGGAGAAACTCGGACGGCTTCCCGAAACCGCGAGACCGACGCTTCCGATGAGCGCGCCCCGCGAGATGATCCCCATGACGAAGAACGCGAGACCTACGACGACCAGAGCAAGCACGATGAGGATGAGGACCTCGGGGCGTTCCATGAAGTAGTTCTGGGCCCAGGGCGCCGCGTCCTCGCTCCAGTTGGTTCCGGCCCCGCCGCCTCCGCCGGAAGCGGCGAAGAACCCGAAGAACCAGAGGAATCTGTAGCGGCCGGCGATGCTGAGCGCGCCCGAAACGGCGCCCCAGTAGTCGCCCGGCGAGCGCTTCACGTCAGGCGACGACTGCGCCTCCACACCGGCCCCGTCGCTCGTTCCGTTCTCATGCATGGTCACGGTCCCCCTCTGAACACGAGATAGAGTCCGACGAGATAGACGGGCCCCATTGCCGCGATGAGAAGCCTGGACACGCGGCTCGGACGCCCCTTCCTCGCCGTCTTCATGGCCGCGAGCACCGCGCCCGTCAGCAGGAGCGCCACGACGACGTTCACCAGGTTGACGTCGGACAGCATCGACCAGCCGCTTCGCCCCTCCCTGAACCACAGGAGCGGCGCGGCGACGGCGAAGATCAGGACGTTCAGGCTGTTGCTGCCCAGAAGCGTGCCGAGCGCCATGTCACCCGACCGCGCTCCCCGGACCGAGCCCACGGCCACGGTCACCTCCGGAAGCGACGTCGCGACGGCGACGAACAGCGTGCCCACGAACGAATGGCCAAGAACGAGCGGCCTGCCGCCGATCGTGAACTGGTGCGTCGAGATGACATCGGCCGAGAGCGAGACGACGACGCCGGCGGCGACGACGAGCGCGCCGAAACCGATGAACCGCAGGACCTCTCCCGACGTGGCCGGAGCGGGAGGAGGCTCCTCGTTCTCTTCATCGAGAAGCCCCCGCCCTCCCAGGGACGATTCGATGACGAACACCACGACGATCGGCAGGCTCACGACAACCACCGGCGTGAGGCCGCTCGCGTCGGACCAGCCCAGGAGAACACCGAGCCCCGTGAAGGCGGTGAACCCCGCAACGAGCGAGCAGGTCTTGGTGAAGCGCCGTTTGTCGACGTACGCCAGGAAGACGCCGCGAGCCGCAACGAACTCCAGGAAGATGATCGTCGCAAGGTTGAAGTTGTTGCTGCCCAGAACGTTGCCGAGGGCGAGGTCGGGCGACCCCCTGAACACGGCGGTCAGCGTGACGGCGAACTCAGGGAGCGACGTGATGAGCGCGAGGACGAAGAGTCCGATCGTCGTCGCGCCGATGCCCAGGCTGACCGCGACCGACCGGGCCAGAATCGGCAGTCGGCTCCCGCTCCACAGGATGACCGCCGCCCCGACGATGAAGAGAACGACATGGAGTTCCAGCACGATGCCTCGGATCGCTTCTGGCCGGAGGTGACATCATGCAGTATAGGGAGCCTGCGGATGGAGTGTCAACGTCGTGAACAGACAGGCCCCGGCCTCACGTTCTGAGGCCGGGGCCGGAGACACGCGTTCCGGGTCCGGAGGCGGACCGGAGTGCCAGTCTATCTATAGAGGGCCTTGATCTGCCCCCATCGGCACGACTCGACGGGTGACGCGACGTTCACCTGGCCCGGCGACGGCCCGATGCCCGTGATCGGAGGGTCAGCCGGGTTCAGCCCGTCGAGCACGGCCCACCAACCGACGCCGTCCGGGATCCTGCCGATCGAGCGGTCGTCGTCAACGTCCGAGCCGTCGTACATCACCTCGTCGACGACGATGCCGTCGGGGCGGACGAGAGCGACACCGTCTCCGCCGTTGTTCAGTGAGAGCCCGTACCTCGGGTAGCCGTTCGCGTCCTCCCACTCGTACGCCTCGTTCCCGTAGACGACGGCGTACCCGCCCGCGGGCAGAACCCCCGCGAAGGCGTAGCGCCAGCTGGAATCCGACGCGGCGTCCCGAAGCCGCCACCCCGTGATGTCCACGGGCGTTGCCCCGATGTTCAGGATCTCGACCCACTCGTCCTCGACCGAGCTGTACTCCTCGTTCCCGTCGGACGGCGACCAGTCGACGGACGGGTCGGGCATGAACTCGTTGATCACCACCTGGGCCGTCGCCGGCGCCGCAATGAGACACGCGACGACGAGAGCCGCGATGCGCAGCATGAGCATGGTCTCTCCTCTTCCGGGGGTTGGATGGTGAAAGCATGTGGGGAGAATGTGAGGGGAGTCGGTTCCTGCCTGCGGGGTGGACAGGCTCAAGGGCTCCGAGAGTCGGGAAGCACGAATCGTACCGCTTCGCGTCCGCCACCCGGGTTCGGGCGCGCCGCCGCATCAGAACAAGCCTGCGCGCGCGTCGACAACCGAAGAAGAAGCCCCCCGCGCCGTCGGCGCGGGGGGCTTAAGGGGCATTCCAGCTGAGACGACTGACTACTTCAGAAGCACCATCTTCCGGCTGACCATCTCGCCGCCGGCCATCAGACGGTAGAAGTAGACGCCGCTCGCGACCTGCTCGCCCGTGTCGCCGCGGCCGTTCCAGACCGCGCGGTGGACGCCGCCCTCGAGCGTGTCGTCCACAAGCGTCGCGACCCTCCGGCCCGTCACGTCGTAGATCGCGAGTTCAACGTCCGTCTCGCGCGGGACGCTGAACGCGATCTCGGTGATCGGGTTGAACGGGTTCGGAGCGTTCTGCGAAAGACCGAACCTCGCCTCGGTGAGCCCGTCGTCGATGCCGACCGGGTTCGCAGCGATGTCCGCGTTGTCCCTCGGCTGGATCTTGTAATCGCCGTAGCTGTACTGCACGATGCCTATCACGTAGACATTGTCGCCGACGACCGGCACGTAGTCGTAGTTGCCGAGGTCGTCGACGCGGCACGTGTCGGCCGCCGTACCGTTCGTGATGGCCCACTCGCCATAGCCGAGATCCGCGTCCTCGACGCTGCAATCCTCGGCATGAACAAGCACGCCTTCATACTGCTCGCCCGACACGACGTTCTGCAGAAGGCCTGTCGCGACCGAGGTCGCGGCGGGCACGGTCGCGTCGGCCGTCACGAGCTCGGCCGCCTCGCTGAAGTGCAGGGCAAGCTCGGTCTCGCCGAAGTACTCGTTCACCTGGCCACAGAGCACGACCTCGTCTCCGCGCTCGAACGTCAGCGAGCCGGTGCGGTCGTAGACCAGGATGCCGTTCCAGGCGCCCGCGGCGTCCTGAACGTACCAGTTGTAGTCGCTGAACTCGCCCGGGGCCGCCGTGACGACGCCCTGGACGTTCGCAGCGAAACCCTTGAGGGTCGACGTGTCCTGTCCGGCCGCGACGGTCTGGATGTCGGCGATGTCCAGGAGACCGACGTAGAGGCTGTAGCTGCCGGCCGTCGGCACGCGTCCGTCCATCTGACCGTCGGTGACCGTCACGTAGTAGTAGACGCGGTCGCCGTCGGAGAACGGACCCATGCTCCCCGTCCACGTGCCTTCGTAGCGCGTCACCTCGGACATCGGAACGCCGGTGAACGGACCCGAAGCCGAGAGAGCGTAGTAGAGCGTCGCCGAGGTCACCGCCACATCGTCCTGTGCGATGGCCGTCACCGTGATCGTCTGCCCGGCCTGGGGCGGAATCGGCGAATAACGGGCCGTTCCGACCGTCGGCGGACCGACGATGTCGGCATCGCTTCTGGGCTCAAGCTTGTACTCGCTGTAGCTGTACGTCAGGATGCCACGAAGCTCGGAGAGATCATCGAGGACTTCGGGCGTGTAGTAGTAGTTGCCGTAGTCGCCGACCCAGGCGTCCTGCCCCGAGGAGTCGCGGACCCGCCACTCGCCGTAGGTGTTCGGCTCGTACGTGACGGTCACGTCGTTGAACTCGCAGAGCTGGCCCTCGTAGCGCTCGGCCTCGACCGAGAGCGAGTTGGCCTGAGCAGTCGTGATCTCGGTGAACCCGTAGGTCGGGTTCCCGCTCGAGTGGACCACAAGCGCCTCGTCGAAGTGGAGGTAGACCTCGGTTTCACCGTAGTACTCGATGATGTTGCCGCAGATCGTGATGTCGTCGCCTTCGACGATGTCGCCGGAAGTGAGGCCCGCCGCGTAGCACTTGATGCCCTTGAAGGGACCGGTCCCTTCGTGGATGTAGAACGAGTTGCTCGCGTAGACGTCGTTCCCCGCGGTCACGATGCCGCGCAGGTTGACGGCCTGATCGTAAAGAGCGGACGTATCGCCACCCGAAGAGACGAACTGCGTGTTGTAGATCGTGGTGTAGCCAACGGAGAACTTGTACGGGTCGTTCTTGCCCTCGGCCGGGTAGTTGATGCCCGCGCCGAAGTCGTCGACCGCGCGTACGTAGTACTCGACCTGCGAACCCGGGAGCTGTGCCGGGATCGAGCCGGTGTAGACCGTATCGGGACTCGCGGCGAGCACGCGCCCCCATCCGGCGCCGTCGACGTTGTAGTACACCATGACCGAGTCGATGGTGCCGTCATCCGTGACGATGGCGCTGATGTCGGTCGGGGTGCCGCCGGTCGGCGGGATCGGCGAGTAGCGGACGTTCCTGATCCACGGAGGCGTGTTCAGGACGTTGACCGAGCCCGGCGTCGGCGCCTGCATCGTCCAGTCGTCGATGCTCGCATCGCTGTCGGTGCCGCTTCCGTCGCGACCCATCGTGTTGCCGAGGAACGGGATCTCGGGGAACGCGTTGTTGTCGGCCCCGTCGTCGCCCGGGCACGGATCGCTGGTGCAGACGCTCATGTCGGCGTACTCGACGAGGTCGACGAGCGTGAGAAGCGTCGCAGAGGTGTAGAGATACACGACGTCCGCGTTCGAGTAGCCGCCGCACATGACGCCGTAGCCGTTGCCGCCGGCCAGCGTGATCTCGTCGGTGTAGTAGGTGGCCGGGTCGTCGTCGAGCAGTGTCATGTTGTCTACGAGCGCGCTGTCGTCATCGTACGCGAACGACGGATCGAAGAGCTCGAAGTCCGGGTAGAAGCCGAACTCCTCGAAAAAGCCGTCGTCGCCGTCGGCGCCGTCCTTCGCCACGACGACGAACCCGCCTGCCGGGATCGACGTGCCGGACGGGAACTGCCAGCGGTCCTCACCGCCGCAGACCTCGCCGTACTCCGTACCGGCCAGAACCCAGCCGCTGATGTCGATCGCCGAACCGGTGGGATTGTAGAGCTCGATGAACTCCGCGCCGTCGTAGGTCCCCGACGGATTCGGGTAGATCTCGTTCAGGACTACGTTGTTGCCCGAGGGATCGGCCATCGCAAGACCTGCGAAGAGCAGAACGCAGGCGACGGCCACAAAGGACACTTTCCTCATCACGCTCGACCTCCTTGTGCGTGCGCAGGGGTCCCCGTCTCAGAGGACCCGCTGTTCCAGAGAACCTCCCGATCGTCCGGGTGTTGAGAAACCCATCCGCTGACCGACGGTGTACTCGTGCACCGCCGCCCTGCGGCTCGCTTTTGGAGTCTCGCAAGTATAGCAGATTGTCCTTGAAAAGTCCAGAGAAACGCTCTCCTGGGGCATTTCCACCCTGTTCGGACCATCCACTCGCGGCCGGGGAAGCCCCTCTGAGCGGCCCCAGCACAAGCACCCCCACGCGAGCGGCCCCCCGAAAGTGGGCCCCCGGCAGCCTGCCGG
>CAZQSB010000022.1:0-41700 GCA_964596015.1 uncultured bacterium | reverse complement strand
ACTTGAGAAGGACCATTCTGCGCGTCCGCGTCCACCCGTCGACCGACAGGCGGTAGAAGTAGACGCCCGAAGCGCACTCCCGGCCCGCCGCATCGCGGCCGTCCCAGACGGCCCGGTGCTCGCCGGCGCCGCGTGGACCATCGGCGAGGACGCGCACCTTGCGGCCGGTGACGTCGTAGACGGCCAGCGACACAGGAGCGCCCTCGCGGCCGACGCTGAACCGGACGGTCGTGATCGGATTGAACGGGTTCGGCGCGTTCTGCTCCAGCCTGTTCAGACCGGGCGAGCCCACCTCGGGCACGTCGGTCGAGCCGACCAGGCCGCCGTCGTTGAGTATCCGCGTAACGTACTCAAGTCTCGTCGACGGATGGCCGCCGTTCGTGACGCCGCCCAGGAGCACCGGAACCATGTAAAGTCTGACTTCGGTCGCGGGGTCCTCGTAGACGGTCCCACGGGGACTCCCGCTCTGGTCGATCCAGAGCCTCGATGCGCCGGCGGACCCGTCGGCGTCGACCGCGGCCACGAACTGGTCGGGCCAGCCCTGATAGTCGTACGGGAACAACATGCTCCCGGACGGCGCGCCGGTCTGTCCCGTCAGCGACACGACGTTGCCGGTCGCTCTTCCGTTCCCCATGGCATACGTCGCGTGGAACCGCTCCCAGAGGGCGATGGTCGCCGCCGAACCGTTGACGTAGTAGGTCCCTCCGAAGTTCGGCTCCTCGATGTAGACGCTGCCGCCGTCGTCGATGAACGCCGTGAGCGCCGTCGCTTCGTCGTCGGTCATCGGCACGTTCGTGCCGTTCTCGCCGAAGTTGATCACGCCGCCCAGGTAGATGATGAGGTCGTACGGCGAGAGGTCCGACGGGAGCGTCGTCGAGCATGTGTAGAGCTCACCGACCGCATCGAGCGATTCGATCCACGGGACCTCGGTGCCGTCGCTCGCGGTGTACTGGTCTCCTGAGCCGTCGAAGAGCATGTCGCCGTCGTCGGCGTCCCACAGGAGGATGCGGGCATTGACGGTCGCGGCGACCGGCCCGCGGCTCAGAACGACGGGCGTCTCGTTGTCCGCGTGGTCGACCGCCGTCACGGCGTAGTAGTACGTCTGACCGTTGACGGCGTCATCGTCGGTCCAGGTGCGGGCCGAGGGATCGATGATGCCGGAGACGTAAGGCGTGAGCCCAGTGACGTCGTCGAACGGAGACGTTTCGCGATAGACCCTGAAGAGCGCGAGATCCGACGGTCCCGCGTAGCCGGTCCAGTCGAGCTCTATGACGTTTCCGAGATCGAACGGGTCCCCGACCGTGAGAGTTTCGATCATGTCGGGCGCGGCGATGTCGGCCGGGTCCGACGTGACGGTCAGTGTCGCATAGTATGGGGTCATGCCCTGTCCGGTGATCACAAGCTCGGCGGTCCCCGTGGCGGCGGGCGAAGGCTCGAGGATCGCAACGCCGTCGGGACCGGTCACGGCCGAGACGGAGATCTCGTCGTTCGAGAGAAGCACCGAGGCGCCCGCGACGGGACTCCCGTTCACTGTGACCGTCACGACGTACCGATGGGTTCCGAGAGGGACGTGGTCGCCGTGCCCGACGACGGCCGTCACCGGCGACGATGTCCAGATGCGCATCTCGGGGTCGCCCAGGAGGTTCAGCTCGTACAGCGTGTAGCGGGTGTACTTGTCGCTCTGGGCCTCTCCGACGAAGGCGTCCTTGTGGAGCGTGTGGGTGACGCCGATGACGTCCTGTCCCTCATTGAAGAGCTGGTTGAAGAACTCGCGGTCGAACACGTCGCCGGTCCCGTAGCCCGGAGCCCCGGGCGAACCCCAGCCGTATCGCGAGTTCCCGATGTACGCCACGCCGCCGCCCTGGGAGTTCACCCAGTGTTCGGCGATGCAGTCGTAGTCGAGCGCGGCCGACCAGCAGCCCATGGAGTAGAAGACGCCCTGCCGATCGCCGTTCGTCAGGTTGTCGAAGTCGGAGCGGTAGAGGCTCGACGAGCCGATCGACAGCACGCTGTAGTGCGCGTGGCCGTTGTGGTTGATGATGCTGTACCCGTCGTTCATCGCCGAGATGGCCGACGAGCGCGAGAGGTTCCCGCTCGTCTGGTAGAGCTTGGTGATCGGGTCGTAGGCCGAAGGCACCGAGTCGTCGTCGATCATGTTCTTGCAGATGGCGTGGTCGGTCCAGGGCTCGCTCCAGAGGACCTCCGCCATGAAGAGCATGTCGTTCTGGTAGTCGGTCGGCAGCGGGTTCCCGCTCGGCGCGCCCTCGTAGGTCAGGATCTTCGCGACGAAACGGGAGGCCTCGGTCGACGTGTTGACCGGCGCGCGGCCAACGAAAACGTCGGCGTACATGTCGATGTTGTCGTCGACCCGCTCGCCCCACCTGCCGTCGCCGTCGTCGTTCCACGTGCCGTCGAGATCGGCGTAATAGAGGTCGCAGTGGAGGTCGTCCTCGTCCGACGAGCCGCCGACACCGGAGTTCATCGCCCAGGCGATACGCGTCGGCACGACGTTCGTGTCGCCGGCCAGGAGAACGTAGATGGTGCCGTGGTTCTCGTAGTGGTCGATGATGCAGTTGCGGATCTTCTCCTGGTCGTCGACGCCGGAGTACGACGCGTAGATGGAGCTCGTCGTGACGATCTCCGCCGGAACGCCCTTCATCGTCTTCCAGTCGGCGAGCTGCTGGAAGGTCAAGGCGTAGGAGTCGCTCGTGATGATGAGGTAGGTGACCGGATCGGTCCTGAGGTCTTCAGCGCGCACCGCGATGTCCTCGGGGTTCGCGACCAGAGCGCGGAGCCTCTCGGTCACGACATCACTGGCCCTCCCGGTGAGGCCGCGAGGAACTCTCGCTGTCGCGCGCGTCGCGGCCGTCTCGAGAACGAGCTCGATCTCCGTCGAGAGCACCAGCCGGCCCTCGGCGGGTACGTATCGCACCGGCCGGACGGCAACGGTCACCACGGTCGAGCCGGAGAGATGTCCGACGTCGACGAGCTCCGCCACCTCGGCCGGGTACGGCGTCTCGAGCGAGTAGACCGCCTCGTCGCGCTCGACCTGCCGAGCAGCCTCGGGACGCGAGAGGGGGACCTCGGGCTGCGAGGCGCGGACGAAGTACGTTCCCGGAAGCTCGCTCTCGCCGAGCACCGTCGCCGCAACACCCGTAGCGGTCGTGCCCGGAGGGAGCACGAACCTCACATAGTCGACGGGGAGCTCGGGCTCGCCGAGCGCGCGCCGCATGAAACGACCCTCGAGGCGCACCGAGTGCCCGTCGTGGAGCTCCACGATGTCCAGCTGTTCCCTGTCGTACGTAAGTCGCTCGCTCGTCGAGCCCGCCGCCGTCCCCGCGATCAGCACGACGAGGAGCAGAACGACGAACGACACAGTTATCCCTGGCCGGGCCAGGCGCATGAAGGACCTCCTCGTCCGGATCGCTGAAGTCAACATGAGCGTACCCTATCCATTTTACCTCAGTTCAGCCGCTTGGTCAAGAATCGCCTGAATGGCGTGCCCGTTCGGAGAACCTGCATGGGCCTTCAGGTCCGGTCCAGCCCTCCCGTTCCACATGCGTTCCTGGGCTTGACCACTTCTTTTGATGCAGGGAATCGCCCTGTGTCACTCACCCGCGGGCGCGCGCACTTGACACATCGCCGCCGTACGGGCTATGAATTGACGTTCGGCGACCGGTTTCCCGTGAGCGTTCCGGCCGCCAGTCACCGTTCCCCTGCGAACCGGAGGGAAAGCAATGCGACCGTCGTCGTTCATCGTGAGAACGCTTCTTCTCGTCCTGCTCTCGAGCGTCGCGCTCGGGGCCGTCGCGCCCGCGGCGGCGGAGGAGGGCGGACCGGAGGGCCTGAGGAAGATGATCGCCGTCGTCGAGTTCGAGGACAAGAGCGACCGTTCGCACTGGCGCTGGACCGGCCCCGACCCGGGCACCGGAATGTCGGACATGCTTGTGACGGCCCTCGTCCGGTCGGGCGAGTTCATGGTCCTCGAGCGCGAGCAGCTCAACCACGTTCTTGCCGAGCAGGACCTCGGTCAGTCCGGACGCGTCACCGAGCAGACCGCGCCGGCCATCGGCAAGCTCCTCGGCGTCGCCGCGATCGTGTACGGGTCCGTGTCGGAGTTCGGGTACATGGAGTCCGACACCGGCGGCAGCATCACTGGATCCCTCGGACTCGGGGTCTCGAAGACCACGGCGCGCGCCTCGATCGACGTCCGGATGGTCGATACCAGTACCGGAGAGATCATCCTGGCCGACACCGCGGACTCGGAGAAGTCGCAGCGAGGGCTCAAGGTCAGAACCGAGGATTTCTCCTTCGGGCACGAGGGCAAGTTCGACCAGACGCTGGCCGGCAAGGCCGCGCGCGAGGCGATCGACGAACTGGTCGAGGGGATCACGGAGACCATGAAGGAGGTCCCGTGGACCGGGCGCGTCGTCAAGGCCGACGATCCGAACAAGATCTACCTGAACGGCGGTTCGAACGCGGGCATCGACACCGGCATGGTCTTCAATGTCTACAGGATGGGCGAGGAGCTCATCGACCCCGCGACCGGCATTTCGCTCGGGGCCGAGGAGGAGCTCGTCGGCTCGATGCGCGTGACCGACGTCAAGGAGAAGTACTCCATCTGCTCCGCTGTCGACGGCTCGGGATTCGCGGCCGGCGACATGGTCCGTTACGAACCGTAGCGCCGTTTCCGGGGAGCCCGGGGTTCTGGAGAGCCGATGCACAACGACACGATCGTCATGCTCCTCGCCGGCGGGCGGGGAGAGCGGCTCCTGCCGCTGACGCGCGACCGCGCCAAGCCGGCCGTGCCGTTCGGCGGCATCTACCGGATCATCGACTTCAGCCTGTCGAACGCCATCAACTCGGGCTTCCGCCGTGTCTTCGTGCTGACGCAGTACAAGTCGATCTCGCTCGCCCGGCATCTCAGACAGGGATGGGGATTCCTGAGCTACCCGCTCGGGGAGTTCATCGAGAACGTCCCCGCTCAACAGCGCCTGGGCGAGAGCTGGTACCGGGGGACCGCCGACGCCATCTGGCAGAATGTCTATCTTCTGGAACAGCTCAGGCCGCGCTACACGCTCATCCTCTCGGGCGACCACGTATATACGATGGACTACAACGGGCTCATGGCCTATCACGCCACGACCGGGGCCGACGTGACCATCTCCGTGCAGGAGCGTCCCGTTGAGGAGGGCTCGTCGCTCGGTGTCCTCGAAGTGGACGAGTCGTGGCGCGTGGTCGGTTTCCAGGAGAAGCCGAGACGGCCGAAGCCGCTGCCCGGGAAGCCGGAGAGCGTGCTTGGCTCCATGGGGATCTATGTCTTCACGACCGACGCTCTCATCGAGAGGCTCCGCGAGGCGGCGGAGCAGGACCGGTTCGACTTCGGCCACGGCGTGATCCCCATGATGATCGACGGCGACGACGATGTCCGCGCCTACAGCTTCGGTGGCGACGACAGGAGGTACTGGCGCGACGTCGGGACGATCGACGCCTACTGGTCGGCGAACATGGACCTCATCGAGCCGGCGCCCGAGATCAACCTCTACGGCGAGGACTGGCCGCTTCACACTCATCAGGGGAACTACCCCCCGGCGAAGTTCCTCTATGCCGAGCCCAGCGAAGGCGGGAGGATGGGCGTGGCGGTCGACTCCATCGTCTCAACCGGCTGCATCATCTCCGGCGGCCGGATCCAGCGCTGCGTTCTCTCACCCTGCGTGCGGACGAACAGCTACAGCTACGCGTTCGAATCGATCCTGATGGAGGGGGTCGACGTCGGTCGGTACGCGAAGCTCCGGCGCGTCATCGTGGACAAGGGCGTGAGGATCCCCCCCAAGACCCAGATCGGATATGACCCCGAGGAGGACGCCGAGCGGTTCACGGTGAACGATAACGGCGTCGTGGTCATCCCCAAGGGATATCGCTTCGACGGATAGCCCGGGGCCCCGGGCGAGCTCCGGGCGCCCGGCCGTCGCGACTGGCTTCCACACGGACCGGCCATGGCTTCGCGTGCTCCCTACAGAAACAAGGAGCGCAGAGAGCGCGAGCGCGTCTACAGACGCAGAATGGCGCTCGCGCTGGTCGCTTCGGTCGCCATCCACGCCGTCGCGCTCGTCGTCATCGAGCGAACGGCGCCGCAGCTGCCAATCGTCAGACAGGTCGGATACCCGGGGCCCACGAGGATACTGCCGGAGATCTCGGTCCAGAGAAATATCGGACCCGAGGAGAGCGAGGGATCAGCGTCGCCGGGTCCGGCGGGCGGGAAGTTCTACCGCGTCATACCCATCGAGATCGTCGAGTGGGCCGTCCCGTCGGGCGAGGCGCTCGGCGAGGAGACCGAGAGCGCGGCGGTCGACGAAGTGAGGGCCGAGGCTCCGGTCTTTCTCCTCGACCTGTCAAAGCCGCAGCCCACGAGCAGCCTGATCACGTTCGACCACTTCGTCCTGCCCATCTACCCGCGGTCGACGATCGAGAAGGGCCTCGAGGGGCGCGTCATCGTGCGGTCGCGCGTCTCGCGGACGGGCGTCGTCGAGGACGTCGAGGTGGTGAGCTCCGAACTCGACGAAGCGGCCGAGACGGAGGCCGTTCGAGCGGCGTCGCTCTGGCGGTTCCGTCCCGTCGTCATCGACGGCGATGCCGTCCACGTCGTCATCGAGACATCCATCTGGTTCCGCTTCCGGGGTCGGGGGGACGAGCGCGGTGACAGCGTGGGCGACGGCGTCGCCCGCCGCGGCGGCTCTCCGTCCCGCGAGGGCGATTGACACATCGGTCGTCATCGGCCAGACTCTGCCGGAAGGTCACCCGTTCCCGGAGGTTCCATTGTTCCGACATCGCGCGCTCGTGCCCGCCGCCCTGATGGTCCTCGTTCTTCTCGTGCCGGCCGCCGGCGTCCGCGCCATCGAGACCGTCCCCGCAGGCGAACTGGCGCGCGGAGACACTCTGACCGGTCTCACCGTTCTCTCGCCCGAGGGCGTCCGGGAGTTTCGTCTCGTCGTCGTCGGGGTGATCGAGGGCTCGGCCCCCGGCCGCGACCTCATCGTGGCGGAGGCGCTGGGGGAGACCCTCGAGGAGACCGGCATCGTGCAGGGAATGAGCGGGAGCCCTGTCTACCGGAACGGGCGCCTGGTCGGCGCCGTCTCCGCGGCGTGGTCGTTCAGCAAGAAGCCGATGGCGGCCGTGACGCCCATCGAGAGCATGCTCGCTCTCGCCGAGGAGCCGGACGACGGGCTTCGGTCCGACGCGGGGAGCGGGCTCCTGCCGGAGCTCATTCCCGAGGGCGAGAGGACGAGGTCGCGCGCCGCGCTCCTGGCTTCCAGAGCCGTTCCCGACGCGCCCCGGTGGGCGGCCGGGGGACACGCTGACGTGCTGGGCACCTTCGAGGGACGCGACATCGTCGGGCTCGGCGTCCCCCTGACGGTCCCCGGCTCCGCGGGGTACCGCGAGCGCGTGACGCCGTATCTTCGGCGTCTCGGGTTCCTTCCCGTCGCGGCTGCCGGGGTCGCCGAGGCCGCCTCGGTCCGCGGCTCGGGCGAGGCGCCTTCCTCCGAGGAGATCGGCCCCGGCTCGCCGATCGGCGTGCAGTTCGTCGGGGGCGACCTGAGGTGGTCGGCGACCGGAACCGTCACGCACCGTGAAGGCGACACGATTCTGGCGTTCGGTCATCCGCTCTTCGAGATCGGACCGACGTCGATGCCGCTCGTCTCGGCGAGCGTTCTCGGCGTCGTACCGCTGCAGTCGGTGTCGTTCCGACTCACCGCGACCGGCGAGAACGTGGGCAGTCTCGTGAGGGATGGAGCGTCCGGCGTCGTCGGGGTCCTCGGGGAAAGAGCGCCGACCATGCCGGTCGCGCTCTCCCTGTCAGGTCCCGGCTTTGACACCGTCTACGACTTCGACGTCGTGGCCCAGCGCCCATACTCGTTCCTCTTCACGTCGTTGACCGTCGGAAGCGCCGTCTCCGAGGTGTACCGCACGACAGGCAGGGCCAGTGTCCGTCTCGAGATCACCGTCGAGACTGATTCGGAGACCGTCAGTTACCGGGACGTTCTGGATACCGGCGAGCCCGCCCTCAGAGTGGGCGGGGAACTCGCGGCGCTTCTGAACGCCCTCGGAGACAGTCCGCTGGCGGAGCGGCGCATCGAGTCCGTGAACGTGCTCGCGGAGTTCTCCGAAGGATGGGGCTGGCATCTGATCGAGCGAGTCAGCGCCCTGCGCCCCGTGGTCCGCCCGGGAGAGGACATCGATCTCCTCGTGTCGCTGAGACCGTGGCGCGGCGAGACCGTCACCCGGAGGCTCAGTCTGCCCGTTCCCGCCTCGGCGCTGCCCGGAAAACTGGTCGTTCGCGTGGGCGGCGCCTCCGAGTATCACGAGTGGGACGCCGAACGTCTCGGCGCCGGCGCAGCGCCGAGGACATACGCGCAGCTCGTCAGGCTCGTGGAGAGCTCGAGACCGGGCAACCAGCTGGTGGCCCAGGCGCTCAGCGAGCGACGTTCGGTGACCCTCGTCGGCAGCGAACTCGAGTCGCTTCCGGGCCGCGCGGCCCTGGCGATGGGCGCCGGGGGCGCGGGGGGCTCGGCCGTGCCGACCGAGATGTCGGTGGTCTCGGAGGCGACGCTCGACCTCGACCGCGAGGTGACGGGCTTCCATGAGATCGTGGTCCGCGTCTCGCCCGGCCCGGACAGACGCTGAGCGGACGCCTGAAGGCGTCCGACCGCCACACCAACGCCATTCGTCGAGGAGAATATCATGTTCCGTGCCGCCCTGACGCCGCTCCTGACAGTCCTTTGCGCCGCGCTCCTCGCGCCGGTGGCCTTCGGGGCTCCGCCTTCGTTCTGGGAGATCGCCGGATTCGACGACTTCGTCGGCGGCGAGCTCGACGGCGTGTCGCTCCTTCCTTCCGGGACCCTCGCTCTCGGTCCGAGTTTCGAGATCGTCGACCTTCCCGCGACCGACTACGCCTGGCGGGCCGTTCGGGGCTCCGACGGGGCGCTCTACGTGACGACCGGCAGTCCCGGTCGGCTCCTCAGGATCGCCGACAACACGCCCCAGGTGCTCTACGATGAGCCGGCGGCGGACCTCCCGGGTCTCGTCGTGTCGCCCGACGGCGATGTCTACGTCGGCACCGCGCCCGGAGGAACGGTATTGAGGGTCCGCGAGGACGGAGAAGCGACCGTCTTCTTCGAGACCGGTCAGGGTTACATATGGGACATGGTCTGGTCGGACGCTCACGGGCTCGTCGTCGGGACCGGAGACACCGCGGCGGTGTATGCCGTCGACGAGCGGGGGCGCGGGACGCTCCTTCTGGAGAGCAGCGACGCGAGCGTCGTCAGCGTCGCCGCGGGGGGCGGACGCGTGCTGGCTGGAACCGCGCCGGGCGGCATGCTGCTGGAGGCGGTTCCGGGGGCCCGCCCGAACGTGCTCCACGACACCCGCTATGAGGAGATCACGGGGATCGTGATCTCGGATGAGGTCGTCTTCTTCGCGGCGTCGACCGTGCTCTTCGAGGAAGCGCTCGGCGACGACGCGACGTTCGACTCCGCGTTCGGCGAGGGGGCGGTCTTCCGCCTCCCGAACGACGGAGCGGCTCTGGAGATCTGGCGCTCGCTCGACGCGCCCGTCACGTCGCTCGGGCGCGGCGCCGGAGGGGCCCTGTGGGCCGGCGCCGGCACCGGGGGCGCGCTCTACGCGCTGGAGGACGGCCGCGCGTCGCTCGTCACGAGGATCTCGAGTGAGGAGGTCCTGTCGATCCAGCCCGACGGAGACGGCGCGCTCGTCGCGGCCGGGCTCCCGGCCGCCGTCCGTGCGGCGGACGAAGGTGTCGCCGCACGTGGGCTGTACATATCGGACGTTCTGGACGCCGGCCCCGCCGCGACGTGGGGCGAGGCGTCGTGGCGAGCCGGGACGCCGGGGGGATCCTCCGTCCGTCTTGCCACGCGCTCGGGCAACACCGGCGCCCCGGACGACACCTGGTCGGACTGGACCGCCGTCGATGGAAGCGAGAGCGGGGCCGTCGAGAGCCCATCGGCGAGGTTCCTGCAGTGGCGGGCTGAGCTCGAACGCGGCGCCGGGAACGCGTCTCCGCGGCTCTTCGAGGTCCTGATAGCCTACCTCGGAGGCAACAGACCGCCCGTCGTCGAGTCAGTTTCCGTGTTCGAGCCGGCCGACGCCGCTTCCGAAGGAGAGGGCGGCTACGGGGCGACGTCCGCCAGGCAGTCGTTCCCGAGCGGGCTCGAGGTGACGTACAACCTGCAGGGCGCCGCGGGAGCGCCGGGTCGGCCCCCCGGCGTCGTCACCGGCCTGAGAACCGTCGAGTGGAGGGCCTACGACCCCGACGGCGACAGGATGAGCTTCGATCTCACCGTGCGCTCGGACGACGAGGAGCGCTGGAAGCCCCTCGCGAGCGACGTCTCGAGGACGGCGCACACCTGGGACACCCGCTCCATGCAGGACGGCTACTACACCATACGCGTCGAGGCGTCCGACGAGCCCGACCGGCCCGGCGGCCCGGCGACAGGGTCGCTCGTGGGGGATCCGTTCCTCGTCGACAACGGGAGACCCGTGATCGAGTCGCTCGATGTCGGGGAGCGCGACGGGCGACTCGTGATCGACGGGCGTGCGCGCGACGAACTGTCGCCGCTTCTCTCGATCGACGTGTCGATCGACTACGGGGAATGGCAGGAAGCGGTGGCGGCTGACGGGCTCATCGACTCGCGTCAGGAGGAGTTCTCGATCACGCTGGCGCACCCGGGCGAAGGCGAGCACGCCGTCGCGGCGCGGGCCGTCGACCGGCACGGGAACATGTTCGTCGCGCGCGAGGTCGTGCGCCTGCGGTGACGACGGTGTGCCCGGGCGCCGGGATGAAACCTCCCGCTCCCTGAGGGCGTCATAGATAGAGCGAAGCTACGGACCGAACGGTTCCACCGGAGGAAGTCGTGCGCTGCGAGGAGTTCCAGGAGCTCATGCAAAGAGAGGTCGACGGTCTGCTGTCTTCGGCCGACGCCGCGAGGCTCGAAGCCCATCTGGCTTCGTGCGCCTTCTGCAGGCGTGAGCTCGAGCTTCTTCGCGGTGTCGATGCCGCGCTCCGGGAGGAGTCCCTCGTCGAGGCCCCGTCCGGCCTCGTCCCCGCGACCATGGCGCTCATCGCCGAACGCGAGGCGCGGAGGAGAATGACCGAGCGCGTGGTCCTGTGGGGGGCCGGCGCGACCGCCGGCGGTTTCGCCGTCGCCTCGCTCGTCAGAGCCGTTCGGAACGCCGACGTGGGGGAGCGGTTCACCACGGCCGTGAACCGTACGCTGACGGCGCTCCCACAGCCGCCGCTCCCGGACGTCGAGACGCCCGGACTCATCCAGCGTGCGATGGAGAATCCGGGCGTCCTCGGTGTGCTCTGGACCCTGGCCGTCGTCGGCGCCGCCTTCCTCGCTGTCGAGCTCCTCAGGGCCTCGCGGCAGCTCTCGCTCGAATGGCGTTAGTCTCTCTCCTCGACGTTCCCTTCGGCATCGACCGTGACGACGGGCCCGCTCTGCGGGATCTCGATCGGCTTTCCGTTCCGGACCTCCTCGCGAAGGCTCTTGGTGAGCGTGTAGTAGACGATGAGTCCGACGCCGACGAAGAGCGGGATCAGCGCCCCGGTCAGGGCCTCGGCGAGAATGCCGAGCGCGGCGAACCCGATGAACATGGCGATGCCGATGGCCGCGAAGAAAATCCCCCAGCCGAGCGGGGCGATGCCCTTGCTCTTCTTCTCAAGAAGCGCCCTGTCGTAGATGCCTCTCGAGAGCGCCTCGTCGAAGGCCTGCTTCCTCAATCGCTGCCCGTGGTTCACCGCCTTGACGATGAACATGATGATGAGCACGAGCGCGGCGAGCGAGATGAGCGTCATGATCATCGGGAAGATGAAGACAAGCGCGCTGGTCATGTGGGCTTCCTCCGTCTGTGGTCCCGTCGGGCCGGGGGCCCCTCGGGGCCCCGCCTGACACCTTCCGTCCTTCCCGTCTGTGTGAATGTGACCCCGCGCACGCTCGGCGTGTTTCGCTCGACGGCGTTCTGCCGCGCAAACCGGTCGACGCTCATCCGGCGCCGCCCGAATCCGCTTGGAATCGAGCCCGCTTCTGGTACGATTATCGGTCGAGCCCGGCCAGCGGCTGGCGGCGGCGCGGCCCGTCGGCTCGCCGGCGCGAGTGAGGCGTCGCCGAGACCGGAGGTATGATGGCTGGGTCGGCCCGGACGCCATCGCCGGGACCGCCGGATGAGGTCCTCATTCAGAGGGTCCTCGGGGGAGAGGAATCGGCCTTCGGGGTCCTCATGGAGAGGTACGCCGATCTGGTGTTCTCCGTCGTCGTCGGGATCGTGCGGAACGAGACCGACGCCGCGGACGTCACGCAGGAGGCCTTCATCCGCGCGTACAGGGCGCTGCCGCGATTCCGTGGAGACTCGAAGTTTTCGAGCTGGCTCTACCGGATCGCGGTCAACCGCTCGCTCACGTTCCTCAAGAAGAGGAAGCGCCGGGGAAGGACCGTCGACATCGGGCTCGGTCCTCACATAGAGGCCGGCGCGCTCGAGACGCGCCCCGACTCGGATCCCGAGAAGCTGGTTCTCGACGCGGAGACGCGCCGGCTGGTGAGAGAGGCCGTGGGAGAGCTGCCGCCGAGGTACAGGGCGGCCGTGACCCTCTTCTATATCGAGGAGCGAAGCTACAAGGAGGTGGCGGAGACGCTGGGGATCCCGATGGGAACGCTGAAGACCCATCTCCACCGCGCCCGCGCTCTGCTCAAGGAGATCCTCAAGAGGCGACCATAAGCGAACGCAGGAGGGTAGTGTGAAAGAGAGCTGTATCGACGTCATCATGGACCGCAGGAGCATCCTCAAGTTCCAGGAGAAGGAGATCCCTGACGACGTCCTCAGGCAGGTTCTCGACGCGGCTCTGCGGGCGCCGGGCCCCGGCGGCTCGCTGGCAGGCGGCTACCGCGGCGCCCAGCCGTACTCGATCATCGTCGTGAAGGACAGGAAGCGCAGGGAGCAGCTGAACGAGATGCTGTGCGAGGGGCGGCGGATGTGCATCGTGGAGGCGCCCGTCTCGCTGGTCTTCTGCGTCGACACGCACAGGCTGAACCGCTGGGCGAGCATCCAGGGCGGGGTATCCCACTTCAAGGGTATCGGCGTGCTCTGGGTCGCTCTCCGCGCGGCGTACACCGCGGCGCAGAACGCGGTGCTGGCGGCCGAGTGCCTCGGGCTGGGCTCGCAGTACATCCAGGAGGTCGTCTGGCAGCCCTACACGACGCTCGACTTCTTCAAGCTGCCCAAGCAGGTCCTCCCGGTGGCGATGCTCATCATGGGGTACCCGGAGGAGAGACCTCCGCTCGCCCCGTCGCTTCCGCAGGACGCGATCGTTCACGAGGAGACCTACAACGACCCGTCGGACGAGGAGCTCGTCGAGTACTTCCGGAGCAAGGAGCAGTACTATCGCGACTGGCTCGACTCCCTGCCGGAGGACTCCACCGTCAAGAAGCACATCAAGGCCAAGAACATCAAGAACCTCGCGCAGTACGTGTCGCTTCTGACGTACACCGAGAGCTTCTACAAGTGGCGCGACGACATGGTCCGCTCGAACCTCGTGCTCTCGGAGCTCGAGTAGCGGGCGCGGCGGGCGCGCCGCTCGACCGTCGATCGCGGGGCGCGGCGAGTACCGATCGCCGCGCCCCGTTCTCACATCGGGAGGAGACCGCTCTCCTCCCGTCGCACAGGGACGCCGATGGAACGAGAGATCGTCGCGCTGGGCTCATCGATCGCTCTCATCATCGTGATGGTCAGGCTGCGAGTCGACCTGGGCGTGACCATGCTCGCGGGCGCCGCGCTCATGGCGCTCATAGCCGGTATGCCGGTCGGCGGGACGGCCCTGGAACTCGGCCGCTCCTTCATCAAGCTCGAGACGCTTCAGCTCCTCGGACGGATCGTCACCATCATCGCGCTGGGCGCGCTGGCGGGGCGGCTGGGCTACCTCGACCGGTTCGTGTCGGGCCTTCGGAACCTCATCCGCGACAACAGGGTGGTCGTCGCCGTCATCCCGGCCTTCGGAGGACTTCTGCCGATGCCGGGAGGCGCCATGCTGACGGCGCCGATGGTCGAGACGGCGCTCGACAAGGAGTCGGCGACGGCCGAGCAGCGGTTCTTCATCAGCTACTGGTTCCGTCACGTCTGGGAGTACATCTGGCCGCTCTATCCCGCGATCGTCTTCACGGCGACCCTCGTCGACCGGACGATCGCCGACATCTTCATCGAGAACTACCCGCTGACGCTGGCGGCCATCGGCGGGGGCGCTCTGCTGGTGCTCCGGAAGGTCCCAGCCGGGAAGAACGTGAGACAGGGAGACGGGGGGAGCGCCAGGATCGACGTCCTCGCGGGCGTGTGGCCTTTCGCTTTCGTGATCGTCGGTGTGCTCGTTCTGGACATCGAGCTGATCTACGTCGCCGTGGTCGCCACCATTCTCCTCGGGCTTGTCGGGAGAATGAAATGGAACGATCTGGGGGCCGCGTACCGGCGCGCCACCGAGTTCCAGATCGTCTCGCTCGTTCTGGGCGTGGCGGCCTACAAGCACGTCCTCGAGGTGGCTGAGATCGTCGACGCCGTGCCCCCGTTCTTCATGGAGATGCACATGCCCGAGCTCGTGGTCATCGCGGCGGTCCCGCTGCTCATCGGGCTCATCACCGGAGTCACCATGGCGTTCATCGGCGTCGCCTTTCCGCTTCTTGTTCCGCTCATGGGGGGCGATTCGATCAACATGGAGCTCGTCATGTTCGCGTTCGCGTTCGGGTTCGTGGGCTGTCTGCTTTCTCCGGTGCACCTGTGCCACGTTCTGACGCGCGAGTACTTCAAGGCCGACTTCGGCAGGTCGTACAGGATGCTCATCATCCCCAGTCTCATCATCCTGGCCGTCGCCACCGCCATCGTGCTGCTGTGACGAGAGGGCTCCCGGCGCCGGAGTGAGCGACGAGCGACCGCGAGGATACGTGGGGGGCGAGCTTGGACAGAACCAGACAGGCCGTCGCCGCGACAGTCCTGGCGGGACTCCTCTGGGGCTCCTCGTTCGTCGTCATCAAGTTCGGGCTCCGGACCATCGACCCGTACTGGTTCGCCTTCCTGCGCTTCGCCGTGGCCACCGTCATCGCGGTCGCGTACGCCGCCGCCACCGGGAGACTCCCTGCGCTCGGGAGGTTGCTCAGGCGGCGCATCGTCATCCTGTTCGGGATCTCCAACGCGATAGGTTTCATCCTCCAGTTCAAAGGCCAGACCATGACCACGGCCGGCAAGGCCGCGCTCTTCGTCAACGTCAGCACCATCTTCGTCGCCGTCGGTTCGAGGTTCATGTTCCGGGAGAGCTTCGGGCCCCTGAAGATCATAGCGGTCGTCGCCGGCATGATCGGCGTGTTCCTGGTGACGACCGGCGGGCGCCTCACCATCGCCTCGCCGACCGAGTTCGTCGGCGACATGATCATCCTGGCCGGCGCGGTCGCCTGGACCTTCTTCATCCTGCTCGACAAGAAGATCGTTCACGACACCGATGTCGACATCCGGGCGCTCACCGCGGCTCAGGTGCTCCTGACGGCGCTCACGGCTCTTCCGGTGGCGCTCCTTCTCGCGCCGCGCTCGTTCCCGGCGGGCGACGCGTCGTGGTGGGCGATCCTCTACACAGCGGTCTTCTGCACCATCATTCCGTTCATGCTCTGGACGTCCGGTCTCCGCTACATCACGGCGACCGTCTCGTCCGTCATCCTGCTCATCGAGATCCTGTTCGCGCTCCTCCTGGCGGCCGTCCTCCTCGGAGAGAGGCTGACTCCGGCGGGCATCGTCGGAGGAGGGCTCATCGCTCTGGCGGCGTATCTCGCCACCCGGGGGCACGTTGAGAAGACCGCTCCCGGACCCGACTTCGTCCCCGAGTGAACTCGCCGGGGCAACGCTTGTGAGGTGGAACCCGTGCCGGTTCATCACCGTACGGCGCCGCAGTCGTCCGTTGGGCGGTCACTGACGTTCATCGCTCTCGTGGTCGCTGCGGCATCCCTTCTTGCCGTTCCGACAGCCCGCGCTGAGCCGGCCGAAGCGGACTCGCTCCTGGCCCAGGCCGACCGCGCGCTCGAACGAGGCGAGTTCGCTCTCGCCGAGTCGCTTCTCGAGGAGGCCGACCCCCTGGTGGACGACGGTCGCGTCGAGCACGGTCGCGCCCGCCTCGCGCTCGGCCGCGAGGACCACGACGCCGCCATCGCGCACGCCAGGAGCGCGATCAAGCGGAACAGGGCGAATTCGGACTTTCATCTGACGCTCGCCTACGGGTACGGTCTCAAGGCGGCGACCGGAGGGATGTCGGCCCTCTTCTACGCGGGGAAGTTCAAGGGCGCGTGCGAGGAGGCCGTCGAGTGCGACCCGGACAACGTGGAGGCGCACTTCGCCATCCTGCAGTACTACCTCATGGCGCCGGGCTTCGCGGGCGGCGGCGACGAGAAGGCCGAGGAGACCATCCGGACCATCGAGTCGCTCGACCCCTTCTACGGCCATCTGGCGCGCGGCACGGCCGCGTGGGTCGAGGAGGACATGGAGGGCGCCGAGCGTGAGTACACGGCGGCGGCCCGTCTCGACACCGCGTCCGCCGAGGGCTGGGGCGCGCTCGGGGTCTTCTACATGGAGCAGGAGAGATACGAGGACGCGATCCCGGTCGGCGAGAGGGTCCTCCTGCTCGAGCCCGACAATCTCGAGGCGGTCTACGCGCTCGCCAAGGCGCGTCTTCTGGCCGGCGGCCGAGCCGGGGAGGCCGCCGCCGGCTTCAGGCGGTACATCGAGGAGGGCGGCGACCCGCGCGGGGCAACCGAGGCCGAGGCCAGGTGGCGTCTCGGGATGGCGCACGCTCAAGCCGGGAGATGGGAGGACGCGCTCGACGAGTGGAGACTCTCGCTCGAACTGGATCCCGAGCTCGAGAGGGCGGCGGCGCTCGTCGAGTCGCTCGTGAACGCGCGCCCGGAGCTCGAGAGGGACGCGGGACGATGATGACGGACCGGGCCGCCCGGAGCGCGACGGCTGATAAGGAGCATGCGCGAGTGATTGAACCGTAACTGATGAGCAACGCACGAGGAGGACGCCGTGGAGCGTGAGACGAAAGGTCTGGGGAAGGACGCCTACGGAGGTGTTCGCGGGGACGACTACAAGCCGTACGTCGGTTCGGGGAAGAGCGTGCGGGAGTTCACGCTCAGGGCGATACTCTCCGGCATTCTCATCGGCATCGTCTTCGGCGCGGCGAACGCGTACCTCGGACTCAAGGTCGGGATCACGGTCTCGGCCTCCATCCCGGCGGCCGTCATCGCCATCGCCCTGTCGCGCAGCTTCCTCGGCCGCGCGACCGTGCTCGAGAACAACATGATCCAGACGGTCGGTTCTGCCGGGGAATCGCTGGCGGCCGGCGTCATCTTCACGATCCCGGCACTCATCGTACTGGGCTACATGCCCGAGCTCTCGAAGGTCTTCATCCTCGCCGCGCTGGGCGGACTCCTGGGCGTGCTCTTCATGATCCCGCTCCGGCGATTCCTCATGGTCAAGGAGCACGGCAACCTCCCGTTCCCGGAGGGGACCGCCTGCGGCGAGGTGCTGGTGGCCGGCGACCGGAGCGGCGGACGGGTCCGGCAGGTCATGATGGGCCTCGGTGTCGGCGCGCTCTACCGGTTCCTCATGGAGGGTCTGGGGCTCTGGCACGACACGCCCAGCTGGCGGATCCGCGGCTACGAGGGCGCCCAGATCGGGGCGGAGGCGGC
The DNA here is from genome assembly GCA_964596015.1 of uncultured bacterium. Lineage (GTDB taxonomy): Bacteria > Joyebacterota > Joyebacteria > Joyebacterales > Joyebacteraceae > WJMD01. The sequence goes on along the minus strand of CAZQSB010000022.1, from coordinate 23,923 downwards.
TCCGTCGCTCCTGGGCGTCGGCTTCGTCATCGGCCCGAAGATCGCAGCGATCATGCTCGGCGGCGGCGCCCTCGGGTGGCTCGTTCTCATTCCCTTCATCAAGATGATGGGATCGGGGCTCGGCGAGCCGCTCTATCCGGCCACAACGCTCATCGAGGGCATGTCGCCCATCGAGATCTGGGACAACTACATCCGCTACATCGGCGCGGGGGCGGTGGCTTTCGGAGGCCTCGTCACGCTCGTGCGGGCCATCCCCACGATGGTCACATCGTTCGGCGCCGGCATGAAGGCGATCGCGGCCGACGGCGGCACGAGGGGTGGAAGCGTCCCGAGGACAGCGCGCGACCTTCCCATGAAGCTCGTCCTGGGGGGCGCCGCGGTCATCGCCGTCCTCGTCTGGGCCCTCCCGCAGGTGCCCGTCGGCGCGGTCGGCGCCGTCCTCGTCGTCGTGTTCAGCTTCTTCTTCGTCACCGTGTCGTCGAGGATCGTCGGACTCATCGGCAGCTCGTCCAACCCGGCGTCCGGGATGACGATAGCGACGCTTCTCGCGACGAGCCTCGTGTTCCTCGCCATGGGGTGGACCGGCGCGACCGGCATGATCGCAGCCGTGTCTGTCGGGGCAGTCGTCTGCATCGCCATCTGCATCGCCGGTGACACGTCGCAGGACCTGAAGACCGGCTTTCTCGTGGGCGCGACGCCCAGACTCCAGCAGATGGGCGAGATGATCGGCGTCCTCTCATCCGCCCTCGTCGTCGGGTGGATCGTGTTCTTCCTGCACAGAGCCTACGGCATCGGGTCGGAGAAGCTCTCGGCGCCCCAGGCCGTCCTCATGTCGATGGTCGTCAAGGGCGTGCTGACCCAGTCGCTCCCGTGGACGCTCGTGATCATCGGGGCCTTTCTCGCCGGCGTCGTGGAGCTTCTCGGCATCCCGTCGCTGCCGTTCGCCGTCGGGCTCTATCTTCCCATCAGGTTGAGCACTCCCATCATGGTAGGCGGTCTGGTCCGGCTCCTGAGCGAGCGGACCTCCTGCAACGAGAACGAGCTCTGCGACCGCCGCGAGCGGGGTGTGCTCCTGAGCTCCGGGCTTATAGCCGGCGGCGCCATCATGGGCGTCATCGTGGCCGGGCTCGTGAACGCGGGTGTGGACCGGTACATCCACGTGGGATACGAGTGGGCCGGGCCGGCCTCGGGAGCCGTCACGATGGGCTGCTTCCTCCTGCTCGTCGGGCTCCTTGCGCGGAGCTCGGGCGTCCTGAGCGGGAGAGGCCGGAGCTGAGTGGAGCCGCCGACGGGCGACGGGGGCCGAGCTCTGAAACCGCTTGACGGGCCGGCCGGCCGGCCATAGCATCTGGTGCACTGCACAATACCTGAGAAGTCGCAGCTCAGAACGGAGCGGTGTCTTGGGCAGGCATATCGTGAAGTACTCGAACAGGCGGCTCTACGACCCGACCGGGGGACGGCAGATCACGCTGGTCGAGCTTTCAGAGCTCTTCCTTTCGGGGGAGGACGTGACGGTCGAGGAGAAGGACACGGGAGCCGACATCACGGCGGTCACCGTGCTCCAGTCGGTTATCGAGCGATTGAGGCGAAGGCCGGCGGACGCGTCCGGTGAGGCCACGAGCGAGCAGGTTCTCAACGCGGTCAGAGCGGTCATGAGGGACGATGTGAATGAGGTCGCCGCTCCGTCAGTCGACACGGCCGCCGATGTCCGGGAGGGCGTGTGACGGAGAGGAGCACGCCGAAGCCGGCCGGCTACGTCAGGCTGTTCAGGAACGGCAACTTCGCGCTCATGTGGTCGAGCAAGCTCTCGTCGCAGCTCGGCGACCACCTCAACCTCATGGCCCTCGCCGCCCTCATCTTCTCGCTCTCGGGCGGCGAGATCCGCGGTTTCGAGTTCTCGAAGATCCTCCTGCTCGCGAGCGTGCCGGTGCTCGTCTTCGGCCCTGTGGCGGGCGTCTACGCCGACCGTCACAACCGGAAGTTCCTCATGATCGGGTCGGACCTCGTGAGGGCCGTGCTCGTCGGCTCCATCCCGTTCATCGCGAGGTCGATGACGCCCATCTACGTCATCGTCTTCCTTGTCTTCACCATCAACCGGTTCTACCTCTCCGCGAAGACGGCGGCCATCCCCCAGATCGTGGACGACGACGAGCTGCTGCAGGCGAACGCCCTTCTGAACGTGGCCATGATGATGTCGCTCGTCATCGGCCCGTGGGGCGGCGGGCTGCTCGTCGACCGGTTCGGCTCCGATGTTGGGTTCTGGGCCGACGCCGGGACGTACGTCGTCTCCGCCAGCCTGGCGTCGTTCATCACCTTGAAGAGCGTCGCCGATGTGGTGCGGGAGCGGCGCGCCAGGAGAGAGGCCGAGGAGAGGACGGGGAGCCCCAGAGGCCGGCTCGCGAGGGCGAAGCGCCTCGGACGACAGCGCGAGGAGGGCGGGGACGAGGGGCCGGTCGCCGCGGCCGCCGATCTCGATGTGCAGGCCATCCGCTCGGCTTACGGGCGCCTCGTGGACGACCTCAAGGGCGGGATGCAGCAGATGCGCGGGCGGCGGATGGTGGTCTACGCGACCGTCTCGATGTCGGCCGTCATGTTCCTCGCGGGGCTGGTGCTGGTCGTCGCGCCCGTCTTCGTGAGAAACGTCTTCGGCAAGGGCGCGGCCGATCTCGGGATGCTCTACTCGGTCGGCGGCATCGGAATGCTCCTCGGTTCACTCATCGTGGGGAGATACATGGCCGACGTACCCCGCCGGGTCATCGTCTCTCTGAGCTTCCTGCTCGCCGGCGTCGCGGTGATGGTCATGGCCTTCGCGGACACCATTCAGATGCTCGGCGCGCTCGTGTTCGCCACGGGCTTTGTGGTCGCTCCGAGCATGGTGGCCTGCGACACGATGATGCAGGAGAGCATGCAGGCCGAATCGATCGGCAAGGCCTTCGGGTTCCGGGAGATGGTATCGAAGGCCGCGTTCGGCGTAGCCGGCATCCTCGCCGGCATCATCGCGGACGCCGTGGGACCGCGGGAGGTCCTCGTCGGCGCGTCGGTCGGCTGCGTCGCGTACTCCGCCGTCTCGATCGTGCTCCTGGCCGACACCAGCCGCTTCAACGCGCTCAACGCGTATCCGCTGATGCGCGCCGGGTCCAGACTGGCCGCGCTCCTGCCTCGCTCCGTCACCTATCCGGCGGCCTCGTGCCTGAGCTTCCTCGGATACGTCCTTCTGCCGCGTCGGCGCCGCACCGCGAGAAGGAACGCCGCGCGGGTTCTCGACGTATCCGCGGAGAGCCGGGACGCGCGTCGGACCGCCAGGGAGATGTTCAGAAGCTACGGGCTCTACTGGGCCGACTTCTTCGCCCTGAACGGCCGACTCGGAGAGAACGTCTCGCGCTTCACCACGTTCGAGGGTCTCGAGAACCTCGAGGAGGCCGTCGCCGAAGGGAAGGGCGTCGTCTTCGCCACGGCGCATCTCGGCAGTTGGGACGTGGGGGGCACCGCGCTGGCGAGCATCGAGTCTCTGGCTTCGTTCTCCGCCATCGTCGAGCCGGTGGTGACCGAGAAGTCGGAAGAGGAGATGAAGGAGATGCGGCGGAAGAGGGGGCTCAACGTCATTCCGCTCGGAAGGCCCCTGAAGATCGGCCGCGCCCTCAGGCGCAAGGAGGTCGTCTTCTTCGTGGCGGACCGGACCATCAACGGCGAGGGCGTCGAGGTCGAGTTCTTCTCGCGGCCGGCCGAGGTCCCGAAGGGGCCCGCATACTGGTCGCTCAAGACCGGGGCGCCCGTCGTGCCGGGATTCTGCGTGCGAGACGGGAAGCGTTTCATATGCTATGTTGACCCCGCTGTCGAGTTCGAGGCGAGCGGGGACCAGGACCGCGATATCAGGGAACTGTCGGCGCGGATGGTAGCCGCCTTCGAGAAGTACATCGGGCGATATCCTTCGCAGTGGTGCATGCTGCAGCAGGTCTGGACACCTGACGAGGACGAGGAATGAGAGTCGGCATCGTTGCACCCACCTATCGGCCGTACCGCGGTGGCGTCGGGGAGCATGTCAGGCATGTCGCTCTGGAGCTCCGCCGTCTCGGACACCAGACGACCGTCGTGACGACCCGATTCGGCGGCGGAGGCGAACCGGACGACGAGCACGTCGTCAGGCTCGGCAGGGCCGTCCTCGTCCCGGCCAACGGCTCGCTCTGTCCGGTCGCGGTGGCGCCGGCCATGAGACGGCGCGTGCGGCGCGTCTTCCGACGCTGCCGGTTCGACGTGGTCCACGTGCACGAGCCGTTCCTGCCGATGCTCCCGCTGGCCGCCGTGGCGGAGGCCCCGTGTCCCGTCGTGGCGACGTTCCACGCAAGCAACGAGTCGCCTTTCGGATACCGCGTCTTCAGACGACAGCTCGCGCCCTACGCCGAGAGGCTGAGCGAGCGCATAGCCGTGTCGCGCGCGGCCCTGGCGACGGTCGAGCCGTACTTCGAGGGACCGTACGAGATCGTCCCGAACGGCGTCGAGGTCGCGCGCTTCTCGAAGGCGGCGCCGTTCGAGCGCGACCAGGATGAGTTCCGCATCCTCTTCGTCGGGAGGCTCGAACAGCGCAAGGGGCTCGAGTATCTCCTGTCGGCCATGCCGCGCGTCCTCGAGGACGTCCCCACCGCGCGTCTCATCGTGGTCGGAGGGGGGCCCCTCGCGGGCTACTACCGTTCGAGGGTGCCGTCGCGCGCCAGGTCGCGCGTCGAGTTCACGGGCTTCGCTTCGAACGAGGACGTCCCGAGGCACTACCGCTCGGCCGACGTGTTCTGCTCGCCGGCCGTCGGAGGAGAGAGCTTCGGGATCGTGCTCCTGGAGGCGATGGCCGCAGGAGCCGTCGTCGTGGCGTCGGACATCCCCGGCTACCGCGACGTCGTGACCAACGGAGGGACGGGCCTTCTCGTCCCGAGGGCCTCGTCCGCGAGCATCGCGTCGGCGATCATCCATCTCGCGCGCTTCGAGGAGAGAGCGCGCCGCCTGCGCGAGGCCGCGCGCCGGGAGGTGGTCCGCTACGACTGGGAGTCCGTGACCCGGCGCATCCTCGATCTCTACGAACGCGCCATCGAAGGGAGTGAACGGCCTGTCGTGGAGAGGTCCTCGGTCGAGGACTTCCTGCCGACGAACACCTCCTGATCTCGCCGGCGACGCGCTCCCGCGCTCAGCCGCGCGCCCGTGGAACGCGCCACAGGGACACCGCGTCCCCGGCGGCGCCGGACAGAGAATCCTTCTCAGACAGTTCTCAATGCGGTATACTTTGGTGGCGCAGTTCTGAGCTTTCTCACAGCTTGCCGCGGAGGCGATAAGGTGATGAGAACGAATCTGAGGAACTTCACCCGGGCTCAGGCGGCGAAGACGCTCCTCTCGCTCGTGCCGCGCATGTCCGTCGAGAACCTGATCAGGGCTTCCAGGTTCGCGGAGAAGCTCACCAGGGTGGAGAGGGACAGGGAGACGATCCGACTTCTGAGAGAGATGTTCGAGCGTGGACACCCCGCCGTGATGATGGCGAAGGAGGTTCTCGAGCGTCTCTCCCCGAACTGCCGGAACAGGCTCATCGAGAACCTCTTCGTCAACGCCTTCCTCATCGGCACCGACCAGCGCGAGATCGAGATGCCGGAGAAGCACGGCTTCCGGCCACCGATGTTCGTTGTGATCAGCCCGACGATGCGCTGCAACCTCCGGTGTCCGGGCTGCTACGCCGGCGAGTACGAGCAGCACCAGGGTCTGTCGACCGAGGAGGTCGACAGGATCATCACCGAAGTGAAGTCGATGGGAACGTACTTCGTCACGATGAGCGGCGGCGAGGTCTTCTGCCGGCCGGACATGTTCGATATCTGGAAAGAGCACAACGACGTCTACTTCCAGCTCTACACGAACGGCACGATGATCGATGATGAGACGGCCGCCCGTCTCGAGGAGTGCGGGAACGTCACTCCCATGATCAGTCTCGAGGGATTCCGGGAGCGAACGGACGCCCGCCGCGGCGAGGGGACTTTCGATCGCGTCATGCGGGCGATGGACAGCCTTCGCGAGGCCGGCGTCATGTTCGGGACGTCGTTCACCGAGACGAGGGAGAACATGGAGGAGATCGCCAGCGACGAGATCATCGATCTCCTCATCGAGAAGGGCGCGATGGTCGCCTGGTACTTCCAGTACATTCCCATCGGCAGAGACCCGCACACCGAGCTGATGCCCACGCCGGAGCAGCGCGACTGGCTGAGGCGGCGCGTTCTCGAGCTCAGAGAGACGAAGACGATCTTCATAGGCGACTTCTGGAACGACGGGTACTACGTCGAGGGATGCATCGCGGCCGGACGCGAGTACGTGCACGTCAACGCGAACGGCGACATCGAGCCGTGCGTCTTCTGCCACTTCGCCGTCGATAACATCCGGGACGCGACGCTCAGGGAGGCGCTGAACTCCGACTTCATGAGGGCCATACGCGGGCGCCAGCCCTATCGGGAGAACTACCTGACTCCCTGCATGCTCATCGACGAGCCCACCGTTCTCCGTGAGGCCGTCGTCAAGTGCCACGCGCATCCGACGCACGAGGGCGCGGAGACGCTGATCACCGATCTCAAGGACGACATCGACGAGTACGCCAGAAGCTATCGCGCGATCGCTGACGAGGTGTGGGAGAAGGAGTACGCCGAGAAGAACAAGCGGCGCGTCAAGTCGGCCCGATACGCCTGACGCCTCTCTCTTCGTCGCCCCGCGGGCCGGTTCGTCGGTTCGTTGCTCTCCGGAGGTTTGGACCTGTTCGAGTGCGGTGTGCGGTTCCGGGAGGTGGAGACGATGCTCGACAAGGCTGAGCTGGGCAAACGCGTCAAGCTGGAGCGTCTATCGAAAGGCATGACGCTCAAGCAGGTGGCCGAGGCGTCCGGCATGTCGCCGACGCACATCTCGGAGATAGAGAGAGGACGCACGTCGCCGACGGTCGGCGCGCTCCTCCGGATCGCCCACGCGTTGGGAAGATCGGCGACCTTCTTCGTTGAGGAGGACAGGCTGCCGACCGTCTCGATAGTGCGCGGGCACGAGCGCGTACATCACGCTCAGACCGAGAAGGGACGGGAGCTCGCCGGGCTCGACTTCCTGACGACCGGCATCCCGGCGGGAAGGCTCAGGGTCGCGCGCATCTCGAGTCTGTCGCCCGACGGCATGGACATCCCGCCCAGAGAGGGCGAGGAGATCCTGCTCGTGAACTCCGGGCTGGTCCGCGTGACGGTGGGCGACGAGTCGTACGATCTCTCAGCAGGCGACGCCATCCAGTTCAAGTCCGACCAGCCCCATCACGTGGAGCGGGTCGGGGAGGAGGAGCCGGACGTTCTATGGATCACGGCTGCCGAGGGGTTGATATCACCTTGAGTCCCGCGGCGCTCCGGCGCTCGTTCCTGGCGCTTCTCGTGTTCGTGCTCGTCGCCTCTCCGGCGGCGGTCGCGGCCCAGACCGTTCCCGGTCTGACCGACGCCGCCGCGGAACGGCTGCTGAACACAGGCTACGTCGTCGTCCCGAGCGACGTGAGCGACTTCGCGGCCGCCTACGCGCACGTCGACGCGCTCGGGCTTCCCGCCTTCATCACCACCGATTCCGTGCTCTGGCTCTCCGACAGGCTCTTCGACGACGTGCAGCGCACGGTCGAGGAGGACTTCCTGGCGGACCGCCTCGAGGAGCTCTCGAGGGAGATGGTCCGCCTGACGGAGGAGCAGTACCTCCTGGCCACCGACCCGATGGTCAAGGAAGCCGCGCGGATGAACCTCGCGTACTTCTCCGTGGGCCTGAGCCTGCTCGACCCTGACTTCTTCCCGGCGGAGTTCGTCCGCTCACTGGTCGAACGCGAGCTCGCCCTCATCGAGGAGGCGGAGGCGACCGCTCTCTCGCCGATCATGGGAGCGACCCCGCTCGACGGCGTGCTCGGTCCCGGAGAGGACTACACGGCGTACCGTCCCATCGGACACTACGCCGAGACCGACCGGATGCGCGGGTACTACCGCGCCGTCACGTGGTACAGCAGAATGGCCTTCGCGCTGCCGGAGGGGCGCATCGAGGACTACACGCTGACCAGGCAGGCACTGATGCTCGTGCGCGCCATCGGGAGCGAGGGCGGCATCTGGTACGAAACCTGGGAGCAGACGCACGAGACGCTCGAGTTCTTCAACGGAGACTCCGGCGACCCGACCGTCGCCGACTATCTGGACATGGCGGAGGAGGTCTACGGCGAAGGATACGAGGTCGCCGCGGTGGCGGGAGAGACGCTCCTCATGGAGTTCGTGTCGCGCGTCTCCGAGACGGCTCCGCCGCACTTCGAGACGCACGAACTCAGGGGCCTCAGGTTCCTTCCGCGACCGTACTACCCGGACATCGAGTTCCTCGACAGGCTCACCGCCGATAGGCGCAAGCCGTCGGCCGTCGACATCGTGGCTCTCCTGGGGTCGCAGCGCGCGCGGAGCATCCTCGAGGAACGCGACGCCTTCGGGAGCGAGACCTACCGCAGGGCCTACGAGGGAATCCAGATCGAGCTCGAGCAGATGGCGTACGCGGACTGGATGGACGACCTCTACTGGAGCTGGCTCTACGCCGTCTCGGCCGTCTCACGACCGCCGTCGGGCGCGGTTCCGCCGTTCATGAACGCGCCGGGCTGGCGCTCCAAGAGTCTGACGACGTCGGCGGCGGCGTGGACGCTCACGCGGCGGAGGCCCGAGGGGGACGTCCTCATGCCTCTCTCGCAGTCGGACGCCCCGGGCCTCGACGTGCAGCCGCCCTTCATCGAACCCGTTCCCGAGCTCTACTCGAGGCTCAAGGACCTCGGCCAGCACGTGCGCGACCGCCTGTGGGAGGACTACCTCCTCGATGACGACCTCGACGCCAGGCTCGCCGACTACTGCGTCCTGATGACGTCGCTTCAGCGGATCTCCGAGTCGATCATCGCGGGGAGCGGCATGCAGGGCGCCGGTCGCGGGCTCGGCGACCACGCGGGCTGGATCAGGATGCTGACCGGGGGTCCGCCGGCGGGAGCGCGCGGCGAGGGGGAGCGGCCGGCCTTCACGGCGCTCGCCTATGATCCCGGAGCCGAGGGCCCCGATCTCAGGGTCGGCGTCGGCCGGCCCGACCTCGTGTACGTGCGCGTGGAGGAAGGCGGTCGGAGCAAGGTCTACGCCGGCGCCGTCCTCACGTTCTACGAGCTCGATCCGGACGACCCTCCGACGTCCAGGACGTCCGACTGGAAGGACCTCATTCTCGATGGCCGGGTCCCGCGTCCCGGGTGGACATCGTCCTACCTTCAGAGGTGACCAGACCTACTCCGGGCGGAAGGAGAGAACCGCGGCGAGGGTGAACGCCGCGGCGAAGCCTGCCAGGACCGCCGCGTCCGTCGCGACGGCCGCGAGGCCGTGGCCCCTGCTGACGATGTCGTGCATCGCGTCCATCGCCCAGCCGGTCGGCACCATGTGGCCGACGAACTGGTAGGCCCGCGGCGTGATCTCGAGCGGCCACCAGAGCCCGCCGAGCGCGCACATGGAGAGCGCGAGGACGAGCGACAGGCTCTCGGCCTGCCTCGAGTTCCTGGCCCACGTCCCGATGAGCACCGAGAGCGACGCGACCGCGGCTGTGTAGGTGATCCCGACGGCGGCGAGCCCCAGCGGCGTCGCTCCCCAGTCGACCCCGAAGACGACGATCCCGAGGACGATCAGGAAGACCAGCTGTCCGACTCCGATGAGAAAGCGCCAGAGGAGATTGGCGACGATGATCTCGCCGCGCCTCGCCGGCGTGGTGAACAGGCGCCTGAGCGTGCGCTCCCGCCGTTCCTCAACGAGCGCTGTCGAGAGCATGAGACCGTTCAGCAGGATGAACATGAGCGCCATCGCGGGGCTCGCGTGCGAGAAGCCCATCGCCGGGACGTCCGCTCCCGCGGCGCGACCCAGCGTCTCGGCCCGGACCGTCACGGGCGCCGGGTCCCACGACCGCGCAGCGAACGCCGCCGCGCTGTCCGCCAGAGCCCGCGAGAGCTCGGGCGACGGTTCGCCCCGGAGCGCCGTCCTCGCGTCGACCGCAAGCTCTCCCGCCATGACCGAGACGTTGAGCCGGGAGACCGCCCGGTCCACGGCCTCGCGGGTCTTGTAGGGGTTGAGCCTCTCCGGGTTTCGCACGAACTCGAGCGCGGCCGGCCGACCAGCCGCCAGCGAATCGGAGAAGGCCGGCGGGATGATGAGCGCGGACGAGCGCTCGCCGTCGGCCACCAGCTGCCTGACGCGTTCCGCGTCGTCCTCTTCGTCTGAGGGCTCCTCGAGCATCACGTCGACGCCCTGCTCGGCCTCGATGGCCTCGATGAGATCACGTCCCTGCTCGCCGCGGTCGAGATTCAGCACGGTGACATAGTAGGTCATCTCCTCCGGAGACACTTCGTCTCCTCCGCCGCCGCGGAAAGCGATGCCGATGAAGAACGTGAAAGCCACCGGCATGACGAGGAGCCAGACGAGCGCCGTTCTGTCGGCGGCGACCAGCTTGAGGTTGTTGACGATGAGTCCGGCGATCCGGCGCACGCGCATCTACCTCCTCGAGAGGAACGCCACCGACAGACCGAAGAGCGCCGCTGAGAGCCCGAGGATGATGGCCGTCTCCTGCCAGATCCCCGCGAGACCCGCGTCGTGGAAGATCAGCGTCCTGAAGCCGGTCTGGGCCCAGTAGTTGAAGGTGAATCTGGCCATGTTCCGAAAGAGATCGGGCGCCTGCTCGATGGGCCACATGCTGCCGCCGACCAGCGACATCACCAGGATGGCGGTCGTTCCGATCTGGTCGGTCTGCCGTCCGGTCTTCGAGACGGCCGCGATGAAGACGGCGACCGAGGTGGCGCCGACAGCCGTGACGAGCGCCATGACGACGACGGCCAGCGGGTCGCTGCCCCAGTCGACGCCGAAGAAGAGGCGCGTCAGAGCGACGAGCAGCAGGAGCTGGACCGCGGCGAAGACGAACGACCCCATGAGCTTCCCGCCCAGAAGCGAGGACCGCGTGAGGGGAGTCGTCAGGAGCCGGGAGTAGGTGCCCGCCTCGCGCTCCTCGTGAATGGTCTTGGCGCTTCCGAGGAGCGTGAAGAGCAGGAAGACGACGGCGAACGACGGTGCGAAGTAGGAGTGCGCGTCGATCTGTCGCGTCGTCTGGTCGACGTCCTCGACGGAGACCGGCTGCTCGTCGAAGCCCTCCGCCATGTGCTGGAAGAGATACCCCCAGAGCTCGAACTCCTCGGACTCGGTGAGAGCGCGCTCGTCCCGGAAGGACTCGAGGACCGCCCGCGTCAGGATGGAACCCGCTGAGGCGTGCGTGGCGGTCCTCCTGACGACGGCCTCGGCGACGCCGGCCTTGACGGCGCTGGCCGGGTCCTTGAGCACCCCGATCTCGATGTTCTCGCCGTCTCTCACCGCCTCCCACAGACTGTCCGGCAGCACGACCGCCGCCGAGTACTCGCCCCGCCGGACGGCGTCGCGCGCCTCGTCCCCGGGGATGGCCTCAGCCTCGAAGATGTCGATGCGCGAGACGAGCCCCGCGGCCAGGTCGGCCAGGAGGTCGCCCTCCTCGCGCTCGACGACGGCGAGGCGAACGGCAGAGATGCCGGAGTCGCTCGAGAATGCGAAGCCGATGATGCCGATGAGTGCGAGCGGCAGGACCAGCGCCAGCACCAGGGCGTTCCGGTCCCTGAACCGGATGAGGATGTCCTTGAACGCCACGTGGAGGGCCTTCATCGGTCGGGCTCCTCCGCGGGGGAACCGGATCCGGAGCCGAGCGTGCGTCCCGTCAGGTGGAGGAAGACGCTTTCGAGGTTCGGAGCCGAGACGTCGACGGAGCGGATGGCCACACCGGCGCTCGTCAGTCTCTCGACGATGGCCGGCAGAAGCCGGGAACCGGACTCGGCGTTCAGACGCATGACGTCTTCGTCCATCGACGTCTCGAGGATCCCGTCCATCTCTTCCAGAGACCTCGTCAGACCCGGTTCGAGCCCGTCGGCTTCGACCGTGATGGTGTCGGTCGCGCCGATCTCGGCGACGAGCTCGCGCTGCGTGCCGAGGGCGATCATCCGGCCCCTGTCGACGATGCCCACGCGGTCGCAGAGGAACTCGGCCTCCTCGAGGTAGTGGGTCGTGTAGAGGATGGTGAGCCCGTTCTCGTTAAGCTCCTTCGCGAGGTCCAGCAGGTTCCTTCGGGTCTGGGGATCGATCCCGACAGTGGGCTCGTCGAGGAACAGCACCTCGGGATCGTGAAGAAGCCCGACCGCGATGTTGATGCGCCGCTTCATGCCGCCGGAGAACGTGTCGATCCTCGTGCGGGCTCTCTCCCGGAGCCCCACCGTCTCGATGAGCTCGTCAGCCCTCGCCGCGAGGGTCGCGCCGGACAGGCCGTACATCCGACCCCAGAAGATCAGGTTCTCGCGGGCGGACAGTGTCTGGTAGAGGGCTATCTCCTGCGGGACCACTCCGATCCTGTTCCTGACCTCGAGCGAGTCGGCGACCACGTCGTACCCGGCGACCCTCGCGCTGCCCGCGCTCGGAGGGACGAGGCACGAGAGGATCGAGATGATCGTCGTCTTCCCGGCGCCGTTCGGTCCGAGAAGCCCGAAGATCTCGCCGCGCTCCACCGCGAACGAGACGTCGTCGACGGCGCGGACGTGTCCGTAGTGCTTCACGAGCCCGTCGACCTGGATGATCGGCCGGTTCTCCATGGGCGCTCCGGTTTTCGATGGATGGTTAGACGACCGAACGCTCTCCGGCGGTGCCGCCGCCTTCGAAGCGTGTGATGTTGAGCCGCTCGATATCGAGGTCTGGTTCCTCGCCCGATATGAGCTGTGCGAGGAGCGAAGAGACCTTGGGAGCGATCATGAACCCGTGCCCGCTGAACCCGTTCGCCTGGATGAACCCCTCGAGCTCCGGCACGGCTCCCAGTATCGGCTGTCCGTCGGGCGTGGCGTCGTAGAGCCCGGCCCACTGGCGGACGATCTTGACCGGCGACAGACGCGGCATGAGTCGCCTGAGCTTGCGGCTCATCGTCGTCAGGAAGTCGAGGCTCGAGGTCTGGTTGAAACCCGGCTGCTCCTCAGGGTCGGCGAACCCGCCGATGACGGCCCCGTGCTTCGTCTGGCGGAAGTAGATGCCGAAGCTGAACGAGATGACCATCGGGTCGAGGAAGCGCTCCAGCGGCTCGGTCACGAGGATCTCGCGCCGCCACGGCGTGATCGGCAGCTCGACGCCGGCGGTCCGCGCCAGAAGAAGCGAGTGGCTTCCGGCCGCGTTGACGACGACGGGCGCCTCGATGGTCCCGTTCGTCGTCTCGACGCCGGTGACGCGGCCGTTCTCCGTGAGGACCCGATGCGCGGGCGTGAAGAGCTCGAACTCGACGCCGAGCCGGCGCGCGGCGTCGGCGTAGGCCTGTGTGGTGAGGAAGGGGTTGGCGCTGCCGTCCGAGGGGCAGTACGTCGCCAGCCGCACCGCGCGCGTGTCGAGGCCGGGCGCGCAGCGGCCGGGTATCTCCGAGGGCGTGAGCACCTCCACGTCGAGACCGAGCCTCCGCTGGAGCTCGACGTTCGCTTCGAACTGCCTGACGTCGTCGTCCGTGTAGCCGAGGACGAGATAGCCGCCCTGCAGGAACTCGATGTCGCGGTCGAGCTCGTCCTCGAGTTCCCTCCACAGGGCCATGCTTTCGATGGCGAGCTTCGCGTTCGGTTCGGTGCTCCACTGCTGACGGATGCCGCCGCCGCACCGCCCGGTCGCGCCGCTCGAGAGGTACTCCGCCTCGAGCACCACGGTGTTCCTGATCCCGCGCTTCGCCAGGTAGTAAGCGAGGGAGGAGCCGATGACGCCTCCTCCTATGATGACGCAGTCAGCGGTCCTCTTCATGGTCCTCGCCAGCGAGTACGCCGATCTCCATGGGACGGGCCGGAGGCCGCACGGTCGGCTGCGCGATCTCCGGGACAGAGCGTCCCGTCTGCTCGGCGATGATCCTTGTGATGAGGCGCGTACAGGTCCTGCCCTGGCACGGTCCCATGCCGCACCGGAGGACCCGTTTGATCTCCTCGGTCGTCGTGAGTCCCGCGCGGATCGCCTCGACGATCTGGCCGTAGGTCACGTCCTCGCAGCGGCAGATGACGACGTCGTCCTTCATGCTTCCCCTCTCCGCCGGAAGTGCCGCACGTCCATGGCGAGGCGCTTCGGCAGCTCGAGAGAGACGATAGGGGTCCTGTCGAGAGCCCTGGCGTCGAGGACCCGCGTGACCTTGGCCTCGCCGATCTTCCTGCCCGAACGGTCGAGGGCGGTCACGACCTCGCCCCTCTCGGGAAGCGGGCGGAACTCGTACGGGAGCATGACGCTAGCAGTGTCGCCCTCGCCGCTCATGTCGATGACGAAAATGGCGAGCCCGGGACAGGCGCTGATGCAGATCCCGCAGCCGTCGCAGAGCTCGTGGTCGACCGTCGGCGGCTCGTTCAGGTCCCCCTCGATCGCGATCGCGCCCTTAGCGCATGCTGCCACACAGGGATTGCATGGGATCCGCTCGACGCACTCCACGACGACGACCGGTCCTTCCCTGAGCCGGTCCTCCGACGGACGGACCGACGCGAGCCCCGACTCGTCGAGGACGCCGTCACGCCTGTGGCTCATCGTTCCCTTCCCGTTCCCTGAGCGCGAACATCCGCTCCTTGCCGTATCGTGGCTGCTGTCCGAACGGCCCCGCGCGGAGGGCGGCCAGTCCCGCCGCGGCCTCCTTCGCGAGCGCGTCGATCTCCGCCGGGTCGGGGGCGTCGAGCCGCCTCGCGGCCGCCAGGCCCGCGAGGCGGCCCTCCAGCATGGCGGTCGACGCCTCCTCTATGCCCGACGCGTCTCCCGCTATGAAGAGCCCCGGGATCGACGTCTCGAGGTCGGGCCCGTGCACCGCGACGCGCCCGCCGAGCTCCTTCACGTGCGCCTCGCTGGAGCCCGCCTGGAAGGCGAGCTCCGCGTTCGGCGTCAGGCCGACAGCGAGACAGATGGTATCCACATCGAGGGTTCTTCCGGTGCCGTCGACCGGTCTCCAGGTCTCGTCGACCTCCGTGATGGTGGCTCCTCTCACGCGGGTGTCGCCCTCGGCCCGGACGATGGTGTGCGACGTGAGGATGGGGACACCGGCTCTCCTGATCTTGGCTGCGTGCACGTGGTACCCGCCGATCTCCGGCATCCCTTCGATGACGGCGGACACCTCGACCCCGGCCTGCAGGAGCTGGTAGCTCACGATGAGACCGATGTTGCCCGCGCCGACCATCAGCACGCGCTCTCCGGGAACGACGCCGTGGACGTTCATGAGCGTCTGAACGGCGCCCGCCCCGTAGACGCCCGGGAGGTCCGAGTTCTCGAACGCGAGCATGTTCTCGGAGGCGCCCGTGGCGACGATGACGGCCCGCGGTCTCAACCGGCGGTGGCGTCCGTTCACGAGAAGCGACAGCGTCAGGTCGCTGTAGAGTCCGAGCGCCGTCGCGCCCAGCATGATCTCCACCGGAAGCTCCTCGAGCTCTGCGAGGAGTTTCGGGCCGATGTCGATGCCGCGGACGCGGGCGTGGTGCTCGCGGGAACCGAAGAACATGTGGGTCTGCTTGATGAGCTGTCCGCCGGCGACCTCGTTCTCGTCGACGACGATGGACCTGACGCCCAGCCTTCCGGCGGCGACCGCCGCCGACAGCCCCGCAGGACCCGCGCCGACGACGGCGAGCGGCACCTCGCCGAGGTCCTCACCCGGGGCCGTCCGCGTCTCGATCAGCGGAACGCCGTTCTCGTCCGCGGCGGCCGTCCCACGGGGGGGCTTCGCGTCGGGGAGGGCCCCCTTCGTCGTCTGCGTCTCGACGCGCATGCCCTCCTCGAGCGGGGTGATGCACGTCATGACGTTCGGGACGCCGTTCACGGTCATCAGGCACGAGGAGCATCGTCCGATGGCGCAGAAGAAACCGCGCGGACGTCCGAGACGGATGCTCTCCCGGAGGACCCTGACGCCCGCGGCATGGAGCGCGGCGGCGATCGTCTCGCCTTCACAGCCTCGGAGCCTCCGACCGTCGAACTCGAACTCGATCTCCCGGCCGCGCTCGAATGTGAGAATGGGATGCCTGTCGATCCGCACGAAGCGACTCCGCAAGGAACGCGCGCGGGATGAGGATGAAACGTTGCCACCCGCGCGACTGAAGGACTACAATGAGGGTCCTGGAACGAGTTCATCTCCGACCCTCAAGCAGACGAAGCTTACCATTCAAGCCGAGCGCCGGGCAACCCGAAACGCCTCCGGCGCTTCCTGAACCTGTGAGGGAGAGTGGCCCGTGACCGCTGTGGATCGCCCCGTGGGACTCACGATCGCGGGTTCGGACTCCTGCGGCGGGGCCGGCATCCAGGCCGACCTCAAGACGATGCTGGCGCTCGGCGTGGTCGGGACCAGCGCGCTCACGGCCGTGACGGCGCAGAGCACCGCCGGGGTCAGGAAGAGCGTGACGCTTGAGCCCGAGATGGTCGCCGCTCAGATCGACGCCGTGCTCGAGGATGTGACGCCGGGCTCGACGAAGACCGGCATGCTCGCGACCAGAGGCGTCATGGAAGCCGTCGCCGACCGCGTTCGGCGCCACGAGCTTCCCAACCTGGTCGTCGACCCCGTGATGGTCGCGACCTCGGGAAGCCCGCTCATAGACGAGGACGGTGTGCGGGCCATGCGCGACCTGATCGTCCCTCTGGCGAGGACCGTGACGCCCAATATACCCGAACTCGAAACCCTGTCGGGGATGAGCGTCGTCACAGAGAGCGACATCGAGAAAGCGGCCCGGCGGGTCATGGACGGGGGCGCTTCGAGCGTCCTCGTGAAGGGGGGGCATCGAGACGGTCCCGCGGTCGACGTCCTCTTCACTCCGAGGGGCGCCGTCCGGTACGAGTCGGAGAGGATCGGGACCGGCACGCTCCACGGCACCGGATGCACGATGTCGGCGGCGCTCGTCGCGTTCCTCGCGAGGGGCCTCGAGCTGGAGGACGCATGCGGGCGGGCCAAGCGTTTCGTGACCGAGGCCATTCGCGGAGCGTTCCCTGTCGGAGGCGGGGGCTCGATGCTCGATCACGCGCGCGCCGGCAGGCTCTCGGACGAGGGAAGGGAGAAGACGCCGTGAAGCACGTGTTCGGTCCGGTGCCGTCCCGAAGGCTCGGCCACTCGCTCGGCCTCGACGCGATCCCGGCGAAGGTCTGCACCATGGACTGCGTCTACTGCGAACTCGGCCCCACGACCGACCGGACCGTCTGCAGGAAGGAGTGGGTGGATGTCGACGCGATCCTCTCCGATCTCGAGGAGCGGCTGGCGGAGGGCGTCCGCGTCGATACCGTCACCCTGTCGGGCTCGGGCGAGCCGACCCTGAACAGCCGTCTCGGCGAGCTCATCGCGGGTGCGAGGAGGCTGTCGGACCGCCCCGTCGCGGTCCTCACGAACGCGAGCCTCATGCCCGACGAGACGGTCCGCCGCGCGCTGATGACGGCGGACATCGTCGCCCCGTCGCTCGACGCCGTCACGCCGGAGCTCTTCGAGCGCATCAACCGTCCTCATCCGTCGCTGGACGTGGGCGGGATCGAACGCGCGATCCGCGAGTTCACGCGCGATTTCCAGGGCCGGGTTCTCCTGGAGATCGTCTTCGTCCGGGGGCTGAACGACACGCCGGACGAGGTGGAGCGGCTGCGGCGCGCCGTCGAAGACATTCAGCCGGACGTGGTTCACGTGAACACCGTCGTGCGCCCGCCGGCGGTCGAGGGCATCACCGGCCTCGCGGCGGCCGAACTGCGCGCCATCGCGCGGAGTCTCGGACCTCGCGCCGAGGTCATCGCCGGAGCGGCGCTCGCCGCGCAGACCGGATCGGAGGGCGCGGAGGCCGCGCTCGTCGACATGGCGTCGAGGCGCCCCGTGACGCTCGAGGACGTCTCGTCGGCGCTCGGGATGTCGAGGGCGGAAGCGGCGAAGTTTCTCGCGTCGATGGTCGACCGCGGGCTGTTAGAGCTTGTCCGGCATGACCAAAAGCAGTACTATTACTGCAGACAGGAGAGGGGGCGCCCGTGAAATTCTCGATCAAGGGGTTCGATCAGATGTCCCTCGTGGACTGGGACGGAATGGTCGCGACCACCTTGTACGTCTCCGGGTGCAACTTCCGATGCCCCTACTGCCACAACTCCGGACTGGTGCTCTTCCCCGACGAGTTCAATACCATTCCAGTCGACCAGGTGCTCGCCTACGTGAGCGAGCACAACGACTTCCTCGACGGTGTCGTGATCACCGGCGGCGAGCCGCTGATGCACGGCGACATCGGGGAGCTCGCCGGGCTCATCCACGACGCAGGTGTGGATGTGAAGATCGACACCAACGGCTCGTTTCCCGAGCATCTGGAGAGCCTGATCGACGACGAGCTCGTCGACTACGTGGCGATGGACGTCAAGGCGCCGCTCGACTTCGACTCCTATACCCGGAGCGCGGGGATCAGCGACCGTCGGACCCTCGATCGCGTCCGCGACTGCATCGATCTCCTGCTTGAGGGCCGCGTGGACTACGAGTTCAGGACCACCGTCGTGCCGGCCCTCCACCGGGCGAGCGATCTCGAGCTCATTGCCGAGCAGATCAAGGGGGCGAGGAAGTTCGTCATCCAGAACTTCATTCCCCGGGACCCTATCGACCCGTCTTTCGAGGACGAGACCTCCTATAACGAGGAGCGTCTCGACGAGTTCAAGGAGCTCTTCAGGAAGTCAGTCGAGGAGTGCCTGGTTCGCGGGTGATGGGTTCCCTTGCGATGCGATGTCCGGCCGGTCGATGAAGCGTCCGACCTGTGTCGGCCGCACGAAAACGGTCCCCGGTTCCTGAAGAGAAGCCGGGGACCGAACGCGACGTGACGCGCCGGCGGCCCAGGCCGCCGGCGCGGCTGTTCACCGTCTGTTCCTTCCACCTCTCTTCTTCCTGCTCCCGACGCGGATGCGGCGTCCGTACTTCGTCGGTCCCGGCAGGAGCGTCCTTCTCGAGTACATCCGCTCCTGGATGTCCCTCACGCTGCCCTCGGGTTCGTCGCTGTCTTCCTCGCGAGCGGCTCCCCTGAGAATGAGAGCCAGACCGTAGACGGCCGCGGCGACCAGCGGCGCGTGCAGCCACTGTCCGAGAACGATCCCCCACACGCCGAAGACGAGCCCCGCGATGACGTGCGCCCAGTGCAGGAGAGGTCGCACGCTGGGAGCGGCGACATTGAGGAGCGAGATCGCGGCCAGCAGCGTCGGCGGCAGGAGGACTCCGAGAGGGGCGAACAGAACGAGCGGGAGACCCGGAGTGTAGCCCGGGTAGAGGAGGGCGTAGACGAACGTGGCCAGACAGAAGATGGACCTGGGTCTCCGGACGCCATGGAAGTTCAGGCGCGAGACGGGGCGGACGATCTCGACGATCCAGAGCGCGGCGAACAGGGAAGCGACAGCGCCGTGGGATCGCGCTCCCGGCGATGTCAGCAGGAGCCACGCCGACGTCCCGAACGCCGCCGCGAAAAGGACCGAGGGCGCTCTGCCGAGGTCGCGTCTGAGCCAGAGGAAGACGATTCCCAGGATGAACAGGACGTGATGGAGCGCGGCCGGATCCGAGTTCGCGACCGCGATGGAGGTCAGCACTTCGATGTTCAAGGAGCGCCTCCTCTCCCTATCTCTTTCGCTCCTTCACGTATCGCTCGAGCGCTCTTCTGTGCGACTCGAAGGCGATATTCTCGGGCAGCGAGCCGACGGGGAAGAAGACGGCCTCGGACGCGTCGTCACCCGCGGAGAGTTCGCCGCCGGCCGGCCGGCCGACGAAGGCGATGCTGACGAGAGGCGTCCTCGGGTCCTCGCGCGAAGCCCAGGTGTCGAACACGCGAACGATGTCGACGACGAGGCCCGTTTCCTCCCGGACCTCGCGGGCCGCGCTCTCGGCCGGATGCTCGCCGGCTTCGATGAAGCCGGCCGGCAGGCACCAGAGACCCTCGCCGGGCTGGAAGCGCCTCCTGACCAGGAGCACCCTGCCGTCGTCTTCGACGATGGTGCATGTGACGGGAGCGGGCGGGGTGTAGAGGACGTACCCGCACGAGGCGCACGTGAGCCGGACGGTGTCACGGACGCGACTCGTCGTCAGTCCCCCGGCGCAGCGCGGGCAGTGTCGGAGTCCGGCGTAGTTGATCTGCGCGTCGAGGTCGTCCGCGCCTCCCTCGCCGGGCTGGCGACGGCTCTCAACCATCGCGGCGAGCTCCTCGAGAGCGGACGTCGGGGAGTCGGCGGAGCAGACCGCCGAGACGACCGCGGCGAACTCCGCTCCCGCCGCGAGCACCTCGCGGACCGTGCCCGCGCCGATCCCGCCGATGGCGACGATCGGAGGGCGTCGCTCGGCGCACGAGAGCGCGCGGACTCCCGCGAGTCCGAGAGGCTCGCGGCCCGTCTCCTTGGTCGTCGTCGGGAACACGGGACCCGAGCCGACGTAGTCGGCGCCGGCGTCGGCCGCCGAGCGGACCTCCTGGGGCGTGGCGGCGGAGAGGCCGATGATGCGGTCCCCGAGAGCGGAGCGGGCATCCTGTATTGGCGTGTCGGCGCGCCCCAGGTGGACGCCGTCGGCGTCCACCGCGGCGGCGATGTCGGGACGGTCGTTGATGATGAGCCGCGTGCGGGAGTTCAGGGTGATGTCGCGAAGGCGCTTCGCGAGACCGATGAGGTCGTCGTCGGCGAGGTCCTTCTCCCGGAGCTGGACCATGGGGACGCCGAGACGGACCGCCGCGGCAGTGAGCTCCTCGTGCGACGAGCGGGGACGGGACAGGACGAGGTAGAGCCCGCCGCCCGGCATCGTCCTTCTCCCGTGCTCCTCGCTCATGCGCTACTTCCCGATGTCGTCCATCACCTGTCGGGCAACCTTGCGTCCCGACAGCAGCATGCCTCCGAAGATGGGTCCCATTCTACAGCTGCCGTGGACCGCCGCCGCGGCCATCCCTGCGACGTAGAGGCCGGGATATATCTCGCCGGTGTTCTCGACGACCGCCCGTTCTCCGGTCTCCGCCCACATGCAGCGCTCGCCCAGGACCTCGCCCGTGCTCGTGCGCAGCTCGATGCCTGCCTTCCGCACCGTGGTTCGGGTGACGTCGGCGTCGTGCCCGGTCGCGTCGATCACGACCTTCGCCTGGAACGACAGGGGGTCGACGTGAAGCCCCGCCGATGTTACGGCCGTCCAGAGGGCGACGACCCCGCCGACGCGGTCGGCCTGGAAGAGCACGTCCTCGACCCGGACCCCGTTGAGGATGGTGAGGCCGTGTCTGCTCGCATGGTACGTCAGGCCCGCCGCCGTCTGTACCGAGTCCGCGGTGTGGTGCCCGTCGCCGTACTCCCTGTGCGCGATGCCGAAGTCGTCGAGTATCTCGAGCGCGTCGTCCTGGACGACGATCTCGTTGAACATCATGCCGCCGCCCCAGATGCCGCCGCCGGTCGAGAGCTTGCTTTCGAAGAGCGCGACGCGGTGCCCGGCTTCGGCGAGGTAGCGTCCGGCCACGAGACCGGCCGGACCCGCGCCGACGATGGCCGCGTCGAGCTCGAGCGATGCGTCGAACTTCTCGAAGAACCTCGAGGCGATGGCCCTGCTGACGGCAACGTCGCTTATCATGTTCGTCCTCCCCTTCGAGCCGATGTCAGAAGGGGGCCCGCCGGCGTCCGGGGAGCCCCGTCGAACCCGCCGCGCGGCCCGCGCAGCTTGTGCGACATCACGCTGTGCTGTAGCCTACCAGAACCTTGAAGCGGCAGTCAACGCGGCACGGAGGAACCATGAGGATCACTGTTCACGGCGCGGCGAGAAACGTCACGGGATCGAAGCACGTTCTCGAGGTGGGAGGCTCGAGGGTGCTCCTGGACTGCGGGCTCTATCAGGGACGGCGGGCCGAGAGCGAACGTCGGAACAGGAATCTGCCGTTCGACCCGGCGTCGATCGACGCCGTGCTTCTCAGCCACGCGCACGTCGACCACTCGGGCTCGCTTCCCACGCTCGTCAGGAACGGCTTCAGAGGGCGCATCCACGCGACCGCGGCGACCGCCGACCTCGCAGCGATCCTGCTCAGGGACACGGCGTACATCCAGCGCCACGACCTCGAGTATCTCAACAAGCGGAGGAGAAGGAAGGGGCTGCCGGCGCTCGAGCCGGTCTACACCGATGACGACGTCGACGAGACCATCGCGCGATTCGACGGAGTCGACTACGGCAAGACGATCCGTGTCGCTCCGGCGGTCGCGGCGACGTTCCGCGACGCCGGTCACATCCTGGGCTCGTCGATCGTCGAGGTCGACGCGACCGAGCGCGGCCGTACGAAACGCGTCGTCTTCACCGGGGACCTCGGTCGCCCGGAGATGCCGATCCTCAGGGACCCGTACCAGTCGAGACGCGCGGACGTGCTCATCACCGAGAGCACCTACGGCGCCAGGCTCCACTCCCGAACGACGGACGTCGAGTCGAAGCTCGAAAGGCTCGTGAACGACGTCGCGCGCCGACGCGGGAAGATCGTGATCCCCTCGTTCGCGGTCGGCAGAACCCAGCGCGTGCTCTACGTCCTTCACACACTCGTCCGTGACGGTCGCGTTCCGGAGATTCCGGTCTACGTCGACAGCCCGCTGGCCGTCAGCGCTACGGAGATCTTCCGAAGGCATCCGGAGTGCTTCGACGCCGAGATGAACCAACTCCTCCGTGAGCGCGACGACCCGCTCGGCGAGGGTCGCGCCACGTTCGTCACCGACGTGCGGGACTCGAAGAAACTGAACCGCAGACCCGGGCCCATGATCATCATCTCCGCGTCGGGGATGTGCGAGGCGGGACGAGTGCTGCACCATCTGAAGAACACGATCACGTCGACCCGAAATGCAGTTCTCATCGTGGGTTACCAGGCCGAGCACACTCTCGGGCGCAGGATCGCGGAGCGCCGTCGGAGGGTCAGGATCTTCGGCGACGAGTACCGCCTCCGCGCGCGCGTCGAGGTCATCGACGAGCTCAGCTCGCACGCGGACAGCGACGGACTCGTCGACTTCGCCGAGGGACTGTCGAAGTATCCGGAGCGCACCATCATCGTCCACGGGAGCGAGGAGCAGTCGCTCGGTCTCGCGCGCCGACTGACGGAGAACGGATTCGAGAACGTCTCGGTTCCCGTCGATGGCGAGACGTTCGAGCTCTGACGCCGCGGCGGCGGAACTCGACACGCGATCATCTGGAGCGACGCGTGTCACGTTCGCGGTTCGTATCACGGAGTGCGAGCGTCGGCCGCGGCAGTTTTCGCTTGACACTACGCGAATGCGGCTCTACATATGACTCGTCACGTGGGCCGTCTCGTTGACGTCGTTGCGAAGCGGTTCACCGACGGCGCGACAAAATGGTCGCGCAACGTGCGCGGGTCGGATGCTCGGAGTTCTCCGATCCGGAGGGGAGAGTCGAAGTCGGATTTGCGCTCCCGCGAATGGGCGCGGGATGCAAAGGAGGTGAAGGCTCATGGCGACGAAGAAGACGGCCAAGAAGCCTGCCAAGAAGAAGACGGCCGCGAAGAAGAAGACGACCGCGAAGAAGAAGACGACCGCGAAGAAGAAGACGACCGCGAAGAGGAAGCCGGCCAAGAAGAAGACGACGGCCAAGAAGAAGACGACCGCGAAGAAGAAGACCACGAAGAGGAAGCCGGCCAAGAGGAAGACCGCGGCGAAGAAGAAGACGACCGCGAAGAGGAAGCCGGCGAAGAAGAAGACGACCGCGAAGAGAAAGACCGCCCGGAGGAAGACGTCGAAGAAGTAGCGCCGCAGGCGGTCGGAAGAAAGAGAGAAGCGGAGCTCGGTTTCGAGCTCCGCTTCTTCTTGTTGGTAGCGCCAACGGGAATCGAACCCGTG
Organism: uncultured bacterium; assembly: GCA_964596015.1. Classification (GTDB taxonomy): domain Bacteria; phylum Joyebacterota; class Joyebacteria; order Joyebacterales; family Joyebacteraceae; genus WJMD01. Next base: position 26 of record CAZQSB010000022.1, on the reverse strand, counting down.
TTACCGGCTTGAGAGGCCGGCGTCCT
>CAZQSB010000021.1:0-43286 GCA_964596015.1 uncultured bacterium | reverse complement strand
AGAACGCCATGGCGCTTTCGGGCGACGGGCTCACCGTTGACCTTGACCGCGTCACGTGCATCGGTGCCGGACCGACCGACGTCACGGCCCAGAACGGCATCCAGATCAGCTACGGCGCCGGCGGCACCGTGGACGACTGCTACGTCAGTGACATCCACTACTCGCCGTTGACCTGGATGGCCACGGGGATTCTGTTCTACGACGCGTCGGCGATCGATCTCGCGGGCACGACGTGTGAGCGGTGCGGGTACTCGATCGACTTCTACGATACTGACGGCTCCGTAAACGGCTGCTCCGTGCTTGACCCGTATGCCGACGGCCTCTACGCCGACACATCGGCCGACGTGCGCGCCGGGAGGCCGCCTGCACAGCCCTTCGTGGAGGACGGCGCGAAGCGCTCCGGACGGACGACCCAGACGGTCGCCATCACCGACAGCCGCTTCATCGGGAACGGCGTCACCGACAGCTGGGGCGTGAGCTCCTGGGCCGGTGGTACGTCGACCGTCACGATGACGGGCTGCGAGGTGACCGGGTGGGACTACGGCGTAGTGGCCTACGAGGACGGCGGCACGGTGGACTACACGGTCAACGACTGCCTCCTCTACGGCAATACCTCCTACGGCTTCTACACGAATGCGACGGCCGCCCGGGCCGTGCAGAACGCCGAGGACAACTGGTGGGGCGACCCGACGGGTCCGCAGCATCCCACCCTGAATCCCGGCGGTCTCGGCAACGACGTGTCGGACAACGTCGACTTCGATCCGTGGCTGACGGGGAACGTCGTCTGCGTGCCCGATCCCGAGTACCTGACGGCGACCGAGCCCGTGAAGACGATCAGCGTCGACTATCTCGGCGGTGGCAGCGGTCTCCTGTACGGCTACTCGATCACGTTCACGTGGGACGACGCCATCGCGAGCACCGACCGGCACAAGGTGACGGAGGGCGACCTCCTGACCGACATCGGCGGGACCTTCTTCTACGCCGCAACGGACGGGAGCAACCAGATCACCGTCGACTCCGCGCTCCTCGGAGCCGTCGACGGCGCCACCGGCCCCGGCACGCTCTTCACCATCGAGTTCACCGGGGTGAGCGTCGGGACGAGCGACATCGACATCACCATCAACAACGTCCGCGACAAGGACAATGTGCCGCTCTCGGGGTTCTTCGAGAACGACGGGCTCCTCATCGTGGACGTGTCGGGTCCGAGCGTGACGGATGTCTTCGTCGAGAACGTGACGCTCGCGCACACCGACGACTACATCAAGGACACGGATGCGGCGAAGGTGACGGCGACGGTCACCGACGACGATCCGGCCTTTGGTCTGACCGACATCGAGGCCGATCTCACGGGCCTCGGCGGCGGCGCTGCCGACAACCCGGACTCGTACGTTGGCGGCGTGGCCACGTGGAACCTCGCCGCGGTGACGTGCACCCCGTCGGACGGGACGGTCACCGTGACGGTCACGGCGACCGACGCCATCGGGAACACCGACTCGGGTTCCGACGACATCACGGCCGACAATACCGCGCCCACGGCGGTGGCGGATTTCGACGCGGCGCCGGGTCACCAGAAGTGCGACCTCACGTGGACCATGGGAACCGACAACTTCGTCCTCGCCGGCGTCACTGTCCGGCGCGCGGCGAACGTCGGCGACTACCCCGTCTATCCGCTCTTCGTCGGAGCGTGGCCCGCGGTCGACGGCTACTACCCCGGCGATGAGACCGCCGGCACGGAGGCCTACAACGGCTCCGGTTCCAGCGCGACCGACGCCGTCGTCGACCGGAACATCTACTACTACCAGGCGTTCTGCTACGACGAGGCCCGCAACTACGGGCCCGCGGCCGCGGCGGCGCGGGACCTCGCGACGAACTACTGGCTGGGTGACGTTGCCACGACGCTCGGTTTCTGGGGCTACAACGGCCTCGTCAACGACGCCGACATCGACAAGCTCGGCGGCGCGTACCACCAGGCGCCTGCCGGCTCGCCCGAGAACGAGATGGACGTCGGTCCCACCGTGCATCCGACGTACAGCCGGGTGGGTCTGCCCACTCCCGACAACTTCGTCGGGTTCGAAGACTTGATGATCTTCGCGATGAACTACGGAGTCGTGAGCGCGCGCATCGTTCCGTTCCTTCCTGAACCCGCCGCCGGTTCTCTCGAGCTGGCCCTCGAGGGCGCGCGGTCCGGGGACGGCGAGGTGACGGTCGCGCTTCGTCTCGAAGGCAACGCGGGAGAGGTGAAGGGACTCACGGCGTCGGTCGGCTACGACCCGACGGAGCTGGAGTTCGTCTCGGTTCGTATGACCGACGACATGAGTTCGCCGATCGCTCCCGTGTTCTTCTGGAGCGAGCCCGGAGACAACGCCGTGACCGTCGATCTGGCGGTTCTCGGAACAGGGATGACCATCGGAGGCTCGGGGGAGGTTGCGGTGCTGACGTTCCGTCCTCTCGATGACGAGTACGAAGTGTGGTTCGACGACGCGGACCTGAGGGGGTCCGAGAACGAGAGCTTCGACGCCGAGCTCAAGGGCTACGGCTCAAGCGTCACCCCCAAGGCGTTCCGTCTCGCGCAGAACTCGCCGAACCCGTTCAACCCGGTCACGTCGGTCGCGTACGACGTGCCGGAGGAGGCACGGGTCGCCATCCGCGTCTACGACGTGACCGGACGCCTGGTGCGGACGCTCATCGACCGCGACTGCGAGCCCGGACGTCACGTCGTCTCGTGGGACGGCGTCGACGAGAACGAGAAGTCCGTCGGCAGCGGTGTCTACTTCTGCACCATGAACGCCCCCGGCTATCGGGGTGAGCGGAAGATGCTGCTTCTCAAGTGATGGGTTGTTTCGTGGGGGCCGCGTCCGCGCGGCCCCCACACGACGACCTCGGCGCATGGCGCCGTTAGAGCGGGAGGGAGTCGTGAGACGATATGTGACAGGAGCGCGTTCGAGGTCGGCGGGCGGGAAGACAACGCTCGCTTCGGCCGCCCTCTGCGCGCTCATTCTGCTGCTCGCGCAGCCGTCGTACGGCCTGCCGTACGCGTTCTTCGAGCCCGCGGAGACGCTCGTTCTCCCGACCGATGAGTTCGAGCTCAGCTTCCGGGTCGGCGACTGCAGCGATTCGATCGCCAGCTTCCAGCTCTATCTCTCGTTCGACACGGAGCTGCTGGAGCTGGTCGAAGCCACAGAGGGATCGCTCTATGCCGAGAGCGGCGAGATGACCTTCTTCATCGAAGAGGAGAAGGGCATCGGCTTCTATCATTTCTTCGACACTCTCATGGGAGCCGGGACGTGCGTCCTGCCGCCCGGGGAGCTTCTCCACCTCAGGTTCCGCGCGCTCGACGCGTGCGGCAGTTCCGCCGTTCATATCGATACGCTCAGGTTCACCGACGTCCGTCGGGATCCCCTTCCCCCCGCCGGCTACGAGGACGCGACCGTGCATGTGGCGTGCTCGGGCGCGGCAGGGATCCCGATGGCGGCGGTCTCGCTCGGACCGGCCGCCCCCAATCCCTTCATCGCGTCGACCGAGATCCCGCTCTCCGTCCCGAGAGGGACGGCCGACATCACGCTTCACGTGTACGACGTGCGGGGTCGCCTGGTCAGGACCCTGAACCCGAACGGTGGACAAGGCGGCGCGGCTGTCTGGGACGGTCGAGGCGACGACGGGCGCGACGCGCCCGCCGGCGCCTACTTCCTCGAACTGCGGGCGGGGGAAGGCCGCGCCCGCGCGAAGGTCCTGAAGCTCAGATGACGTTCGGGGCCTCGCGCCCCAGCCGGACGATACTGGAGCTGACACCATGGCGCGGAAACCACGAATCAAGACACCGGCCGTCATCGTTCTCGAGGCCGTCCTGGCCGCCCTTCTGCTGTGCGGCGCGGCGTCGGGGGCGAACGTGTCCATCGACCCGCCGGCCGCCCGGATCGCCGGCGGCCAGCAGGCCGTCCTCACGGTCCGGTACGACGGGACCGGCGAGTCGGTCGGACTGCGTGGGTACCACCTGACCATCGACTTCGACGACACGTACGTGTTCATCGACGACGTGGAGACGAGCGTCGTTGAGGAGGCGTTCCTCAGCGACGCGGGCGGGACGGCTTTCTTCGCCGTCATGGAGGACGCGAACACGCTCGTCGTCGACTGCTCGATCCTCGGAACGACCGTCGGCGCGGCGGGGGAAGGCGCGCTCTGCACCGTGACCTTCACCGGTCAGCCGACCGGCGACGGCGTGAGCCCCGTGACGTTCGTCGAGGCGCTTTTCAGGGACCCGGACAATTTCCCGATCGACTGCGTGGCGACCGGCGGCTCGATCGAGCTCGACAACACGCCGCCCGACGTGCCGATCATGGCGCCGGAGCCGCCCTTCACCAGAGGGTTGACGAACAGGGTCTACTGGTCCGATGAGAGCACGACCGGCGCTGTCGGCTACTGCTGCGAGTGCTCGCTCGAGCCGGACTTCGACCCGATCTACGCAACGAGCGGCTGCACGCCGGCGCTCAACCACGAGTACACGGGTCTTCTGGACGGGGAGAAGTTCTACTACCGGGTCAAGTGCCGGGACGACCTCGACAATACGTCGGACTGGTCGAACGTCGTCAGCTCGATCCAGGACGACACGCCTCCCGACTCGGAGGCGGGACCGCTTCCGCCGTATCACAACGTGTCGTACTTCCAGATACCTTTCACCGCGTCTGACGCGACGAGCGGCGTGTCGTACGTGATGCTCTACTACCGGGTCGACGGCGGTTCGTATCAGCACTACAACGGGACATTCTACTCGAGCCCGATACCCTTCACGGCGCCCTCCGAGGGCATCTACGACTTCTACACCGTGACGCGCGACGTGGCGGGAAACGTCGAGACCGCTCCGGCCACGCCGGACTGCTCGACCGAGGTGGACCTGACCGACCCGGCTCCGCCGGTCGACTTCGTCGCGTCGCCCGAGCACAACTCGATCCATCTCTCGTGGCTCGTCACCGAGTCGCGGGCGGCCCCCATCGAGGGCACTCTCATCGTGCGGAAGGCCTGGGCGGCGGACGCGTACCCCGAGTACGACGACGACGGTCCGGCCGAGGGATATCCGGCGACGCCCGGGGGCGGGGTGGTGGTCGACTTCGTGCCCGGGACGGGCATCAAGCACTACTACGACGACGGGTTCGAGGATGCCACGAGGAACGTCTACTACTACACAGCGTTCGTGAAGGACATGGCGGGGAACTTCTCGCCGGCAGCCTCCTCGGCCCAGGACCGCTCCACGTCGTACTGGCTCGCAGACGTCACGTCGAGCGGGGGCGCGCCCGGCGTCTACGACGGAGTCGTGGACTACTACGACAAGGTGGTCTTCTCGGCTTCGTACGACGTGGGAGAGGGGCACCCGTCGTACGACAACGAGTGCGACGTCGGTCCGACCGACGACCGAACGAGGCTCGGGATCCCCGTGACCGACAACCTCGTCAACTTCGAGGACCTCATGATCCTCGCCATGAACTACGGCAACGTCCATCCGACTGGGATTCCCGAGGGCGCGCCGCCCGTCCGCGGCGGGGACGGACCCGCCGAGCTGCGCGTCGTTCGCTCGGAGCCGGCCGGACGCGGGGGCGAGTTCGACGTCCTCCTGTACCTCGGGGACGGCCGCCCGGACATCAAGGGGCTTCGCGCGACGCTGCGGCTCGACGAGGGGATTTCGATCGTCTCCGCGCGACCGCCGGAGTGCTGGACCGAGCCTTCGGACCAGGGGTTCTTCCATGCCGACACGGGCGAGCCGGGGCTCGTGCGCGTCGACGTCGCGGCGCTCGGGTCCGCGGCGACGCTCACGCCCGGGCAGCTCGTCTGTCGTCTCAGCTGCGCCGGCGACCCGGACGGCCGGGTCGACATCGCGGACGCCGTCATCCGGGACGCGATGAACCGGGATATCGAACTCTCCGAGCCCGGCCATGCGTCAGGCGGGGAGACGCTCGTCACCGCGTTCCTCCCGCCGACGCCGAACCCGAGCCGCGGCGAAACCCGGATGTCCTTCGTCCTCGACCGGGAGTGCGACCTGCGTCTCTCGGTCTACGACGTGGGCGGGCGGCTCGTCGCGCGGGTCACTGAGGAGCGGCTTCCTCCCGGTCGTCATGAGGCGACGTGGTCGGGGCGCTGCCGCGACGGGCGACCCGCGGGGAGCGGAGTCTACTTCTGTGTGCTCGAGGCCGGCGATGAGAGACTGGCGAGGAAGCTGGTCATGCTCAGGTAAGAAGCGCAGGTGACCTCTCATCCACCGCTCTGGATGGGGGTCGTGGTGGCCCGGCAGGCACGGGCTGGCCGTCTGGAAAGCCGCCGGGCCACCGTCATTCAGTGGATGCGTCGTTCGCAGGTCGCACGGCCGCCGGAGGGAGTGAAGTTGCTGGCGCGCTTCTCGGGAGCACTGGCTGCTCTGGGCGCCGTCCTCGTCTGGGCGACGAGCGTCTGGGGCGCAACGGTCTACCTGGAGCCGCCGGAGCTCGTCATGACGGCCGGCGAGTCGGCGACCGTCTCGGTGAGGGTCGAAGGGGCTGACAGCGTGAGCTGCTTCCTCGTCCAGCTTGGCTTCGACCCCGACGTTCTCCAGCTCACGTCGGCGGTGGAGGGCTCGCTCTTCGCTTCGAGCGGGCATTCGACCATGTTCGACTGGGACCAACTCGCGCCCGGCAGTCACTCGGTGAACGACGTGCTCCTCGGCCCCGGGACGTACGTCCTCGCTCCCGGAGAGCTCTCGACGCTCGTGTTCACGGGCGTGGCGCCCGGCTCGGCGGCGGTGGAGCTCACAACGATAGACCTCCGCGATGTCCGGAGAGACCCCATCGTTCCCGTCCAGGGACTCGGAACTGTCGCGGAGGTCGCGGAGTGGTCCTCGGCGCCCTCGGCACCTCTGCCCGGGCGGATGCGCGCCGAGCCGAACCCCGCCACCTCGCGCGCCACGCTGGCTCTGCCCGGTTACGCGGACTCCGGCGGCTTCGTCGCGGTCTATGACGTTCGAGGGAGAAAGATCCGACGACTGGCGCGTCCAGCGGGAATGCGTGAGATCGTGTGGGACCTGAGAGACGATTGCGGCGCCCCGGTTCCGGGAGGCGTGTACTTCGCGAGGACGCGGGGGCCGGCGGCGGGGGTGAAGATCACGGTGGTGCGCTGACAAGGAGGCCGAGCATGAGCGGAGTGAGATGGACTGCTGTACCGGCGGCGCTGGTCGTCGCTCTTGTGCTTTGTGGGGTGGCGACCGGTGCGCCCGTGACCTGGTTCGACCCTTCGTTCCAGGAGGTCACCGTCTACGAGACCTGTCAGGTGGCGGTCGCGATCAACGACGAGATCCTCGGAGTGACCGGGTATGACTTTCTCATCGGGTACGACCCCCTGGTCGTGGAGCCCGTCGGCGTGGCGGAAGGGAGTCTCCCGGCAGGCTACGACGGCGACACCTTCCTGTACTGGGACATCGACGAGATGAACAGGCTCCTGGTGAACGGGGCGCTTCTCGGAGGAAGCGTCGACGGTCCGGGTACGCTGGTCCTGATCGAGTTCATGGGGCTGGCCGACGGGACCTCGGAGGTCCTGTTCGTCGACGGAGAGATGAGGGACATCGAGAACAACGCCATCGCCACGGGGTGGCAAGGTGCGAGCATCCAGGTCTTGGGGGCCGTCCCGGTGGAACGCTGCTCCTGGACGTCCATTAAGGCCCTCTTCGACTGACCATTAGAACGCGAACTATTTGCTTGCATAACAGTCGGCTCGCGTGGTACGCTACAGACGGACCTCAGGGCCGGCGCATCCGCCGGGGAAGGGAGGAGTACCATGAGACTCTGTGCCATCTTCTTGACCATAGCGTTCGCGGTCGTGCTGGTGACCCCGGCGGCTGCGGAAACATGGAACACGCCGACGATCGACGGGGTCGTGAACATCGCCGTTGACGACTGGGACTCGGACGACTGGGCGGTCGACGATCCGGACAATGACTGTCGCTACCCGGACAGCGACCCGGACATGGACGACCTCTACGTCACGTGGGACGCCGACAGCCTGTACGTCGGCATCATCACGGCCGACCCCCCGGGCGGGTTCGGGAACGGGTACGTTCTCTGGATCGACATCGATTTCCAGGACGGCATCACGGGAGCGACCGACTTCTCGAGCGCCGACTTCTACGCGCGGAACGTCACCTTCAGCGGCGCCGGGATGGACGTCGTGCTCGGCGCGTGGAACCTCGAAGGACCGCTCTTCAAGGGCTGCGTCGACCCCACGGCCACCACGGACATGCCGGGCGCCCGCGCGATGTCCGATACCGCCGCGCTCCACATCGAGGGGGCCATCTCCTGGGTCGAGCTCTACGGACCCCAGCCGGAGACGGTGCCCGAGGGCACGACCATGAAGTTCGTGGCGGCGATTGTCGGCGGAGACGGGTCGGGAGCCTACGACGCCATGCCGACGACGTCGTCGGGCATCGAGCAGGACGACACGACGCCGTTCAACGAGACTATCGACCTCGACGTCTTCTACACGGCGGTGGTCGACGGCGACCTCGACGGGATACCCGACCAGGGCTACTCGCTCATCGAGCCCGTGACCTGGTCGAGGATCAAGGCCATCTTCACGGACTAGCACCCGCGAAGAGCGCTGAGAGGAACGAGGCGGGGGGCCCATGAGGGCCTCCCGCCCGCTGTTGTGAGGCTTACACGGTCGCGTTAGAATGGACGGTGGACGCGCCGGAGCGGACTGCGGGCGCGACATCACGCGAACGATGGGAGTCATGATGAGAGGAGAATTGGTCCGCCTCATGGCGGCCGACGGCGTGGAACTCGTCGGGCTGTTCACCGAGCCGACGGGCGCTCCGGCGAAGAGCGCGCTCTTGCACGTCCACGGCTACGCCGGCACGTTCTATGAGAACCGATTCGTGAGCTCGGTCGGCGACGCCCTCACGGCAAGAGGCGTCGCGGTACTCGCGGTCAACAACCGAGGCCACGACTATGTCGCCGATAATATCCGCGGAACGGGTGAGGACACGGAGACTGTTCCCGGCGGAGCCGCGTACGACCTTTTCGAGCGCACTCTGGAGGACATGGACGCCGGCGTCGAGTTTCTCGCCTCGCGCGGATACGACCGGATCTGGTATCAGGGGCACAGCCTCGGCACGCTCAGGATCGTGCACTATCTCGGGACGCGAGGGACGGAGCGCGCGCTCGGGATGGTCCTCATCTCCCCGCCGGACATGTTCGGGCTGTTCGAGGCCCGCACAGAAGGGGAGTCTGAAGCCGTCATCAGAGAAGCGCGCGCGCTCGTCGAAAGCGGGCGGGGCGACGACCTCATGACCGCGGGACGCGACCATCCGTCGTCGGCCGCTTCCATCCTGAGTCTCTACGGCGACCCGACCGTCACGGACATCTTCCCGGTCAGGCTGGACGACGAGGGTGACTATAGCCGCATCGAGAGTCTGGACGTACCGGCGCTCGTCACGATGGGCGACGTGGAGGAGGCCGTCACGATCGATCCGGCGCGCGCGGCCGCTCTCGTGGTCGAGCATCTGGGCGGAAGGAGCTCTCACGTGGTCATCCGCGGAGGCAATCACGTCTACTGGGGGCACGAGGAAGAGCTGGCGGCGGCGATAGCCGACTTCGTCGCCCCGTCCCCCTCCGAGGAGGCCTGATGGGCGGCGCCACGCCGGGCTCCGACAGGCTCGTCATTCGGGACGGTCGGATCGTCACCGGCATCGACTCGTACGACGCCTCGATTCTCATCGAGCGCGGCGTCATCAAGGCGGTCGGGCGACACCTCGAGGTCCCCGACGACGTGCCGGTCTACGACGCCGGCGGCAAGCTGATCCTGCCGGGGGTCGTCGACGCGCGCGCGCACGTCAGCGAGGAACGGGTCGGGCACGAGTCGTCCGGTTTCGAGGAGACGACGAGGGAGGCCGCCCTCGGCGGCGTCACCACCTACATCACGGAGGCCCGCCCCGCCGAGCGACAGTCGCTGCCGGACGCCGTGGACGCGGCCGTGCTGGAGGCGACGGGACTCTCTCATGTCGACTTCGCCCTTCACGCCGGCTATGCCAGGGCATCCGAGAGAGAAGACGGGGAGGTCGCCGACCTCGTCGAGTTCGGCGTCCCGAGCGTCACCGTCAGCACGGGCGGCATCGACGACCCGACAGCAATCGGAGACGACGAGCTCTATTCCCTTCTGCTCGAGGCCGCTCGAGAGAAGGCGCTCGTCTGTGTCAGATGCGAGACCGGGTGGTTGACAAGGAGAAGGACGGACCGTCTGGCGGGCGACGGGAAGCTTGACGCGTCCGAGCTCGCCGCCTCGCGGCCCAGCTACGCTGAAGGGGAGGCCGTCGCGCGTACGCTCCGGGCCGCCTTCCAGGCGGAGGCGCCCGTCTGTCTGGTCAATGTCTCCACCGGCGAGTCGATCGCCGCCGTGTGGGAGGCCGCCGACCTCGGGATCAATGTCTACTGCCAGGCCACGCCCCACCATCTCATCCTGGACGAGGAACTCCTCTCGCGAGCTGACGGACACCGGTTCGCGACGGCCCCGCCGCTCCGCGGTTCGCTTCATCGCGAGGCGCTCTGGGAGGGCATCGAAGAGGGCCTCGTGCAGGCCGTCGCGAGCGACCACTGTTCGTTCACCGCCGATGAGAAGGACTCCGGCGCGGCCGATTTCAGGCGGATCCCCCTGGGAGTGCCCGGCATTGGGACCCTGCTTCCCGCGATGTGGACAGCGGCGGTCGCGACTGGGCGACTGAGCGAGAACGAGCTGGTCGACCTCCTGTCGACTCAGCCCGCCGAGCTTTTCGGGCTGTACCCGAGAAAGGGGTCGATCCGGGAGGGAGCCGACGCCGACCTGGTCGTCTTCGATCCCGAGCTCGCGCTCGACGCCACGCCGGGTGTCGTCGGGGGACACTCTGACTACGCTCTCTACGACACGGGAGCTCTGATCGGTTGGCCGGTCGCCACGATGGTGCGAGGTGTCTGGGTGGTGCGGGACCGGAAGGTCGTCGGGTCGCCCTCGCACGGCGCTTTCGTTCCGAGGACGAAGGTGTGTCAGCGCCCGGGAGTGCGCTGAGCGGCGCCCGGAGCGGCGCCATTGAAGGAAAGAAGAACGGCGCGGGGAGGTTCCCGCGCCGTTTCGTGTCTCAGGCGAGTTCGCATCGGTGGGGCTGTCTCGCCCCCTCAGATCACCGGTAAATGGCCTTGATCGAGCCCCACGAGACGTCCTGAACGGCCGCCGCGCAAGAATCGCACCCGCGGTACCCCGAGCCGATGAGAAAATCCCACGGGTTGTTCTCCTTCACGCAGACAGAGTTGTCGCAGAGCCGGAAGTTCCGCGAGTACATGTCGCAGAAGAGCGGGTCCTCGATCATGACCTGGTCGCCCCAGAGGTCGTTGCCTCCCTCGTTTCCGTAGGCCACGCAGCGGGTCGTCTCGAGCGCCGAGTAGTCCTCGCGGTGGATGGCGCCCCCGCCGCCGGTGTTGAAGGCGAGCAGCGTGTTCTTCACCGCCATGAACTCGTACGTGACGTCGGCCTTCGAGTAGATGCCGGCGCCGTACCGCGCCGAGTTCAGCGCGAACGTGCAGTTCTCGACGACCGGCGTGCGATCGTACTTCGTGACGGCGTAGAGCCCGCCGCCGCGGTCGGCCGAGTTCTCGGCGAACGTGCAGAAGTTGACGACGGTGGCCGAGAAGCCACCGAGGAAGACGCCGCCGCCCATGTTCGCTTCGTTCTCGTAGAACTCGGAGTTCTTGATGATCGAAGCCGTCGTCGGGAAGCGCTCCTCTTCCTCGGGCGGTGTCGAGCCGGCGAAGACCGCTCCGCCCTCGCTCGCCGCGTTCCCGACGAAGTCGCAGCTCGAGATGACCACGGCGGATTCCGTCTTGGTTGAGATGGCGCCGCCGTTCAGCTCCGCCGTGTTGTCGTAGAACTCGCAGGTACGGAACTCCGGCGTCGCCTGCAGCGTGTAGATCGCGCCCCCGTAGTCGTTCGCATGATTCTCGCTGAAGACGCAGTAGTAGATCTTCGGAGACGAGAAGGGCCCCGAGAAGATGGCGCCGCCGTAGTCGGCCTCGTTCGACGTGAAGACGCAGTCGATGATAAGGGGGTCCGCTCCGAAAAGGTGGATAGCCCCTCCCTCGAGACCGAGACCGGATTGGCCGTAGTAGCCGGAGCCGTTCACGAACGTGAAGCCGTCGACCACGCAGAGGTCCGATTCGCCGCTATCGAGCACGAGGGCCGCGCCCTGTCCCTCGCAGTCGATGGTCGTGACGGCCGCGCCGGAGACCGAACGGATGACGAGGTCCTTCCCCGCGAAGTCGACGTCGCGGTTGCCCTGGCCGGAGTACGTGCCCGGGGAGACGAGCACGGTGTCGCCCGATTCGGCGGCCGAAACGGCCTCGCCGATCGTCACGTACATCGCAAGGCCCGTGTCGTCGACAGTGAGCGTCGCCGCCGTGGCGATGACGGGAGTGAGCAGAACGGCGAGCACCGCGGCGCAACAGCGTTTCATGGCAGGTCCCCTCCTCTCGCAGGGGGAAGGCATGCTCAGTATAGCACAGTCAGTCGAAGAGGAAGAGCGACTCCGCCACGGAAGTTCCTCCGCGCCGTCGAGCCTCCGCCGACCCTCGATTCCGATTCACTAATCCATCCTAACGTGATGCGCCGCGCCCGCAAATGCCCCGGCCCTCCGCTCACCGCCCCGAATCGCATTGACATCGGCCGCAAGGTACAGTAGGGTCATAAGTTCTGAAACGCCTACTCCTAGGCGTTATTCCGGCCGGGAGCCGTCCTGTGCCGGAGCTTGCGCGCTCCGGCGGACGGGAGTCTGCGCCGTTCCCGGGACGGAGCGGCGACTGCGTCACCGGCACCTGCACGGCGAGAGAGGGGATGGCGAACGATGGAGTACACGCAGTCCGGCGATCTGGTCCTCGTCCGTCTGCACCAGGGGGAGGACCTCTTCGAGAAGCTCAAGCAGGTCGCCGAAGCCTGTGACATCCACACCGGTGTCGTGCTCTCGGGGATCGGCATGCTGAAGCAGGCCGAGCTGAACTTCTTCGTGCGGAACGGAGAGTACTCGGCCGTGCTCTTCCCCGAGCCGATGGAGCTTGTCTCGATGACGGGCAATATCATCAGACAGGACGGCGACTGGCACTTCCATGTCCACGCCGTCCTGGCGCGGCATACGAAGGAGGCCGTCGCAGGACATCTGTCGAAGGGCAAGGTCAACGTCACGAACGAGATCGTCATCCTGAAGACCGACGCCAAGGCCGCACGGAAGCTCGACAAGGGAACCGGTCTCATGGCGCTCGCGCTGGGTGGGGAGTGAGCCCATGTCGCCGCCTCCGAACGAACTCTCCGAGATCGCGCGCGTCGTCAGACGCGACGTCCTGACGATGGTGCTCGAGGCGGGCTCCGGTCACATCGGAGGTTCGCTTTCCGCGGTCGACATGCTGGTCGTGCTCTACTGGGACGCGATGCGCGTTCGACCGGAAGACCCCGGCTGGGACGACCGCGACCGCCTCGTTCTCTCCAAGGCGCACGCGGCGCCCGCCCTCTATTCCACCCTCGCGAGACGCGGCTTCTTCGACGTCCGCGAGCTCATGACCTTCCGGAAGCTGAAGTCGATACTCCAGGGTTTCCCGGACATGCACACGACTCCCGGGATCGACGCCTCCGTCGGTTCACCCGGGCAGGGGCTTTCGATCGCCAATGGCGTCGCCATGGCGGCGAAGCGCGACGGAAAGAACCACTGCGTCTACTGCCTGATGGGCGACGGAGAGGCTCACGAGGGACAGGTGTGGGAAGCCGCGATGACGGCGGCGCATCACAAGCTCGACAACGTCTGCGCCATCATCGACCGGAACAAGATGATGGGAGACGGGAACACCGAGGACATCGTGGCGTTGTCTCCCCTGACGGACAAGTGGCGCACTTTCAACTGGCACGTCATCGACATCGACGGACACGATCACGAGCGACTCTCGGCAGCGTTCTCTGAGGCTTCCTCCATGACGGGCCGTCCGACCGTGATCCTCGCCCGGACAATAAAGGGCAAGGGCGTGCCGTTCATGGAGGGACGAGCGGAGTGGCACGACCGCGCGCTCACCGAGGACCTGTACGAGGAGGCGATGAAGGCCCTCGCCTGAGCTCCGCCTTCTGCGGAGGCGACGGAGCGACCCGCCCGGATCGTCGACCTTACGCCTTCTGAAACGGACGAGAGAGGTCCGGAGGTTCCTGAATGGCCGAGACAGGGCTCGTCGACATCGCGCACACCGTCATCGAGACCGAGGCCACGAACCGCGGCTACGAGCGCGGACTCATCGAACTCGCGGAACGCGGGTCCGACATCATCGTCATGGACGCCGACCTGGCCGGCTCGAGCGGGACGGCCGAGTTCAGGCAGCGTTTCCCCGATCGGTTTCTCGATATCGGCCTGTGCGAGCAGGACATGATCGGCACGGCCGCGGGACTGGCGCTCGCGGGGAAGTGCGTCTTCGTGACGACGCACGGCATGCTCGCCGCGGGGAAGGCCTGGGACATCATCCGCTCGACCATCTGCTACGGGTCGCTGAACGTGAACATCTGCGGAGCCGACGCGGGGCTCTCCGCAGCGGGAGCCGGCGGGTCGCGGCAGTCGCTCGAGGACGTGGCTGTCATGAGGACCCTGCCGGGGATGACGGTCGTCGTCCCGGCGGACTCGGTCCAGGCCTCCAAGGCGACCGTCGCCGCCGCGCGCGTGCCGGGACCCGTGTACATGAGGATGGCGGCCACGAGAGTCCCCGTCATCACGACCGACCTGACTCCGTTCATCGTCGGTCAGGGAAGCGTCTACCGCCAGGGGCAGGACGTCACCGTCGTCGCGTGCGGCGTCATGGTCTACGAAGCCATGAAGGCCGCGAGGACCCTCGAGGACGAGGGAATCTCGGTGCGCGTCGTGAACTGCCATACGATCAAGCCGCTCGACCGGGCCATCATGAACCGCGCCGCTGCCGAGACGTCGGCCGTGGTCACCGTCGAGGAGGGCTCCGTCATCGGCGGACTGGGCGGGGCCGTGGCGGAAGCGCTGTCGGAGGCCGAGCGACCGACCCCCATCAGGATAATCGGTGTCGGCGACAGGTTCGGGGTATCGGGTGAGCACGACCAGCTGCTGACGCACTTCGGGTTGAAGGCGCGGGATATCGCGACGGCCGTGAGAGGCGTCGCGCGAAGGAAAGACGAATCGAACGGGAGCAGCCCCGGCGCGTAGCGCAGGAGGCGAGGCGCCCGACGGCAGGGCCCCAGCGGCCACGAGGGGACACAAGGAGGACGGACATGTTCGCGGAGCGCATGAACAGGCTGGGAACCGAGACGGCGTTCGAGGTCCTTGCCAAGGCCCGGAAGCTCGAGGCTCTGGGGCGTGAGATCGTTCATCTGGAGATCGGCGAGCCGGACTTCGACACGCCTGACAACATCAGAAAAGCGGCCGAAAAGGCGATCTGGGACGGCATGACGCACTACGGTCCGTCCGCCGGCATGGCGGTCGCCCGCGAGGCGGTCGCTGAGTACTTCGCGAAGGACCGCGGGATCGAGTACACCCCCGACGAGATCGTGCTGACGCCGGGCGGGAAGCCCATCATCTTCCTGCCGATCCTGGCTCTCGTCGACCACGGCGAAGAGGTCATCTATCCCAACCCGGGCTATCCCATCTACGAGTCGGCCATCCGCTTCGCCGGCGGGAAGGACGTCCCGCTTCAGCTCCGAGAGGACCGCGACTTCCGGTTCGACATCGCCGAGCTCGAGGAGAAGATCAACCCGAACACGAAGATGCTCATCATCAACTCGCCGCAGAACCCGACCGGCGGAGTTCTCGAGGAGTCAGATCTCAAGCGGATCGCCGAGCTGGCCATCGAGCATGATGTCATCGTGCTCTCGGACGAGGTCTACAGCAAGATCGTCTACGAGGGCGAGCACAGGACCATCGCCGCGCTCCCGGGCATGAAGGAGCGCACCATCCTCATGGACGCGCACTCGAAGACCTACGCGATGACGGGCTGGCGTCTGGGCTACGCGGCCATGCCGCAGGCGATCGCCGAGAAGTTCGCCAAGCTCAATACCAATGTCTACTCGCATGCGACGTCGTTCGTGCAGATCGCCGGCATAGAGGCACTGAAGGGTCCGCAGGATGAGGTCGAGAAGATGGTCGGCATCTTCAAGAAGCGTCGCGACGCGATCGTCGACGGCCTGAACTCGATCGACGGCTTCTCGTGCCTGAGACCCAAGGGCGCGTTCTACGTCTTTCCGAACATCACCGCCACAGGCATGAAGTCACAGGAGCTGGCGGACAAGCTTCTGAACGACGCCGGCGTCGCGTGTCTGTCGGGAACATGCTTCGGACGCTTCGGCGAGGGGTACCTGAGGTTCAGCTACGCGAACTCGCTCGAGAACATCGAGAAGGCCCTGGACTCGATCAGGAAGGTCATGGCCAAGGGTTAGACCGCCCGTCGGCCGCTCCGGTCGGGCCGCCGAGAGCGGCGGCCGGAACACCACGAGACACGCGAGGGTGTCATGGCATCAGCAGTCGTGCTCGCAGCCGGCGAGTCGAAACGCATGGGGATGAAGAAGGAGGTTCTGCCGGTCGACGGAGAGCCGATGATCAGGCACGTCGTCGGACGCCTTCTCGAATCAAAGAAGATCGACGAGGTCATCGTCGTGCTGGGGTCTGAGGCCGACGAGGTCGGGACGTCGCTCGCCGGAGTGCTCGATGAGCGCGTCGAGCTCGTGGGCAACGCCCGGTATTCCGAGGGCGTCGGCGCGTCGATCGCTCAGGGAGTCGCAGCCTGTTCCTGGGAGGCGTCACCCATCCTCATCGTGCCTGGCGACACCCCGTTCTTCAGGACGGAGGACGTCGAGGCGCTCATCGACGCGCACTCACGGGGAGCGCGCATCGCCGTGCCCGCGCTCGACGGACGCCGCGGCTATCCGCAGCTCTTCGACGGTTCGTACCGCGAGGAGCTGGAGAGGCTCAAGGGCGACACGGGCGCGAGCGATCTCATCGAGAGGAACGCTTCCGACGTGGTCGAGGTCGAGCGAGATCATGAGGGCTTCCTCGTCGACGTCAACACGATGGATGATTACCAGGCCGTCAAGGCAGGCCTCTGAACCAATGGGCCCGCGAGCTTCTCAGGCGTGGCTGCCGCTGCGGCCACGTCGCTCGCTTCCGGTACCCGGTATTGGCCATCCGGCAACGCGACGGGGCCGCCCACGCGCCGGGACGTCACAGGAGTGAACATGAAGAGGCTCGCAGTTGCCGCCGTCGGCGGGAACTCCCTGACGAAGCCCGGGCAGCGCGGCACGGTCTCGGAGCAGTTCGAGAACGCGCGCGAGACGGCCGGTCACATAGCCGACATGATCGCGCGCGGCTACGACGTGGTCGTGACGCACGGCAACGGTCCGCAGGTGGGAGGCATCCTCCTCCGGGCCGAGATGGCCGCGCACGTCGTGCCGCCGATCCCGCTCGACTCCTGCGTAGCCGACACACAGGGGAGCATGGGGTACATGCTCCAGCAGGTGCTGCGCGCCGAGCTCGCCGCGCGGGACGTGGACCGGGAGGTCGTCACGGTCGTGACCCAGGTGGTCGTGGACGCCGACGATCCGGCCTTCGACCGGGCCACGAAACCCATCGGGCCCTTCTACACCCGCGAGCAGGCGGAGCGGAAGCGCGACGAGGAAGGATGGGACGTTGTCGAGGACGCCAACCGCGGCTGGCGGCGCGTGGTGCCCTCGCCGATGCCGAAGCGCGTGGTCGAGGCGCGTTCCATCAGGCATCTGCTGGAGGCGGGCTCCATCGTCATCGCCGTCGGCGGGGGAGGCGTACCCGTCGTGGAAGAGGAAGGAGAGCTCAGGGGCGTCGAGGCGGTCATCGACAAGGACCACGCCTCGAGGCTCATCGGGAACACGATCGGCGCCGAGCTTCTGCTGATCTCGACCGCGGTCGAGCAGGTCTCTCTTCACTACGGGCAGGAGAACGAGGCGAAGCTCCCGCGACTTTCGGTCGCCGACGCGCGGGTCTATCTCGACGAGGGCCACTTTCCCCCGGGGAGCATGGGGCCGAAGATCATGGCCGGCATCCGCTTCATCGAGGAAGGCGGGGATGAGGTCATCATCACGTCGCCCGACTCGATCGGCAGAGCTCTTGACTGCGAGACCGGAACGCGCATGGCGAAGTAGGACGCCGTCCGGGACGACGCCCGGCGCCGGCGGACCCGGTGTCGAGGAAGGGGATGGGAGGAGCGCATGAAGGACATCGTCAGGATGATCCGCGTCGCGCGGGGAAGCATGCCGGCGGACCTCGTTCTCAAGAACGGTAGGATCGTCAACGTCTTCTCATCCGAGATCCACGGCGGCGACGTGGCCATCTCCGGCAGCCGGATCGCCGGCGTCGGCGACTACGAGGGACGCCGGGAGATCGACCTCGATGGGGCCTATGTGCTCCCGGGACTCATCGACGGACACATGCATATCGAGAGCACCATGGTCACGGTCCAGGAGTTCGCGCGCTCCGTGGCCCCCCGCGGCACGACGTCCGTCGTCGCCGACCCCCACGAGATCGCGAACGTCCACGGTCTCGAGGGCATCCATTACATGCTGAACTCGAGCAAGTTCGGTCCGGTCAACGTCTTCGTCATGCTCCCCTCGTGCGTCCCCGCGACTCACTTCGAGACGAGCGGAGCCGACCTCAAGGGCTTCGACCTCTATCCGCTCCTTGCGGAGAAGTGGGTGCTCGGGCTCGGCGAGGTCATGAACTTCCCCGGCGTGCTCCGTGAGGACGAGGGGCTCCTCGACAAGATCACCATGACCCAGGACAGGAAGCGCATCGACGGGCACGCCCCGGGGCTTTCGGGAAAGGACCTCAACGCGTACATCGCGACCGGCGTTGCCTCCGACCACGAGAGCACCTCGCCGGAGGAGGTCACCGAGAAGCTGCGGCTCGGGATGCACATCATGCTCCGCGAGGGGTCGGTGACCAAGAACCTGAAGGACCTCCTTCCAGCCGTCACCTGCGAGAACCTCTCGCGCTGCTTCTTCGCCACCGACGACCGGCACCCCAAGGACCTGCTCGAGAAGGGCCACATCGACCACATGGTCCGTCTGGCCGTTCACGAGGGGCTCGACCCGGTCTCTGCGATACGGATGGCGACGATCAACACCGCCCAGTACTACGGGCTGAGCGACCACGGCGCCATCGCGCCCGGTTACGTCGCCGACCTTGTGGTCGCCGATGATCTCGAGTCCTTCAACGTCATCAAGGTCATGAAGGGCGGTCGCGTCGTCGCGGAGAACGGGAAGATGGTCGTCCCGAAGCCCGAGACGCCCCACGCGAGCCTCAGAAGCTCCATCAACATCAAGTGGCTGGAGCCGGAGGACTTCCAGGTCGAGGCGAAGGGCAAGCGGATACGGGTGATCGACCTCATCCCCGACCAGATCATCACGAAGGCGAGCGTCGAGGACGCCAAGACCGAGAACGGCCTTCTGGTGGCCGACCTGGAGCGCGACCTTCTTCCGGTCGCGGTCATCGAGCGGCATCACGCCAGCGACAACATCGGACACGGCGTCGTACGCGGCTTCGGGCTGAAGCGCGGGGCCATCGCAAGCTCGGTGGCCCACGATTCGCACAACATCGTTGTCGTCGGGACGTCGAGTGAGGAGATGAGGGCGGCCGTCATCGAGATCTCGAAGATGAAGGGCGGACTCGCGGTCGTGCTGAACGGTGAGCTCGTCGAGGGTCTCCCTCTTCCGATCGCGGGGCTCATGAGCGAGGCCGGACTCAATGAGGTCGTTCGCGGGCTCGACCGCGTTCACGACGCTGCGCGCGACCTGGGCTCGCCGCTCGATGATCCCTTCATGGCCATGTCGTTCCTCGCGCTTCCGGTCATCCCCGAGCTCAAGGTCACAGACCTCGGACTGGTCGACGTGACCGCCTTCGAGTTCGTCGACCTCTTCGTCTAGGCCCATCCTCGAGCCGGGTCCTGGAGGTGTCGTGCACCGGCGCGTCTACACCGTTCTCTTCATAGCCATGTTCGCGTCCACGATCGGTGTGGGGTTCATCGGCCCGCTCCTGCCGCTCTACGCGCGCGATCTCGGCGCCGCCGGCCTCTCGCTCGGCATGATCTTCGCCGGATTCTCGATGGCCAGACTCCTTCTGGTTCCCTTCATAGGCCGGCTCTCCGACCGCTTCGGAAGGAAGCTCTTTCTGGCGGTCGGCCTCGCGGCGTACTCGGTCTTCTCGCTCGCCTACCTGAACGCGGACACCGCGTGGCACCTCATTCTCGTCAGGGTGTTCCACGGCGCGTCGGCCGGCATGGTCATTCCAGTCGCGCAGGCCTACATCGGCGACATCGCCCCGAAGGGACGCGAGGGCTCCTTCATGGGAACCTTCATGGTCTCTCTCTTCACGGCGTTCGGCATCGGCCCTCTTCTGGGGGGAGGACTCGCCGACCGGTTCGGAATGGAATCGGTCTTCTACGCCATGGGGTCGCTATCGGCCGTCGCCCTCCTCTTCGTGCTCTTCCTTCTTCCCGAGCTCGGGCTGCACCGGGAGCGATGGAAGGCCCGGGC
Source organism: uncultured bacterium (assembly GCA_964596015.1). Classification (GTDB taxonomy): domain Bacteria; phylum Joyebacterota; class Joyebacteria; order Joyebacterales; family Joyebacteraceae; genus WJMD01. The sequence goes on along the minus strand of CAZQSB010000021.1, from coordinate 22,718 downwards.
GTCCGTCCGTTCGGTCCTCTCTCACGGCGTCGTTGTGGCGCTTCTCATCTACCGTTCGGCCATCGCTCTCGGTCGGGGGGTCGTGATCCCGTTCCTTCCGTTCGTCGCCGAGGAACGCGGGGCGTCGCTCTCGATGATCGGCGTGCTCCTCGCGACGAACATCATGCTGGCGGGCTTCATGCAGATCCCCTTCGGCAAGCTCGCCGACCGCGCGCCCAAGCACGTTCTGATGGGAATGGGGATGGCGGCGAGCGCGGCCGTCATCTTCGCCATCCCGTACTGCCAGACGGTCACGCATCTCTTCTTCCTTCAGGTCGGGACGGGAGTCGCGAGCGCGCTCGGATTCCCGTCGGCCATGGCCACGGCGACGAAGTGCGGCAGGTCGTTCAACGGCATGGGGACCGTCATGGCGCTCTTCAACAGCGGCATGAGCGTGGGTCTCATCCTCGGTCCGCTCGGCGGCGGGATCGCCGAGGGCATCTTCGGACTTGACTTCGTGTTCAAGGGTGGTTCTCTCGTTGTTGTCGCCGGGCTCGCGGTGTACATCCTGCTGATGCGTCGGGCCGCGCGGTCCGGCGCGCTCGCATGCATCGAGGAATCGGACGAAGAGGTTCTGGAGGGTTCCTGAGGGGGCCCCGACTGCTTCGGGAGGGAAGATGAACCGGAAGGTCATGCTCGTGCTGCTCGCCGCGCTCGCCGCGCTCTGGATGGCCGGCTGCGCCGGAGAGCCCGGCGAGGCCGACGACGTCGGCGGCATCAGGGTCGGAATGGTGTTCGACGTCGGGGGCAAGGGCGACAAGTCGTTCAACGACTCGGCCTACAGAGGACTCCTGCTCGCGCGCGAGGAGTTCGGCATCACGTTCACCGAGTTCGAGCCGGGGCAGGACGCGGACCGCGAGACGGGCCTCAGGAAGCTGGCGCAGTCGGGCTACGATCTCATCATCGGCGTCGGCTTCCTGTTCTCCGACGCCATCAGGACGGTCGCGCTCGACTATCCCGATACGAAGTTCGCCTGCGTCGACTACGACGTCAGGCCCGCAGAGATCCTCCCGCCCAATCTCGCCGGCCTCACGTTCCGGGAGGAGGAGGGTTCGTTCCTCGTCGGAGTGATCGCCGGAGCGTTCACGCAGACCGACCGCATCGGATTCATAGGCGGGATGGACATCCCGCTGATCCACCGTTTCGAGGCCGGCTACGTCGCCGGCGCGAGATACGCGAATCCCCGCGTCTCGACCACCGTGGCCTACGCGGGCTCGACGCCCCAGGCCTTCGCCGACCCGGCCAAGGGCAAGGAACTGGCGCTTCTCCAGTACGACCGCGGCGTGGACGTGATCTACCACGCCTCGGGGAGCACCGGGAACGGCGTCATCGAGGCCGCGAAGGAGACCGACAACTATGCCATCGGCGTCGACTCGAACCAGAACTACATGGCGCCCGGGCACGTGCTCACAAGCATGGTCAAGCGCGTCGATAACGCCGTGTACATGATCGTGAAGTCGGTCGTCGAGGACGCGTTCGAGGGCGGCGTCCGCGAGTTCGGACTGGCCGAGCAGGGCGTCGGGTACGCGGTCGACCAGTACAATGAGGACCTCCTCCCCGAGGACGTCGTCGCGCTGGCGGAGAAGGCGCGCGAGGAGATCATCGCCGGCGAGATAGACGTCCCGCGGGAGTAGCCGCCGACGGAGGTATGTCATGGACCCCCGCCCGGCCGTCGAGATGCACGGGATCACGAAGCGCTACCCCGGCGTCCTCGCCAACTGTGACGTCGATCTCACGGTCGGCGAGGGCGAGATCCACGCCATCGTCGGCGAGAACGGGGCCGGCAAGTCCACGCTCATGAAGGTCCTCTACGGGCTCGTTGCTCCGGACGAAGGGCGTGTCTTCGTCCACGGGCGGGAGACCCGCCGCCACAGTCCGTCGGCCGCCATCCGCCTCGGCCTTGGGATGGTCCACCAGCACTTCATGCTGGTCGACACCCTCACCGTCGCCGAGAACGTCGTTCTCAACGAGGAACCCACGCGCTACGGCTTCATGCTGGACGGCGCGGGGGCGCGGGCGAGGGTCGAGCGACTGTCGGGGGAGTACGGCTTCGCGCTCGAGCCGGACGCCCTCGTCGGCGACCTCTCCGTGGGCCTCGAGCAGCGCGTCGAGATCGCGAAGGTCCTCTACCGCGGCGCACGCACGCTGATTCTCGATGAGCCGACTGGCGTGCTCACCCCGGCGGAGGTCGACGAGCTCTTTTCGATACTCCGGGCGCTCGCCGCCGACGGCCGCACCATCATCTTCATCACGCACAAGCTCGACGAGGTTCTGAACCTCGCCGACCGCATCACGGTGATGCGGGACGGGCGCGTCACGGGCGTTGTCGAGGCGTCTTCGACAGACGAGGAGTCGCTCGCCCGTATGATGGTGGGGCGCGACGTCCTTCTCAGGGTCCACAAGGAGCCGGTCGCGCCCGGGCCGCCTGTCCTGTTGGTCGAGGGCCTCGGAGTCGTCGGCGCGCGAGGCGAGCGGCTCCTCGAGGACGTGACGTTCGACGTGCGGAGCGGCGAGGTTCTCGGGGTCGCCGGCGTTCAGGGGAACGGTCAGACGGAGCTCGTGGAGACGCTCACGGGGCTGCGCAGACCGACATCGGGACGCGTCAGAATGGGCGACGTCGATCTGGCCGGGCTCGGCCCCAGGACCATCAGGGACATGGGCGTCTCGCACATACCCGAGGATCGTCTGGAACGCGGCCTGGTCGAGCCGTTCACGGTGTCCGAGAACCTCGCTCTCGGCAGACATCACCGAAGTCCGTACTCGTCGCGGGGCCTCCTCGACCCGAAAGCGTTTCGCAAGGAGGCTCTGAGGCTCATCGAGGAGAACGATCTCAGGCCGCCCGACCCGGACGCCACGGCCGGCGGGCTCTCGGGCGGGAACCAGCAGAAGCTCATCGTGGCCCGGGAGCTCGACGCGAGCCCACGGCTTCTCATCGCATCGCAGCCGACCCGGGGCGTCGATATCGGCGCCATCGAGTTCGTTCACGGTGAGGTGCTCAGACTCCGAAGCGAAGGCGCCGCCGTCCTGCTGGTCTCGTCCGAGCTGTCCGAGATCCTGACGCTCTCGGACCGCGTCGCGGTCATGTACGGTGGGAGGATCGTCGCCGTCGTCGACGCCGCAGACGCCACCGAGGAGTCTCTCGGGCTTCTCATGACCGGCGCCTCGGAGGGAGCGGCATGATGAAGCGCGGCGCGCTCATCGACATCCTCTCGCCCGTCGTCGCCGTCGCGGCCGCCCTCCTGGTGGGCGGGCTCGTCGTCCTGGCCATCGGCGAGAACCCGTTCGCCGTCTTCGCCATACTCCTCAGAGGGGCCTTCGGGACCGCCGACGGCGTGGCGCTCGTGCTCTTCAATGCCTGCCCGCTCATCTTCGCCGGGCTCGCCGTGGCGTTCGCCTTCCGCGCCGGGCTCTTCAACATCGGTGGCGAGGGTCAGCTCTACATCGGCTCGCTCGCCTGCGCCATCACCGGTCTCGCTCTCGACGGAGCGCCGGCGGCGTTGGCCGTTCCGGCGGCGCTCGCGGCGGCGGCCGCCGGCGGAGCGCTCTGGGCTTCGTTGCCCGGTTACCTGAAGGCCCGTCTCGGGGTCCACGAGGTCATCAACACGATCATGATGAATTTCATCGCGATCGCGCTCTCGAGCTACCTCGTCGTGAACGTGTTCCGGGAGGCGGGGCAGATGACCCCGCAGACGCCGCGTATCGCCGAGGCGGCGAGGCTGCCGAGGCTGGCGCCGGCCCTCCAGGCGATCGGGATCCCGGTCCACTCGGCCAACCCCCTGAACGCGTCGCTCATCGTCGCTCTGGTGGCCGTCCTGGCGGCATGGTTCATCCTGTACCGGACGCGTCTGGGCTACGAGATCCGCGCGGTCGGAGAGAACCCGAAGGCGGCCGAATATGCCGGCATCAACGTGAGGACGATCACCGTCGCGGCGATGAGTCTGAGCGGAGTCTTCGCCGGGCTCGTAGCCAGCAACGAGGTGATGGGATTCCGCTACAGGTTCCTCGACAACTTCTCGGGAGGGATCGGTTTCCTCGGGATCGCGGTGGCCCTTCTTGGGAGGAACTCGCCGTTCGGCGTGCTTCTTGCCGCGCTTCTGTTCGGCGTGCTCAACACCGGCGCGCTCGAGATCGACGTCTTCACCGACGTGCCCAGAGAGCTCATTCTTGTCATCCAGGCGGTCACCATCGTACTGGTCGTCGTCGTCAACGAGGTCTTCAGGCGCCGCCGGGCGGCGGCGCGCCCTCCGGACCGTTCCACGAGCACCACGGAGGCAGTGTGAGTCCCAGCGTCAAGAGAACGGACGCCGGGCGACTTTTCGTGTCGGCCGCCTGGGTCATCGGCCTCGCCCTCGTCGGCAAGGCCCTGGGTCTCGTGAAGGACATCGTCGTGGCGGCTCAGTTCGGGACCACGGCGGTCATGGACGCGTTCCTGGTCGCTTTCACCGTGCCGACCATCATCCACAGCTGGCTCCGCACGCCCATCCGCTCCGGCTTCATCCCCATCTTCTCGGAAACGCTCGAGAAGGAAGGGGAGGAAAAGGCGTGGCGGTCGGTCGGCGTTCTCCTGACGGACCTCGTCACCGTCGTCTCGCTCGCGGCCGTCGCCATCTTCGTGGCCGCTCCCTGGATAGTGCGCGCCATCGCGCCCGGCTTCGACGCGCCGACCCACGAACTGGCAGCGTCCCTTACCCGCATCATGGCGGCCACTATCGCGATCTCGGCGGCGTCCGGCATCCTGTCGTCGCTCTACCACATGCACGGCATCTTCTCGCGGCCGGCCGTCTCGCTGCCCGTCCACAACATCATCCTGATCGCCGCGGCCGTCTTCCTGGCCTCGCGCTACGGTATCAGAGGTCTTGCGTGGGGCGTGCTCGCTGCCAGCTTCTCGCACTTCCTCATCCTCTCGCCGATGCTGTGGAGGAACATCAAACGGATGGTCTTCCGCATCGACTTCAGACACCCGATGCTCATTGGGATCCTCAGGCTCGCGCTCCCGCTCTTCATCGGCATGGCGGGGGCCAAGTTCGACGACATCATCGACCGGCTGTTCGCATCGCTCCTTGCGGAAGGCAGTATCTCGGGGCTGGCCTACGCGCTCCGCCTCATCGAGATCCCGAAGGAGGTGCTGGTTCTGGCGTTCTCGACGATCCTCTTCCCGCTCTACGCGAGACTCGCGGCGAAGGGGAGGCTGAGAGAGCTTGGAAGCAAACTGACCTCATCGATGTCGATCGGTTTCTTCGTGCTCCTGCCGGTGTCGGTCGCCATGGCCCTTCTCGCCGAGCCCGTGGTACGGCTCATCTTTGAGAGGGGCGAGTTCGACGAGCGATCTGTGGCCTTCACCGTGAGAGCGCTCCTCTTCTACACGCCGACGATCTGGGCCCTCGGTCTCACGAGCATTCTTACCGCCGGGTTCGTCGCGATCAGGAACACGAAGACGCCGGTCATCACAGGGTTCATCAGGCTGGGGCTCAAGGTGACGCTCGTCTACCTCCTCATCGGAGTGCTCGACCACGCTGGCGTGGCCCTCGCCACATCGCTGTCGCACATCTTCAAGATCGTCCTGCTTCTCATCTTCGTGCCGAAGGAGATCCGCGCAGGGCGATACGGCCGGATGCTCAGGGGATTCGCCGGAGCCGCCGTCGCCACGGCCGTCATGGGCGCCGTCATCTACCTGATCCTGCCGTACGCAGACAGGTTCGCGCTCGGCGTGGAGGGATGGCCGCGGGCGCTGGCGCTTCTGGCCGTGGCCGCCATCGGGACCGCCGTCTACATCGGGGCGGCCTGGTTCTTCGCGAGGCGCGAGCTCAAGGAGACGATCCGGACCATCCGGGAGGGGATCGCCGAGATCCGCTTCCGGGCGGCACGGAGAATGGGGCGGAAGGACGGTCCGCCGGAGCCGCCCATCGATGACGAGAACGACGGGATCTGATCCGTCACGGAACCGAAGGAGACTGCGGGCATGTTCGATCTCGCGGCCGTCGATTCGGCGCTGCGCATGGCGACGCCTCTCATCCTCGCGGCGCTCGGCGGGGTCTTCTCCGAGCGTTCCGGTGTCGTCAACATCGGCCTCGAGGGAATCCTCCTGTCAGGCGCTTTCGCCAGCGTGTTCGCGACCGACCTCACGGGCGACCCGTGGGCCGGCGTCCTCGCGGGGGTGTTCGCCGGGCTCCTTGTGGCACTGGTGCATGCCGTCGTCTCGGTGACGTTCCGGGCAGACCAGATCGTGAGCGGCGTGGCCATCAACCTCTTCGCGATGGGCGCGACGCAGTTCGGCACGTGGCTCGTGTGGGGAAGCTCGGCCAACTCGCCCGGGGTCGCCGCGATGAGCCACTGGGCGCTGCCGGAGTCGTGGGGAGCGGTGGCGCGCGCCGTGAACCCCGTCATCGGTCATTATCCGCCGCTCGTCTATCTGGCGCTTCTCGTGGTCGTGGTCGCGCACGTCGTGCTCTTCCGCACGCCTTTCGGCCTCAGGCTCCGGGCGACGGGCGAGCACCCGGAAGCGGCCGATACGCTCGGCATCAGCGTCAGGGGCATGCGGTACGCGGGAGTGCTCCTGTCCGGAGCGCTTGCCGGCCTCGGCGGAGCTTTCCTCGCGCTCAATACCCACCAGTTCGTGAAGAACATGTCGGCCGGGCGAGGCTTCATCGCGCTCGCCGCCATGATCTTCGGCAAGTGGACGCCGGGCGGCGCTCTCGCGGCCTGTCTTCTGTTCGGCTACGCGGAGGCCGTTCAGATGGGGCTCCAGGGCAGGGGCGTGCCCAGCCAGTTCGTCCAGATGATCCCCTACGTTCTCACCATGCTCGCCCTCGTCAGCGTCATCGGGCGGGCGCGGCCCCCGGCGGCGGTCGGAAAGCCGTACTGATCACGGCGCCACGGCCGAAGTCGGAAAGCTGTGCTGAGCGCGACATGGTGCTTGCGGACAGGCCCGGCCTTCCTTGACTTCCCGGCGCTTTCACCCTACCATCGCTGAACGCGTCGGACGCCGCGCCGCCGCGGAATGACGACATACCCGTTAACCGGAGCATGCGAATCATGGGACGGATCAGCATTCGGCCCCTGGCGGTCTTGACCGTCGTGGCGCTCGTCGCAGCGGGATGCAGCGAGCGCGAGACGAACCCGTTCGACCCGGCCTCCGACACCGAGGCGCCGACGGTGACCAGCTTCGTCTACTCGGGTGGTGAGGCCACATGGTCGACGGACGAGGACGCTCTCTCGGTCCTCGAGTACGCGCCGGTCGGCGGCGACTTCGTGCACTACGTCTACGAGTCGACCAAGTACCACTCGACGTTCCACCGCGTCCGCGTGCTCGGCATGGAGGAGGGTGAGGAGTACGTTGTGCGGGTCAGGAGCGTCGACCGCGCTGGGAACTCGTCATATCAGAACGTGGTCGGGCTCCCCGACACGCTCACGGGCGACGCCTTCGCGGGCGAGACGATGCGTCTGGGGATGATCGACGTCGGCTGGGGGCTCTCGATGGCCCTCACGACGCCCGACGGCTCGAACGTCCTCATCGACGCCGGCTACCCCGAGAAGCTCGACGACGTGCTCGGCTACCTCGACGAGGAGGGCATCGACGTTTTCGACGCCGCGGTCGTCACGCACTATCATCTCGACCACTACGGCGGGTTCGGGCTCTACGAGCCCGGCGACGAGGACGACGGCGTCCTCAACCTCTTCTCCATCGACGCTCTTGTCGTTCCCGACACGACGGAGCTCTACCGTGAGATGCCTGATCGTCTGAGGGCCAAGGCGAACCGCTATCTCATTCCCATCTCGCATGTGAAGCAGGGAGACACGTCTGAGTCGGTGCCCGCCCTCGACTGGGACGACACGCCCGGCTTCGAGGTCATGGTGCTCGATGCCGGTTCGGGCGGCGCCATGATGGCGGTCGACGACTCCGGCGACGAGGGCATGAACACCAACAACGACTCCATCGTGCTTCTCGTCAGGTTCGGAGAGGTCGAGGTCATCGCCACCGGCGACGCCGAACACTTCGTCGAGTACGACATCGTCACGGCCTTCGGTAGGGGCGCTCTCGACGCCGACTTCCTTCAGGTCGCGCACCACGGCAGCGACGACTCGACGTCGGAGCTGTGGCTCGACAACGTGCGGCCGAGAGTCGCGTTCATCTCGAACGCGATGGTGGAGGCGGCCCTCGCAAAGGAGGAGGTGCTTCAGGGCCTCCGCGACGTGGACTCCGACTACTTCATCACCGACCGCATCTTCCCCAACACGCCGCGGAACGTCGAGCCCGTCTACGGCAATCTCATCCTGGTGACCGACGGCGAGTCGATGGAGATCATCCTCGACCCCGACCCGCACTAGAGAGGGAGCGGGGCTCCGGGATCCGTCGCGCCGAGCGCGGCGGTCGTCGAGCTGAGAGAGGACACCGGCGGCGTGAGCTGGCTCGAGAGAGTGAAGCGCAAGAAGGCGATGGACCCGCTGACGGCGGCGTTCTACATCGTCCCGGCGGGCGTCATCATCGTCGTCTTCCGCATGGTCCCCATCGCGTCGGCGTTCCTTCTGAGCTTCTTCGACGTCAAGATGGGACGCATCCGGGGATTCGTCGGACTCGCCCAGTACGCGAGACTCTTCCAGGACCCGACGTTCTGGAACTCCCTCGGGACGACGGGCTACTACGTTCTCGGTGTCGTGCCGATATCGCTCTTCCTCTCGCTCTTCGCCGCGGTGCTTCTGAACAAGAAGATCAGGGGGCTGGGGTTCTACAGGACCGTTTACTTCCTTCCGGTCGTTACGTCGCTCGTCGCCGTGTCGATGGTCTGGAAGTGGATCTTCCACCCGAGACTGGGACTTCTGAACTACGCCATCCAGTCTCTCGGCGGCTCGCCGCTGCTGTGGCTCGAAGAGCCGCGCGGCGTGTTCCAGATGATGGCGGACAGCGCCGGTTGGGGGTGGTGGCCCGGCTGGCTCTCCGGCCCGAGCCTCGCCCTCATCGCCGTCATCGTTGTGGCCGTCTGGAGGGGCATCGGGTACAACATCGTCATCTTCCTGGCGGGACTGCAGAACATTCCCGACCAGTACTACGAGGCGGCGCGCATCGACGGCGCGAACGGTCGGCAGGTCTTCTGGCGCATCACGTGGCCGCTTCTGTCGCCGACGACGTTCTACGTGCTGCTCTCGACGACGATCGTCTCGTTCCAGGTGTTCACGCAGATCTACCTGATGACGGGCCCGCCGGTCGGCGGCCCGATGGGCACGACGAAGGTGATCGTCTACTACCTGTTCGAGAAGGGCTTCGACGCCGGCGGCAACATGGGGTACGCGAGCGCCGTCGCGCTGGTCCTCTTCGCGATCATCCTGACGTTGACTCTCATCCAGCGGCGCGTCGTGGAGCGCCGGGTGTACTACTAGGACGCCGGAGCCGGTCGCGCGACCGGGGAGAGGCCGCAGCAGGCGATGAGCGCCGAGGCTACATGGGGACCGGGAAGCGAGTCCGAGTACCGCGTCCAGAGGGCTGCGGGACGTCTGGGCGTCTACGCGGCGCTCTGGCTGGGCGTCGTGCTGATGGTCGTCCCGTTCATATGGATGATCTCCACCTCGCTGAAGTCTCCCATAGAGATCCTCTCGTTCCCGCCCACCTGGGTCCCGACGGGTCACTTCATCGAGAGGACCGACGGGACGTGGGAAGAGGTCTACATCGTTTCAGAGGACGCGGACGAGGGGACGCTCACTGTGACGCCGGTCGGCGGCACGGCGGAGCGCACCGTCGAGGCCGGACGGGTCGTCGACCGCGCCAGGTTCCGGTTCTCGAACTACCTCGAGGCGTGGCGGCAGGCGCCGTTCGGGCGGTACTACTTCAACACCATCTTCGTGACGCTCTTCGTCGTCGCGGGCGTCCTCGTGACGTCGTCGCTCGCCGCCTACGCGTTCGCCCGGATGCGCTTCTGGGGAAGGGAGAACCTGTTCGTTCTCTTTCTCTCGATGATGATGGTCCCGCAGCCGGTCTACATCGTCCCATCGTACATCATCCTTGTGAAGCTCGGGATGGTCGACACCTACCAGGCGCTCATCATCCCGTGGATCGCCCACATCTTCTCGATCTTCCTTCTGAGGCAGCACTTCCGGACGATCCCGGACGACCTCTACGACGCCGCGATCATCGACGGCTGCAGCAGATTCGCGTTCCTCTGGCGTATCGTGCTCCCGCTCTCGAAGGCGGTCCTGGTGGCCGTCGTCATCTTCACCATCGTCGGGACGTGGAACTCGTTCCTCTGGCCCCTGGTCATGACGAACTCGCCCGAGGTCCGGCCGCTCCAGGTGGGTCTCGCGCGCTTCTCTCAGGAACAGGGCACGAACCACGAACTCATGATGGCGGCGGCGACCTTCAGCGTGGCGCCGCTCATCATCGCGTACTTCTTCGCGCAGAAGCAGATCATCCAGAGTCTCGCGACGTCGGGCCTGAAGAGCTGACGCGCGGACCCAGTTGAAGGAGGCGGACATGAAGCGGATCCTGATCGTCACCGCGCTCGCCGCGATCGTCGCCTTCCCGGGCTGCGGGGGCGAGGGTGAGACCCAGACGGGCGTCGTTACGGTGGATTTCTGGCACGCGATGGGCGGGCCGCTCGGCGACGTTCTCGACGAGCTCATCGCCGAGTTCAACGAGACCCACGGCGACATCAACATCGAGTCGGTGAGCATGGGACGCTACCAGGCGCTGTCGCAGAAGATCATGGCGTCCGTCGCGGCGAACCAGCCGCCGGTGCTGGCGCAGTCCTACGAGGCGTGGACGGGGGAGCTCATCGAGAACGGAAGCGCCCAGCCGCTGAACGACTTCATCGACGGCCCCAACGGATTGAGCGAGGCCGAGAAGGCCGACTTCGTGCCCGGGATGCTCGAGAACAACACGTGGGGCGGCGTCGTGTACTCGTTCCCGTTCAACAAGAGCGTGAGAGCTCTCTACTGGAATCGCGACCTCTTCGCGGAGGAGGGCATCGAGGACGCTCCCGAGAACTGGGATGAGTATCTCGAGTTCGCCAGGCGCCTCACGAAGGACACGAACGGCGACGGCGAGATCGACCAGTGGGGCACCGCCGGGCAGATCAGCGCCTGGATGTTCGAGAACCTGCTCATCCAGAACGGCGGCAGCATTCTCACGGCCGACGGGACCCGGGCCGCCTTCGACAGCACCGAGGGCGTCGAGGCGCTGTCGTTCATGGTCGAGCTTCTCACCAGGTACGGGAAGGTGACCTCCGGTTACGAGTACCAGAACGACTTCCAGGCCGGCAAGGTGGGCATGATCGAGGGCTCGACGGTCTCGCTCTCCTTCATGGAGGGCAAGTACACCTTCGACATGGCTCTCGCCCCGCTCCCGGAGAATGAGCGGAAGGGCTGCTTCATCGCCGGCACGAACGTCGTCATCTTCTCCGACGCGACCGACGCGGAGAAGGAGGCGGCGTGGGAGTTCATCAAGTGGTTCACGAGCCCCGAGGTGACCGCTCGCTGGGCCGCGAGGACGGGGTACGTCCCCGTGAGGATGAGCGCCCGCGGACACGAGGTCATGCTGAAGCGGTTCGAGGAGATCGACGGACTCGAGGCCGTGCTCGAGCAGCTCGAGTACGCAAGCTACGAGCCGAGAACGGCCGCATGGTACGCCGGAAGGAAGCACCTCGAGGAGATCGCGGTGGAGAGCGCGCTCAGGAAGCAGGCCGAGCCCGACGTGGCTCTCGAGGCCGCCGCCGCCGAGGTGAACGAGAGTCTCTACTAGAGCATTCGGAGCGCGCACGCCTGCGCATGTCCGGAGCGTGCGAGGAGACACCTGAGGGAGAAGCCATGATGAGAAGCGCAAGGTCCGGCGCGGCGTTCGCCGCCCTCTTTGCCGCAGCGGCCCTGGCGGTCGCCCTGCCGGCTGGAGCCGTCACCATCTGCGACGTGCAGGAGTTCGACTCGCAGGGGCTCTCGCCGCTCGAGGGCCAGACCGTGACGGTACGGGGCGCTGTGACGTTCCCGCCGGGCTACCTCCAGCCGATCTACACATCGATGTACATCGAGGACGACGGTTGCGGGATCAACGTGTTCCTCTTCGATCTTCTGCCGTTCGAGCTCGCTCTCGGCGACACGGTCCAGGTGACCGGGCAGGTCGTCGAGTACATCAGCTCCACGACCGGAGCCGGGTCGACCACCGAGATCGTGGTCAGCAGCCCGAGCAACATCGTCGTCATCTCGACCGGGAACCCCGCGCCCGAGCCGACCTACTTCAACCTCCAGGAGGTGGGGCAGGAGAAGTACGAGGGGCGACTGGTCAGGACCATCGGTGTGGTGAACGAGACCAACTACGACTGGGCGATGTACATCCACCAGCCCTGGTCGGGCGCCGAGATCCAGATCTACCAGTCGAACAACGACTCGACCGACTTCTCGGTGTTCGACATCGGCGACACGCTCGACGTGACCGGCGTTCTGCTGCAGTACGACCGCGACCAGCCGTACTTCGACGGCTGGGAGCTCGTGCCGCGGTTCCAGCGCGACCTCAAGTACGCCGATGCTCCCGAGCCCGGCGACCCGGAGTACTGGCCGAACGCCACGCTCCGCGCTCCGGCGAAGCCGTTCGTTCCCGAGCTCGGCTACGTCATGCCGATCGAGTACGCCGCGCCCCGGGAGAGCATTGTCACCATCGAGGTCTACGACCTCCAGGGCCGGAGGGTGCGGACGCTCACAGAGGGCGAGTACACCGGGTTCTCGGACCTTCCCGGTTACTACAAGGACGATTTCTACGTGACGGGCGTCCAGGGCTGGGACGGGCGCGATGAGCTCAAGCGCCTGGTTCCGGCCGGGACGTACATTGTGAGACTCGAGGCCGCCGACAGGGACGGCGACAAGAGCGTCGCCACCATGCCCGTCGTCGTCGGTGTCAAGCTGGACGGATAGAGCCAGGAAGAACCGTCGAAAGGAAGACCCATGAGAAGAGGAGCGTTTTTCGCCGGAGTCCTGGTCGTCCTCCTGACGGCGCCGCTTCACGCGGACGTGATCCCCATCGCCGACGTCAACGCCGACGATGTGGACGGCTTCCCCGTCCTCTGGGACGAGGTCGTCACCGTTCGCGGAGTCGTCACGGTCGGCACCGGACTCCTCGACAACACCAACGACATCTATATCCAGGACGCGACGGGCGGAGTGAACGTGGTGCAGGACGGGATGGCGTCGCCCGGCGTCGCCGCCGGGGACAGCGTGCTCGTCACGGGTCAGGTCGTCGTCGAGACCGCCTCGAAGCGCACGGCCGTCTTCGTCAGTACGATGCTCGTTCCGGGCTCGGGCATCGAGCTCCTGAGCACCGGCAATCCCATGCCGGAGCCTGTGGAGCTCGACTGCTACGACGTCTACGTGAACGGCGAGCAGTGGGAGGGGAGCTACGCGGTCGTCAGAAACGCCTCGCTCCTCTACAGCTGGCCCGGGTCGTGTCCGCAGAACAACGACGGCGCCACGCAGATGGCCGACGCCGACACGCTCTGCTGGTTGTGGCTCGACCGCGACACGAACGTGTGCGGTTCGCCCGCGCCCCTCGATTCGTTCGACGTCTACGGCGTCGTCGTGCCCGACCCCCGTCCGAGCTGGCAGCCCGGCCACGGCATCCTCCCGCCAAAGCGGTCATGGATCCTTTCGCTCGGTCCGGGAAGCGGCTTCGTCGCCGTGTCTCCGGAGCGCGTGTACACGGACCAGACGGTCGCGCTCGCGTTCGAACTCGAGGGCGAGGGCAGCGCGCTCACGCGCGTCGACATCGAGATCCCCTCGGGATGGTCATGGAGCGGAGACGTCGCGGATGTCTCGCTCTCAGGCGAGGCCTTCGCCTCAGCGACCGTGCTGGCCGACAGCACGTCGCCGTCGCGCGTGAGCGTGACGGGAGCGTCCCTCGAGAAGGACGTTGTCGGCGCTGTCACGGTCAGCGGTCTGGGGACTCCGTCCTCGGCCGGCTCCTCGACCTTCGCCGTCCTGACCGGCGACGGGACGCTCGCCGAAGTCGTAGCCTCGCCTGTCGTTGAGATCGGCGCGTCGGCCGAGGATGGCGTCGTTCTCATCAACGAGGTCTACGCTGTCTCGCGCCCCACGGACTCCCGCGACCGCGCCGAGTTCATCGAGCTCCACAATCCGGGTTCGTCGGCCGTCGACCTGACCGGCTGGGTTCTGACCGATGTCGACGACTCCGGGGAGTGCGGGACGAACCTCTGGGAGTTTCCTTCGGGCGCCTCGATCGCCGCTGGGGAGTACCTCATCGTCGCGAAGGACGCGAAGAGGACCGGTTCCCAGGGTTTCCAGCCGGTGTTCGGGTTCTACCCGGACTATGAGCTCTACGACGCGGGGGCCGGCGACGTCGACTGGCCCACGGTCGACAACCTCATCCTCGTGAATCCGACAGCGGGGACGGAGAGCCAGGAGATCAGGCTCGTCGGCGGGTACGACGAGAACGGAACGCTCGTGGCCGGCATCCCGGCCTACGAGGCGGTCCTGCTCTATTCCGACCGGACGCTGGAGTATCTCGTCGACGCCGTCGAGTACCGCGACCCGGTCTTCCTCGATTCGGACGCCTGCTCGGTGGTCGGTCTCGGCGGACCGGCCGACGCATGGGTCCCGGGCCCGCCCCCGGCGCACTACTCGCTGGGACGGGACGAGCTCTCGACCGACACGGACGTCTCGAGCGCCGACCTCATCCTGTCGTCGACTCCGACGCCGGGGGAGGTGAACGAGGCCGAGGACGTCCTCCGGCCGGTCGTTGCGAGCGTCACGGGCGCCGGCAGCGAGTTCCTGCTCGTGGTCTTCAATGAGCCTGTGAATGAAAGCGACGCGGAGGACCTCGGCGCGTACGACGTCGCTGGGACGCTGGCCCTCAACGAAGCGTGGCTGTCGAGGGACGGCCGCACCGTGCTGCTCTCGACCTCCCGGCAGGTCCCGGACTCGCTCTACACGATCTCGGTCTCAGGGGTCTACGATCTGGCGTCCAACGCGCTGATGGATACCACGGTAGGCTTCAGCGGCTATTTCGACGACATCACGCCCATCTCGGAGACCCAGGAGTGGAACGACGACGGATTCTCGGTGATGGTGACCGAGAACGTCAGTGTCGTCGGCTTCACCACGGTGCCGCCCGGCGTCTTCCAGCCGGACCGGACCAACATGTACATCCAGGACCTCCACGACTGGGGCATCAATCTCTATTCGTTCGGCACAATGCCGAAGCCGCCGATCTACGGAGACCTCGTCAAGGCGTCCGGCTCGGTGACCGACTACGTCAGCGGCACGAGCGGCGCGGGCGCGACCACGGAGATCGACGACTCGGTCATCACCGTCCTGGCCCGCGGCTTCGACATCGTCGAACCCATCGAGCTTCCGACGGGCGATGTCAACGACGAGCGCTACGAAGGCTCGTTCGTCACGACCTCGGGCGTCGTCATCAGCGTGGAGGGATTCGCCTACTTCATCGACGACGGCTCGGGAGCCGTCCAGGTCTACCAGAACTTCTCCGACCTCGATTTCTCCCAGTTCGCGCTCGGGGACAGCGTCGAGGTCATGGGCGTCATCCTTCAGTACGACCTCTCGCGTCCCTACTTCTCGGGCTACGAGCTGGCGCCCCGCTATCAGAGCGACATGATCATCCGCGACGCCGGCTACTCCTCGAGCGCCGAGGCGTCGCTCGTCGTGGGGACGGGCGAAGAGGACCGGCTGATCCTGAACATCGACGCGGACCAGTCGATATCGATCGCCTACAACGCTCCGAAGGCCAGCTACGTGATGATGCGCATCTTCGATCTGCAGGGCCGGAGCGTGAAGACGCTCTACGACGGGCTCTCGCTCGGAGCCCAGCGCGTGACATGGGACGGCACCGACGACGAGGGAGACAAGGTCCCGGTGGGCGTCTACATCTGCCACGTGCAGTCCCGGAGCCACACGGGAGGCGACGCCGGCGATGCCGCCGTGCCGATCGTGGTCGGCCGGGAGCTCGACTGATGAGAGATAACCGGAGAAGACTCTGTTGGGGCAACGGTTCCGGCAAGCCGGACCGGACAAGGAGGTCATCGTGAGGAAGGTACAAGCAGGAGCGATCCTCTGCGCGGCGCTCCTCCTGGCGCCGACGGCCGCGTTCGCGGCGGGCGTCTTCGACAATCTGAACCTCTCGCCGCGCGCGCGGGCGATGGGCGGCGCGTTCGTCGCCGTCTCGGACGACGAGACCGCCGTCTTCACGAACCCCGCGGCGCTTGCTGAACAGGAGGGGATCGGGGTTTACGGGAGCTACGTCGATCTCTACGGCTACGACTTCCTCGACCTGGGTTCGGTCGCTGTCCGCGTGCCCACGAAGTACGGCACCATCGGAGCCGGCGGCCGCATCCTCTCGGTGGAGTACGGCGGCGTCGACCTCGAACGTGAGACGACGCTCGCCCTCGCGCACGGGTTCACAGTGATGGAGGACGTTCATTCATCGCTGTCCATCGGCTACGCCGTGAACTTCTACGGGTTGTCGTTCGGGACGGAGGATCTGGCCGGTGAGGACCTCGGCGACGCCACGGCCGTCGGTTTCGACGTCGGCGTCATCGGCACGCTTCGCACGCGCACCAGCTTCGGGTTCTTCATGAAGAACTTCAACAACCCGAAGATGGGTGACCCGGATGCGGAGGACCTGCCTCGGTGGTTCACGGCGGGGGTCGCGTACAGGCCGTACGGAGGGGTGATCACGAGCCTCGAGCTCCAGAAGCAGGACACGCAGGACATGCGGGCGTGCTTCGGGGTCGAGTTCGATATCGCCGAGTACCTGACGCTCCGCGGCGGTCTTCAGAACCAGCCCGACCGGCTGTCGGTCGGGTTCGGAACGCACTGGCGCATGGTCCGGATCGACTACAGCTACACGTCACACGCGACACTCCCCGGTTCGCATCACTTCGGCGCCGGGTTCACGTTCTAGCACGGCTGTCTCACGGGACGCGCCGCGCCCGGCACACTGCGGCGCGGCGAAGGAAGCGTAGGAGGAACGATGAGACGAAGAGTCACCCTGGGACTCCTGGCCGTGCTTGTCGGGTTCGGGCTCGCCGGAGCGGTCGAGGCGACCGCCGCCGAGCAGCTCGACCTGAACCGCGCAACCCTGGAGGAGATCAAGGAACTGCCGATCTCCGAGGAGGCCGCGGAGGCCATCTGGCATTACCGGGAGTACAGAGCGTACTTCACGAGCGTCTACGAGATCCGCGCGCTCGATGAGGTGACGGCCGAGGAGTTCGAGCGCCTGAAGCCGCTCGTCCGCATCGAGGCCGTGCCCATCGAGGACGAGGAGCTCGAGCGGATCAACGAGATCTACTATCGCATCAGGAGCTGGGAGGCGGAGGAAGGGGCGAACGAGGCGCTCGTCGATCACTGGATCGACCTCGCGAAGGACCCGTTCGACGTCAACACGGCCTCGTACTACCAGCTCGCGAACCTCCAGAACGTCGCTCCACCCGACGCGGCCGCCATCTACCGCTACACGCGGCGGAACCGCATCGAGTACCAGAGCGCTCTCAGGAACGTCCCCGGGCTCACGTACTGGGGCTACTACAACGCCCGGAACTTCGTGCGGTACGAGGAACCGGAGGCAACCACCGGATTCCGCGGAAGCTACCAGTTCCGTTCGTACGACCCGATGCTCTTCGACGAAGAGGAGCTCCTCCGGGAGGACAGGAACCAGTCGTACGACGGCTACGACTCGTGGTGGGACCGGCTCGACCTCGAGAACGCGACGCCCGTCTTCCAGCACAAGCTGCGCCTCCGCTACGGCAAGAGCATTCGCGCGGGCGCGCTCCTCTACAGCGGCTTCGGCTCCGAGGGGGACTTCGACGCCACGAAGGCGCACGTGACCTTCAGGGACCAGAAGCTGGGCCCGGTCCGGTTCGACAACATCATCCTCGGAAACTACGCGGTCGCGTTCGGCCAGGGCCTCGTCATGCAGAACACCGACTACTTCCGGTCGAGGATGTCGGGATACGGCTTCGACACGCGCTACATCGGTATCCTCGGCGACGTCTCGCCGACGCAGGAGTTCCAGCTGAACGGCATTGCGACCGAGTTCGAGGTGGGGCCCGTCCGGAGCATCCTCTTCTACTCGGACGACTGGAAGGACGCCGTCCTCAACCCGGACGGCACGGCCAACCAGTACATAATCATGTCCCCGCTGACCGACAATGAGGACCTCGAGCAGGGGGGCCTGAGGCCGATGCGGGACGTCCTGCACGAGCAGACGCTCGGCGGGAACGTCAAGTACGTCTTCGGTCCCGGGACATGGATCGGACTCTCCGGATACGAGGCCCGGTACAATAAGTACTTCAAGTCGGCCTACGATCCCGACGGGACCATCGACGTCAGCTGGATGGTGCCGGACGAAGACGAAGACCATCTCGTTGCCATGGACAGCGAGTACTGGAGCACGTACACGAGCCCCGGCAAGTTCCGCAGGGTCTGGGGCAGCGAGTTCCAGTGGGTCCACGACAACATGGTCATAGCCGGCGAGTACGCCGGTCTCGACAGCGACGGCAAGCTCACCGACTTCGGGGACGACCCGAAGGCGCTCGTCCTGAACGGCTACGCCCAGTACGCCAACCTCAACGTGCTCGCCGTCTATCGCGACTACGACGTCGCCTTCGACAACCCCTACTGCAGGGGGTTTGCCGAGTACAAAAGGTACAAGGGGACGATCCTCGAGGACGCGTTCTACGTGGCCGACCCCATGTACAGCCTTCTGTACGTCAACTCGTACGCGCCGCAGGCGGAGCGCGGACTCTACCTGAGCTCGCGCTACCGCTTCTCGCACCGACTGACGCCGTCCTTCGAGTATGACGTCTGGGAGAGGAAGGCCGACGGTGCGGACTATTCGCGCCTCGTGCTGAAGCTCAGGTTCCAGCCCATCTACAATATCGTCATGAACCTGCGGCAGAAGTGGCAGGGGCGGCTTGAGAGCAACCACTTCACGCCGATGACCTACGACCAGGTCGAGACCCGCGTGAGGCTCGAGTACCGTCTCTCGGCCTACGACGAGGTCGAGTTCCTGCTGTCACGGTCCTGGATCAAGTGGCCGCCCAGGGCGCGACTGACGGACAACTTCGAGGCCGACGGCGGGAACCCGCCTTACGGTTCGGCGGGGGAGCCGTCGTACGCGCTCGGCGCCACGTTCACGCACAACTTCTCAGATTATCTGAAGCTGACCGCCTCCGGCCTCTACTACGACGGGTTCCTCTGGAATTTCGAGGACGGACAATTCGCCGTCATGGACGGACAGGCTTTCAGGTACTGGATCTCCATCTCCGACAGGGTCTCGGACCACCTCTCGATCAGGCTGCGGTGGACCAACGACTCCGCGGTACCGCTCACGTATGTCGACGCCCGGGAGTACAACGAGAACGATCCTCCCGCGAACCCGGAGCCCGACGCCTGGTATGCGCGTGACGACGACGCGATGTTCCGCATCCAGCTCGACTACTCGTGGTAGACCGACAGAGGAACAGAGGATGACACGATGAAGAACGTAACTGAACGGAGGCAGACCATGAGACGAGCGACGGCCCTGGCGGCCCTCGCCGCGCTGCTCCTGACCGCCGGAAGCGCCTTTGGATACACGCTCGCCGAGAGGCTCTACGGCAACGAGATCGCGCCGGCCGACGGAAGGTCGCTGGCGATGGCGGGAGCGGGCCTCGCCTCCGCCGACGGGGTCAGGGGCATGGCCATGAACCCCGCGCTCGTCGCGAAGGTGGAGGGACTCGAGACCGGATTCTCGACGCTCTTCATCAACGCGGAGGAGGCGCGGAACGTCCCGGTCCACGACAGCTTCGACGGCGTGATCACCGACAACACCTACGCGCTGAACTCTGCGCTCTACGATCGCTACATCGGCGCCATCGCGTACCGCGCGCCGGGAGGCGGCCGCTGGATGCCGGCGGTCGGTCTCACGTACCGTCCGAAGCTCGACATGAACTACGACTACCACGTGCAGCACAGGAACCCGGACAGCCAGGCGGAGCCCGAGGACCGCATCATCGAGGACTACTACCTCGAGTCGGACGGCGGGGTCGACGCCCTCACCGTCTCACTGGGACAGACCGTCATGGACGGATTCCACGTCGGCCTGGGCATCGACTTCCTGCGCGGCAGCTTCGACGTCCGAGAGCGGTGGGTCCACCCGCAGGATTCGGAGATCGACGACGCCTCGGCGTGGTCGGAGTACGACGACATCTCGGGCAGCCGTGTGTCGCTGGGGCTGCTCTACGAGCGCTTCCACCGTCTGGACATCGGCGTCGTCTACAGGGGCGGCTACGCGCTCGACGGCGACTACGAGATCAGAAGCGCCATGGGAGATACGTCGTCCGGGGCCTTCGAGTACGAGTATCCAAGCACGTTCATCGTGGGATTCGAATACCACCCGAGAAACGAGATCCTGACCGCGGTCAGCTTCGACGTCGAGTTCCAGAACTGGTCGACCTTCGAGGACGACCTCCGCGGCGACCCGGACTTCGACGACACGATCGTCTACCGTCTCGGCGTGGAGCACGGCTTCTACGACGACTCGTTCCTCCGCTTTGGTTTCCTCTACCAGCCGGCTTATGTTGATGACACGACGACCAGAACGGCCTTCTCGGCCGGCCTCGGGCTCGACATCCTCGGCGTCCGGGTCGACATGGGAGGCCAGATCGGCGTCCGTGAGTACGACATTCAGGACGTCCGCTACGACTTCGTGAACGAGGAGTTCACGTCGGTCGAAGCAAGGGTGCGGGAGACGACCAGCAGGGCGACGTTCACGGTGGTTCATTCCTTCTAGCACGACCGGCTCCTGAGGACCGCCCGGCGCCCGGCAGGTGGATCCGAGGATGGGAGGAGAAGACGACATGATGAACCGGATGACACGACCGGCCGCGTGGCTCGCGCTGGCGGCCGTGCTCCTTGCGGCGGGCGCCGTCGGAGCGGCCGACGATGACGGGCTCGTGCGCCTCTCCGTCATCTTCACGAACGATATCCATGGGGGCATCGACCCGACGGGCGCGACGTTCATGAACCCGGAGTTCCCGCCGCCCCTGGGCGGCGCGGCCTCGGCCGTGAGCTACATCGAGCGGGTCCGCGAGCGGGCCCGCGAGGAGGGCGGACACGTTCTCGTCATCGACCAGGGAGACATCTTCCAGGGGACGCCGGTGGGAAACTACCGGAAGGGCGAGGCCGTCATCGAGTACTTCAACCACGTGCCCATCGACCTCTGGACCGTCGGAAACCACGATTTCGACGAGGGGCTCGAGAACCTCTGGCATCTCATCGAGATGTCCGAGATGCCCGTGCTTTCCGCGAACCTCCGGTGGGAGGACGGAACCAAGGTCGACCTCGTCGAGCCCTACGTCATCAAGGAGTACGACGGCATCAAGGTCGCCATCATCGGGCTCACAACGACCGACACGCCGCAGATGGCGTTCCCCGAGCACGTCAAGGGCGTACAGTTCCTTCCGTCCATCCCGACCGCCGAGATGTACGTGGATGAAGTTCGGGAGAAGGGCGCCGACATCGTCTTCGTGTCCGGTCACATGGGGATCCCCTACGACCCGGGCGTCGGCTACGAGGAGATGTTGCAGGAAGAGGAGGAGCGCGGAGGGACGGTGCGTGAGCCGCTCGAGGAGGGCCGTTGGGGCGCGAATGCGATGGAGATCGCGCACGCGGTTCCGGGCATCGACGTCTTCTTCGGCGGGCACATCCACAAGGGCTTCGACAAGCCCTGGGAGGAGCCGTCGACGCACACGCTGCTCTTCCAGACCTACGGCCGGGGCTCGGGCGTCGGGCACGTCGACATCCTGATCGACCCGGAGACCGAGTCGGTCGCCGGCTACGACCTCCCGTCCATCCGGGGCGGACTCATCACGCTCTTCGAGGACGAGCATTGGCCGGATCCCGAGACCGGCGCCATGGTGGCGGGGTTCGTGGAAGAGGCGGAAGAGGGCATGGACCGCGTCATCGGCTACGCCGAGGTCAACCTGACGCGCGGCGGGGAGGGCGAGACGCGCATGGGGAATCTCGTCTGCGACGCCATGCGGGAGGAGACCGACGCCGACTTCGCCTTCACGAACCTGGGCGGCATCCGCGACCAGATCTCCGCAGGCCCCATCACGCCTCGGCAGGTCTTCCGGGTGCTTCCCTTCGGGAACAGCCTTGTGGTCTACGAGATCGACGGGCGGCTCCTGAAGGAGATCATCGAGTACCGCATCAGCGACGACCACCACGGCGTCTACATGTCGGGCGCGACCATCGTCTACAACAAGACCAGACCCGACTACGACCGCATCACGCACTTCACGGTCGGCGGCGAGCAGTGGCGGCCGGATGAGACCTACCGCGTGTCGACAAGCGACTTCCTCGCTGCCGGGAACGCCGGTCTCTACATGTTGCCGGGCATCCCGGACGACCAGACCATGAGAACCTCGACCACCATCATGGACGCCGTCGTTCACTACATCGAGCGGCACACGCCCATCCACGTCGAACTCGACGGACGGTGGACCCGCGACGACAACGCCGAGATGGACCCCGCCCTCGAGCAGGCCATGGAGGGCATGGAGCCGCTGAAGCCCCCTGCAGAGGAGTTCGAGGGGGCCTACGAGTAGCGGTTCCCGCCTCGGCGGCAGGCGCCGGACCGTCCGTTCAGCGGCGGTGCCAATGAACAGCGATGAGCTCGACAGGGCCCCCGGCAG
>CAZQSB010000020.1:30523-43362 GCA_964596015.1 uncultured bacterium | reverse complement strand
GCCGGCGCCCGTGCTGGGGCTGCTTCCGGCCCGCGGGACCGCCACGCCGGCGCCCTCGCTCCCGGGCTTGCCTGAGGGCACCTGAGACCGTAGAATCACCCTGTCAGCGCGAGCAGTCGACCCAGAGACGGGACGGTGACGATGCCAGAGCGTACAGAGCGGACTTCCTTCGCAGCATTCGCCGGCGCGACCATCGGAAGCGGCGCCGTGATCTTCGCTGCGTTCGCCGTGCTCGAGTGGATCATCCTCTTTCTCAAGCTCCCCGTCTCGTGGAGCGGGAGTCTCGGCGTGATGGTCCTCTGGAACACGCTGATCTACGCGGGCGCGGGGCTCGCGGTGGGCATCCTGGCCGTGCTCGCGGGGCTTCTCCTGCGCGCCGTGTCGGGTGGCCGCTGGACGGCCCCGACGACCCCGGCCGGAGGACGAGCGCTCGTCCTGGGCGCGGCCGTTCTCTTCTACTGGCTCCTGTCGGTCAACCGGCTCTCGCCCCGCGGCGCGACCGAGCCGGTCTCGCTCGTGCTGGACGTCCTGTCGCTCGCCGTCGCCGCCGCCGTCGTGCTGCTGCTCCTCAGGCAGGCGTCCCGCCACCCGCGCGGCAGCTGGTCGAGGGTCTTCGTCCTTGCCGTCCTTCTGGTCGTTCCCATCTACTGGGCAGTCGCCGGTGCCGGGATAGAACGCGTCGAAGGCTTCGTGGACCTCGGACCGGCCGACATCGAGAGCGAACGCGAGGAGCCCGAGACGCCCAGCATCGTGCTCATCATGCTGGACACAACGAGGATCGATTGCCTGGGCTGCTACGGCTCCGACTTCGGGCTGTCACCCAGGATCGACGGTCTCGCCGCGCGCTCCGTGCTCTTCGAGTCCTGCGTGACCCCTGAACCGCTCACCCGCCCCACCGCGGCCACGCTCTTCACGGGGCTCTACCCGATGACGCACGGCGTCGACACCAACACGAAGGCGCTGCCCGCCGAGATCACGACGCTGGCCGAGGTTCTCCGCGGGCGAGGCTACACGACCGGCGCGTTCGCGGCCGCCACCGTGCTCTCGAGCTTCTACGGCACGGACCAGGGTTTCGACACGTACGTCGAGCCGACCGAATCTCCCTGGGTGCTCCACCGGTCGCTGGCCCTCAGACGGATCCTCTCGGCCCTCGGCTACGCGTCGGTCGCCTCGATCGAGCTCCCCGCGAACGTCATGACCGACCGCGCGGCGACCTGGATCGACGCCAACCGGGGCAGGCCGTTCTTCGCGTACGTTCACTACTTCGACCCCCACTGGCCTTACGAGCCTCCGGAGGAGTTCGACTTCGCGGCCGAGGCGGATCTCGCCGGCGTGCCCGTGCCCTACGACGATCCGCAGGACCGCTTCCGGGAGGAGTTTCGGATGCCGGAGGACTTTCTCCGGCGCGAGTGGCTGCGCTATCAAGGGGAGATCAGGTACATGGACCGGGAGGTGGGCCGGTTCCTCGACGCCCTCGAGCGGATGGACGCTCTCGACGAGTGCATCGTCGTGCTCGTGACCGACCACGGAGAGGGATTCGAGCACAAGTTCTACTTCGCGCACGGCAACAGACTCTACGATCAGCTCGTCGCCGTCGCGATGATGGTCCACGTGCCGGGCGTCGCGCCGCGCAGAGTGCCGGAGCAGGTGCGGCTTCTCGAGGTGTGTCCGACCATTCTGGGTCTCGTGGACGCCTCCGTGCCGGCGGGCGTTCAGGGGCTCGACCTGTCCGACGTCGTGACGGGCGGCGCCACGCTCCCGGACGACCTCCCCGGCTTCTGCCAGACCGACTTCGAGAACCCGAAGCCGCTCTCCTCGCGGATCTCCGTCGGCCTGAGGCTTCCGCCGTGGAAGTACATCGACTCGCCTGAGATCGGCCTCGAGGAGCTCTACCATCTCGAGAACGACCCCGCCGAGACCGTCAACCTGGCCGACGAGATGCCGGATGTCCGGCGCGGCATGGCGCAGAGAGTGAACGAGTGGCTGGCGACGACGGAGACCAGGGACCTGGCGGCGGAGGAGCTCAGTCCCGAGCGCATCGAGGCGCTCAGGGCGCTCGGATACCTGCAGTAGCGGCCCCGGACACCCCTCGAGGCGGCGCGGTCTCAGCGACCCGGCGTTCCGGAGCCCGCCCACGCGTCGAGCACGCGGCCGGCCGCTTCATCGGGGGTCATCTCCCCCATGTCGACGACCAGGTCGGCGGGCGTCTTTCCGAACCACGTCATCTGCCGCTTGGCGTAGCGGCGCGTGTTGCGCTTGATGAGCTGCACCGCGTCGGCCAACTCCGCCTCCCCTCGTACCACCGGAAGGAGCTCGCGGTAGCCGAGGGCGTCGGCCGCGGGCATGCCCTCCGCGAGCCTCCCCGACCGGACGAGGCCCTCGACCTCCTCAAGAAGCCCCGCCTCGACCATTCCGTCGACCCTGTCTTCGATCCTCTCGTAGAGCCGCTCGCGGTCCATCGTGAGGAGCGTGTACCAGGCGTCGAAGCGCGTGTCGCGCGGGCTGTCCTCGTGCCACGAGGACAGCTG
This sequence comes from uncultured bacterium, assembly GCA_964596015.1. Classification (GTDB taxonomy): domain Bacteria; phylum Joyebacterota; class Joyebacteria; order Joyebacterales; family Joyebacteraceae; genus WJMD01. Next base: position 40,834 of record CAZQSB010000020.1, on the reverse strand, counting down.
CCTTCCCGTCACCTCGAAGACCTCGAGCGCCCGGACGATGCGGACCGCGTCGTTCGGATGGAGCCTCCGGGCGGTCGCGGGGTCGACGCGGGCGAGACGTTCGTGGAGGGCTGGTGAGCCGACGCGTTCGGCCTCCTCCTCGAGACGGGCGCGGACCTCGGGGTCGCGGCCCGGACCCTCGAAGAGCCCCTCGAAGAGCGACGTCAGGTAGAATCCCGTGCCGCCGACCACGAGGGGCTCGCGGCCCCGCTCCACGATGTCCGCGATCGCCGTCTCGGCGTCCGCCGCAAAGCGGGCCGCGTCGTAACGCTCAGAGGGTTCCACGATGTCGATGAGATGGTGCGGCGCCGGACGCGTCGCCGCGGGGTCGGGCTTCGCCGTGCCGATGTCCATGCCGCGATAGATCTGGCGCGAGTCGGCCGACACGATCTCGCCGCCGAGTTCCCGGGCCACCCGCACGGCGACGCCGGTCTTCCCGACGGCGGTGGGGCCGACGACGGCCATCACGGTCCGTCGCCGGGACCTCCGCTCTTCGGCGCTCCGCCCGTTGCTCATGTTCTTCCGAACCGCTTGTCGAGTTCGCTGAGCGTCATCCGCATGAACGTCGGCCTTCCGTGCGGACAGGAGTACGGAAGCTCTGTGGCGAAGAGCTGGTCCACCAGGGCGCGCATCTCCTCCTCGCGAAGGCGGTCGCCGGCCTTGATGGCGGTGCGGCAGGCGAACGTCTTCGCGATGCTCTCGACGTAGTCACGCGTACCCGACGCGCCCGACGGCAAAGAGGCGAGGATGTCCTTGAGGACGGTCTCGTGAGCGATCCTGGGGAAGGCTCCGGGGACCGATTCGATCATCACGGTGCGACCGCTCAGAGGACGGACCGAGAACCCCAGCCTGTCGACCAGTGCCCCGACCTCTTCGAACGCCTTCCACTCCTCGGGCGACAGGTCGACCGTGACCGGGAACAGAAGCTGCTGGCTGGTCCCCTCTTCGGCGGCGCCGGTCAACCGACGTCGCGCCTCCTCGTAGACGACCCGCTCATGAGCGGCGTGCTGGTCCAGGAGGAGGACGCCCTCCCGCGTCTGGACGAAGACATACTGGTGGTGGAGCTGCCAGAACTTCACTTCCTCGAGCGGGTCGACCACGCGCTCGCTCTCGGAGGGGGGCGCTCCGGGCTCCGTCTGCAACCCCTCCTGCATGTCGCGCGGAAGCGAGAGCTGGGTGGCCGGGACACTCCCCGACGCCCGCGGTCCCGACCAGCCGCTGTCAGGGCTCCCGTCCCTGACGCCGCCGAAGCGAGGAGCGCTGTCGCGGGACAGGAGCGTCTTCCGGACTGCGGCCTCAACGAGGCCGAACACCCTGCGCGTGTCGCCGAAGCGCACCTCTCGCTTGGTCGGATGGACGTTGACGTCGACGAGCGTCGGATCGATGTCGACGAGGAGCACGTACACGGGGTGACGGTCTCTCGGCAGAAGCTCACCGTAGCCCGAGCGGACGGCCGCGCCGACAAGCCGGCTCCCGATGGGGCGGCCGTTGACCGCGACGATCTGGAGCGCTCCGCGGGCGCGGGCGACCGACGGCTTCCCGACCAGGCCTGAGAGCGAGTAGCCGCCCTCCGCGGACGAGACCGGGAAGAGGTCCTCGAGGAGGGAAGTCCCGAGCACGGCGGCTACGCGGTCGCGCAGTCCGGACGCGTGCGGGACCGAGAGCTCCAGCTTGCCGTCGACGGCCACGTCGAACCGGATGGCCGGATAGAGCACAGCGTATTCCGTCAGGAGTTCGATGATCCTGCGCGTCTCGACGCGGTCGCTCCGCAGGAACTTCCGCCTCGCCGGCGTGTTGAAGAAGAGCGACGACACCTCGACGGTCGTTCCGGGCGCGCGTCCCGCGGGACGTACGTCCCGGAGCTCGCCACCGACAAGCGTCACTTCGGTTCCCTCGACGCTCCCCGGCTCGCACGTGACGACCCGGACCCTCGAGACGGATGCTATCGACGGGAGGGCCTCGCCCCTGAACCCGAGCGTCTCGATGACGTCGAGCTCCTCGGCGCTCGAGAGCTTGCTCGTGGCGTATCGCTTGAACGAATCGACGGCGTCGTCGCGCTCCATCCCCACGCCGTTGTCGCTGACGAGAACGAGGTCTCCGCCCCCGCCCTTGACCTCGACGCTGATCTCGTCGGCGCCCGCGTCGATGGCGTTCTCGACGAGCTCCTTGACGACAGAGAACGGTCCCTCGACGACCTCGCCGGCCGAGATCATGTTCGAGACAGCTTCCGTGAGCGTGTGGATCCTTCGAGCCACGCTGTCCCCTTCCCTCTGTGTTCCGTCTCGCTCTCGCCCGGTCCGGTCACGCTCCCGGGACGCCGCGCCGCTACGAGCGGCTCTCGACCTCCTCCTTGAGCTTCCGGAGCCGGTCGAACGCCTCGAGCGGCGTCATCGTGTCCAGATCGAGCTCGCCTATGGCCCGCTCGACCGCCGAGGTCGACGCCGCGAAGAGCGGGAGCTGCGGGCTCTCCGGCCCCAGAGGACCGTGTTCGCCCGCGGCCAGTCGCGGGACCTCGTCCGAGTCGTACTGCGACGACTCGAGATTCCTGAGAACCTCCCGGGCACGCGCCGTGACGGCGTCGGGAACGCCCGCGAGCCGCGCCACCTCGATGCCGTAGCTCTGGTCGGCGGCCCCCGGCGCGACCTTCCTCAGGAACGATATCGTGTTTCCGGACTCCCTGACCAGCACGTTCATGTTCCAGAGCCGCGGCAGCACCTCCGCGAGCTCCGTGAGCTCGTGGTAGTGCGTGGCGAAGAGCGTCCTCGGCCTCCCTGTCTCCCGGTTGTGGAGGTGCTCCGTGACCGCCCAGGCTATCGAAAGGCCGTCGAAGGTGCTGGTTCCGCGACCGATCTCGTCGAGGAGGACCAGGCTCCGGTCGGTCGCGTTTCTCAGGATGTTCGCGGTCTCGCTCATCTCGACGAGGAACGTGCTCCGTCCCCTGGCCAGAGCGTCGGTCGCTCCGATCCTCGTGAAGACCCGGTCGACCAGGCCGACGTGAGCCTCGCGGGCCGGGACGAACGAACCCATCTGGGCCATGATGACGACGAGTGCCGTTTGCCTGAGATACGTCGACTTGCCGGCCATGTTGGGACCGGTGATCAGCAGGATCTGCCTCTCGTCCGTCGACAGGTCGAGGTCGTTCGGCACGAAGGCCTCGCCCTCGAGGATGCTCTCCACGACGGGGTGCCTGCCGTCTCGCACCAGCAGAACGCCGGAGTCGTCGATGGTCGGGCGGACGAGCCGCGATTCCGCCGCGACCTCGGCGAGACCGGCGAGCGCGTCGATGCGCGCCAGCTCGGCCGACAGCGCCTGGATGGCCTGTGAGGAACCGGCGACCCTCGCCCGGACCCGCTCGAAGAGCTCGGCCTCGAGCCGGACCATGCGCTCCTCGGCGTTGAGGACCGTCTCCTCATGCTCCTTGAGTTCCGGGGTCACGTAGCGCTCGGCGTTCACGAGCGTCTGCTTGCGGACGTAGTCGTCCGGGACCAGTTCGATGTGGGTCTTCCGCACCTCGAGATAGTAGCCGAAGACCTTGTTGAAGCCGATCCGTAGAGAGGGAATGCCGGTGCGTTCCCGCTCGCGGGTCTGGAGCCGGGATATCCACCCCTTGCCGTCCCTCGTGACGCTCCTGAGCCGGTCGAGCTCCTCGTCGTATCCGTCCCGGATGACTCCGCCGTCGCGCAGGGTCGCCGGCGGGCTGTCGTTGATCGCCGCTGACAGGAACGACTCGACGTCGGAGACGTCCGGAACGAGTCCGCCGAGCGCCCTGATCGAAGCGCCGTCCGCGTCCAGACAGGCCGCCGCGATCCCGGGGGCGATCTCGAGACCGCGCCTGAGCTGCGCGAGGTCTCGCGGCGAGGCGTGTCCCGATCCGACCCTTCCCATGACGCGGGCCACGTCGCAAAGCTCCGCCAGGAGCAGCCTGACCGACTCTCTGAGCGCCGGGTCGTCGAGGAACTCTCCGACCGCGTCGTGCCGTCGGCCGATCCTCTCGACATCGAGCAGCGGGTAAAGGACCCACTGCCTCATGAGGCGGGCCCCCATGGCGGTCACGGTGCGGTCGAGAACGGCGAGCAGTGTCGCCTCTTCGAGTCCCCGTTCCATCGGCTCAACGAGCTCGAGGTTCCTCTGGGTCGTTTCGTCGAGGACCATGTGCTCCGCCGCGCCGACGGGCCGCAGTGTCGTGATCTGAGTGAGGTCGCGGCGCTTGAGGTCGCGGAGGTATCTCAGTGCGGCCCCGGCGGCGGCCACGCCCGCGTCCATGTCGGACACCCCGAACCCGTCCAGGTTCGCGACTCCGAAGTGCTCCCTGACGGCCGAAGCCGCCTCGCCGGGCGCGAACTCCCAGTCCGCGAGCCGCGTCACCGTCACGCCGCGGAGCTCCGCCAGAACCGACAGCAGAGGTTCCTCCTCGGCCGGGGACTCGGGGACGATGATCTCGGCGGCGTCGGCCCTGAGGATCTCGCGGCGGACGTCGCCGTGTTCTACCTCCGTGAGGGTGAACTCTCCGGTCGAGAGATCGACCCTCGCCAGTCCGACGGCGTATCGTGTCGGAGCGACCGAGACGAGATAGCTGGAGCGGCGCTCGTCGAGCAACCCCTCTCCCATCACCGTGCCCGGGGTGACGATCTCAGTCACCTCGCGCTTGACGAGTCCGCGCGCTTTCTTCGGATCCTCGACCTGATCGCAGATGGCCACCTTGACGCCTGCGGCGACCAGCCGGGCCAGGTAGGAGTCGAGAGCGTGATACGGGATGCCGGCAAGCGGGATGGGGTTGTCGCTTCCCTTGTCGCGCGTCGTGAGGGCGATGCCGAGCACTGACGACGCGAGCTTCGCGTCCTCGAAGAAGGTCTCGTAGAAGTCGCCCATGCGGAAGAGCAGGAGCGCGTCTCCGTGCTCCTGCTTGATCCTCCGGTACTGGCGCATCATGGGCGTCAGCTCGGCCACTCGCGGCCTCCGGTCTCGAGGTCGTGGGGACGACCTGGTTCAGGGAGTCTCGCTCGACTGGGCTGTGGTGTCGCCGGCCGCCGTGTCCGGCGGCGCCGGACGGGACAGTCTCTCCTCGGCGACCGTCGAATGGAACGTCCCCGGGTATTCGTCGATGAGCGACGAGAGGAGTTCGACCATCGCCGCGTGGTCGCCGAGACGGTCGCGGGCCGCCGCCGCTCCCGCGAGCGCCAGCTGCCTGACGTCGTCTTCCGCGTAGGTTGCGGCGACGTTCTCGAAGGACCGCGCGGCCTCGTCGAACCGCCCTATCTCGAGGAGGGACCTGGCGGCGCCGAGCTCGGCCCACGGCCGGACGTCCTCGAGGGCGCCCGGGGCCCCGGCCAGGGCGCGGAAGGCCTCCAGCGCGGCCGAACCGTCGTTTGCCGCCAGAAGACTCTCGGCGCGACGGAGAGCCGCCGCGCCCGGCCTGAACGCCGGGGCCGCGCGCTCCGCTCGCGCGTACTCATCGGCCGCGGCCGTGTAGCGTCCCCTCGCGTAGAGCAGATCGCCGCGCATCATGTGCGCGGCCGCGACCTCCTCGGGCCTGCCCGCCGCCTCGACGGCCGCGTCCAGGAGCGCGGTCAGCGTGTCGACGTCGGCGGTGAGCCGCGCAAGCTCGAGCAGCACGGTCGCGCTCTCCTTGAGCCGCTCGTTCGACTCGACGAGCTCCCTCAGATAGACCGCCGCTTCTCTCGCCCTGCCCGACTGCTCCAGCGCCCGCGCGCGGGCCACGGCCTCGCTCGCCGCGGGCTGCGCCGAGGCCGAAAGGACGAACACAGACAGGAACACGACTGCGAGCACGACCGGGACTGTGTGTGTGCGGGACTCAGCAGGCATCGAGCCAGGCGCGGCAGGCGGGACAGCGCCACGCTCCTTCCGGAACGGGGGAATCGCAGGAAGGACAGGTCGGACTCACCGAACTCAGTGTCTCGAGCAGGGTGTCCGCGGCCCCGGCCGCCTCCTCGAAGCGCTCCTGGCGCACCAGGAGCTCGATGAGACGTCTGTGTCCTGCGAGTTTCGGGCCCTCGTGCTTCGTCGCCTCGCGGGCCGTCCTGACCGCGTCGTCGATGGCGCCCTTCCGCTCGAACATCCTCGACAGGCCGATGAGGGCCCGCGCGCTCGAGGGTGCTCTCGACACGACGTCCTCATAGATGCTCATCATGCGTCCGAAATCGCCGACCTCGAAGAACGCCTTCTCCAGCCGCTCGAACACGACGTGAGCGCACTCCGGCCGCTCGGTGACGAGCTTCATCCAGTACGCGATGGCGCGGTCGGTGTCCTTCTCCTCGGCGGCGATGTCGCCGAGGTAGACGTTCGCCAGGATGGCCTTCTGCGGGCTCTCCTTGAGGGCCGCCCGGAACTCGGAACGCGCCCGCGCCGTGTCGCCCGACCTGAGCGCCAGGAGCGCCAGGTGGGCGCGGTAGATCCCCAGCTCGGGTCCCTCGCCGTCGGTCTTCAGGAACTCGCGGTGAGCCTCCCGCGCGCGGTCGTAGTCGCCCGTCGCCTCGTAGGCGTCCCTGGCGAGTTCGAGCATCTCGGGGTCGCTCCTGCTCGCGCGGTCGAGAGACGCCAGGCTCTCGAGAACCTCGGTCCAACGGCCTTCCTCGCGAAGGTCGAGCGCGAGGTTCATCGTGATCTCGTTCCTGAGCGCCTTCGAAAGTCTTCGCTTCACGAGGAGCTCGCGATGCACCTGGACGGCCTGACGGGCCCGCCCCTGCTCGCGGAGGAGGTTGCCGAGTTTGATGTAGGCGTCGACGTTCCGTGGATCCTCGCGCACGGCCGCGGCCAGATGCCTCACGGCCTCCTCGCGATCGCCCCGGATCATGGCGTCGATGCCCAGTCGGTACGGCGTGACGTCCTCACGCGCCTCGCGCGACCTTCGCATGGCGGCCACCCGCCACGCGAGCAGGACCACGGCCGCCGCGATGGCGATCAGTGTCAGGGCCAGCGCGTTCACGATGACCTCCCGATGCGGCTACTCCTCGCCTTCCCTCTCCGCTTCGATCTCCTCGAGAGAGATGTTCCTGAGCCCCGCGATCTCCTGCTGGAGGTCCCTGTTCTCGCGGCGGAGCCCATGAATGCGTCGGCGCAGCGTGAACTCATGGAAGATCGACACGAAGAACCAGACGACGGCGCCGATAACGAAGGCCTCGAAGAGCAGAAGGACCAGTGGGACGTCTTCGAAGGTCAAGCCCGCGGTGCCGAGCGAGATGGTCGCTCTCTCACCGCTGTTGATCATGGCGAACCACGTGATCGCCACGACGAGGATGAGGATGAGCAGCATTCTCAGGACCCACACGCCTGCACCTCCCGATCCTTAGGAGAATCCTGTGCGATGCGCCCGGCCGCGACTCGAACCGAAGCGCGCCCGCCCGCGGGTCTCCCGCGGCAGCGACAGTCTAGCAACGCTCCGTCGGCCGCCGCAAGGTGTTTCTCCCGTCGCTCTTCCGCCGCTCTGAGGGGTCGTTCATCGTCCCACGAAGCGTCCAGGCCGAGGTTTCAAGGATGCGCACGTCGGCCAACTCCCCCGGGTCCGCGGGGCCCGTGAACACGACGCCCTTGTTCGTCCGCGTGCGGCCGAACAGGACCTCGGGGTCCCGCTGGCTCGGACCCTCGGTCAGCGCCTCCACCGTCCGACCGACGAGCTCTTCGTTGATCCGGGTGGTCATCTCCTTCTGGAGATCGATGATGCTCGTGAGACGCTCGATCTTCTCCTCTTCGGGCACGTCGTCCTCGAGACGGGCCGCGGCGGTCCCGCTCCGGACCGAGTAGCGGAACATGAACGCCGAATCGAAGCCCACGCTCCTCATGAGGGACGTCGTCTGCTCGAAGTCGTCCCGGGTCTCGCCCGGGAAGCCGACGATGATGTCCGTCGTGAGGGCGATGCCCGGAATGCTCTTCCTGACGCGGTCGATGAGACGAAGGTAGTGCGCGCGGTCGTACGAGCGCCCCATGGCCGTGAGGATCCGGTCCGAGCCGGACTGCACCGGAAGATGGAGGTGCTCGCAGACGGTGGGCGTCGTCGCCATGGTCTCGATGAGCTCCTCGGAGAGGTCCTTCGGGTGAGACGTCGCGAACCGGAGCCGCTCGAGTCCGCGGACGGCGGAGACGCGCCTCAGAAGCTCAGGAAAACCGACGTCCCCGTCGCGGTACGAGTTGACGTTCTGTCCGAGGAGGGTGACGTCCTTGGTGCCCAGGTCGACGAGCGTGGAGATCTCCTCCACGACCGACGCGGCCGGTCTGCTCCTCTCGCGCCCCCGGACGTACGGCACGATGCAGTAGCTGCAGTAGTTGTTGCACCCGCGCATGACGGCGACGAACTCCGTCACGCAGGCGCCTGACGGCGACGGGCGGTCGTCGTACGACTCGGTCGCTTCGACCGGCGTACACACCCGTCTCGCCTCGCGCGCCGCCACCAGAAGCTCCGGGAGACGACGGTACGCGTCCGTTCCCACCACGAGGTCGACCGGCGTCGTCTCGAGCAGCTCGCGGCCCAGCCGCTGGGCGACGCAGCCGACGACCGCTATGACCGAGTCGGCGGGGGCGAGCCCGCGAAGGTGACGGAGCCTCCCGAGGACCCGGGTCTCCGCGCGCTCGCGCACGCTGCAGGTGTTGATGATGACCGCGTCCGCATCGCCCGGTTCCGCCACCGGAACGTGGCCCTCGGCGGCGAGACGCTCTCCGATGAGACGGGAGTCGTACTCGTTCATCTGGCACCCGTAGGTCTCGATGTAGAACTTCACGGGCTTCCCTGTCTGAGAGTGCCTTCGATGACGACGCCCTCGGTGCGCTCGGGCGTGGCCCCTGTGATCTCGACCTCGGCCACCCCGTTCGCGAGCTCCTGGTTCGTTTGAACGTCGACCCGCACGTAGCTTCCCGAAAGCCCGGTCGCCGTTCCCGGTTCGAGGTCTTCGCGGTCCTCGAACAGGACCTCGAGCTTCTGCCCCACGAGCGAGCGGCGAAACTCGAGGGACCTCCCTCTCGACACCGCCCTGAGTGCGCGACTCCTCCGGCGCTTCTCCACTCCGTCGACCCGTCCAGCGTAGTCCGCGGCGGGGGTCCCGGGCCGCGGCGAGTACGAGAAGACGTGGAGGTACGTGAACGGAAGCCTCCCGACAATGTCGAGTGTCCGCTGGAAGTCCTCGTCGGTCTCTCCCGGGAATCCCACCATGACGTCCGCCCCCAGCCCGCAGCTCGGCAGTCTGTCGGTGACGCGTCGGACGGTCCTGACGTAGGACTCGCCGTCGTAGCGCCGGCCCATTCGCGCGAGGACGCGGTCCGAGCCGCTCTGGAGCGGGATGTGAAGGTGTGGGCAGACCCGCGGCTCGGTGACGATGAGTTCGGCCAGCTCCGGGGTGAGCTCGGTCGGCTCCAGGGAACCGAGCCGCACGCGCTCGATGCCCGGGACCTCGACCGCCTCCCGGAGGAGCCCGGCGAGACCCCGCGTCTCGGCTTCCGGGTCCTCGTAGCAGCCGATGTGGACTCCGGTCAGGACGACCTCCCGGTATCCGGCCTCCGCGAGTCTCCCGAGCTGGCCTGTCACGTCCCGGCCCGGTCGGCTCCTCGAGGGTCCTCTGGCGCCGGGGACCGCGCAGTAGGTGCAGTGATGGTCGCAACCGTCCTGGATCTTGAGGAATGCGCGGGTGTGGCCGCGAAAGTCCGACACGTCGTAGCCGTCACAGAGCGTCGGGTCGATCCGACCGTGGTAGACTCTCTCCACGCTCCTGCCGGCCAGCGCGTCTCCCACGAGACCCACCAGCTCGCCTCGGGACCCGTTCCCGACCACGAGCGAGACCTCGGGCATTCCGGCCAGTGCGTCGGGTTCGCGCTCGGCGTAGCACCCCGTCGCGACGACGAGACCGCTCCGCCGCGCTCCGCGCCTGAGCATCTGACGGGAGCGGTAGTCGCTGCGCGTGGTCACGGTGCATGTGTTCACGACGCACACGTCGGCCGGTCGGCCGTCGGGCACGATGTCATAGCCGGCTCGCTCGAATCGCTCGGCGAGCCCCTCGGTCTCGTACTGGTTGAGCTTGCATCCGACCGTCGTCAGGGAAACGGTCGGCCTTCCGCTCCGTTCCATGCCGTCACATGCCTCGCATGAAAACGGGGGGACCCGAGCACGAGTCCCCCCGAACCTCTGATCGGAGCGCCCCGTGAGGCGCCGATGCGTCCGTGAAACTACCGGGTCTCGTCCTCTTCGGACGACTCAGCGTTTCCGGACTCGGGCTTCTTGTCGTCCTCTTCCTCGTCCGCGGAGGGTTCCTCCTCGGTTCCGGCCTCGTCGGA
>CAZQSB010000020.1:0-30423 GCA_964596015.1 uncultured bacterium | reverse complement strand
TTCCTCGCCCTCGGCGTCCTCCGCCTTCTCCTCGGTTCCGGCCTCGTCGGAGGCCTCGGGCTTCTCCTCGCCCTCGGCGCCCTCCGCCTTCTCCTCGGTTCCGGCCTCGTCGGAATCCTCGGGCTTCTCCTCGCCCTCGGCGCCCCCCTCTTCGTCCTCGCCCTTCTTGCCTTCCAGAAGCTCGGGCCGGACCTCGTGGGCGGCGATGTACTCCTGGAGCGCCTCCTCGGGCTGCTTCTCCATGTAGGCCTTGACCGAAAGGACGATGCGTCGGTTCTCAGGCGAGACCTCGATCACCTCCAGCGGGATCGTATCGCCCGGTGCGAAGCGCGCCTCGACCCTCGAGATGTCCGGAAGGGCCAGATGCGACATCGGCACGAAGCCTTCGATGTCCTCCGGGATCTCGACGACGATGCCCGACTTGTGGATGCGGGAGATCTTCCCCTCCACATCCGTCCCGACGGCGTACTTCTCGGCGATCTCGGGCCACGGGTTCTCCTGGCACTGCTTGATGCCGAGAGAGATCCTGTGTCGCTCCTTGTCGATGCCCAGAACCATGACCTCGACCTTCTCGCCGCGGTGCACGACCTCGCTCGGGTGCTTGATCCGCTTCGTCCAGGACATGTCGGAGATATGGACGAGACCGTCCATTCCCTCCTCGAGCTGGACGAACGCTCCGAAGTCGGTCAGGTTCCGGACACGCCCTTCGATCCGCGTGCCGACGGGGTACTTCGTGTCGAGGTCCTGCCAGGGGTCGCTCTCGGTCCGCTTCAGGGACAGCGAGATCTTCTCCTCCGGCTTGTTGACGTTCAGGACCTTCACCTCGACGATATCGCCGATGCCCAGGATCTTCGATGGATGTCGGACGTGCTGCGTCCATGACATCTCGGAGATGTGGACCAGGCCCTCGACGCCTTCCTTCAGCTCGATGAACGCGCCGTAGTCGGTGATCGACACGACCTTGCCGCGGACCTTCGAGTTGACCGGGAACTCCTCCTCGACGTTCTCCCACGGGTACTCGGCGAGCTGCTTGAGTCCGAGAGAGATGCGCTCGCGCTCCGGATCGAACGAGAGGACCCTGACGGTCAGCTCGTCTCCGATTGCCACGAGCTCCGAGGGGTGCCTGATACGGCCCCAGCTCATGTCGGTGATGTGGAGAAGTCCGTCGATGCCTCCCAGGTCGACGAACGCGCCGAAGTCGGTGATGTTCTTGACCACGCCCTGCCTGGTCTGCCCGACCTCGAGCTCCTTCAGGAGGTCTTCCTTCATGCTCTGCCGCTCGTCCTCGAGGACGACGCGACGCGAGATGACGATGTTCCTTCTGCGCTTGTTGACCTTGAGGATGCGGAACCGAAGCTTCTTGCCCAGCATGTCCTCGAGGTTCGGGATCCTCCTGAGCGCGACCTGCGAGCCGGGCAGGAACGCCTCGACGCCGAACAGGTCGACCTTGAGGCCGCCCTTGATCCGGCGCTTCGGCACGCCTTCCACGATCGACTGGTCGTCGTGCGCTTCCTTGATCTTGTCCCAGACCTGCAGGAAGTCGGCCTTGCGCTTCGAGACGCGGACCTCGCCGTCCTGGTCCTCGGTGGCCTCGAGCAGCACGCTGATCTCGTCGCCCGGCTTGATCTCGTCGGGCTCCGTGAACTCCTCGATGGGGATCCGGCCCTCGGACTTGAAGCCGATGTCGACCATCACCTCGTTCTCGTTGACCGAGAGAACGCGGCCCTTGACGAGTTCGCCCTCGTCGATCGAGCGGAGGGTCGACTCGTACATCTCGGCCATCGCCTCGTATTCCTCGCGCGTGTAGCCGAGTTCCTCGAGCTCGTCGTCCGACACCTCGATGGCCGTCGTGATCTTCTCGGCGGCCTCGAGAGCCTCCTCGGGCAGTTCGTCGGGGGTCTCGACCGCGCTTTCGATGTCCTCGGGTTCCGGCTCGCCGGCGGCGGCTTCGTCCGGTTCGGTCCCGCTCGTCCCGGCCGTCGCGACCTCCTCGGTACCGGTCGGCTGGTCCTCCTCCGTCTTCGGAGCCGCTTCCGTTTCCGTTTCGTTCTCGTTCATCGTGTCCTGGGTTTCGATTTTGTCTTTGTCCTCGACCATCCTGCCTGCTCTCTCCTCTCGAACGTCAATCACTGCCGACTGAGGGCGGCGTTCCTCCTCCGGTCCCTCCGGAGGCCATGGCGTTCTCCACCGCGTTCACCAGCTCGTCGATGATCCACTGCGGTGTCGAAGCGCCTCCCGTTATCCCGACGACCTCGGCGCCCTCGATCCACGAGGGGTCGAACTCGCCGGCCGTCTCTATGTGGTAGGCGTCACAGTCCGCCTCGCGGCACAGTTCCCAGAGACGCCTTGTATTCGCGCTGTTCCTTCCGCCGACGACCAGCATGACGTCGGCGCGCCCGGCCAGCTCGAGGGCGTTCGCCTGCCGTTCGAACGTGGCCTCGCAGATCGTGTTGAACACCTTGATCTCGGGCGCCGTCCGCAGAAGCCCGGCGATCACCGATCTCAGCCGCTCCGGCGGCTGCGTCGTCTGGCAGACGACGCCGACTCGCTCCGCGTCGCCGACGGCGTCGAGCCCCGCCGGCCCGTCCACGACGACGGCCGGCCGCTCGAGACTGCCGGTGATGGACAGGACCTCGGGATGGTCCTCCTCGCCCACGACCACGACGAGGTATCCCTCCCGTTCCAGCTCCTTCGCCCGGTCCTGCACCTGCTTGACGAAGGGGCACGTGGCGTCCACGATCCGGATGTTCCGGCGTCCGGCCTCGTTCAGAAGCGACGCCGGAAGACCGTGCGACCGCACGACCAGCGTTCCCGTGTCGATCTCGTCCAGACTCCGGATGACCCGAAGCCCCTCGTCCTCGAGCCGCTCGACGACCTGCGGGTTGTGAATGATCGGGCCGAGGGTGACGATCGGACCGTCTCCGCCCCGGGCCGCCTCGAACGCGAGCCGGAGCGCCCGTTTCACGCCGAAGCAGAATCCGGCGCCGGGAGCGACCTCGACCTTCATGCCTCCACCACCCCTCCGGCCAGCTCCCGGATCGCGGACATGATCGCCTCCGAGAGAGCCCGGTAGTCGCCGTCCTCCGGCGGAGCGATCGGCGCTCCGAAACGCACCAGCAGCCGCCGTCTTCTCAGGAACGCGCCCTTGAGGTCGCGGGCGCCCGTGACCCAGACCGGTACGACCATGGCTCCGGCCGTCGCGGCGACCCACGCCGCGCCCGGGCGTCCCTCTCTGAGCCTTCCGTCCCGGCTGCGGGTCCCCTCCGGGAACATCAGCATCGCGCCGCCGCCCCTGAGGACCGAGACCGCCCGTCTGAGGGCGCGTCGGTCGGACGCGCCGCGTCTGACGGGTATCGCGTTGTACGCCCGAATGAGCCATGCGAGGAGCGGGTTTTCGAAGAGCTCCTCCTTCGCGAGGAAGTGTGTCTCGCGCGGGCAGCCCAGCCCGACCAGCAGCGGATCCCACCCGGAGATGTGGTTCGGCGCCAGAAGCACCGGTCCCTTCGCCGGGACCCTCTCGCCGCCCTCCGTCGTGAAGCCCCAGAGGAGCCTGACGAACAGGCGGGCCAGGGCCCGGCCGATCCGGTAGTGCGCCCTCACGAGCGGCGCGCTCCGCGCTCGCTCCCGGCCGTGTTCGCGCCTCGTTCCACGGCAAGCTCGACCACGCGCTCGACCTGCTCCTCGATCGTCATCGACGTCGTGTCGACCACGACCGCGTCGGGGGCTTTGACAAGCGGGCTGTCCTCGCGCGTTTCGTCCCGCCGGTCGCGCCCCGCGATCTCGCGCTCGATCTCCTGGATCGTCGCGCCCTCGCCTCCGGACTCCGCGAAGCGGCGGCGCGCTCTCTCCTCCACCCCGGCCGTGAGAAAGACCTTGAGGTCGGCGTCAGGAAACACGACCGTTCCGATGTCGCGTCCCTCCATGACGCAGTCCTCGCGCTCCCCCAGCCGGCGCTGCCGGCTGACGAGCGCGCGGCGGACGCCGGGCACCGTCGACATGACGGACGCGGCGTCGGACACCTCGCGCGACCTGATGGCCGCGGTCACGTCCTCGCCGTCGAGGAACACGTTCCCGCGACCGCGGTCCCGAAGCTCGATCGTCGCCTCCTCCGCGACGCGGCGGAGAGCGTCGGCGTCGTCGAGCGAAACCCCGCGCCGCATGGCGGAGAGAGCCGCCGCGCGGTACATGGCCCCGCTGTCGATGTACGTGAACCCGAGTCTCTCGGCCACCGCCCGGGCCGTCGTGCTCTTGCCCGACGCGGCCGGCCCGTCGATCGCGATGATCAGGCTGGTATCCCTCGTCCCGATGTGAGGTCGTCTTGAGGCCTGCCCAGCGGTGTCATCTGTCACTTCGACCGAGCTATCGATTATAGCTGCGAGTTCTCTTCCCCGCAAGACGTTTCGGGCGTTCTGTCAAGCCCCACGGCCTTCCCCAGGGCCCTGAGCTCCCGCGGGGTCAGGCTGCGCCACGCGCCGGGACGCAGGTCTCCGAGCTCGAGCGGGCCGACGCGCACCCTTCTGAGCTCGCGAACCGGGTGGCCGACCGCTTCGAACATCCTGCGGATCTGCCGTTTCCTGCCCTCGTGGATCGTGACGACGGCGAGGGTCCGGTTGTGCTCCGTCGATGCGACGTCGACCCTCGCCTTCGATGTTCTGCGGCCGTCGAGAACGACGCCGTCCTCGAGGCGTCTCCTGTCGGGTTCGCTCAGCTCCCCGCGGGCGGTCACTTCGTAGACCTTGTCGAGCTCGAACGAGGGATGCGTCACGCGGTGGGCGAGCCTGCCGTCGTCCGTCATGAGGAGAAGCCCCTCGCTGTCCGCGTCGAGTCTGCCGACCGGAACGACCCGCGCCGGAACGTCGGACACGAGGTCGGCGACCGTAGGCCGCCCCTGCGGATCGCGCATCGTCACGACCACGCCCACGGGCTTGTTGACCATGATTGTGGTGAAGCTCTCCGGGAGGAAGACGCGCTCGCCGTCCACCTCGACGACGTCCGCGCTCGGCTCGACCGTGGTCGCGAGCCTGCTTACGACCTCGCCGTTGACCGACACGCGGCCGGCCTCGACGAGCTTCTCGGCGCCGCGTCTCGAGGCGACGCCGGCCCTGGCCAGATAGCGGTTAATCCTCATCGAGCGGGGTCAGGATCTCGCCGTCGGGCACGCTGTGCATCGAGAAGGGCGGGCGGGCTCCTCCCCCTTCGTCCTCCTCCTCCGTGGCCGTCGGGGCGACGACGCGCGAGGTCGACGGACCCGACTGTTCCGCCGCGGCCGACTCCGCGGAGTCCGACGTTCGCGGCCGGCCTGCGTTCGCCGCGTGCTCCCCGGCGGGCGGGGGCAGCGGCCGTTCTTCCGCCGACGCTGCTCCCTCGGCGTTCGGGGACAGCGGCTGGTTCTCCGGGTCCTCCTCGTCGGTCCCGGAGCTCCCTTCATCCGTCTCCTCGGGCGCCGCCAGCGCGCCCGCCGACTCGGCGCCCTCGACGGTCGCCGAGAGCTCCTCGGGCTTCAGGCCGAGGACCTCTGCGAACTCCTCCAGCCGGGGAAGGTCGGTGACCGAGTCGAGGCCGAAGTAGCGGAGGAACTCCCTTGTGGTCCTGTACATCAGGGCGCGTCCCATGCCGGGCGCGCGGCCGGCGATGGCGATGAGGTCGCGCTTCAGGAGGGTCGCGAGCACGCCGCTCGAGTCGACGCCCCTGACGCCCTCGACCTCGGCCCGGACGATAGGCTGCTTGTACGCCACGATGGCCAGCGTCTCGAGCGCCGCCTGACTCAGACGCGTCGAGGCGCGCGACCGGTTCAGGTCGCGGATCCACTGCGAGTACTCGGGCCGCGCGTAGAGCTGCCACCCGCCGGCCACCTTCGCGACGGTGAAGGCCCTCTCGTCCCGCTCGTACTCCGAAGCGAGCGTCTCGACGGCCTCCCGGATGTCAGAACGGTCTCTGCCCTCGAGCACCGAGCACAGCCGATCGAGCGTGACCGGAGCGTCCGACGAGAACAGGAGCGCCTCGACGATCGACTTGAGCGCAAGCTCGCTCACGACTCCTCCTCCGCGTTCGCGGTGATCATGATCTCTCCGAAGACCCGCTCCTGCATCGCGCTGAGCACGCCCCGCTTGATGAGCTCGAGAAGGGCGATGAACGTCGCGACGACCCGGTCCCGGCTTGCGTCGCCCTCGAAGAGCTCCGTGAAGCGCTTCGCCGCGCCTGGCCTGATCAGCGTCCGGAGCTGCTCGATCCTCTCTTCGACCGTCACCTCCTCGAGGTCGACGGCGTGGACGTCGATGCGGTGCGGGACCCTGACCAGGACCTCGCGAAGCGCGTCGACCAGGTCGAACAGCGTGACGTCCTTCAGGAGTTCATCGGTGTCGGGCTCCTCGTCGAGATACTGCGAGACATCGACGGCCCGCGGGTGGTGTTCGCGGCGCTCGAGCTCGCGCTCGGAGAGGTCCTTCGCGACCTCCTTGAACTCCTTGTACTCGACGAGCCTCCGTACGAGCTCCTGTCGCGGGTCCTCCTCCTCCTCGTCCTCGGTCTCCGGCGCCGGCAGGAGCATCCGGACCTTGATCCGGATGAGCGTGGCGGCCATCTCGAGGAACTCGCCCGCCAGCGACAGGTCGAGCGACTCCATGAAGCCGAGGTACTCGAGATACTGGTCGGTGATCTGCGCGATGGGGATGTCGTAGATGTCGAGCTCCTGCGACCGGATGAGATGAAGCAGGAGGTCGAGTGGCCCCTCGAACGCGTCGATCCTGACCTGGTAGACGGGCCGGTTGACGAGGGTCGCTTCGCCCTCGAGCTCGTCCGGCCCGCCGGGAGTCAGCTCTTCGTGCATATCTTCTCCGTGAGCGGCGTGGACGCGAAACGCTAGCAGTTTGGCTGCCATTCGTCAAGAAGACGAAGAGCCGGTGGACCGGGCGGCGCGGGCCTCACGGCCGTGGGTGGTGGGACGCGACGATCTCCTTCAGGTAGGTCCTGTCGACGCTCGTGTAGATCTCGGTCGTTGTGATGTCGGAGTGCCCCAGGAGCTCCTGGACTATCCGGAGGTCGCATCCTCCCTCGAGAAGGTGCGTCGCGAACGAGTGGCGGAGCGTGTGCGGCTTGAGCCTCCCCCGGACGCCCGCGCGGAGCGCTTCCTTTCTGAGGATCTTCCAGTAGCCCATCCGTGAGAGGGGCCGCCCGCGGGCCGTGAGGAAGAGCGTGTCGGACGGCGAGCGGCCCGCGTCCCTCGCTCTGGCCGCCAGCCGGGGCCGCGCGACCTCGCGGTAGCGCCCGGTCCAGTGGACGGCCTCTCCGCCCACCGGGACGATGCGCTCCTTCGCTCCCTTCCCCATGATCCTGAGAAACCCCTCGTCGAACGCGAGATTGGAGATGGTGAGCGTGAGAAGCTCCGAAACCCGGAGACCGGCGCCGTACGCCACCTCGAACATCGCCCGGTTCCGAAGGCCGAGCAGCGAGGACGTGTCGACCGCCTCGAGAAGGCGTCTGATCTCGTGATACGGGAGCACGTCGGGGAGCTTCCTGAGCGGCGGCTCCGGGGACACGTTGACGGTCGGGTCGCCGGACGCCCCGCCGGTCGCGACCAGAAAGCGGTGATATCCCCTGACGGACGAAAGGGTCCTGGCGACCGTTCGCGCCGAGACGCCGCCCTCCCGGCGCGCCCTGAGGAAGCGCTCGACGACGCGCTCGCTCACGCTTCCGGCGTTCGCGATGCCCTCCTGCTCGAGGAAGCGCGCGTAGAACGTCAGGTCGCTTCTGTACGATGAAACGGTGTTCCTGGAGAGCCCACGTTCCGCTGCCAGATGGACGAGGTAGTCCTCGACAGATTCCTCGATGCCCGTCGCCGGCGCGGCCCGCTCAGCCACCGGTCTCCTCCGTCTCGTCCAGCAGGAAGCGGATGCGCCTGCGCGTCGTCGACGGGTCGGCGTCGAGCCCGAGGTTGTACTGACCCGTCTCGATCGCGATGAGTCTCCGCTTCATGTCGGGCCCGCCGCAGGAGTAGCCTCCCAGCTCCCCGTCGCTCTGGACGACGCGGTGACAGGGAACGACGACCGGGACGGGATTCCTCGAGAGCGCCTGACCGACGGCCTGCATCGCGCGCGGCGCGTCGATCGTCTCGGCGATCGATTTGTACGTCCTGAGAGAGCCGTACGGGATGGCGCGGGTCGCCTCGAGGACACTCCGCGAGAACGGCGACAGGTCGGAGAGGTCCAGCGGAATCGAGAAGTCCGTCGGGTCGCCGGCGAGATAGACGCGGATCGCGTCCGCCACGCGTCTGAGGCCTATGCGGTCCTCCACGATGAGGTGCCGGCGGTCTCCGACGAGTCTCTCCAGCTCCTGGCGGATATCGAGGTCGCGGCCGAACCGGACATGGCGGAGCCCGCGTTCGGTCCTCGCGACCAGGAAGGTACCGATCTCGGTTTCGAAGGAGGCGTAGCGCAGGAGCGGAACGCCGCCCTCGGTCTCTTCCCTCTCCGTGATGATCGGCACGTCCCGATCAGCCGGAGAGCGTCTCCTTGATCCTCTCCGCGGTTCGTCTTCCAATGCCCGGGACCTCCATGAGCGCATCGATCGAGCTTCCGGCGACGGCGGCCGGAGAGCCGAAGTGTCTGAGCAGAGCTTCCTTGCGTTCCGGACCCACGCCCGGGATCCCGTCGAGCGCCGAGAGGCGGGACTCCCTCTCGCGGAGGTTCCGGTGATATGTGACGCTGAACCGGTGGACCTCGTCGCGGGCCTGGACCAGCAGTCGACGGGCCAGCGGGTGGTCGTCCAGAGGGATCGGGGACCGCCGGCCCGGCACGAAGACCTCCTCCTCGCGCTTCGCGATCGCCGCCAGCGCGAGACCGCGCTCCCCGGACGCCGTCACGGCCGCCCTGGCCGACGACAGCTGGCCCTTGCCGCCGTCGATCAGAAGGAGGTCGGGACGCTCGACGTCGCCCTTTCGCGCGCGGCGCAGGTGCCGTCCGACGACCTCCCGAATCATAGCATAATCGTCGCTTCCCTTCACCGTGTTGATGCGGTAGCGCCGGTAGAGCGAACGGTCCGGTCTGCCGTCGCGGAAGGTCACGACCGTGCCGACCGCGAGCGTTCCGGAGACGTTCGAGACGTCGACGGCCGACAGGAGCCTGGGTGGTCTGCTGAGTCCAAGGGCCTCCCCGAGCTCCGCGACGGCCCTGGGCGGTCTCCGTGATTCGAAGAGACGCCGGAGCGCGTCCTCTGCGTTCTCGGCGGCGAACGAGACGAGGAGCCTCTTCCTGCCGCGCTTCGGTGCGCGCAGGCGGACGCGCCTCCCCTCGTCCGAGGAGAGCCATTCCTCGATGGCCTCGGTGTCCTCGAGCGGCCGGTCGATGAGCACCTCGTCGGGACGGTCGGACGAGATGGAGTAGAACTGCTTGAGAACCGACGCCACGACCTCGTCGTCTCCCGTCTCGGGGCCGACGTCCAGCGGAAGACTCTCGCAGGCCACGAGCTTCCCGGACCTCACGCGGACCACGGACGCCACCGTGTAGGCCGCGTGTCTCGCCACGGCGACCGCGTCCTGGTCCGCGCCGTTGGCTGTCAGGACGCGCTGCCTTCTGAGGATCGTGTCGATGTCGCGGATGCGGTCGCGAAGCGTCGCCGCCTCCTCGTAGCGCTGCTCCTCGGCGGCGCGGTTCATCCGTTCGGTCAGGAGGTCCACGACGTGGCCGCCGCGTCCATCCAGGAACAGACAGAGGTCGTCGATCATCCGCCGGTATTCCTCCTCAGAGACCAGGTCGACGCACGGTCCCATGCAGCGGCCGATCTGTTCGTTCAGGCACGGTCGCTCCCTCTTCCGGAACGTCTTGCACTGCCGGATGGGAAAGACCTGACGGGCCAGACGGAGCGTCCGCCGCATCGCGCTGGCGTCGGTGTAGGGACCGTAGTAGCGGGACCCGTCCTCCACCACCCGCCTCGTCACGAGGACCCGGGGAAACTCCTCGGCGCGCGTCACCTTGATGAACGGGTAGCGCTTGTCGTCCCGGAGCTTGACGTTGTACCGGGGACGGTGCTCCTTGATGAGGTTCGACTCGAGGATGAGCGCCTCGGTCTCGGATTCGGTGACGATGAACGAGAGCGACGCGAGCTTGCGCCTGAGGATCTCCACCTTGCGGTCGGGCGTCGAGCCCGAGCCGGTGTATGTCCTGAGCCGGTTCCTCAGGTTCAGCGCCTTGCCGACGTAGATGACCCGGTCGTTCCCGTCCTTCAGGAGATAGACGCCGGGTCTGGCCGGGGGCGTCGGAAAGCGTTTTCCGTTCTTCGTCACAGCCATTCCTCCGGGGCCGCCCGCTGGAGAGGCCCGATACAGGGCAACTTACGTCCGCGGACGGGGCGCTGTCAACTCGGGGCACGGCGTCCCGCCCGTACTCCCGGGCTTGACGGGGCCCCGTTCCGCTGGTATATTCACGCATTCGAGCGCAAACCTTGCGGTCCCCGGTCCGACCGGCGGCCGCGCGAATCACCGGAGGGAACGACCCATGCCGCAGAAGAAGTCTGCGAAGAAGCGGCTCAGGCAGGACCAGAAGCTGCAGATGAGAAACCGGAGCATCCGCTCCCGCATGCAGACGGCCATCAAGACCGCCCTTGCGGCGCCGCCCGACGAGAGCGATGCGGCCGTGAGACGCGCAGTGTCGGCCATCGACCGCGCCGTCAAGGCCGGCGTGATCAAGAAGGCGACCGCGAGCCGCAAGAAGTCGACGCTGATGAAGCAGGTGGCGGCCGGCGGCGCGTAGGCGTGCGGCGTGAGCTCCAACGAAAAGGGCCGGGCCTCCCACGGGAGACCCGGCCCTTCTCTTGTCATGGTCGGGACGCGGCCGGCGCCCGGGAGGGCGCCTTCGTGACGCCCTACTAGAGCGTGCTCTCCAGTATCTCGAGCACCCCGTCGACAGCGCGCTCGACGGGGACCTCGGTCACCTCGCCGGTCCGTCTTACCCGGACCTCGACGACGCCCTTCTTGAGTCCCCGGTCCCCGACCGTCACCCTGACCGGCATCCCCACGAGATCGGCGTCCTTGAACTTCGCGCCGGGCGAGTCGTCGCGGTCGTCGTAGAGCACTTCGACTCCCCGCTCGCGAAGCTCGCGGTAGAGACGCTCGGAGACGTTGCGGCACTCCTCGCTCTTCATGCTGACCGCCAGCACCTCGACCTCGAACGGAGCGACGCTTCTCGGCCAGACGATGCCGTCGTCATCGTGGTGCTGCTCGATGATCGCGGCGACGGTTCTGGACACGCCGAGACCGTAGCATCCCATGACCATCGGCTTCGCGACGCCGTCCTCATCGAGAAAGGTCGCCTTCATGGCGTCGGAGTACTTCGTTCCCAGTTTGAAGGCCTGGCTGACCTCGATGCCGCGGAACGAGGACATCTCCCTCCCGCAGCGGGCGCAGTGGTCGCCCGCCCGCACGAGCGCCACGTCGTGATACGCCGTCGGCTCGAAGTCCCGCCCGGGCCGTACGCCACGGTAGTGCGCGTCCCTGACGTTCGCCCCCACGACGGCCGAACGAAGCGGCTCCACCGAGTGGTCGGCGATGATCTCGACGTCCTCGAGTCCCACCGGCCCCGCGAAACCGACCGGCGCTCCGGTGATGCGTTCGATCGTCGCCGGATCCGAGGGCTCGACCATGTCGGCGGCGAGGCACGCCGCGACCTTCGCCTCGTTGATGTCGCGGTCGCCGCGGACCAGCACGGCGACGGTCCGGCCGTCGACCTCGTAGAGGATGGTCTTGACGAGTCGGTCCGGCGAGACCTTGAGGAAGCCCGCGACCTCCTCGATGGTCCGCATCTCGGGCGTGTCCACTCGCTCGATCTCGCACTCCTCACCCAGGTCCGCGGACGAGGCGATGGCGCCTTCCGCCCGCTCGTCGGTCGCCGCATAGCCGCATTCGCAGACGATGACCTCCGATTCGCCCGTGTCGGAGAGGACCATGAACTCGTGCGAATGGCTGCCCCCGATGGCACCGGTGGCGGCCTCCACTGGACGGAAGTCGAGCCTACAGCGTTCGAAGATCCGGTTGTACGCCTCGCAGATGGCGTCGTAGGTCTCCGACAACGACTCTTCGTCCCGGTGGAAGCTGTAGGCGTCCTTCATCAGGAACTCGCGCGCGCGGACCACTCCGAATCTGGGACGTACCTCGTCCCGGAACTTCGTCTGGATCTGGTAGAGCGTGAACGGGAGCTCGCGGTACGAGCGGATCTCGTTCCTGACGATGTCGGTCACGACCTCCTCGTGCGTCGGACCGAGGGCGAACATCCGGCCGTTCCGGTCGCTGACCCGCCACAGCTCCTTCCCGTAGACGTCCCACCGCCCCGTCTCCTGCCAGAGCTCGGACGGGCTGATGACCGGCATCAGGATCTCCTGGCAGCCGACGGCGTCCATCTCCTCTCGCACGATCTCCTCGACCTTCCGGATAGCGCGCCAGCCGAGCGGCAGGTAGTTGTAGACTCCCGATGTGAGCTTGCGCATGAGGCCCGCGCGGAGCATGAGCCTGTGGCTCGTGGTCTCCGCGTCCGAAGGGTCCTCCTTGTGCGTGGGAATGAGTGCCTTCTTCCAGTGCATGATGTGTTGGTCTACTCCTGTTGGCGTTCGCTTTGTCTGAGCTCGAGAAGCTCCTCGAAGAGCTTCTCGACCTCCTCGAACTCGAAGTCGCGCGTGTTGTCCACGTAGTCCCAGAAGTCGTCGAGCATCCTGCTGCCCGCCGCCTCGTACTGGAAGGCCTGCGTGAACATCTCGATCTTGTCGGCGGCCCGCACGAGCCGGCCCTCGATCGAGGTCCGGCCGGCGAACTCCTTCCAGAGCTCGATGTAGCGGGCCCCCTCCTCGAGATCGGCGAACAGGTTCTCGAGGATCCTGAGCTCCGCGGTCTCCTTCTCGTTCTCGCCGAGGAACTTGGAGGCCGGCGCGTGGATGTCGCCCAGCATGTGCTCCGGCAGGTCGTGCAGGAGCGAGATACGGAGGACCTTCTCGACGTCGATCTCGAGCTTCATCCGGTCCGCAAGCAGCATCGCGATAAGAGCGACGGCGAACGAGTGGTCCGCCACGCTCTCGCCGCCGGTCACGCCCCGGACGCGCCACCCCATCCGCGGGATCGTCTTGAGCTCGTTCGCCTGGAGGATGACCTCAAGCAGGCGGCTTCCTCCTCTGTCCCTCCAGCGGCTCACCTGTTCTTCCCTTCGACCGGACCGGCCGCTCCCGCGGCCGACTCGATGACGCGCGCGATGTTGAGGTCGTAGCCCTCGTGGCGCAGTATAATCCGCTTCGTGCTCGCGTCATAGAGTTCTATGACCGGGGTCTCGTCCCCGTCTTCCGGCAGGAGGCCCGAGGGAGCGTCTTCCGGCATGTCCTCGTGTGGGAGGACCTCCGCTTCCCGTCCCAGAAGGTCCAGGACGGCCTCCGCCGCCGCGTCGCCTCCGAGCGCCACGTAGCGCGCCTGCGCGCCGAGGGCCGCGAGCGTCGAAGCGATGAGGGGGAGCATCCTGATGTCGGGCTCGTTCGACGGGTCCGTCACGACCCACGCGACGAGCGGTCGCGCGACTCGTCCGAGCTTCCGGTTCGTCGAGACGTCGAAGGCGAGATAGCGCTCATCACCCGGCTCGAGCGCGACCTCGAGCATCTGGACCAGCGGGTCGCCCGCCCCGTCCCTGACGCCTGCGGCGACGACGTAGGTCCCGTTCCCCAGCTCCGCCTCGAACGTCCCCTCGCCGTCCGCAACAGCCTGGAGGGCGTCCAGGGGAACAAGTCCGCCCCCGTTCGGGACCGACACCGCGAAATGCTCGAAGCCCGACGCGGGCTCGCCCTCCGACACGAACGCGAGGGTCAGGCGGGCGGTCGGTGTGTAACGTTCCGTCACGAGCTCCGTCTCGAACCCGGCGCCCGCCTCGACGATGGTCACATTCTCGTCGTGTTCGCGTTCGATGAACCCCGTGTCGCCGAAGGCCGTCGGTTCCAGCGGATAGAGCGGTCGCCAGTCGTCACCGTCGTGGAACTCGATCCAGCTGGCGCCTCCTTCCTCTCCGCCGAGGGCGGGGACCCGGACGCGCCGGCTCGGGACGCCCACGGCCCGGAGAGCGGCCGTCGTCAGGATGGCGATCTCCGTCTCGCTTCCGGAGCCCGCCGACAGCGTGAACAGCGGCGCCTGGACCGGTCCGAAGAACCCGCGGTCGCGCTCGGCGACCGAGGCGGCGACATCCCTGTTGATGCGCCGGGCCAGCTCCTCGGCCGGCTCTTCTCCGCCCCACCGCTCTCTCAACCCGGCCCGCCAGTCTTCGACCGGCTCCCGGTCTATCCGGTAGTTCAGCACGTAAGGGAAGAAGAGAGAGTCGGGCGTACCGTCCCGCTCCTCGAACGAGACCGCGACGTGCTCGACGAGGGTCTCCGCCGTCATCTCCAGCCGGTCGAGGTGCGGCATGTCCATGATCAGCCTGACGGCCGCGTCGCGCTCTTCGGCCTCGAGCGTCTCCACGGCCCGGGCGAGCTCCGGAGCGTTCGTTCCGGCGTCGTCGAGCGCCGCGGCGAGGGCGTCGCGCTCGTCTTCGGGTACGAGCTGGAGCGTTTCGGGGGGCCAGACCGGCTCGGCCGCCGCGGACAGGGCGAAGCAGAGCGCGAGAAGGGGCCATGCCGCTCTCATTCGTCTCCCCTCCCATCGGGCGAGTGGTCCAGGCGGAACGTCCCGTCGAAGGCGCGGTCGCTTTCGAGGTCCAGCTCAACGCGCGTCGTGTCGCCCCGGACGACCGTCACGAGAGCCCAGTCGCGGCCGTCGTCGTTCGCCGACACGACGTACCGGCCGTCCCCGAGGACGATGGAAGCCGCTCCCTCTTCGTCCGTTTCGAGGCGGGCGATGCTCCGGAGAGCGCCGAAGTTCCACAGCGAGACGACGACCCGCGTCTCGGGGACGCCTTCGCCGTTCCCTACGCACGAGACCCGGAGAGCGCCGGTCGGCGCGTAGCGGCGCGTCGAGTTAACGAGAGCGAAGCGCTCCTCCTGCCGGTAGACGTCCTCTCCCTCGGCCGGTTCGCCGAACACGGCCGAGAGAACGAGGGCGGCCTCGGTCGCCGGGCCCGTGAACCAGGCGTCGTCGAGCCGGTCTCTCGGCTCGCACGCGCCGGTGTAGTGCCACTCCCCGTCGACCCAGAGCTCGGTCCAGGCGTGATTGTTGTCCTGCGCGGCCCAGTAGGGGGTCCACGCCTGTCGGGCAGGGATGGCGACGCTCCTGAGCGCGGAGATGTGCACGATCATCATCTCCTCGCACCGTCCGTATCCCGACGCGAGCGTCTCGAACACGCCCTGATCGCGTCGCTGCGTGGGCCTGAAATCGACGCGCTCGCCGCACCACCGGTTGACCTCGAGCGCGGCATCCTCCATGGACGTGATGCCCTCGAGTCGCTGTGCGAGCTCCCCGTAGAGGTAGGGACGCCATCGCTCCAGCGGCTCCTGCGAGACGCGGGGCGGCAGGACATAGGTCAGGAAGATGTCGTCGGGGATCGACGCGCCCCAGGGGAACCTCTCCCGGGCCTCGGAGGCCTGCGCCACCGTCTCGAGGAGCAGTTCAGGATCGAGTCCGGCCAGATCGACGGTCGGGAGGTTCGAGAGCACGAAGGCCATTGGCCCGCGATCCGTCTCCGGCGCGTCTTCGAGCGCCTCCGCGAGCGCGGGGCCGTTGTCACCGGCCCTCTCGAGGGCGTCCATGACGGCGTCGAGCCGCTCTTCCGGCACGAGCGCGGCGACGTCCACATCGCCGACCACATGCTGCTCGCAGCCGGAGAGGGTCCCGAGCAGGAGACCGAGGACGACGAGGCCGATGAGGGTTGCGCGCGCTCTCACGACGCGTCCTCCTCCCCCGCCAGTCCGAGAACGTGCTCCATGCCGTAGAGGCCGGGCGCCGCCTCGGCGACGAAACGCGCGGCCGCGACGGCCCCCACGGCGAACGCCCTCCGGGAGAGCGCCTCATGCCTCAACGTCACGGACTCGAGCTCGGAGAGAAACGTGATGTCATGTCGCCCGGCCACCGCGCCGCCGCGGACGGAGTGCACGCCGATCTCGCCGGCGGGCCGCGGTCCCGCCATGCCGCGCCGTCCGAAGCGGACCACCTCGTCGGGGTCGGTTCCGCGGGCCTCGGACAGGATCTCGACAAGCCTGAGAGCGGTCCCGCTCGGGGCGTCGCGCTTTCCGCGGTGATGCGCCTCGACGATCTCGATGTCGAAGCCCGGCCCGAGGGCCCTCGTCACGCGCCCCGCGAGCGCGAAAAGGAGGTTCACGCCCAGACAGGTGTTCGGGGCCAGGACCACCGGGGCGGCCTCGGCCGCGTCCCGGATCGTGGTCATCGCGTCGTCGTCGAGGGCGGTGGTCGCGACGACCAGGCCCTTTCCCGAACGTTCCGCGTACGACGCGCAGGCGGTCGCCTGCTCGGGCATCGAGAAGTCGACCACGACGTCGAACGCCGCCGGGTCGAGCTCCTCGAGCGCGCCGCGCACGGTGAGGTCGACGCGTCCGCCCTCCCAGATGTCGCAGAGCTTCCTTCCGAGGTTCCTGTGGTCCGGGCGCTCCACGCCCCCCGCGAGCTGCATCTCGTCGCTGTCGAGAAGGGCCCGAGCGACCTCGGTGCCCATCCTGCCGCAGATCCCGCTCACAACCACGCGTGCCAAACCACTCTCCCGTCTCGCGCGGAGCGCCGCGAGCGCCCGCTCCAGGGACGTTCCGGTGTCAGGGTGTGTTATGTGGGCTAGTTAGAGGGCTGGAGCAAGCCGCGTCAAGGGGAAAGCCGAACGGGGTTTCGGCCGGAGGCATGCGGAAAGCGCCCCGTCCCCGGGGCGCATGTCGGTCTTCCTGATCTCTTGATCGGGTGGTCAGACGCGGTGCGGGGTTTCGCCGTTCTCGGCCTCGTCGAGAGTGAGCCGGACGGCTCGCGCGATCTCCTTCGGACCGAACGGCTTCTGCAGGAACCTGTCGGCGCCCCTGACGAGTTCGTCGGTGTCCTGGTCCTGTGGGAACCCGCTCATGACGATCATCGGGACGTCGAGTCCGGCCTCGGCCAGCTTCTCCCACATCTCGTGGCCGCCCATCTCCGGCATCACGACGTCGGTCATGACGAGCGAGACGTCGCTGGCGTTGGCGCCGTACGACTCGAGCGCCTCGCGTCCGTTGCTGACGTCGATGACCTCGTAGCCCTGCGCCTCCAGCACCTCGCGGATCATCGTTCTGACGCTCGCGTCGTCCTCCACGACGAGGATCTTCTCGCGACCGGACAGCACGTGCGGCTTCACCTCGGTCTCGGTCGCTGTCTGCTCATCGGGCACCCGGACAGGCAGGTAGATGCTGAAGGTGGTTCCCTCGCCGAGCTCGCTCGTCACATCCACGAAGCCGCCGTGGCGGCGCACCACGCTGAACACGATGGAGAGGCCGAGTCCGGTCCCGCGCCCCTCCTCCTTCGTCGTGAAGAACGGCTCGAAGATGCGCTCCTTCGTCCCGGCGTCCATCCCGACGCCGCTGTCCGACACCTCGATGACCTGGCAGCGCTCGACCCCCGGGATGCTGAACCGTCTGGCCAGCGGCCCGACCACCTCCAGACCGTGCGTCGACACGGTCAGGGTCCCGCCGTCGGGCATGGCGTCCCGCGCGTTGATGGCGAGGTTCATGATCATCTGGCTGATCTGCTGCTGGTCGCCGACGAGCATCGACAGGTTCTCTTCGAGGTCCAGCTCCACATCGACGCCGTCGCCGAGCATCCGCGAGATGAGCTTCATGGTGTCGCTGATGATGTCGTTGAGCCTGACCGGTCCCGTTCTGGCCTTGTCGCGCCGGCTGAAGCTCAGGAGCTGTCTGGTGAGCCCCGCCGCGCGCTCGGTGGCCATCACGATCTCCTTCAGGCCCGGCAGGTCGCGATACTCCTCCGGGAGCTTCAGCGACAGAAGCTGCGCGTAGCCCTGGATGGTCGTGAGGAGGTTGTTGAAGTCGTGCGCGATGCCCCCCGCGAGCTGCCCGATCGCCTCCATCTTCTTCGAGTGATGGTACTCGGCCTCGAGCTGGGCGCGCTCCTCGACCTCGCGTTCTCTGCCGATGGCGCGCGCGACCAGCCCAGCGATCACCTCGAGGAGCTGAACGTCTTCGGGCGACCAGCGCCTGGCGTTGACGCACTGCTCGAAGCTCGCCCACCCGACGATCGCCCGCTGGACCGTGATGGGGATGAGGAGGACCGAGCGGATGCCGGCCTCCTTGAGAGGCGCCGCGTCGACCTCGTCGAGCGACTCGACGTCGTCGATCCGGATCGTCTCACCGTGCCCCATCGCGTCGCGATACCTCGGGACGTGGTCGATGCAGTGCACGTTCTCGCCCGAGTTCAGCGACTCGTCCGCCACCCACTCGTGGGTGACGCTGGCCATCCGGCCGTCGCTGGTCCGCGCCAGGAGCCGCACCCGGTCGAGCGACCACGTGGAGCCCACCCGCGCCATGACGCTGTCGAAGTGCTTCGTCGGTTCGTCGAAATCCTTCAGGAGCACCTCGGAGACGCGGTGGAGGAGCGACTGGTAGAGCACCTGACGCCGCAGGCGGTCGCGCGCGATGATGTTCATGCGCCCGACCGACAGGATGGCCCCGATCGAGACGAAGAGGTCGAGGTCGTGACCGGTCAGACGCGGCTCCTGCGCCGCGTCCTCGCCCATCGTGCCCGCCACGAGCACCGTTTCGACCTCGCCGTGCCGCGTGTTCGGGATCCAGAGGAAATACGGGACCCCGAGGGCGCTTCGCACCTCCTCGATCCACTCCGCCGATTCGGTCTCTCCGTTGACCGTGTGCGCGTTTCCCCACTCCGGCCGTCTTACGTCGGGCAGCGTGAGCGTCGTCGGGGCCTCGTCCGGAGGGTACCCGAGGGCGGCCACGACCTTCAGGCCGCGGGTCGAGCCGTCGCGCTCCAGCACGGCGGCCCGCTTCATCCACAGCTCCGAGATGATGGACTTGAGCGCGATCGCGTTCAGCTCGTCGAGCGACCGCGCCCGCGAGATGCTGTTCTGGAAGCCGGTGAGGAACCCGAAGGCCTCGCGCGAACGGCGGACCTCCTGCGTGAGGTGAAGCACCTTGTAGTCGGCGCGCACGACTTCGCCGCCGAGCTTCTCAAGGCGGGCCCTGAGGCCCTTCACCTGCCGCTCGAGCTCGTCGTTCCTCTTCTGTCGCTCGTCGCTGCTCACGGTCGGCTCCAGAGAGAACTTCGATACCTTACGCGTTCTCAGAAAGAACGATCAGCACGCCGGTCCAGTCCAGCGCGCGGGACCCGCCGAGGAACGGCGCGATCTCCACGCCCGAGTAGACGCCCAGAAGAGGCATCCTCGAACCGATGGTCTGCTGGATGATGGCGCCTTCCTCCTCGCCGGCTCCGCAGAACCCGCTCGTGCGGCCGGCGCAGTCGATGTAGATGCCGAGGAAGGGCTCTTCGCCGTCGAGCTCCGAGAGTATTCCCTCGGACATGTTGCGGGCGGACGAGAGCATGTGTTCGTTCGACCGCCTCATGATCTGGACCTGCTCCCCGGGACCGAAGTCCGACTCGAAGAGCACCACGGAACCGTCGTCCGGGTTCGCGGCGGCGATGAGGCGGTTCATGTACTCCTTCTCGTTGAACTCGCCGTACGGGTCGGTGCCGCGATTGGCTCCCAGCGTCACCAGCAGGGAGTACTGCTGCCAGTCCTGAGCGGCGCCCGGACCGATGATGTCCTCGATGACCCTGAGCGCGGGACGACCGTCCAGCTCCTTGACGACGGGGCCCTGGATGTCGGTGATGGTGTGGTAGTCGCTCGCCGGCTCGCAGCCGTGGCTGATGGCGTGGTGCACGTTGCAGTTGCCTGAGACGACCACGCCGACGGCGTGCTGCGTCACCGCGGACTGGTCGCTGAAGACGTGGGCCGTGTTCCACTGGTAGTCCTTCATGAGCCCCCCGCCCAGGACGGGCGGATGGTTCGGTGGAAGCACGTTCTCGACACCCTTGATCAGCTGGCTGGCGAGATTCACGGTCAGGGGCTGCGCCTGCTTGATGGAGTCGTAGAACAGGAGGATGGCGCGCGCGTCATCCTCGTTCATGTCGGAGACCATGCGCCCCAGACGCTCGCCGGCCAGCTCCTCGCCTCTGTCGAGGTCGCCGACGGCCATGGCCCTGAAGCGTACGTTCTCCGATTCGATGGTGGCGACGCCGGCTTCGTAGCCTCCGTAGCTGGCTCTCTCGTTCGTGATGACGCCGACCGACGTCCCCCCGATGAGCGTTCCGTCGCCGACGACCTCGCGCACGGCGTCGAGGAAGCCGATCGGATCATGATTGCCGCCGCAGAAGGCGAGCGTGAAGTCGCTCTGTGACAGCGAGCCGTTGGCCATGGCCTTCTCGGCCGCGCGACGTCCCGCCTCGCGGGAGTCGCTGGTGTCGGCGTACCCGACGCCCGATCTCACTTTCTGCATGGTTCGTCCTCCGATGAGCCGTTTACGGGACTTCCTCCGCCTGTCCGGGACCTCATCACCCGCCGCGCCGGAGGCCCGATGCCGCGGGTGCATGGGATACGCAGGTATGAGAAGCAAGAGCCGTTCCACCCGGAGCGGCCGAAGTGCCCTAGGACTGGGGGGTTCAGATGGGGTGCGCCTTGTCGGCGAAAGGCAGGGCCGAAACTGAACGAGCAGTCGCAGGATGCATCAGGGCGCGGAGCTTCTCCGCGCCCTGTGTGTGCATTCGCTGAACAGGTCTGTTCGGGGGTATCAGTGCGACCGCGGCGGGGTCGCGGTCGCCTGCGGAGAGCCTTCGTCCGCTCTTCCCGCGGGAGGCCGGCCCGCGAAACAGCCTCGGACCGCTACTCGTGCGGCGTCTCGTGCGGGACGTCGATCCGCGACGGGGCCGACGAACGGGGCCGCGCGCGCTTCAGGTGCTCGGCGGCGCGCTCCGGGGACCATCCCATCATCCGGACCTTGTCGCCCCTCGCGATCGTGATGAGATGCGGGATGCAGAATCCCGACGTCCTGTTCTCGAGCGAGCCCAGCAGGTGGCTGGCCTCATCACCGTTCACAAGGAAGTGCTCGGCGCCCGGGGCGTGGATGCCCCAGATGGCGTAGTACGGGAGCACCCGGTTCCGGACCAGCCTCTCATAGAGCGCCTTGAGGACATCGGGGTCATCGTTGACGCCCCTGAGAAGCGGTCCCTGCTGGAGCAGCACGATGCCCGCGTCCGACAGCATCCGGAGTCCTCTCTCGATCTCCGGCGTGACCTCGCGCGGATGCACGAACGAGAAGGTCATGAAGAACGGCCTGTGGCGCGCGAGGATGGAGACCAGCGACTCAGTGATGCGCGACGGGATGTAGATCGGGAACCTTGACGTCATCCGGATGATCTCGACGTGAGGGATCTCCCGGATCGAGGTCACCCAGTGATCGATCTCCTCATCCTCGAGGATGAGCGGTTCGCCGCCGGTGATGATGACGTCGCGGATGGACTCGTTCCCGCGGACGTAATCGAGGGCGTCCTGTCCCTCCTGCTCCGAGAGGTGCTTGACCTTCCTCCCCTTGCGGAAGCAGAAGCGGCAGTGCGACGGACAGGCCAGCGTCGGGATGAACAGGATCTTGCCCGGGTATCTGTGGATGATGCCGGGGACGGGCTGGTACTGCGCCTCGTCCGAGTGAACGTCGTCGTCCTCCTCTCCCGGGCGGTAGTCCAGCTCTCTGGCGGACGGGACCACGACCTTCCTGAGCGGGTCGTCAGGATCCGCGGGGTCGATGAGGTTGAGGTAATGACGCGAGACGAGGAGCGGATACTCCGTCCTGAGCTCGTCTATGGCGCGACGCTCGTTCTCGGTCAGTGCCAGGTAGCGCTCGAGTTCGGCGCGTCGCGTGATGACGCGCTCCAGATCTCGATGCCATTCGTCGTTGCGTGCCATGGGCCCTCCGAGGCCTTCGGGGTCATCCGGGGTCCAAAAATAGACCGCGGCGCGAGTTCTCCCAACCTGGAGAGAACACACGACGCGGTAGCCGACGGATGAGCGGACGTACTATATCGCCGTCTCACGAATCTGTCTAGTCATAAGTTGGCTCGTGTGGCCAGCGCCTGTAGAGCGCGGCGAGAGCGATCGGCGGGCGCCTGGAAAAAGCAGCGCGGGCCTCTCAATGAGAGACCCGCGCTGCCGGTTCCGCATCAGAGCGCGTCGCCCTACGGGGCCTGCGTCAGAATGACCCCTCCGCCGGTGTTCTCGATGTCGCAGGGATACGGCGGTCCTTCGACCGGCGGGGCGTTGTCCCAGGTGTTGTAGAGCGCCCAGATGGTCATGGCCGTCTGGTTCCGGACCCCGCAGCCGTTGTCCTGGATCGTGTTCTGGCCGACGCTGCCGCGCGCGCCTCCCCCGAGGTCGGGGTCCGTCGTGGCGGGATTGCCGCCGTAGCCGATGAGACCGATGTCGTTCCCGTGGATCCAGCACCGCTCGATCAGCGGGTCGGAGTCCTCGTTGGTGAAAATGCCGTAGGCCCACCCGGAGACCGTGCAGTTTCTGACGATCGTGTGTGTTCCGAAGACGAGCTCCATGCCGCGACTCTGGAGAACCCCCGTTGTGTTCACGATCTCGCAGTCCTCAATGAGCTGCGAGCCCCCGTGCGTTCTGATGGCGCTGTGCCCGTACACATCGGTCGTGTGAATGTCCCGGATCGTGCAGTCGGCCGTCGTGTGCACGGCGTGGAGCGGGGACTCTCCCGCGGCGATGTCCATGGTGAACGACTCTAAGACCGAGCCGCTCGAGGGCCAGATGGAGCCGCTCATCTCCAGGAAGCAAGAGTCGGCGCTGACGCCGCGGAGCGTTACGTCCTCAGGAATCGTGAGCCGCGTTCCGGCCAGGTCCTCGTCGTCGTACGTGCCGGCGTGTACGAGGATGGTGTCACCCGCGCTGATCTTGCCCAGTGCGTAGGTTATCGTTTCGAACGGGTTGTTCCAGGCGCCGCCGCCGGACGTGTTGATGCCCGCCGCCGCGTCGACGTGCTTGATCGTGAAGAGGACGGACAGGGTGTCGGCGGCCCAGAGCGTCGTGTCGCTCCGGGAGACGGCCCTGATGACGACCTCACCTCCGGCGGGGACCGCGGGCGGCGCGGTGTAGGTCGCCGGGTTCGACTGCGTGATCGTCCCCTTCATGGAATTTCCACCGAGGATGTCGTTGACGTACCAATCGAACCCCTCATCGCGGTATGGGTAGGTGAGCGTCGCCTCGGCCGAAACCGTCCGCGCGATCTGGACACTCGTCGCGCCGAGCGTCACGAGCGAGCCGTTCGGCTCGGTGGGCCCTCCCCCGCCGCTCGAGCCGCAGCCCGCGAGGAGGAGCGGAAGTGCTGCAGCGCAGAGGATGAGAACGATGGTTCCCGCAGACAGTCGAACTTCCCCGGAACGTCCGTGAGCGCGCATGGCCGGTTCCTCCGTCGCTGTCATGGTCGCCTGCGTGGCTAGGGGTGTGTCTCGGAGAACGGCTTCCCGCCCATCCCCCAGTCGGTCTTCGGGACCTCGCGGATGATGACCTCGACGACCTCGGGCGAGGCGCCCGTCGTTCTCGAGACGGCGTCGGTCACCTCCCGGATGATCTCGGCCTTCGTGGCGTCGTTCCGTCCGGGCCAGAGGCTGATCTCGACGAGCGGCATGTCGGCTCTCCTCTCTCACCAGGGCCCGTCGCGAGGCCCCGTGTCCGGCTCTCCTACATGAGCGTTCTGATGGTCTCGATGGCGGGCGCCATCGCCTTCCGCGTCTCGGGTCTGACGGCGACAAGCGGCAACCTGAGCTCATCGCGTTCGATGAGGCCGAGCTCAGACAGGGCGTGCTTCACCGGCCCGGGGTTCGATTCCAGAAAGAGCGCGTTCGACACCGGCCGGAGGACGCGATGCAGTTCGAGCGCCCGACCCGGGTTCTCGGGCCAGGCCGCCACCATCTCCCTGACGAGCGCGGGAAGCACGTTCGCGACCACCGAGACGACACCCGAAGCTCCGACGGACATCATCGGGAGCGTCAGAGGATCGTCGCCGGAGAGGACCGTGATGTCGCAGAGCTCGAGGATCGCGCTCACGCGGTCCACGCTGCCGGCGGCTTCCTTGACGGCGACGATGTTCGGCAGCTCCGCAAGTCGGGCAACGGTCTCGGGCGACATGTTCGTGCCCGTCCGGCCCGGAACGTTGTAGAGCATGATGGGGACGTCGACCTCCTCCGCGACGGCGCGGTAGTGGAAGTACTGACCTTCGGGAGTCGGCTTGTTGTAGTAGGGCGTGATGATGAGGGCGCCGTGGGCGCCCGCGCGCCTCGCGGCGGCCGTGAGGCGGACTGTCTCCCGGGTCGAGCTCGAGCCTGTTCCCGCGATGACCGGGGTGTCGTCGTCCATCTCCTCGAGGCAGATCTCGAGGATCCGCATCCTCTCGTCGAACGTCAGCGTGGCCGCTTCGCCCGTGCATCCGAACGGCACGACTCCGTCGGTGCCCGCGGCTCGATGAAGCGCGAGCAGCCTCTTGAGCGACTGCTCGTCGACCTCGCCGTCCTTCATGGGTGTCGCGATGGCGACGATCGATCCCTCGAACATCTGTACCGCCTCCCTGCGTCTTCTCAGCCCTGGTCCTCTGACTGCGTGATGGTCCCACGGTAGACGATCCTTGCCTCGCCCGTGAGCGTCACGTCGCAGAACCCCATGTCGCTCATGAAGAAGTCGACGATGAGAGCGGGACCTCCTCTGGTCAGGACAGAGACCGGCGCCGAAACGCGGCCGCGCGCGGCCTGGATGAGCGACGCCGCCACGGCGCCCGTCCCGCACGCGAGCGTCTCGTCCTCGACGCCGCGCTCGTAGGTCCTCATCTCGACGGTCGAGCCGTCGATGAGGCGGACGAAATCCGCGTTCGTCCCCTCGGGAACGAACGCTCCGTGCTCCCGGATGGCGCGCCCCATCTCGACGACAGGGTAGTCCTCGAGGTCGTCGACCTCCATGACCGCGTGCGGGACGCCGGTGTTGATCCGGTGGACCGTCGCTCGCTGTCCTCTGAGGACGAGTTCGACGTCGAGGATCATGGCGCGGGGGTCGGGCATGGCCAGTCGTACGTTCTCGTCGTCGACGATCTCGGCCCTGTGGATGCCGGTCCTGCTCTCGAAGGTCATCGTGTTGCCGGCGATGCCGAGCTCCCGGGCGAAGCGCGCGACGCATCTTCCGCCGTTCCCACAGAGGTCCGCCTCGCTGCCGTCGGCGTTCAGGTACCGCATCCTGAAGTCGCAGCGAGCCGACGGGACGACGAGTATGAGGCCGTCGGCTCCGACGGAGACGCGTCTCCTGCAGAGGTGCTTCGCCAGTTCTCTGGCGTCGTCCTGGATGGTCATCGCGCGATCGTCGATGACGATGAAGTCGTTGCCCGCTCCCGTCATCTTCGCGAACTCGAGAGTCACGTCTCCTCCGGTGCCTGTTGTGGTCAAGGGCCCTCACCGCCCGGCGGGACCACCAGCTCGAGCACGAGCCCTCCGACCGAGTCGCCGGGCGAGTCGACGAGCGCGGCGTACGACGCGATCCAGCCGGTCTCTCTCGTACTGTCGAACACGTTGTCTCCATCGCCGTCGAGAAACGCCACGAGGCTGTAGCGCCTGTCCCGGGTGCGCACGTTCCTGAACAGGAAGACGCCGTCCTCCCCCGTGACCGTCTCGTACTCACAGGCCTCGATGTTGCCGGCCGTGTCCGCGGCCACAGGCTCGGGACACGCCCAGACCGTTGCGTCGTCGACGACGTTCCCTCCGAAGGTGACGGTGCCCGAAACCGTCCCCGCGGCGACGCTCGCGCCCGTCGAGAAGGCGAGCGTGAAGTCCTCCCCGATCGCGACGCCGTGGTAGTCTCGAGCGCCCTCGCCGACGGTCACGACAACGGTCGTCGAGTCCGGGAGAAGCGATTCCGGGGACGCCGTCACGGTCGGACCGCTCCATTCGAAGCGACCGAGCGCGACGTCGGGGTCGATCTCGAATGCTCGCTCGACGGACGTGCGGTCCATCTCCTCGCTGAACTCCATGGCGATGGCCGATGCCCGAGCGACCGCCGTGGCCCCCTCCGCCGGAGAGGTCGACACGACGGTCGGCGGCTCGGTGTCCTTCGGGCCGCCTCCGGGAAGACCGGTCTTCGCGCAGCCGCCCGAGAGCGCGAGCGTCAGCGCCGCTGCCGCCGCCCACAGGCGGACTCCGCCGCGTCCGGACCGCGCGCCTGGCTTGTCACGAGCGGAAGCGCGCACGTCAGCTCCCCATGAGGGCGACCATGATGGCCTTCTGAATGTGGAGCCTGTTCTCCGCCTGGTCGAACACGGCCGACCGGGGACCGTCCATCACGGCGTCGGTGATCTCCTCGCCGCGGTGCGCCGGCAGACAGTGCAGAGCTATGGCGTCCGGCTTGGCCCTGCCGAGGAGCTCCTCGTTGAGCTGGTAGGCCCGGAAGGTCGCGTCGCGCTCCGCCTTCTCGGCCTCCTGCCCCATGCTGGTCCAGACGTCCGTGTAGACCGCGTCGGCCCCGGAAACGGCCGCGACGGGGTCGTCCAGGATCTCGATCCTTGCGCCCCTGGCTCGCGCCGCCGCCAGAAGTTCGGCGTTCGGCTCGTATCCCGAGGGGCCGCCGATCCTCAGTTCGAAGGGCAGGTTCCCCGCGGCGTTGACCCAGGAGTTCGCCACGTTGTTGCCGTCGCCGATGAAGGCGACCGTCATCGACTCGGGGTCCTTGCCGCGCTCGATGCATGTCAGTATGTCGCCCATCACCTGGCAGGGATGGGTCAGGTCGGTGAGGCCGTTGATGACGGGCACGTCGGCCGCGTCGGCGAGCTCGGTGCAGTTCGAATGGGCGAACGTCCTGATCATGATCCCGTGGACGTAGCGGGACAGCACCTTGCCGATGTCGTGCGTCGATTCTCTCTGCCCCATCTTGATCTCCGCGTCGGTGACGTACATCGGATGTCCGCCGAGCTCGAAGACGCCGACCTCGAAGCTGATGCGCGTCCTCAGGGACGGCTTGTGGAAGATGAGGGCGACCGTCTTGCCCTCGAGGTCCCTGTTGGCCGTCCGGTCCCGCTTGAGCTTCGCCGCGAGATCGAAGAGCCGGTGCATGTCGTCACTGGTGATGTCGGCGATCGAGATGAAGTCGTTCATGTTCCCTCCGGACTCGTGTTGATGCTGCTCCGCTCGTGAGCCGGTTCGTCCCGCCTTCCGCTCGTCGCGGACCGGCCCCCGTCGTTCAGCCTCCGGTGTTCTCGGCCCTCGGATGGGCCTTTCTGTAAGCTTCCTTGAGACGGTCGGTCGTGACGTGCGTG
Source organism: uncultured bacterium (assembly GCA_964596015.1). Classification (GTDB taxonomy): domain Bacteria; phylum Joyebacterota; class Joyebacteria; order Joyebacterales; family Joyebacteraceae; genus WJMD01. Next base: position 3,141 of record CAZQSB010000020.1, on the reverse strand, counting down.
TAGATCTGCGTGCTGGAGAGGCTCGCGTGCCCCAGAAGCTCCTGGACGGCGCGGAGATCCGCGCCGGCGTTCAGAAGGTGCGTCGCGAACGTGTGTCGGAGGACGTGAGGACTGAGGCTTCTGGCTTCGGAGACCTCGGACAGCCTTCTCGAGACGATCCTCTGGACGCTCCGCCTCGAGAGACGGCCTCCGCGGCCGTTCGTGAAGAGCGGGCGGTCGGACTCGTCGGGCGCGTCGGTCCTCGCGGAGAGATAGCGCTCGATGGCTCGCAGCGCGGTGCGTCCGACCGGCACGATGCGCTGCTTCCTTCTCTTTCCCGTGACGCGCGCCATGCCGGGGCCGGCGCCCGCATCGGCCTCGACGTCCCCGACGTTCAGGGAAACGAGCTCCGAGAGCCGTACTCCCGTACCATAGAGGAGTTCGAGGATCGCCGTGTCGCGTATCTTCCTGACGTTCCCGGCGTCGGCGTCGGAGTGCGCGAAGAGGCGTTCGGTCTCCGAGCGCGTCAGGAACGACGGCAGCCGCTTCTCGGGCTTCGGCGCCGGGAGGCCGGCCGCCGGGTTGGCGGCGAGAGCGCCGCGCGAGGCGAGGTACCTTCCCAGGGTCTTGACCGCGGCGAGCTTCCTTCTCACGGTGCTCCTCGCGAAGCGCGATGCCGAGAGCGCCGCGACGAACCTCCTTACCGACCGCGTTCTGAAGTGGACGACCCGGGGGCGCTCGTCTCGGGCCAGGTCCCGGAGAAAGCACTCGAACTGCGCCAGATCCCGGCGATACGCCGCCAGCGTATGCGGCGAGTACCCGCGCGCCTCCATCGACTCGAGGAGCTCGCTGACGGCGCGGTCGATCCTGGACCTCGACGTCAACCGTCGTTCAGGCATCGTCGGCCTCTTCCCCGTCCTCCTCGGGAGCGACGCGCTCGCCGCACTCGAGACACACGAGGTTCTTGCCCTTCTCGACCATGAAGCCCGCCTGACAGGATGGGCACGTCTTCGGGACCGGCTTGTCCCAGATGGCGTAGCCGCACTCCGGATACGCGCTGCATCCGTAGAACACCCGTCCACGCTTGGTTCGCTTCTGCACGAGGTGCCCGGGGCAGCCCTCCTCGGGGCAGCTGACCCCCGTCGGGAGCGGGGCCGTGCTCTTGCACTCGGGGTACTTCGTGCATCCGAGGAACGGACCATATCGGCCGTGCTTGACGGCCATCGGCGCGCCGCACTTCTCGCACGCGACGTCGATGTCGACCGTCGCCTCCGACTCGACGGGCATCGTGTAGCGACAATCGGGATACGCCGAGCAGGCCAGGAACTTCCCGTTCCTCCCCCACTTCTCGACCATGACGGCGCCGCACTTCTCGCAGCGCTTCTCCGTCTCGCTGATCAGCGACTGCTTGAGCTCGCCGACGCGCCCCTCGACCTCGTCGACGCGTTCCTGGAACGGCTCGTAGAACTCGCGGACGACATCGACCCACTCGTCCTTACCCGCTTCGACGCGGTCGAGCTCGCTTTCCATCCTCGCCGTGAACTCGACGTCGAACAGGTCGGGGAACCCGATCGCGAGCAGGTCCCAGACCACCCGCCCGAGCTCGGTGGGCGCGAACCGCCGCTTCTCCAGGGTGACGTACTTCCGCTTCTTCAGCGTGTCGACGATGGCGGCGTACGTGCTCGGCCGCCCGATGCCCTTCTTCTCCAGCTCCTTGATGAGGGTCGCCTCGGAGTACCTCGGCGGCGGCTTCGTGAAACGCTGGTTCGGCGTGATCGATGAAGCCTCGACGCGCTCTCCCTCCTCGAGCGCGGGGAGCTCGGAGACGTCCTTCCAGAGGGCGGGATAGACGCTCGTCCAGCCAGGGAAGACGGTCACCGAGCCCTTCGCCTTGAAGACGTGTCCCTCCGCCTCGATCCCGACCGTCGTGTTGTCGTAGACGGCGTTCTCCATCTGCGAGGCGACGAAGCGCTTCCAGATGAGCTCGTAGAGTCGGTACTGGTCGGGTTCCAGGTACTGCTTGACGGACTCGGGGGTCCTGGAGACCGAGGTCGGCCGGACCGCTTCGTGCGCGTCCTGCGCGCCCTTCTTCGCCCGGAAGCGGCGCGGCTTGTCGGGGAGGTACTTTTCGCCGTACTTCTTCGAGATAAGAGAACGCGCCTCGTCGAGGGCCTCGTTCGCGATCCTTGTCGAGTCGGTGCGCATGTAGGTGATGAGTCCGGTGTTCTCCCCCGCTATCGGGAGTCCCTCGTAGAGAGACTGCGCGTGCATCATCGTGCGCTTCGAGGAGAACCGAAGCCGGTTGGCGGCCTCGCGCTGCAGCGTGCTCGTGATGAAGGGCGGCAGCGGCGAGACCTTCCGCTGGCGCTTCTCCACCGAGGACACGCTGAAGGTACGCCCTTCGAGCTTCCGCATGACGGCGGCGGCCTCGTCCCCGTTGGCGAGCTTCGCCTTCTTCCCGTCGATCCGGTCCAGCCTGGCCTCGAACTCGGCGCCGTCCGGGCTTCGGAAGACGGCGTCGATCGTCCAGAATTCCTCGGGTTCAAACGCCTCGATGGCGGCCTCGCGCTCGCAGATGAGCCTGAGCGCGACCGACTGGACCCGGCCCGCGGAGAGACCGTAGTAGATCGTCTTCCACAGAACGGGACTGACCAGATACCCGACGAGTCGGTCCAGCACGCGCCGAGCCTGCTGGGCGTCGACCTTGTTCATGTCGATGTCGCCCGGATGCTCCATGGCGTCCAGGATGGCCCGCTTGGTGATCTCGTTGAAGACGACGCGGCGGACGCGGTCGGGCGGCAGCTTCAGCGCCTCGGTGATGTGCCAGGCGATGGCCTCGCCCTCGCGGTCGAGGTCCGACGCGAGGTAGACCATGTCGGCTTTCTTCGCGGCGTCCTTGAGGTCCTTGAGGACCTTCCCCTTGCCGCGGATCGTCACGTAGGTCGGTTCGAAATCGTGCTCTACGTCGATCGAGAGCTTCTTCCTGGGGAGGTCGCGGACGTGACCGACCGAGGCCTTGACCGTGTAGTCACGACCGAGAAACTTGCCGATGGTCTTGGCCTTGGCCTTCGACTCGACGATGACGAGCGACTTGCCCATGCCTTCCTTCCGTTCACCTGGTTTCCTTCGACCTCGTCAGCTCCGACCGCAGCACTTCTTGTA
>CAZQSB010000019.1:2321-43530 GCA_964596015.1 uncultured bacterium | reverse complement strand
ATTCGGCCGCCTACAACACCGGCTCGCCGAACTACGACTACAACGTCGGCTGGAACTGGGGCGTGCTGATGTCCCCGTGGATGGACTTCTCCGGCGCGGCGAACGTGTACATGAGCTTCTCCTCGTGGCTCGAGACCGAGAACATTCCGCCGTACCTTTTCGACAACGCGCACGTCGTGGTGAAGCCGGGCGACGCCATGTGGGTCCCGCTCTTTCCCGACATCCAGTGGCACCAGCAGGGCCAGTGGATCCAGCTGAAGGCGGACCTTTCCCCTCTGGCCGGCATGGACAACGTGCGGGTGGGCTTCTTCTTCGACACGATGGATTACGAGCTCAACGCCTATGAGGGGTGGTACGTCGATGACATCATGGTGCACGACGGCGACTGTTCGCCCGTGCCCGAGCCGTCGACCTGGCTCCTCCTGAGCACCGGACTTCTCGGCGTCGGCGCTTTCGCCCGTCGCCGCTTCCTCGGCTAAAGCTACAGCGTTCCCGACAGACAAAGGGCAGGGGCCGCGAGGTCCCTGCCCTTTCTGTTGCCCTGAGCCCGAGACGTCTGTTGAGCGGTCGGTACGCGTGGGCCCGCGCCGGGTCCGGGCGGGCTTCTTGACCAGTCGACTGCCGTGTGATAACGTTGAATGGAACGCCGTCGTCCGGGCGCCTGCCCGGACGGTTCCGTACGCCTGAATCGTGAGGAGGGTCATGTGATCAACCGCTACTGTCTTCTGGTGCTGGCGGTCGTCTTCGCGCTCGCCGCGACGTCCGCGCTGGCCAGCGAGACGCTGACCGTCGACTCGTACAAGAACTGCGTCGGCCTTCTGCAGGCCGGATGTCCGAGCATATCACTCGACCCCGGCGTGACCTACACGGTCAGCGTGACGGGCGACGCGGCCGCCAACGACTCGCTCGGTATTCAATACTACGACGGGCTCTTCCTCTACTTCTTCGAGCAGACGAACGACCTCCATCCCCGGATCGTCTACCTTGAGAAGGGGGAGACGTTCGACCTGACGGCGGGGACGGAGCCTGTCTACGCGTTCCTGGTCGACATCTCTCTCAAGGACGTCGGCGACAACTTCGGCTCGATGGACGTGCTCTTCGATTCGGGCGGGAGCCGCGAGGTCCTGAGGGTCGACGCCGTCTTTCACTGCATCGGTCTCCTCGAGTACGGCGGAGCGAAGATCGTGCTGACGCCCGGGCAGGAGTACTCGGTGTCGGTCACCGGCGACGCCGCAGCGAACGCGTCCCCCTACGGTCAGTACGACGGAGTCTGCATCTTCACGCGCGACATCTCCATGCCGTATCATCCGCAGCTCTCGTTCCTGGAGTTCGGGGACGAGTACGTGTTCACCGCCCACGCGACCGGCTGGTTCTGGGCGTTCCTCGTCGACTTCAGCTTCGCCGACATGGGGGACAACTCAGGCTCGATGCTGGTCGAGTTCGACGCCGAGACAGGCATCGAGGAGGAGACCTGGAGCGCGATCAAGAACCTGTTCCAGTAGCTTCCTCTCGAACGCGACGCATGGCGACAGGGTGAACGTGGCACACAGTGACAGGGCCCGCCTCCCGGAGGGAGACGGGCCCTGTCCTTTTCCGGCCGCCGGCGCGCCGTCCGTCAGGGGTTCTCAGCTCCCGCCCTCCCGGACCGCGGGCGCCTCGAGCGACATGAACCGACCCTCGGCGCGCGCCGCGACCTGTCCGTCCTCCAGAACCGCCTCGGCCTCCACCTCATGAACGCGGCGCCTCGAGCCGACGAGCCGGGCCGTGACGGTCACCGTCCGGCCGATCGGAACCGGTCTGAGGTAGCGGACGGTCAGCTCCGCCGTCATCGCGAGGAGCCCCATGTGGTTCAGCAGCGTCACCATGGCCTCGTCGAGCACTGTGGATACAAGCCCCCCATGCACGACGCCGCGATAACCCTGGAATCTCTTCTCGAAGGCGTGCCGCGTCGTGACGGCGCGGTCCTCATACTCGAACGTGAGATGCAGACCGTCCGGGTTCTTTCGGCCGCACGCGAAACACATGCTGTCGTCGGCGAGCGCTCCGGCAAGTTCCTCTCGTTCGGACTCGCTCATCCTTCCTCTTCCTTTCCCGTGTCCTCGTCCTCCGGCGCATCGCCGTAGTCCAGGGGGCCGCCGACAGGCTCCGCCGGTGTCGAGATGATCTCTCGCGCTTCCTCGAGGCGGTCCGTCGGCACCATGATCCTGACGGCGCCGAGACCGTCGACCGTAACGGCGTAGAGCTTCCCTGCGGCCTCGAAGTTGAGATGCACCGGAATGCCGGCGGCCTCGAGGGCCGCGCGTATGCCGTGGGCCTCCATCTCGCCGTTGGCGGTGTAGACGACCGCCATGTCGGAGGGGACGGGAGAACCGGTCTTCATGGGAGTGTTCCTTTCGATGCGGCGCGTCATGGGAGCCCGGGCGGTTCGGTCTGACAGCGCGGAGTATAGCGCGTTCACGGAGCGCGCGCCAGTAGCCGGCCGTAGGGCCGCGTCACGGCGCCAAGAGAACGACCGGCGGCCCCGATGGACCGCCGGTCGCAGTCGATCACGATGTCGTTCAGAGCTCAGCGGTAGAGAGACTTGATGTCGCCCCACGTGCTTTCGACCACTGGGGAGGCGCCGATGAACCAGTTGTAGATGGCGTCGATGAGAAGGTGGAACGAGCCCGCTGAGGCCGCCGAGAGCTCGATCCCTGCCCAGACCGTCTTGAAGCCGCCTGGATCGTTGTAGATGACCACGCCTTCCTGAGCGGCCTCGACGTACGAGAAGGCATACCCCGCGGTCGCCACCGGATCGGCGCAGTCGGCGTAGAAGCTGTTCTCCGTGAAGACGGATGACGCGGTCAGCGAGAGCGTCTGGCCGGCGGCGATCCAGCCGGCGGTTCCCTCGATGGTCGCCGTCGGCTCACCCCAGAGCACGTCCTGGTAGCAGTGGTCCATTCCCAGGTAGTCACGCGGGAACCCACTTGTCGGGCCCATGGAGGGGTGCGCTCCCACCATGTAGTCCTGCCCCACGAAGAGCAGGTTCCCACCCGTGTCCAGGTAGGCCGCAAGCGACGCCTCGTCGGCGGGGTCGATGTTCTTGGGCGTCGACCACCAGTTGTCGCTCGTGAGAACCACGACGACCGGATAGCTCTCGGCAGTCAGGTTCGGCGGGAAGTTGATCGACCCCCCGGGCGACTCGACCTGACACGTCGCGATGAGCCCTGCCCCCGCGGCGACGAACGCGTCGGCGTAGAGCGGGGTGGGGTCGGCGAAGCCGCGGTTGGCGTCGATGTCCAGGCAGATCAGCACGTCCGCGACGCTCCGCGTCGTGCCGTAGGGGAGGCGCTCCGGGTACTCCAGGTCGGGGTGTCCTTCCCGGGACGTCGTCGCCGCGAGCGGCAGCGCGAACACCATGATCAACAGAATCGCGAGCATTCGGTGCATCCGCTCCTCCTCCTCCTCCCGGGCGCGTCGCGCCCGCGGGCTGTCCATGATGGGGCGCCGTCGGTGGGTTCCTTGGAACGGGATCCCGCGGCAGACGCGACCCGTTCGCTGAACGCGCGCTCAGAGAATTGCGCTCAGAGCAGTGTCCGGCAACTTAGGATACCACAGCCCGAAGGGGCAGTCAAGCAAACGTAGCTGGAATAGCACAATGCTCCGGACACTGCCCTCCGTCCGGGAAGCGAGACGTCCCTTCGCGGTGGCCGTCGCATGTGATAGCATGCTTCCGGTTCCCGAGACGACGCTGCAGGACCAGAGCCGGGGGTCCCGTGACGCGGTTCCGCAGACCGTCGCTGCCCGATGCGGCGGCACTCATCGTCTTTGCCGGGGCGCTGGCTCTCTACCTGGCCACAGCGTCCCGCACGCTTCCCTGGGGAGATGCTCCGGAGTTCCTCGCCGTTGCGAAGACGCTCGGGATCGCGCATCCCCCGGGCTACCCGCTCTATACGATGCTCTCCGCGGCCGCCATCCGGATCCCGGTGGGGAGCACCGTCTTCCGGCTCGCCGCGCTCTCGGCGCTCGGCGGCGCACTCGCGGCCGGACTCGCGACGCGGGTGACCTGGGAGGTGGCGTCGCTCGCCGCCGCGCGCTCCGACCGACCGGTCTCCCGACCGCTGCTCGTGACCGGCTCGGTCCTTGCGGGCGTTGTCTTCGCGCTCGTTCCCGAGGTGCACGCGCAGTCGACGGTGCCCGAGGTGTACGCTCTCGCCGCAGCGCTGCTCGCGGGCGTGGCGCTCCTGCTGCTTCGCTCGGAACGCCGGCGCGCCGCGTCCGACGCCGGCGCGACCCGGGCGACCCTTGACAGACGGTTCGTCCTTGCCGCGTTCCTCTTCGGCGTCGGTCTGGCGCATCACCTGACGATCCTGCTCGCCCTGCCCGGACTGCTCGCGCTCTCGGCTGGCGGACGCGGGCGGGGTGCGAGGTCGTGGCTGGCCGGGTTCGGCGCGGCTCTGGTCGCGCTCTCGTGCTACCTGTACCTTCCGTTGCGGGCGGCGATGGACCCGGCGGTGCTGTGGGCGCCGATGAGCGACGCGGGGTCGGTCCTGCGCCACGTCGCCGGCGTGGAGTACGCCTCGAGGCTCGGCGCGACGTCCTTCCTCGCGTTCCTTCACGACGCGAGCTCTCTTCTGGCGACGGTGACAGGCCAGATCGGATGGCCGCTCGCTGCCGCCGGACTGGGGGGGCTCCTCGTTCTCTGGCGCCTGAGCACGCGCCACGCCGCGGCGTTCCTGCTGATCGCCGGTCTGACCCTCGGACACGCGGCCCTCTACTCGATCCCCGACATCGAGGCGTACCTCATCCCGGTGTACCTCGTGACGGTGGTGCTCGCGGGAGCGGCCGTCGCGCTTCTGCCGTCCCTGCTGCTTAAGAGGAAGGCGCAGGGGGTGGCGGGCGCGGTGGCGCTGGCGCTCTTTCTCGTCGGCGCGACGGCGCTCACCTTCCCCGCGCGGTGGTCGACGGCGCGCGCCCGCGGCACCGGCGCCGACACCTACCTCGAGCAGATGCTCGCGGGCCTCGACGAGCGTTCGATGGTGCTCGCCGCGAACGACCGGACGGTCTTTCCGCTCTGGTACGCGCTCCACGTTGAGGGGAGGAGACCGGACATCGCCGTCATCGACGTCCGCTCCAAGGCGCCGCATCTCGAGCGCTGGAACCCCGACGTACGCTTCCCGACGGAGAGCGAGCTGGCCGCGTTCTTCGGAAGTCCGGACGCGGAGGCCTGCTCGCCGCAGGGTCGGACGGTCCTTCCGGTGCAGCGGTACGCTCCTCTTCTCGTCTCGCTCAACATGGGCTCGAGACCGGTCTACTCGGACTACGAACTCGCGCGCGCGGGGTTCCTCGAGAGAGCGGCTCCGGCAGGATACCTCGCCCGCATCGCCGCGCTTCCGGGGGAGGTGGAGGAGCTCCCGGACCCCCGGGCGCTTCTGATGGACGGCCCCTGGGCCCGGTGGCTCAAGGTCCCGATCGGCGGGGTCGACCCCGTGACCGTCGAGACGGCGGCGGGCCGTCTGGAGGAAGCGGGGAAGCTCTACCTCGTCCGCGGCCGTCCGGACGCCGCGGCCGCGATCATCGAGGCGGTCGCTGCCGCCGTTCCTCAGATGACCAAGGCGTGGAACGACCTGGGCGTGGCGTACGTCGCCGGAGGCCGCATCGAGGAAGGCATCGAGGCGCTCCACCGCGCGGCGCAGCTCGACCCGGCGGAGCCCTCGACCAGGGCGAATCTGTTCGACGCGTATCGCAGGGCGGGAATGGGAGAGGAAGCGCTCGAGCACATCCGGGCCGCCATCCGTCTCGATCCCGGCGAGTCCGGCTACCGGACCGAGCTCGCTCTCTATCTTGAGCGGCGCGGGGAGGTGGACCGCGCGGTCGAGGTCCTGGAAGAGGCCCGGCGGGCCGATCCGACCGACCACGCAGCGGCTCTTGCCAAGGGCGACCTTCTCGCCAGACAGGGGCGCTACGCCGAGGCCCTTGCGGTCTACCGGCGCGCCGAGGAGCTCGACCCCGACTCGCCTGCCGTCCAGAGCGGCATGGGACGCTGCTACTGGGCCATGCGGGACGTGGAGCGGGCCGTGAGCGCGATGAAGCGCTCGGTGGAGCTGCAGCCTCACAATCCGAGGCTCCGGTACGACCTGGCGGTCATGCTCCGCGCCATCGGGGAAAGGGAGGAGGCGCTGGGTCACCTCGGCGCCGCCGTCCGCGTGCTGCCGGGGATGTGGCGAGCTCACGTCCTCTCGTCCCTGATCCTCTCGGAACTCGAGCGCCACGGCGAAGCGGCCGACGCCATCGAGCGCGCGCGGCGAAGCGGTGCCGCGGAGGCGGTCCTGGTCGAGGCCCGGCTGCGCGCGGCTGTGGCGCGCGGCGACAGCGCCACCGCGCGGGACCTTCGCGCGTCGGCCGCCGACACGGCTTCGTCCGGGAGGAGGTGATCGACCGACCGGGGCGCGGACCGACGTTGCGCGAAACGTCCCGCTCGGGTAGGATGTTGACTGCCCGGCGCCGCCGTCACAGCCGAGCTTCCTGGCGGCGGGTCGAGTCGGGGCGCGACCGGCCCTCTGACCGCGCATCCTAAGAAGTAAGCATCATCGAGCCACGACGACCAGGGAGCGACGACCAGGGAGCCGATAGTGAATATCCAGAGATGTCCCGCTGCGCTCAGCATCGTGTTCGCGGCGCTTCTGGCCGCCGGCCTCGCGGCACAGCCCGCGGCCGCGGCGGGAGACCTGCTCATAGAGTGCGAGGACTTCGAGGCCTACGGTGCGAACGACCTCGGCGGATACGGTCTGGCGATCGAGTACTGCTCGGGCGCCAGCCAGTTCCAGGCCGTGTTCGGCCTTGATCTGCCCGGGGAGTGGATCAAGCTCAAGGTCACGTTCACGCAGTCCGGGTGCTACCGGGCGGAGATGGCCTATCAGGCCCTGTACGGCAAGACGGTGGATTTTCGGGTCCGGTTGCTCGACGCGCCGGCGCCCGGAGAGGAGCTCGAGAGCGCGTTCGCGTTCGACGACGGCTACGGTTTCGGCTGAGGGCCGTTCTCGCTGGCTGCCGGCGGCAGCTCGTTCTGCGTCAGTCCCGGAACCTATCTCTTTCTCGTCGAGAACGTCTCGGGCGGTCTGAACAAGGTCGACTACGTTGAGTTCATCTACACTGACAGTCCGGTCGAAAGGGAGAGCTGGGGCGGCATCAAGGCGCTCTTCCGAGACCCCTGATCCCGCCCGTCGGGCTGTCGCGAGGGTCCCAGAGGGAGCACCAATGCGTCAGATCAGCATCGTTCTCATCGTCGCGCTCTGCGCGGTGACCACAGCAGCAGCCCAGGACACCGAGATCCGGATGGGAGACGTTCCCAGAACCGGATCTCACTTCATGAACGCCAGAAGCGCGGCTCTCTGCGGCGCGTCGGCGGCGACCGGCGGTCTCTCCGCCGTCTTCACCAATCCGGCCGTCGCCGGTCAGGTGGAGGGCGCCGAGGGCTACGCCTCGCTCCGCTTCAACGTCAAGGACCGCGACTACCTTCCCACGGGCGAGACGGGGCTCGAGGCCAGCGACGACGGTCTCCTCTTCCCGCAGGCCGCCGCCGTGAAGACCTCGGACACATGGTCGTTCGGCTTCGCCTACTCCACTCCGTCCTATCGGAACCTCGAGCTCACGGGCGCGGTCGAAACGGACGAGCGTGAGGTCGAGGAGTACTTCGGCGAGTTCAACGGCAGCTACCGAACGTTCGAGGCCGTGCTGGCCACGAGGATCGGGCAGCGGGGACAGGGCATTCTCGGCGTCTCGGCCGGCATCTCGACCATCAACGAGACCGGCCGCGTCGTCGTAGGGCCCGACCTGGAGGAGTCGTGGGAGATCGACGGGCTCGGGGCCTCCTATTCCGTAGGCTTCCTGTTCGTCCCGAACGAGCGGGTGACCTTCGGCGCCGGGTACCGCTTCGGGTCGGAGATCGACGTCGAGGGAACGGGCCGAGGTCTTGAGGGCGAGTCCGGCACCTTCACGACGGCGCCGGTCGTGGTCGTCGGAGCGACCGTGGTGCCGTTCGACGTCGTCACGCTCCACGCCTCGGTCGTGCGCGAGAGCTGGCATCTGGCGGAGGCCCGGTTGGATCCGGAGGCTCAGATCGTCCTCGGGAATCCCGACTTCGACGATCCCGTGCTCCGAGTCGCCTTCGGAGCCGAGTACGGTCTGAACGACGAAGTGACGCTCCGCACCGGCTACTCGCTCCAGACGACCGAGGGCATAGAAGACGCGCTCGTTCCGGAGAGCGCGATCGGTTTCGGCGGGACGTACGCCTTCGAGCAGTACTACGTCGACGCGAGCTACGTCTACGAGTCGTTCGAGCTGAACGGCGAGAGCGCCCAGGTCACGAACAACGGCATCTACCTGAGCGTTGGCTACGAGTTCTAGCGCACAGGGCGGGACGATCGAGTCGATGTGACGCCCCGGCCGCGAAGCGAGACGCGGCCGGGGCGCTTTGTTCGCGGGAGGACGCGTGAGGATCGCGGTCGGCATGAGCGGCGGCGTCGACAGCACGGCGGCCGCGCTCGCGCTCAGGGACGCCGGACACGGCGTGTTCGGCGTCACCATGCTCGTCTCAGGGGTGGACGACTTCGACACGGCCGGGGCCGCCGCCGGCGCGCTCGGGCTCAGGCACCACGTCGTAGACCTCAGGGACGTCTTCGAGCGTGAGGTCGTCGAGCCGTTCGTCCGCGCGTACGCCGCAGGCCGCACTCCCAATCCGTGCGTTCTGTGCAACCGCGCTCTCAAGTTCGGCGCGCTCCGCAAGGCCGCGCTCGGACTCGGAGCGGACCGGTTCGCGACGGGCCACTACGCGAGGCTCATGAGCGCGGGCGACGCGCCGCCCCGTCTCTTCGAGGCGGTCGACGGCAGCCGCGATCAGTCGTACTTCGTCGCGGCGGTGCCCGCCGACGCGCTCGCGACCTGTCTGATGCCGCTCGGGAACGTCACGAAGAACGAGGCGTCGTCGCTCGTCGACGCGGCGGGACTCACGGCGACGGTGGCTCCCGAGAGCCGCGACATCTGCTTCATCCCGGCCGGCGACATGCGCTCGTTCCTCGAGGCGCGCGCTCCCGGGGCGCTCCGCCCCGGACCTATCGAGGACATCGAAGGTCGGACGCTCGGAGAGCACGCCGGGCTCGCTCTCTACACCGTGGGTCAGAGGACGGGCCTCGGGCTCTCCAGACCCCGCCCGACGTACGTTCTCTCGATCGAGCCCGGACGGAACGCGCTCGTGGTCGGGGACGATGACGACCTCGCGTGCGGCGGTCTCGAGGCGGGAGACCTCAGATGGCTCGCCGGCGCGCCGCCGGGCGCGCGCTTCAGGGCGGACGTCAGGATACGGTCGGCCTCGCCGAGGACCCCTGCGGAGGTCGAGGTCCGCGGCGCGACGGCCGTCGTGAGCTTCGACGAGCCGGTCCGCGCCGTGGCTCCGGGGCAGGCCGCCGTGTTCTACCGGGGCGAGGAGGTCCTCGGCTCGGGCACCATCGAGCGCGGCGTCGAGGCCGCGCTCGGGAGGCGGTCCGGCCGCCCGCGTTGAGCCCCCACCCCCCGCGTGGTAGAATCCTGCCACGATGTCGACACGAGGACACGCAACAAGGGAGACGCGCGTGAAGGCCGTCGTGCTTGCCGCCGGCAAGGGCACCCGAATGAGGGAGATCACCGACTCCATCCCGAAGCCGATGGTCGAGATCTCCGGCCGCCCCATCCTCTGGCACATCCTGAGCGCGCTGTCCCAGGCTGGGGTCGAGGAGGCGGCGATCATCGTCGGCTACATGGGTGGGAAGATCCGCGACTACTTCGGCGACGGGGGCGAGGTGGGCCTTCCGCTTCGCTATTTCGAGCAGAAGGTCCAGGATGGAACCGGCCGCGCAGCCGAGCCTGCGAAGGAGTTCCTTCGCGATGGTCCGTTCTTCCTCACGTTCGGCGACATCCTGACCGACGCGGGCGCGTACCGCGCGATGTCGGAGGCGTTCTCGTCACGGCCGACGGACCTGCTGCTGGCGGTCCGTCATGTCGACGAACCGTCCCGCTTCGGCGTGGTCGAACTCGACGGCGACCGCATCACGAGCATCGTCGAGAAGCCGGCGCCGGGCACGGAGCCCTCGAATCTTGTGAACGCGGGCATCCTCATCGCCCGTCCGACGCTCTTCGAGTACACGGCGCGGCTCGAGCCGTCTGAACGCGACGAGTACGAACTCCCCGACGCGTTCCGCATGATGATGGACGACGGACGCAACGTCCGCGCGTTCGACATCCGCTCACACTGGCGCGACATCGGCACGCCGGAGGACCTCGAGGCGGCCGGGGGAGAGGTCGACGGCAGGGACGACATCGTCGGTTCGTGAACACGCGCCTCCATGGCTGCGGAACGCGCCGGGAAGGGACGCGCGAAGAACAGGAGAGGAACAGAATGAAGCTCCGACGCGGCCTCGCGGCCGCTTTCCTTATGGCGCTCGCGGTCGTCCTGGCCTCCTGCGGGCAGAGCTACGACCTCGAGGAGGTGCGGGCCCGCGCGGACGAGATGTACGAACGCGTTCTCGAGGCCTACTATCTGTCGGACTCCTGCGGCGAGGAGCTCAGGATGGCGGAGATCGTCGCGGAGTACGACGACCTGGCCGACCCCGAGCTGGCCCGGTATATCGCGCGGGAGCGCGACCGGGAGAGTGACCCGCGGGAGAAGAAACGCCTCGGATTCCTGTATCACGACATCGTCGGCACGATCGTCTTCGACGAGATAGCCGAGGAGTCGGAGGAGATCACGAACATCGAAGCCGCGGGCACGGTGGTCGTCCGCGGCGACACGCTGCCCTATCGCGACGTCGGCGTGCTCTTCTACAACGAGACGGACAGCGGACTCCGGGAGGACTACTACCACGCGATCGGGCGGTTCGCGGCCGAGAGGACCAATCCCGTGAGGCGCCGGCTCATAGACCGCACCCGGGAGCTCCTCGGCCGGTTCGGCTATGAGGACCTCGAGGCCTTCGAGGAGGAGCGACGCTCCATCGACTTCAGGCGGTTCGAGGCGACGGTCGAGGCGTTCCTCGAGGAGACCGACGACATCTACCGGAGCCTGACCGACGAGGCCTCGTTCGAGGTCTTCGGGACGCCCGCGGCGGAGGTGCCCGACTACGACCGCGGTCGGATCTTCCGCGGCGCGAAGTACGACGTCTACTTCCCGGCCGAGGCCATGATGCCGCTTCTTCGGAAGACGCTCCTCGGTCTGGGGATCGACCTCGACGAACTCCCGATGATAGCGGTCGACGACGAGGACAGGCCCGGGAAGGAGCCCAGGGCGGCGTGCTACTCCATCAGACCGGGCGAGGATGTCCGGATCCTGATGAAGCCGGGCGGCGGCGCCTCCGACTACGAGACGCTCTTCCACGAGATGGGACACGCCCTCCACGACGCCTTCGTCGTTGTCGGCGAGTACGAGTTCCAGCGCCTGGGCGACTACGGGACGACGGAGACCTACGCCTTCCTTCCCGAGGGGCTCATCTCCGACGAGGCGTTCCTTGTCGAACACGAGCTTCTACCGGACGAGAAGACGAGACGCGGCTTCCTGCGGAACCGACTCCTGGCGGACCTCGGCACGGCCCGCTACTATGCCGCGCTCTTCAGCTACGAGCGGCTGCTTCATCGGGGAGGGTTCTCGGAGGACGAGCTCATTCAGGCGTACGGCCGGCTCATGGAAGCCGCGCGCCTGTGCCCTCTCGAGCATCCCGAATACGGCTACCTCTCGAGCAACGAGGATTTCTACGGCGTCAACTACCTCGAGGCGTGGTTTCTGACGGCCCAGCTCCGGGCGGCCCTGGCCGAGAGGTTCGGACGGGACTGGTGGCGGAGCGCCGCCGCCGGTGAGCTCCTGAAGGACCTCTGGTCCTACGGGTCGGAGCTCTCTCCGAACGAGGTGGCGCGTCTCCTCGGGTTCGAGGGGCTGGATTCCGCGTACTACGTGAGGGAGGTCAGGACGAAGTTCGAGCGAACGGCGCCGGGCGGTCGCGCCGCCGGTACAGGGTTTCTCGAGCGGTCTTCCCGCGCTCAGGCGGACTTGCCTTCGTCCATGAGCGCCGTGAACCGATAGCCGATGCCGCGGACGGTCGACACGAGCTCGTCCGGGCTGACCTCGGACAGCTTCGACCGGAGACGGCTGACGAGGACGTCGACCGTCCGGCCGATGACCTCCGCCTCGTCGCCCCAGACCAGCTGCTTGAGCTCGTCCCGAGTGCACGTTCTCTCCCGGTTCACTGCGAGGATGTGGAGGAACCGGAACTCGCGGTCGGTCAGCTCGACGGAGCGTCCGTCGACGCTGACGCTGTGGGTCGCGGGGTCGATGGCGATGTCCCCGACCTGAAGTTCCTCGCAGAAGCGCTGGGGATCGTCGGCGTCCGAGAGGTCGAACAGGCTGTTCACGCGAGTGACGACCTGGTCGAAGTGCGACCATCTGAGCACGGCCTTCTCAGGCGCGCCGCCTGTGCTTGTGACATCTTCGTCCGAGACGTCGGGTCCCGCCAGGACGAGTGTCCGGACAGGCACCTTGTCGCCGTTGGTCTCGAAGATCCTGGCGAGGTCGCGGCCGCCGATGTCCTGGAGGCACAGGCCGACGAGGGCGAGGTCCGGGCGCTCCATCTGGATGTGGCCCAGCGCCTCCCGGCCCGTCTCGGCCTCGGTCGTGGCGTAGCCGGCCGCGCGGAGCGCCGCCGTCAGCTTCTCTCTGGTGTCGTCGTCGCGCTCTGCGACCAGGATGCGTCTCGGATGTGACATGCACTTTCCTCCGCCGGGAGAGTATCCCGTTCACCGCTGTGTGTGCCCGGCTCGGGCCTCGCGTATGTTTCATGCAAGGAGCGTGCCGTAGTGGCCGGACCGGCGGACGCGAGAAAACGCCGACGGCACGGGCATCATCGAGACATCGCCGGTGTCTCCGAACCCTTCGTGAGCGAACGTTCAATCGGATACCGATGCGGACGCGGGCCGGGGACGAGCGCCGTGGTGGACCCGACGGGACCCATCGGTTAGACTGACCCGACGTTCGGAACGGACCAGGCGGACCAACATGGAGGAGCTCATGGCGAAGAGCGTCCACGCGAAGAAGGTCTACACCGGCAAGCGCGTCCTCGACGACGCCTACGTCGGCTTCGACGGCACCACCATCACGACGGTCTCGGGGAGGAAGCGCACCGACACGCTCGGGAGCTACGAGGTTGTGACTCCGGCCTTCATCGACCCTCACAGTCACATCGGCATGTTCCGCGCGGGCGAGCCGGCCTCGGAGTCCGAGGGCAACGAGCAGATGGACTCGCTCATGCTGCTGCCCGACGCGCTCGACTCGGTCCAGATGGACGATCAGGCCTTCAGGGACGCCATCGAGATGGGTGTTCTCTACTCGTGCGTCGTGCCCGGGAGCGGCAACATCATCGCCGGACTCTCCGCCGTCATCCGCCATCACGCGAAGAACACGTCGGACGCGCTCATAACAAGGTCGGGCATCAAGGCGGCGCTCGGGTACAACCCGATGTCGACCTCGAGCTGGAAGGGGAAGCGTCCGTCGACCCGCATGGGCGCGGCCTCCATCCTTCGCGCGAAGCTCGAGGAGGTCCGCAGAAAGGTCCAGAAGTACGAGAGGATGCCCGCGAAGAAGCGCAAGGAGATGACGTTCTCGGCCGAGGAGGAACTCCTCAGGAAGGTGCTTGCGGGGAAGGAACGGCTGCGCGTCCACGTCCACAAGATCGACGACATCGCCCTGCTCGTCCGTCTCGTCGACGAGTACGGTCTCAAGGTCACCGTGGAACACGCAGGCGACGTGCATCAGCCGGAGATCTACGACGAGCTTCGGAAGAGGCGGATCCCGGTCGTCTACGGTCCTATCGATTCGTTCGCCTACAAGGTCGAGCTCAAGCACGAGTCGTGGCGGAACGTGCGTCATCTCATCGAGTCGGGGGTCGAGTACGGTCTCATGACCGACCATCCCGTCATGCCCGCGCGGCAGCTCCATCACCAGACGCGCTGGTTCACGCGCGTCGGACTCTCGAAGCAGCAGGCCATCGAGATCGTGACGCGCAGGAACGCCGCCGTCCTCGGCATCGGGCGCATCCTCGGCTCCCTGGAGAAGGGGAAGTGGGCGTCGTTCGTCTGCTGGAACGGAGATCCGTTCGACCTGACCGCGCATCCGGTCGCCGTCTTCGCCGAGGGCGAGCTGGTCTACGGCGACGAGAGCTAGAGCCGCCCGGCGGTCCGCCGCGACGCACTGGAGGCCCATGAGCGTCCTTCGAACGGTCGATCTCCAGAAGACATACGTGAAGGGCCGCGTCGAGATCGATGTTCTGCGCGGTCTCTCCTTCGAGGTCGGCGACGGTGAGTTCCTCACCGTCGTCGGCCGCTCGGGGTCGGGCAAGTCGACCCTTCTGAATCTCCTGGGAGGACTCGACCGGCCGACCGGCGGCCGGATCGAGTTCGCCGGGAGAGACCTTTCGGCCATGTCGCGGGGAGAGCTCGCGCGCCACCGGCGGAAGACCGTCGGGATGATCTTTCAGTCGTTCAACCTCATCCCGTCGAGGTCGGCGCTGGCGAACGTGACCCTCGCGCTGGCGTTCGGGGGCCATCCCCGGGCGAAACGACGCGGGCGAGCGATGGAGCTTCTCGAGTCGGTCGGCCTTGGCGACCGCGCCGACCACGTGCCGTCCGAGCTCTCGGGCGGTGAGGCCCAGCGCGTGGCCATCGCCAGGGCCATCGCCAACCGGCCGGACGTCGTGCTCGCCGACGAGCCGACGGGCAACCTCGACAGCGCAACGGCCGAGGAGATCGTCGCTCTTCTGGGACGCCTCAACCGCGAGAACGGCGTGACCGTCATCATGGTGACTCACGACGAGGAGGGCGCCCGAGGCGTCTCGGACCGGCTTCTCAGACTTCTGGACGGCCGCTTCGTCGAGGGCGGAGGGGGGGAGACGTCGTCGTGACCTTCCGCGACCTCACGCTCATCGCCTTCGACAACCTCAGAAGAACGAGGCTCAGGACGTTCCTGACGACGCTCGGCGTCGTCATCGGGATCGGGGTGCTCGTCTCGATGGTGTCGTTCGGAAGCGGCGTGCAGAGGAACGTCACCGAGACGTTCAGGAAGAACCAGCTCTTCACGACGCTCAGGGTCCTTCCAGTCGAGGTCGACCTCGAGGAGGCCATCGGAGGGAACCTCTCCGAGATGGCCGACGCGGCCGTGCTCGACCAAGCCGTTCTCGACTCGATCCTGAACATCCCCGGCGTCGTGATGGCGTACCCCGAGGTCCGTTTTCCCATCATCATCAGGCTGGGCGAGCGCGAGACGCGCGCCCAGCTCGCCGGGCTCCCGGTGGAACTCGGCAAATATCCTCCCTTTGACGAGGTCCCCTACGGGCGCTACTTCCGAACGGACAGAGACTCCGTTCTGATCGTGACGCAAAGCGTGCTCGCGGACCTCGGGCTCCGCGTTGCCGAGGAGAGGGCGTCGTCGACGAGAGAGGAAGTGATGGACCTCGCGGCCGTGAGCGCGGATTCCCTCCTCGGACGTCGCGTCGAGATCGTCACGTCGACCCTCGCGCCCGGAGCTCTCTCCGCCGCGAACCCGGCCGGCGCCTTCCGGGACGAGGTGCGCACGTTCCCGATCGGCGGGATCATGGCGAAGTCCGAGGGGATCGGCGGCCTCAGTCTCTCGGGCGGCGTCAATCTCGCCATCGAGACCGCGGAGTCGCTGCCGCGCCTCGGTTTCTCCAGCGTGTGGGAGCTGCTCGGGAGCTTCGGGAGCAGGGAAGGCTATCCGTCGATCCACGTGCGGGTGGCGGAGACCGAGGACATGGCCTCCGTCCGGGCGACGGTAGAGGACATGGGCCTCGGCGTCTTCACGTTCGCCGACCAGCTCTCGGAGTTCCGGGAGCAGTTCATCGTGGTCGACGCGCTCCTCGGCGCCATCGGGACGGTCGCGCTCATCATAGCCTCTCTCGGCATCATCAACACGATGGTCACGTCCATCCTCGAGAGGACCCGCGAGATCGGCATCATGAAGGCTCTCGGCGGAAGTGAGGGGCAGATCCGCGCGATCTTCTTCATCGAGGCGGGCATCATCGGCGTGCTCGGAGGCGTCTTCGGGAACCTGCTGGGGTGGGGCGTCACGAGGATCGCGAACTCGGTGGCGAACTACTGGCTGAGGCCGCAGGGCGTCGAGCAGGTCGACCTCTTCCACATCCCTCTCTGGCTCGCGCTCGGCGCGGTGGGGTTCGCCGTCGTCGTGAGCCTGCTGGCCGGCGTCTATCCGGCAGCCCGCGCCGCCCGCGTGGATCCGGTCCGAGCCCTCAGGCACG
Organism: uncultured bacterium; assembly: GCA_964596015.1. Lineage (GTDB taxonomy): Bacteria > Joyebacterota > Joyebacteria > Joyebacterales > Joyebacteraceae > WJMD01. Next base: position 27,211 of record CAZQSB010000019.1, on the reverse strand, counting down.
ACTGACCGGCGACGCCGTCGCTTTCACTCCAGGGCCGCCGACTCCTCGAGAAACGACAGGATCGTCCGCTCGATGAGGTCGAAGCGCTCTCTGCCGAGCCGGTAGAGCCCCCGCCCCTCCACCCGGATGACATGGTCCTCACCCGCATCGAACACCTCGAGCACGGTCTCCCGTCCCTCCCTCGTCGTGAGCGACAGCGTGTATTCCCGCCGCCCGTCGGGTGTCCCGGTCGGGTCCAGAAGCTCTTCGGCGCGCGCCGCGGCGATCGCCCGGAGCACGATCTCGGGCGGCCGGGGATGAAGCAGCCCGCGCTCCGGTTCCACCAGCCTCCAGCCCTCGCCGGTCGCGGTGACGGCGACGACCGCCGGGTCCTCGTCGGGGCTTCGGTACACGAGCTCAACGACGCGCGTCACGTTCAGACGCACGAGCGCGAGGTCCCGCCAGGCCTCGGGGTCGGTCGGCAGAGCGTCACGCACGGCGCCCGGGGCGAGATAGACCTCGTCCTCGTCGAGTCTCCGCACGTAGACGGCGTCGCCGACGTCGGCACGACCGCCGAGCGCGAGGGGAGCTGCGGCCCGCCCGGCACGCGCCACGAGGGCGGAGCTCTCATCGACGCCGAAGATGCCGTGTTTGTCGGGGACGACGGAGACCGGTTCGTCACGGTCGAGAGAGGAGAGGGCCGCGAGCGCGCGCTCGACCATGACCGGGTCGGCGGGCGCGTCACCTGCTCCGTCGAGGGCGACGAGCCAGCCCCTCTCCGAGCGATGGAGCGAGACGGTCTCGCCTCCGTAGTGAACGCTCAGCGACCCGGCCTGCGCCGGGTCGAACTCGGGCAGGAGGGGGCCTCCCGGGCCGGCCTCCGGCCCCGTGGGGTCCGTGCGGACGCCGAGGTAGACGGCGAGAAGCGCGGCCAGCGCCACCACCAGGTAGATGATCTCCCGTCTCATTGAGTCCTCCTCGCGTGGGGGCGACCCGCGCGCCTGCGGCGCGTCCACGACCTCGTCAGTCCGAGCGCGACGACGACGAGCGGCACGGCGAAGACGCCGGCGATGAGAACCGCCCGCCGCCCTGCCTCGGACACCTCACCGAGCGGCCTGCTGTCGACGAGCTTCGTCCGCACGTCGATGAGGCGGCGACCGTGGGCGAGCCAGTCGACGGCGTTCAGGAAGAGAACGGGGCTCGAGGCCGCCTGCGCGAAGAGCTCATCGGAGAACATCCTCGAGTTCCCGACGACGATCATCTGGGTCGGTTCGCTCATGTTCAATCTGCCCGGCGGGTCCATCGCCGTCACGCCTCCGCCGGCGTCGATGACGAGCACGGGACTTCCCCGGAACGCGCTCTCGAACATGCCTGAGAGCGCGACGACGAGGTCGTGTCCCGGCGCGAGGCCCGCGCGGACGTCGCCCGCCAGCTCCGGCGGAGGCTCAATGTCGCCTTCAGGCTCGATGCCGACCCTCGGCGGGACCGCCCAGGACCGGTCCGATGAACGGACGAGTGGCTCGTAGTCGACCGATTCCGGGAGATACCGCGAACGCTCCACGGGCGAGGTCCAGGGGAACGAGACGACGCGGAGGCCCGAGACCACCGGGTGAACCTGTGAGATGTTCGGCGTCACGGCCTTCGGCCAGAACGGGTAGGGAGCGCCCATCGCCATCGAACCTGTCGGGAAGGAGGCGTTCCCGCTCACCAGGTCGACGACAAGCTCGGGCCGGACCTCGGCGCCGTAGCGTGAGACGTAGTCGTACACGTTCCCGGTGGCCACCCGCGCCGCCGTGTTCTCCCTCTCGATAGCGACCGCGTCCAGCAGGAAGAGCGCCCGGCCCCCCCGCATGAGGAACTGGTCGACCGCGAAGAGCTCCACGTCCGGCACCTCGTCGGCCCCGGCGACGATGAGCACGTCCAGTTCCTCGAACGCGGAGGACCCCGTCTCCGGGTCGATCTCGCGCACCCTGAATCTCGTCTCGAGCTCCGCCGCGGCCCGCGAGTACGAACTGGTCGGGGCGCCCTCGCCGTGACCCGTCAGGAACCCGACCACGGGCGCCTCCGGAGCGGTCAGGGCGACGAGAGCCGATGTGAGCTCGTACTCGAGCCTTCCCGGGTCGAGGAGCAGAGGAACGACCTCGACGCGGCCCTCGTAGGCGATCGTGAAGCCGGAATAGACGGGGGTGGCGCGCTCCACACTCGAACCGAGCGGCTCGAGCTCGACCGGCCTGATACCGAGCGACCGGACCCGTTCCTCGAGCTCCGGGTCGGTGGCGGGGTCCACGAACCTGACGAGCAGGTTTCCGCCGCCGCGAGCTCGATACTGCGACAGGATGTCTTCGACGCGGGGCCTGAATCCGATCATGTGGGCGGGGAGGTCCGAGCTCAGGTACGCCGTGAGCGTTGCGATGTCATCGAGGTCCTCGAGGACCTCGATACTCGTTCCTGAGACCGAGTAGTCGTTCCGCTCCGTGAGGTCGAGACGAACGTACCACTGCCTCGACAGGAGAGCAGCGACCACGAGCACCGCCGCGAGCCCCGCCGCGCCGGCCGCGGCCGACCGGCGTGTGCGGCCTCTTCTCCCGGTCGCCCCGCCCCGGCGCGCCACGAGCATGACGCTCCCGTAGAGGAAGAACGCAGCCACGGAGAGGAAGTGCACGACGTCCCGGGAGTCGAGCACGCCTCTCGACATGCTGTCGAGCCTCCGCGCCAGCCCCACATGCTGGAGCAGGGGAGTGAGCCACCGCGGCGTCGCGGCCAGTACGAAGTCCTCGCCGACGAGCGTGAGCGCGAACGCAGCCACTACGGCCGCGATGAAGGCGGACATCCGGCGCCCGGCCGCGCACGACGCGAAGAGCGTGATGGAGACGTAGGCCGCCCCGAGAAGCGCGAGTCCGATGTACCCGGAGACGAGCGGGCCCGGGTCGGGGTCGCCGAGAAGCGCGACGAGGGCCGGAAGAGGGAAGGTGAGAACGAGCGCGAAGGCGATGAACCCCAGGCTCCCGAGGAACTTGCCGAGTACGACCTGACCGTCGAGGACCGGAAGCGTCAGAAGGAGCTCGTCGGTGCCTGTGCGGCGCTCCTCGGTCCAGAGCCGCATCCCGACGGTCGGGACGAAGAGAACCAGCAGCCACGGGGCGAGCGAGAACAGGGGTTGCAGGGTCGCCTGTCCGGTCGCGAAGAGCGCGTCGAAGAACAGCCAGGACGCGAGGAGCAGGAACGCCGTCAGGAAGACGAAGCCCGCGGGCGTGCGGAAGTGCCTCCTGAACTCCCTGCCGGCGATGGTGACGCATGTTCCCCTCATCGGTCCCCCTCCTTCGCCGCGGGGCTCTTCCGCCCGGGAGCCAGCTGGAGAAAGATGTCCTCGAGCGAGACGCCGGAAGGAGAGAGCTCCCGGAGCCGCCATCCGCCGTCCCGCACCAGCTCGAAGAGGTCGTCGGCCAGCTCCCTCTCCGGACCCCCCGACAGAGCGAAGCGCTCGTAGCCGTCCTCGTCCGGTCCCAGCTCCTCAACGACCTCGACCGACGGCAGCGACCTCAGGGCCTTGCCGAGTTCGGCTCCCGGCGCCAGGATGGAGACGACGACACCGGCCCCCAGCGGACGCTCGCCCAGTTCGTCCGGCGCAGCCTCTCCCAGGGACCTTCCGTGGTCCATCACGAGAACCCTCGTCGAGACCGACCTGACCTCAGGGAGGACATGAGACGCGAGGACGACCGTGCGGTCGCGCGCGAGCGCTCCGACGATCTCCCGCAGCTCGACGACCTCGTTCGGTCCGAGACCGCCGGTCGGCTCGTCCAGAACAAGAACGTCGGGGTCGTGAAGAACCACGCACGCGAGAGCGAGGCGTCGACGGAACCCCGGCGACAGCCCGGCCGGACGGCTCGTCAGGACGTCCTCAAGCCCGCAGAACTCGACAGCTCTTTCGATGCCGTCGCGACGCGCGGCCCTGTTCAGTCCCCGGAGCGCCGCGATGAACTCGAGGTGGTCCTGGGCTTCCATGTCAGGGTAGAGGGGCGCCGATTCGGGCAGGTAGCCGATCACACTGCGAACGGCCATCGGGTCGTCGAGGACATCGTGGCCCTCGACGGAAGCGGTTCCCGCGTCGGGCGCAAGATACGTCGCGGTGAGCCGGAGCAGTGTGGTCTTTCCGGAGTCGTTCGTGCCGAGTATGCCGAGGACCTCGTGCCGGCGAACCGTGAAGGAGACGTCGTCCACGGCGGAGATGTTCCCGAACCGCTTCGAGAGCCCTACTGCCCGTATGACGGGAGAGCGGTCGGTCGTCACGGTGAGTCTCCTTCAGAGAAATCGGGGGGCCACTTGAAGTCGGGCGAATCGACGAACACATTATGTATAGCTGACCAGGGAGGCCGCATCAAGCGGACGAACGAACGGCGGCCGGCGAGCACTTGACCTCAAGGCGGAAACGCGGCATCTCTCACCCGGCAAAATGGCTTGACCTCAGCGCGTCGCGTATGGTAACAGTGGAAGCTGAGCGAACGCGACATCCGGACTCGCCGTTCTGTGGTCGCAGGTTGCTCGGGATCGGAGCCGACACCAGGGACATGACACCGATATCGCCGAAACTCGATCCCGCCACGGGTGTCCGGGCGGAACTCATCGACACCGCCGGCCGCACGGCGGGGCGCGTCCTCTCCGACTGCATCGCCGGACGGCGTTGTCGCCTGGCGTATCCCTACGACCGCATAGCGTCCAACTGGACGTCCGACAACCATCAGTCGAATTCATCGGCCGGCGGGTCTTCCTGTCCGGCCGTTTTGCTGTTCTCGAGAATCGGGGTCTCTGGGAGCTCGTCAAGTCCGGGTGGGCTAGAAAGAGTGCCAAGAAGGTAGCGTCAGCCGCAGCCCAGCTCTTGCCTCTGACCGTGCTCCCCGGAGGCCCCATAGAACGATCCGACGCGGGACCGATGAGGTCCCGCGTCTCTTCTTTTCAGGGGGCAAGTCCGCCGGCGCCGGTGCGCGGGGGTTCGCTGTTGACGCTCACCTGACGCTTGGATATGCTCGATGGACTGAACGGGCCCTCGGGGTGGAGACAGGGAGGCGTTTTCGCATGGCAGACACGCGTTTCAGCGAGATCATCGACTTCGCCATTCAGAAGGAGCAGGAGGCCATCGACATGTACTCGATGGCCGCCGAGATGGTCAGACGCTCCAACGTGCGTGAGATGTTCATGTCGCTGGCGAGGCAGGAAGAAGGCCACAAACGGAGGCTTCTCGAGCTCCAGGCCGGAGAGGACAGTTTCGCGCACGTCGAGAAGATGCCCGACCTCAAGATCGCGGACTACAGCGATTCGGTCGAGATCTCGCCGAACATGGACTATCAGGACGTCCTGACGGTGGCGATGAAGCGGGAGGAGAAGGCGTACAACCTCTACAGCATGCTTGCATCGAACACCACCGAGCCCGAGGTCAAGAACCTCTTTCAGAACCTCGCTCACGAGGAGACGAGGCACAAACTGGCTCTCGAACGCGAATACGACGAACACGTTCTCACGGACAACTAGGGCGCTCCCGCGTCCCCCACGGAGGTGCTTCCATGATCGAGTACCTGAACGAGGACGAGGTCTTCCGCGTCGGCATGTGCATCGAGCAGGCCGGTCTCGAATTCTATACGAAGATGGCCGAAAAGGCAGAGGACGATGCCACGAGGCGCGTGTTCAAGAAGCTCGCGAAGGACGAGAAGGAGCACCTGAAGCTCTTCGAGTCGCTCGAGCTCAAGACCGCCGGCGGGATGGGGTCGAGGCCCGACGAGATGGACACCGATGTGTCGGCCTACGTCTGCTCGATCGTGGACGGCGGCATCTTCAAGGGCATCGAGGAGATGGCCAGATACGGCAAGCGCAAGTTCAACCCCGAGACCGCGCTCGAGCTGGCGCTCTCTGTCGAGAAGGACGCGGTCCTCTACTACACCGAGGCCATGCGGGCCGCCAGAAAGAAGAAGGCGCGCGAGGCGCTCCAGCAGCTGGTCGAGGAGGAGAAGCGCCACGTCGTCGAGCTCAGCGCGCGCCTTGAGCGTCTGAGAAAGAAGGCGAAGAAGTAGCGAGCGTTGGCCGGCCCTGTGGCCGCGGCCTCGAATACCGACCCGAACGGGAGGTGAGTGGGTGAAGAAGTACAGGTGCCTCGTATGCGGCTACGTCTACGATCCGGAGAAGGGCGACCCGGGAAGCGGCGTGGACGCGGGAACGTCCTTCGACGATCTCCCCGACGACTGGGTCTGCCCGGTCTGCGGAGCCGCGAAGGACCAGTTCGAACCGGTCGACTAGGAAACGGGAGCCCTCAGAGGCTCCCGTTCTTCTCTCATGAGAGCGATCATCATAGGGAACGGCGTAGCGGGTGTGACCGCGGCCCGGCGTCTCCGGGAGCTCGACCCGGACGCCGGGATCGTCGTCTTTGCCCGCGAGCCGTATCACTACTATTACAAGCCGAGGTTGCCCGAGGTCGTCGCGGGCGCCATCGACGTTGAGGCGACCATCATCAACCCTCCGGAGTGGTACGAGGAGCGGCGCCTTGACGTCAGGCTCTCCACGCCCGTGGCGGGCATCGACACGGCGTCGCGTCGGGTCGAGCTCGAGGACGGCGGGAGCGAGCCGTACGACAGTCTCATCGTCGCCACCGGGGCCGAGCCGTTCGTGCCGCCGATCCCCGGCGCCGATCTTCCCGGAGTCCACACTCTCAGAACGGCCGACGACGCGGTCACGCTCCGCGAAGCGGCGAAGAGGGCCGAGCGCGCAGTCGTGATCGGCGGGGGACTCCTGGGTCTCGAGTCGGCGCGCGGCCTTGCGGCTTCGAAGGTCGTCGTCGTCGCGCTCGAGGTCGCCGACCGTCTGCTACCCCGACAGCTCGATCGCCGCGGCGCTGAGCTCCTGAGGAAGAGGATCGCCGAGCTCGGCATCGCCGTCAGGACCGATGCTGTGACCACGTCCATCGAGGAGGGCGAGACCGGCCTCATCGTGAACCTCGAGAGCGGCGACTCCCTGCCCGCCGACATCGTCCTCGTCTCGACGGGCATCCGCTCCTCGCTCGGTGTCGTCGCCGGAAGCGGCATCGACACGAACAGGGGAGTGGTCGTCGACTGCGCCATGCGAACGAGCGCTCCGGACGTCTACGCGGCGGGCGACGTGGCGGAGCTCGACGGCCGCGTCTGGGGCATCATCCCCGCCACAACGGTGATGGCGGAGGCCGCCGCGCGCGGCATCGAGGGCGAGGAGTCGTCGTGCGCGATCGTGGGCACGAACACGCTCAAGATCAGCGAGGTCGACGTCTACTCGGCGGGCGATGTCTTCTGTGAGGATTGCGATGCGCTCGAGAACGAGGAGGACGGTGTCTACCGCAAGGTGCTGACCAGAAGCGGCAGGATCGTCGGCGCCATCGTTGTCGGCTCAAGACGCGGGACCAGAGAGCTCGACAAGCTGATCCTCGCGGAGGCGGATGTGGCGCGGTACGGTGACGCCATCGCCCGCGAGGACTTCGAATTCGCGGAGGCCCTCGAGTCGATGGCGTAGGCCGCGCCAAGGACCACAGGGCCCGGGCCGCGGCACGGGCCTCTCTGACAGAAGGAAGGTGCGATCATGCGGAACAGAGCTGTCATGCTGACGGCGTCCGTCCTCCTGGGAGTGCTGCTCTCGGCGGCCGCGGCGCGGTGCGGGGTGCTCAAGCTCGTGCCGTTCGTCTACCGGCCCGACGATTCGCCGTCCGAGGTCTTTCTGGCGGGTCAGTTCAACGACTGGAGCACCGAGGCGACACCCATGGAGCCGGTGGACGGGCGCTTCGAGGTCTCGCTTCTCCTGCCGGTCGGGCGCTACCAGTACAAGTTCGTCGCCGACGGCCGCTGGATCACCGACCGGACCGCGGACGACTTCCACCCGGACGGATACGGCGGGCAGAACTCCGTGGTCATCGTCGATGAGCGGTTCGAGGACGTCACCCTCGAGCGGGGCGACGGGAAGATCACGACCTTCCAGCTGGGACACGGACAGCACGCATGGGAGATCTCCGTGTCGCGCGAGGGAGTGGTCGATTTCCGCACGCGCGTCTGGTCGGACGACGTCTCCGCGGCCGCCCTCGTCATCCAGGGCGTGAGAGGCGGCACGTCGGTGCCGATGGACCGCGTCGACTCGGACGGTCTTTTCGACTACCTGCACGCCGAGGTGCGGACGGCCGCCGCCGGTACGAGCTTCGAATACGCCTTCAAGCTGATGGACGGCGACGGCGAGCTGTGGCTCGGACCCAACGGGTTCGCCGGGACGCCCGGAGAGGCCGGGGCGTTCCGGTTCGAGGCTGCGGAGTTTCCCGTCTTCGCGACCCCCGACTGGGTCAAGGACGGCATCTTCTATCAGATCTTCCCCGAGCGGTTCGCGAACGGCGACGAGACGAACGATCAGGACTTCACCGAGTGGTACTACGAGGGGCTGACGGACCTTCCTCCGTCCGGGAAGACCAACGATGTCTACTTCCACTTTGTGGAGGACTGGTACGACGTTGAGGGACTGAGCGAGAGCAAGTACCGCACCGACGGGAAGCCCGACTGGAACTCGTTCTACGGCGGCGACATCGCGGGCGTCAGGGAGAACCTCGATTACCTCGTGGACCTCGGCGTCACGGCCATCTACTTCAACCCGCTCTTCGAGTCGCAGAGCAACCACAAGTACGACGCCGTGAGCTACACGCGGATCGACCCGCACTTCGGAACGAACGAGGAGTTCGCGGAGTTCGTCGACGCGGCCCACGACAGGGGTATCCGTGTCATCATGGACCTCGCGTACAACCACACGGGCCACACGTTCTGGGCGTTCCAGGACACCCGTGAGCACGGACCGGACTCCCCGTACTGGGAGTGGTACGAGTGGAAGAAGTGGCCGCTTTCGACAGAAGGCGTCAACCCGCCGGAGAACGCCAAGGAGTACTACGACTGCTGGTGGGGCTTCGGCTGGATGCCCAATCTGAACTTCGACCTCTCGAGGGCGAACCCCGATGAGGACGGCATCCGTGAGATGGAGGACGCCCAGGTCAACGTTCCCGTCGTGGAGCACCTTCTGGCGGCGACGGTCTACTGGTTGACCGAGGCCGACGTCGACGGGTTCAGGCTCGATGTCGCCGGCGAGGTCCCGTTCTGGTTCTGGGAGCTCTTCCGCGAGCGGGTGCGGGCCGTCAAGCCCGATGCCTACATCGTCGGCGAGCACTGGGGACCGTCGCCCGAGTGGGTGAACGGTCGCTACTACGACGCGGTCATGAACTACGCGTTCTTCAGGGACCCGGTGCTGGGCTTCATCGCGAGCGGGGACATCGACGCGGCGGAGTTCGACCGCGCGCTCGCGCCCGGGCGGCTCATCTATCCCGAGCAGGGCGTGATGGCGCAGATGAACCTCCTCGGCAGCCACGACACCCCTCGGTTCCTGACGCTGGCGGGGCAGAGTATCGACCGGCTCAAGCTCGCGGCCGTTTTTTCGATGACGTACGTCGGCGCCCCCACCATCTACTACGGTGACGAGGTCGCCATGCTCGGCGGAGGCGACCCCGACTGCCGGCGACCGTTCCACTGGAAATGGCCCGACGAGCCGCGCCGCGTCGAGGTCCACGACCACATCGCGCAGCTCGCGGCGCTCAGGAAGGCGCACCCGCTTTTCTCGCGCGGGACCTTCGAGACGCTGGTCACCGACGGCGCTGTCTATGCATACCGGCGCTCGCTCGACGGCGAGACGGCGTACGTCGCCCTGAACGCGGGGACCGAGACCGCGTCGGTCGTCGTGCCGCTCGTCGAGGACCACGGCAGCGTCACCGATGCGCTGACGGGAGCGACGCTCCCGGTGGTCGCGGCGACGGACGCCCCGACGGTCACGCTCGAACTCGGCCCGCTCACGGGAGCCGTTCTGCTTCCGGAGGAAGACTAGTCAGACGTCCGTGCGCGGACGACGGACGGGGGGACGCCGCTCGTCCCGCGCCCGACGGAGTGTGAGACTCCGCCCGTCTCGCGCGCCCGACGCACACATCGCGCAGGAGAGGATGAGACATGAGGGAACTCCTCAGGGAGATCATCGGCGACGCGAAGAACTGGATCGAGATCCGCGTCCACGACAGGAGCGCTCTCAGACTGGCCGTCAGGAACGGCGTCATGGAGAGCGCCTCGTCGAACAGGGGCAGCGGAGCCGGGGTCCGCGTGCTGGTCGACGGGACGTGGGGCTTCTCGAGCACGGCCCGGCTCGACCGTGAGAGCATCCGGCGCGCCGTCCGAGACGCGACGCTGGCCGCGCGGGGCTCCGCCGGAGGAAGGAAGGCCAGGGTCGACAGGCTCGCCGAGGTCGAACTCGCGGCCGGCGACTTCCGGACCGGCGACGCCGACGAGATCGCCGGCCACTCCATCGAGGAGAAGACCCAACTGGTGGTCGATACCGAGAAGAGGACCCTCGACGCGTCGGAGTCGGTGCGGTCGGCCATGTGCCGCTACACGGAGCTCGTGGACGAGAAGTGGATCGTCTCGACGGACGGAGCGGACGCTCATATCGAGGACACGAAGCTCGAGTTCGTTGTCATGGCCGTCGCGGGAACGAGCGACGACATGACCACGGCATTCCACGGCACGGGAGTCACCGGCGGTTGGAAGGAGTTGTTCGACCCGGACTCCGCCGAGGAAATGGCCGGGAAGACGAGCAGGATCGCCGTGGACCTCCTGAACGCGCCGTACGCGCCGGGCGGCAGGACGCAGGTCGTCCTCGACCCGGAGCTGGTGGCGCTTCTGGCGCACGAGGCCATCGGGCACACGGTCGAGGCCGACTTCGTTCTGTCCGGTTCGGCCGCGGCCGGGCGCATCGGGAACCGCGTCGCGAGCGAGCTTGTGACGCTCTGCGACAGCGGGCCCGCGCTCATCGGAGGAGACGACGCGGGCGGCATCGTCCTGGTCGACGACGAGGGCGTTCCGGCGGGTCGGACGGCCATCATCGAGAACGGCATCCTGAGGTCGTACCTGCATGACCGCGAGACGGCGGCGCTCTTCGACGTCGAGCCTACCGGGAACGCCCGGGCGTGGCTCTACGACGACCCCCCGCTCATCAGAATGCGCAACACCTACATCGAGCCGGGGACCAGCTCGTACGACGAGATCGTGGAGAGCGTCGATGATGGACTTCTTCTGAAGGGCGCGGGAAGCGGACAGGCAGACGCCAACGCCGAGTTCATGTTCGGCGTGCAGGAGGCCTACGAGATCAGGAAGGGCAAGGTCGGACGCCTGCTTCGGGGCGCGTCCATCTCTGGCGACGCGTTCGAGGTGCTCGAGGGCGTGGACATGCTGAGCTCGGATTTCCGATGGACCATCGGCAGCGGCCACTGCGGCAAGGGGCAGCCCGCCAAGGTGGACGGCGGAGGGCCGTACGTCCGGTGCAGCGTCATCGTGGGAGGGAGATAGCGCCATGGAAGAACTTCTGAAGGTCTGCGACGCGGCGGTGGCCGCCGCGACCCGACACGGCGCCGACCTGGCCGAGGCCTTCGCCGCCCACGGACGCACCATCGACGTCGAACTCCAGAAGAACGATCTGCAGATCGCCTCCACAGCGGAGTCGGAGGCCGTGGGCGTTCGCGTCTTCAGGGACGGGCGGATGGGTTTCGCCTCGATAAACACCTTCGACGAAGCCGAGATCGAGCGGGCGGTCGGGCGCGCCATGGGGATCGCTTCCGCGGCTCCCCCCGATGAGCACAACGGCCTTCCGGACCCGGCGCCGGTCGGTTCCGTCGAAGGGCTCTTCGACCCAACGGCCGCCGAATACGGCGTGGACCGTGCGGTCGACAACGCCCTCGGCATGCTGAACACGGCTCTCGGCGTCGATGGTCGTGTCACCGTCGACGGCGGGCAGTTCCACTGCCACGCGGGCGCGCGCGCCGTGGCTTCCTCGAAGGGCATCCGTGTCGCGGAGCCGGTGAGCAGGCTCTACTGCCTCATCATGGGCATGGCGCGCGACGGGGACGTCGTCTCCTCCTTCGATTTCCAGTTCGACGCGTCGAGACGGGTCGACGGCGTCGACTGTGAGGGCGTGGCGCGCCGGTTCGCCGGAAACGTCATCGCCTCTCTCGGAGCGAAGAAGGGCGAGAGCTTCGTAGGCACCGTCGTCCTCTCGCCGATGGCCGCCGCCGAGATCGTGGCATACCCCATCACCTACGCTGCGCTCGCGTCGACCGTGCAGAGAGGGTCGAGCAGGTTCGAACAGAGGTTGGGAAAGAAGGTCGCCTCGCCCGTCCTCACCGTGACCGACGACGCGTCACTGGAAGACGGGTTCGCGTCGACCACGTTCGACCGCGAAGGACAGCCGCCGAGCGTGCTGCCGATCATCGAGGAGGGGCACCTCAGGAACTTCCTCTACGATTCATATCGCGCCAGGCGGGAGGGAAAGACGAGCACCGGCCACGCCGGCGGAGGCGCACAGTCGGTGCCCACGGTCTCCTCGACCAACATCGTGTTCGCCCCGGGCGACTCGTCGCTCAACGACCTCATTGCGGGCGTCGACCGCGGCGTCTACGTGTCGCGCTTCTCGGGCAACACCGACCCCGTTTCGGGGGACTTCTCCGGCGTCGTGAAGGGCGGCCGCGCGATCCGCGGAGGGAAGCTCGAGGAGCCGCTGACCGGGACGATGATCGCCGGCAACACGTTCGATCTTCTCCCGAAGCTCTCCGCGGTCTCGCGAGAGCGCGAGAGGCTCTTCTCGGACGTGCTGCCGTCGATGCGGCTCGAGGGGGTCTCGGTCACGGGCTCGTAGGTCAGAGAATCCTCAGCCGACGAGAAAAGGCCGCCGGGAGCCACCGGCGGCCTTCTCTGTTCAAGGGATGTTCTCCGCGCGCTAGCCTCCGAACACGTCGGGGACCTCGTAGTCCTCCTCGACGATGACGTACATCTTGAGACAGGCCTGCCAGTCGAACTCGAGCGCGTCGAGCTCGCTCGGCGCCGGTTCGACGTCGCCGTTCACGACCGTGAACTCGAGAACGGGGTTGTCGCCGTCGAGATAGTCGTCGAGCGCCCGGTTGAAGAGGTCGACGCCTTCAGCGTTGAGCGTCGCGGTCACCGGGGCGGGCATGGCGTCCTCCAGGGACTGCGAGGTGTAGAACACGATGTTCTCGGGCCCGTCGCTGATGTCGGTGCGCCTGACCGTGATCGAACCGGAGATCTCCCAGTCGTGCGTGTGGTCGAAGACGGTGACCTGATACGTCCCGCCGATGAGACTCGCCTCCGTGATGTCGTCGCGCGTCAGCCCCTGGTCGGCGAGCGCGTCGTCGATGTCGTCGGCGACGTCGACGATCTCAGGCGTCGTGAAGTTCTCGGTCACGTGGTATTCCTCGAACTCCACGCAGGTCGCGTTCCTGAAGACGATCTCGATGACCTTCTCGTCGAGTATGCAGCCCGTCGTCCCCAGAAGCAGCGCGGCGGTCAGGAGGCCGACCGCTGTCCATGTCGCAGCCTTCATATCCTGCTCCTTCCTGTCGCCGTCCTAGAAGCCCAGTGACACGCCGAGCGCGAAGCTGTTCATGTCGGACAGGCTGTACTCCGCGTTGATGCCGACGATCGATGCCGTGACGGATGCTCCGACGGTCGCCCTGAACCCGGTTTCGGACTCGAACGAGAGGTCGATCGATTCGGTCTCCTCTTCGCCCTCGTACTCGTAGGCGACATCCATCGAGAAGCTGTCGACCGAGAGTCCGACGTACGGCTCGAACAGCACGATCCCCGCCTTCATCCGCTTGCTGGCCTGCACGCCGAAGGTGAAGGCCGTCGCGTCGATGAGCTCGTCGCCCAGCGTGAAGTTCTGCCAGAAGAAGCCGGCGGCGATGTCGACCGGCACCGGCTCGTCCATGTACTGCGAGATGCTGTGTCTGAGTCCGAAGCCGTAGAGGCTCACGTTCCCGAGCTCGACATCGCCCGTGTCGAGAGCGATGTAGCGGATCAGGGCCTCGGTGCCCCGCACTGAGCCGACCCGGACCTGGGGCACGGCGAGCGTGAAGGAGTTGAGAGAGAACCCGCCGGGGAAGGCGAAGCTCGTTCCCTCGTCGCCCTGCACGATGACGGCGTCACCCGGGCCTACGACGGTGGGCGCGGTGGCCGTCTGTTCGGGCGTGAACCCCTCCTCGGTGACGGCCGCGAAGGTCTCATCGTCCTCCGAGAAGAGCACCGCCACGATCCGCGTGTCGAAGCTCAGATGGAAACCGTCGCGCGGAATGTAGGCCGAGCTCCACAGCCCTCCGTTCAGGTCGGCGCCGATGGCGTCGGCCAGAGGCTGGAGATAGCCTTCGGCGTTCTCTCCCGTGTAGGCGGAGATCTGGTCCTCGATCTGCGCGCTCGCCGGGCCGGCGGCCACGAGACAGGCGCCGGCGGCGACGACGGCCACGAGGAGCGACATGCGTCGACTCATCTTCGTCCCTCCCTCTGTCGTTGAGAGCACCTCTTCGTCGGCCGCGCGGGCTCCCGCGCCTGCAGGTCCTCCGCCCACCGCCCCGGCGCGCGGCTTTCCGGTCAGACTCAACCACCGCGAAATGAAGCCGTCAAGATGATTCTTGGCCGGGATTCAGCAGCCCGCGACGCCGCGCCGGCCTACCGGGAGCCGCCGTCTGCGAGGCCGGCCGACCGCGCCGGAACTCCCGCGCGCAAGGCGGACCGACCGCCACGGAGGGCCGAGCACCGGTTGAAGCTTGACACGACCCTTCTGATTGGCTAGCGTCTTTGGGTCCACAACCCCTGACAGCACGTGCCGAAGGCGCCCGGTCCCGAGCGGACGCGGGGCGCGACGGCGCTTCATGTCGTCCGGCGACCCCGGACGGCCCTCGAGCCGGAGGAGACCGGATGCGCTCCATCGCCATCGTCAACCAGAAGGGTGGCTGCGGGAAGACGACGACCGCCATCAGTCTGGCGACCTACCTCGCGGATTCCGGACGGAGAGTGCTCCTCATCGATGGCGATCCCCAGTCCCACGCTTCCATCGGACTCGGCGTCGACACCGACGCCGTCGAGCGCGGCACCTACGATGTCTTCATGGACCCCGGCACCCGGATCGCCGACACCGTCTACCACGTCGCGGAGCGGCTGGACGTGGTTCCCTCGAACGTCGTGCTCTCGGCTGTTGAACAGCAGCTCTCCGGACAACCGGACAGGGAGAACCGACTGCGCTGGAAGCTCGAGGCCGCTCAGGGCGACTATGATTACGCCCTCGTCGACTGCCCTCCGAGCGTCGGGCTGCTGACGTTCAACGCCATCGTCGCCTGTCGTGAGGCGCTGGTGGTCATGGAGCCGTCGTTCTTCTCTCTGCACGGAGCGCTCAAGGTCATGGAGACGATCGACCTCGTGCGCGAGCAGCTCTCCATGGAGAAGAGGGTGCGCGTGCTCATCACGATGTTCGACAGAAGGACGCGCTTCTCGAAGGAGTTCCTGGACGAGGCGCGAGTGCGCTTCGGGCGTGAGCTCTACGACACGGTGATCCGCAGCACGGTGAGGTTCCGCGAGGCGGCGAACTGGGGAGTGGCCATCTCGCACTACGCGCGGAGCTGCGGGGGCTCGAGAGACTACAAAGAGTTCGCCCGCGAGGTCATGGGGGAGGAGGAGTCGGTCGATTCCGCTCCCGTCGAAGAGACCGCGCCGGCGTCGGCGGCCGGCATCGAACCCGGGATGGACGACTGGATCCTGACGCAGCCGGGGCCGCACTTCGTCGAGAAGGGGGTGCTCTTCTCACTGGTGGCACCGGAGGCGAACCGCGTCGAGCTCGTCGGCAGCTTCAACGAGTGGGACAAGTCGAGGGCGATCCCCATGAACAGGAGGTCGAACGGCGTGTGGCACACCACGCTCGATCTCTCACCGGGCCGTCACCTTTACAAGTTCATCATCGACGGCGCGTGGCGACCGGACCCCGCCAACGAGAATCGCGTCCTGCCGAACCAGGACTGCGTCGTCGAGGTCTACCAGAGGAAGTAGCGTCTCCTCCTTCGTGGAGCGCGGACGCGCCACGCATCGCCGGTCTTCGGAAAAGGCATCATGAGCGGGCAGCAGGGCGACAGAGTGCCGAAGACGCTTCAGGACGTATCACATCTTTTCTTCTCCAGAGACGACGGGGGAGAACCGTCGGAGGCGGAGCCCTCCGACGCCGGTTCCTCCGTGACCGAGGATCCGGCGGAGGCCGGAGGCTCCGTGGGCGTCGCGCCGGGGCCACCCGA
This sequence comes from uncultured bacterium, assembly GCA_964596015.1. Classification (GTDB taxonomy): domain Bacteria; phylum Joyebacterota; class Joyebacteria; order Joyebacterales; family Joyebacteraceae; genus WJMD01. Next base: position 11,043 of record CAZQSB010000019.1, on the reverse strand, counting down.
GGTCTTGGCAAGCGCGCCTGAGGCGCGCTCCGGCGAGGGGCACTGGAGCCGGACGCTGGTCATCCCCGTCACCGGCGGCGGCCGACCCGGGGTGTCGACCGTCAGCGTGAACCTCGCGCACGCTCTGCTCCCCTGGGGCAGGGTCGGTTTCTTCGACGCCGATCCCCGGCTTCCCAATGCGAGATTCTATCTCGGCCTTCCGTCCTCCCACTACCTTCGACATCTGACCGGCGGCGGTCCGGCCGCCACGACCATCGTCGACGGCGGTCTCGTGGTGGGGGAGTGGGTTTCGGCGGGAACGGGACCCGACGTGAACAGCGGTTCGGGTGAGGCCCTCTACGTGGACGTGGAGGGCGCGGGACGCCGCGCGCTCGACATCGTCGTCGTGGACGTCCCGCTCGGCCGACTGGAATTCCTCACTTCCGTTCGCCATCTCGCGCCGGCGCCGGTGCTCGTCGCGCGTCACGACTTCGAAGGCCTGGTGGAGGCCTACGAGGCGGCTTCTGCTCTGGCTGCGGCCGGGTTTGGGGAGTTACTCCTCGTGGTCAATCAGACGAGCGAACCTGACGAGGGCGCGCGATTCGCCGCGAAGATGAAAGAGGCCTGTCGACGTCTGTTGGGTATGGAGATCCGCTTCGCCGGGGCGCTGCGCCGCGAACCCCGGCTGGGAAGCATACAGAGAGAGCGCGGACCGATCGTCCGGTCCGAGCCCGATTCGGTCGCGGCGCTTTCACTCAGGGAGACCGCTGCCAACGTGCTGTCCGCGGTCCGGGGTGAGAACGGCCTGGCCGGCGCGGCGCGCGCGGCCCAGCGGGAGGTGCAACCATGAGTCACAGGATCGAGCGGAAGGAGCTTCCCGGACACAAGGCGCTCTGCCGCCTTGTCGGTGAGGATGTCGCGGTCTTCGGCGAGGGAACGAGACTGGTGGACGATGACGCGAGGGGGGCGACGGGCGTCGACCTCGTCCTGGTCGACACGGACGGCCGTCCGCTTCTCGTCGACGTCGTCGCCGGAGCCGAGCGGGAGATCGCGGCCCGGCTCTTCGAGCACCGGGCCTGGCTTGTCGAGAGCGGGCGGCTCTTCCTCAAGGCGTACGGCAGGGAAGGCGTCCTGAGGACCGACGACGCCGTCGTCGTGTTCGTCTGCGGTGAGGTGCCGGAGAGCGTGAGCGCCGCGGTCGCCGCTCTCGGAGAGGGCGGCGTGAGGGTCTATCGCGCCGAGGCCTTCTCCGTCGATGATGAGGACGTCCTCTCTCTGGAGGATGTCACACCGGTTCCAGTGGCGCGACCGGTTTCGCCCGAGCCATCGGGCGAGCAGGAGGAGCCGAGTGATGAGACGGAGGTCGAGACGGGTATCCGCTCGCACAGCGTCAGGGCGCTCTTCGATCTCTTCGAGTCGGGTGTGGACGGGCTGGACGGTCGCATCGAGGCGTCGAGCAGCGAGGAGGGGGTCGTGTTCGAGCTGTCCGGCAGGAGACTCGCCCGCGTCACGTGGTCTCCTGAGAGCTTCACGGTCACGGTCGGGCAGGGCCGCAGCAACCCCATCGTCGTTTCGGACCGGGTCTCGCTGGAGCGGGCGCTGAACGCGGTCGTCTCATACTTCGTCAGGGAAGAGGAGCCCGGCCGGGCGCTGGATGTTCCGGAGGTCTCCGATGACGTCCGCTCGGAGCTTGCTGCCGTCTGGAGCGGGGCCGCATCCGAGGAGTGACCGGCCCCGGGCGCGCGAAAGCGGGGGCCCGGAAGGACCCCCGCCAGAGGCAAAAAAAAGAGGGGCATTTCGCCCCTTCATAATCTACAACGCCGGAACCGCCGCGAAGTGTGCAGCGGTTTTTTCTTTTTTTTCCGGCGGCCGTGATTGGAGCGAGAAGCCGGTCGACAGGCGAGCCCGGGCCGTCCCTTGAGGCACCTGACGCGGCCACGCCGTTCCCGCATAGAAAAAGGGGCCTTTTGGCCCCTTCATACTATACAACGCCGGTTCCACTGTGAAATGTGCAACGATTTCTTCTGGGTGCTCCTCATGCCCTCCGCAGCGCAGGCCTCTGCCGGCCATCCTGTTCGGCCCAAGGTCCTGAAGAAGCCCTTCGCCTAGGCCCTTCCGGGGAATATCGACTCCCTCGCGTCGCTCAGCGCCGCCCGGATCTTAACGAGTTCGTTGGCGATCGTCCGTCTCGAGATGCCGAGCGCCTCCGCAACTTCGATCTGGGTGAAACCCTGCGCCAAAGCGTAGGCAATCTGCCGTTGGCGCTCCGTCAGGGTCTCCATGGCCTCGTGGACCTCCATCGAGAGCGTGACCGCTTCGGGCACGGTCTCGAGCGGCTCGGTCAGCAGCAGTTCGTGCCAGTCGGCCGGGATGACGCGGAGCACCTGCGGGTCGACGTCGCCGAGCACACCGTAGTGGATGACCTGCCGGTCCAGGTCGCCCTCGGGACAGTCGATGGCCGTCCTCCGCATGAAGTCGACCGCGCGCCAGCGAGCGCCGGAGAGGTACCAGGAGCGCGTCTTGCCGTCGGGAGCGTGCCAGATGTGGATCCGCATCTCCTGGGCAAGGTCCTCCTTCAGAACCTCGTCGCTCGTCAGTCGCGCGGCTATGCGCGCTATGTCGGTCTCGAACTCGTACCAGCGCTGCATGGCGGCCGGTCATCTCCTTACTGCCGAAGCTCAGTGTGCTCTCTCGCTACTCCCACATTCTGGCAGGGCGTCAACGAGATGTCAAGAAACCGGCTGGGCCGCTTCACGGCCGTCCCGCCCGCGCCGTCGCTGCGGGCCGTCCGCGGTCCGGACGTCGCACCTCGCCGCGCTGCTTGACACCCTCTCCGGCCGGGCATAGAATGAGATTGCACGAACCATGCCGACCATCCGAGCCGCGGCCGGTCGCTCCGGACGCGCCCCGCCAGAGAGACGCCATTTGCCCGAATGGAGGTCCGAGATGAGAGCAGACGTGCGAGTGCTGCAACTCGTACTGATCGTCGCTTTCTGCCTTCCACTGGTAGCGGGATGCGCCGGGACCGGCGGTGGAGGGTCCGATGAGGTCCCGCGGGACCCCAGGATCCTCTGCGAAGAGCTCAGGGAGATCCGGAACGACATCGACAACGCTGAAGAGCTTATCAAGGGTACCAAGGCCCAGCTGAACATGAAGGAGGATCCGAACCTCCGCGCGCAGCTCCGCAGTCTCGAGATGGAGCTTTATCATCTGAGGGGAAGGGAGCGGGCGCTGGAAGAGGCCCGCGTCGAGATGGGCGTCGAGTGCGACTGACGTCACCGAGGTCGCGCTTCGCACGACCCTTCCAGGGAGGTGGAGTTTGAGTCGCCGTTCTCTCGTGACCTTATCGCTTCTCACGACGCTGGCGCTCGCCTCGTCGGCCGGCGCAGCGGTCCTGAGCGACCTCTGGTTCGAGACCAGCCTGGCCGGGTCGCCGGTCGGGTACATGCATGAGGAGGTCCGAACCGAGGCCACAAGCATCGTCACCAGCGTCGAGTCTCAGATCGTCGTGGAACGCATGGGGAAACCCGTTCTCATCGACGGGAGAGAGCGCTGGTCCGAGACACTCGACGGGGAGCCCATGAGCTACCGTTCGACGAACCGTCTCGCGGTCGAGGAGACGACGCTCGACGCGACGATCGAGGGAGGCGTCATCAAGCTCCGGAAGGCCACCGGGGCCGACGCGTCACATACGACCATCCCGTTCGAGGGAGACCTTCTCTGGCCGTTCGCGGTCAGGGAGCTTCACGTGGACCATCTCGGGACCGAGGGCGCGACCTACTCGTTTTCGACCTTCGACCCGGAGCTCGAGGCCGTGGTGGATTACGAGGCGGAGATTCTCGGGACCGAGAACGTAACACTTCTCGATGAGGCACGAACCCTGCATAAGATCCGCATGGTCTCCCCGTCGTATCCGAACATCGAGTTCTTCGAGTGGAGGGACGACGAGGGGCGGCTCTGGAAGATGGAGGCGCCGGAGCTGTCGGTCGCGAGCGTGCGGACGACGCGAGAGGCGGCGGTTGCCTCGAGGGACGCGAGCGACCTGGTCGCGTCGACCATGATCCCGACGAACGTCGACATCCTGCGTCCGTACGACGTCGATGAGGCGCTCTTCGAGCTGTGGCTCGAGGACGGCGCCGAGATCGAGGACCGCATTCCCGAGGGCGCGCGGCAGACCGTCGAAGGGACCACTGAGCGCGGCATTCTCCTCAGGGTCAGACGCGTCGTCCCGGACTCGACGAAGACGGTGATGTTCCCCATCCGCGACACGGAGTTCGAGGAGTATCTCGAGGGCAATCCGCTGATGCAGACGTGGTACCCGCGGATCCTCGGGGCCGCATCGAAGTCGGTGTGGGAGACGGAACAGGACACCTGGCGCGGAGCGATCGGCATCGAGGACTGGGTGTTCCGCGTGATCGACAACAAGGGCTTCGGGACCGCGCTCGCTTCGGCGAGAGAGGTCCTCGAGCGGCAGGAGGGCGACTGCAGTGAGCACGCCGTCCTGCTGGCCGCGATGGCGCGGTCGGTCGGTATCCCGGCCAGGCTCGTCTCGGGCATCGTCCACGTGAACGGACGCTTCGCATACCACATGTGGGTCGAGGTCTGGACGGGGGACGGCTGGTACGCGCTCGACGCGACGGTAGGACAGGGGAGCGTCGACGCGACTCACATCAAGTTCGCCGACAGCGCGGCCGAGAACGGGAGGATCGGCGATCTGGCGATCGCGATCGCTCCGTTCTTCAACCGTCTCAACGTTCGAGTCGTAGAGTACACCACGAACGGAACGACGGTGAGACCCGAGTGATAATCGACGCGGGGACACACATGAAGAGACGCTCGCGAAAACGGTTCCTCCCTCTTCCGGCGATCGGGCTCGCGGTGCTTGTCGCGCTCTGTGGCTGCGGCGGAGAGGCCGAAGGCGAGGCCGCCCCGGAGACGGACGTCGCCGATCGGTCCGAGAACCGGTCCGCCGGCCGCGACGCAAGCGACGCGGCGAGGTCGAGAGGCCTTCCCGTTGAGTCGGAGGCCGGCGACGAGGCCGTGGAGCCCGAGGTGTTGCTCGGCTCCATGATGTACGAGTGGAGGGTGAGTCCGGAGAAGGGTCTCTACATCCGGATGGAGTTCGTGAACCCGAACATCACGTACGAGCGGGCGCGGGGGTACGTCTTCGCCATCGCGTCCTCGTCGCTCGACGGGAGCTCGGGCGTCTACCCGTGGGACGCCGCCCTGAAGGACGGCGAGCCCGAGGACTACAGGGATGGAACACACCTTCTCTACAGGGACGACCAGGAGGTCAGTGCGTTCATCCCGTATCGTGGAGGGGTGGGGTACTATGATCGGCTGAAGTTGCTCGTCTTCGATGAGGACGGAGAGCTCCTGATCGGTCAGACGTACGAGCTTGATGTCGACGGGAGCCCGTCAGGACCGAGAAGGTCGGAACCGGCGCTGGTTCTCTAGATCTGGGGGTACTTGATGTACCGCAAGGAGAAGGTCGGGCACGAGACGAAGAAGAAGCCGGTGCTCTCGAAGAAGGAACGGAAGAGACTCAAGCGCGAGAAGAAGCAGAAGAAGGACGGACCCATCTAGGACATAACGAAGACGAAGAAGACGGCCCGCGGGAGCTCCCGCGGGCCGTCTCTCTTTGCGTTCCCCTTCGATCAGTCGTCCCAAGTGATGACGATGTCCTCGTCCGGGTAGAAGTCGATCTCCCGAAGGTAGTGGACCGTGGTGTCGTTCCTGGTCGCGGAACTGTCAGGATCGAACGAGAGCGACACGTCCTCGAGCTCCGGCGGTATCCTGATCTCGAATTCCGCCAGCTCGATCGGCCGCTCCCAGAGCCGCGTCGTCGTCACGATGTACGTCGCTCTGCCGCCGCGGATCTGCTGCGCGTAGCGCACCCTGAACCGCCGCTCCTCGCCGGGACCGAATCGCATCCTGAAGGTGACGGACCGCTCCCCGGGCACGAACCCCATGGCCCTCTCGCCCTCGTCGGTCACCTCGTGGACGAAGACCTGATAGGGGAACGCGTAGGGGCCGCCGACCGGGAACGGGTAGTCGAAGCCCATCTCGAGCGTCCGGTCCGTGAGGTTCCTCATGAAGTAGAGACCGTTCACCCGACACACCCGCGTCGACGGTTCGACGACGACGTACTCGCGGTAGAAGTGGACCGGCGGCGGTTCCGGCGAGTCGCCGAGAGCGGCCTCGCCCTCTCCGTTCTTCTCCGGCTCCCGATCGCATCCGGCGACCGGGAGGAGAAAGAGCAGCGCGATGAGCGCGAGAGAGCAGCGCCGGTTCAGCACGGTTCGTTCCTCCGTGTCCGCCTAGAGATAGAGGAATCCGGCCAGGCGTGTACCCGTCGAGAGTTCGAAGGAGCCGAAGTACATGCCGACGCCCGCTTCGCCCTCGACGCTCAGACGGCGCGTGATGAAATACTCCGCGCCCACCGACGCGATGACGCCGAACAGCGTCTCGTCGGACTCCTCGGACACCTCGCCGTAGTCGATCTCCTGCGAGCTGTGCTTCAGGGAGATCCTGCCGCCGAAGTAGGGCTGGAGCTTGTCGTCGGTGCTCCAGAACTTCTGGACGCCGAGTCCGAACATGATGTCGGTCGACGAATAGTCGTCGTCCGAGAAGGTGTTGAGCGCCATCGAGATCTCCACGCCCAGCTGTCGCCCGAGCCGCGTCTTGCCGATGAGGGCGCGGGAGCCGTCGGGGAGAAACGTTCCGCCGATGCCGAAGCCGTCGCCGTAGTTCTGGGCGGCCACCGGCAGCGCCACGAGGACCAGCAGCGATATGACGAGCAGCGTGCGCACCATGCCTGACCTCCTTCGATTCCGTGAAGAATGGCGCGACCACCGTAGCGCGGAAGCCCCGCGAGAGCGACGGTCACCCTAACCGTTGTGTGGGCGCGATGCTAGCATCAGGCTCCTGCCCGGTCAACTGCCGGAAAGACTTGACGACCGGGCCCCGCGGTGTTACGTTTTGTTGGAGTTTCTGCGTAACCGAACCGGCGAGCGCCCCCGATGAGGGGGCACCGCGAAAGGAGTCTGTTGATGCCGAGCGCAGCGGAAGTCGGACGGAGACTGAAGGAAGTCCGGCGAGAGAAGGGAATGACCCTCAAGCAGGTGGCCGACTCGTCCGGCATGTCCCCGACGCACATCTCGGAGATCGAGCGCGGCAAGACCTCTCCCACGGTCGGCGCACTCAGGAAGATCGCGCGCGCCCTGGGGAAGGACACCGCTTTCTTCGTCGAGGACAGGCCTCTGCCGAGGGTGTCCGTCGTCAAGAAGGAGGACCGTGAGGACCTGCTGCTTCAGGGCGACGGCGAGACGTTCGTCAACGCGAAGGGCCTCACCGACGGCATCCCCGCCGGCCGCGTGGATGCTGTTCTCATAGACGAGAAGCAGGGGGCGTCGATCAGCCCGGACAACGCCGAGGGCGAGGAGGCCGTGGTCCTGCTGCACGGCGCAGTGACCGTGACCGTCGGCGAGGACAGCTTCGACCTCGAGCCCGGAGACTGTCTCCACTACGCCGCCAAGGCCGACCATAAGATGGTCTTCACCGGCGAGGGGAAGAACCGCGCTCTCTGGGTGAAGGTGAAGCCCGGGGCGATCAGGTGGTAGGAAGCGCGGGCCGTTCGGTCCGCGGCGACTGAGAGACGGCGGTCGGGGGAACCCTCCTCCGGCCGCTTCTTTTGGATTCCCTCTACCGCCACGCCACGGAGAGACCCATCCTGAGAGTGCTCTCGAGCTCCCCGAACACGTACGCCACGTCGACGCCCGCGGTGGCCGAACCGATCCTCGCGGCCGCTCCGGCGCCCGCCACGAACTCCTCCAGCGCGTCATCAGAGACCGACGTCCGATAGCCGCCGCGGAGGGTCGCGGCCTCGAAGAGCCTGAGCTCGACTCCGAGCGATGCGATGTCGCTCGCGTCGTCGTCGAGCGCCTTGTCGAGCCCGGCCTCGATGGTCAGGCGGTCGGCCGCCGTCATGGCGACGCCGGCCGAGAGGACCGACGGCACGGACTCGTCGTACTCGCCGGACGCCGAACTGTCCCACGAGAGCGAAGAGACCACGTCCCTCCAGACGAGACCGAGCGTGGTCCCGCCCGGCATCGGGACGGCCGCGCCCACGTCGAGCGCGTAGCCCAGCGCCGTGCCGGTGACCTGCCCCTCGTGGCTCTCGTTGTTCCCGAACGAAGCCCTTCTGATGCGGAGAGCCGCGCCGGCCTCCGGCGCCCGTCCGTCACACCAGACGAGCCCGGGAAGGGGCCGGGACGCGCCGACCAGAACGGTCGTCTCGGTGAGCACGTCGTCGCCCGAGTACAGGAGTCCCGCGGCGACGGCGTAGTCGCCGAAACGCATGACGCCCGCGGCCGACGAGTAGGGGACCAGCCCCATCTGGTCGCAGTAGGAGACATGCGCGGCCGCGCTCGCCTCTCCGGGATCGAGCCGGGCGGGGTTCCAGAAGAGAGCCTCGGCGCCGGCGACGGCGGCCACTGAGCCGCCGAGCCCGACGGACCTGGCCCCGACTCCGACATCGGCGAACGCCGCGGGGATGCCCGAAAGCTCCGCCGAGGCCGCGCCCGTGGTCCCGGCCGTGAGCGCGGCCGTCAGGAAGGCCATGAGCAGCGTTCGTCTCGTCGTGCGCGACAACATCGTGTTCCCCTCCGGTTCCCTACTTGACCAGCACGACGGTGCCGAGCGATGACTCCTCGGCCCCGGCGTCCTCTGCGATGATCTCGAT
>CAZQSB010000019.1:0-2311 GCA_964596015.1 uncultured bacterium | reverse complement strand
TCGATGACATAGCGGCCGTTCCTCGCCTCGAGCCCTGAGTCCGTGAACCCGTCCCACGTGTACTCCGCGCTTCCCTTGGGCGTCGCCTCGTTCTCGACGACGGTCCTGACGAGCTGTCCCTGCATGTTCCGGATGCGGAGCGTGATGAACGGCGTGCGCGTCTGGTCGGACGACACGTCGAAGCTGATGCTGACCGGTCCCCGTTCGGGAGAGAACGGGTTCGGCTCGGCGGCGATGTCGCGGACGCCCAGCCCACGGGACGCCCGGGACAGAGCGTATTCCCCGAGCGTGGAAAGCGCCGTCTCGAGTCCGTCCGGCCCTTCCGCGGCCTCGACCTCGACCCAGGCGAGCCGGTCCTCGTTCCAGTGGACCAGCCTCTCGTCGCCGTGCGCGACGCGCATCGTGAGGGACGCGTCCCCGGTCAGGGTCAGACCGTCGGGCATGAGATGGACCGACGCCTCGGACACCTCGAAGTCCGGTCCCAGCCGCTTCGCGTCGGGCAGGAGCTCGTGCCTCAGGTGGACCTGCTGCTCCTCGCTCACCGAGCCCGCCGGGAGTATGAGCCGGTTGCCCAGCGAGTCGGCGACGGAGGCGCCGGTCGACGGACCGACGACCACGTACGCCGCGATGCCGTGGTTCCCGCGCCGTCCCGAGATCACGTCCCGCGCGCCGATGCTCGCCTCGCCGATGTAATCGGCGGACGCCGCGAAACGCCCGCTGCCCCGTTCCATCGAGCCCGCCTCCGGCGGAGATACCCACCAGTCGAGCCCGGTGTCGACGAGCTGTCCCTCGTCCGTCAGGGCCGAGCCCGAGAAGGTGACGGCCCCTCCGGCGCGGACCTCGGTGGGACCGCTGATCTCGACCGCCTCGATGGGCGGTCGCTCGACCGTGAACTCGACACCGGTCAGAGTCTCGCCCTCGCCGGCGATGACGCTCATCTGGAGCGGAGACGCCAGACAGCCGTCGCCCGTGACGGTCACGACGTACGGTCCGGGCCGCACCTCCTCGATGACGTAGTCGCCCGACAGGTCGCACGGCGCCGCCTCGGAGTACCCCGCGTAGGCCGTGTTCGTCGCGACCACGGACACGTCTCCGAGCGGCACGTCGCCCACAGGCGTCACGTGCCCCTCGATGCGCGCGAAGTTCCGGGGGAGCTCGAGCGCCACCGTGCCGGAGACCCCGCTCACAGAGTCGACCGCGACGTCGTGGTAGCCGTGGGCCACGGCCGTCACCGAGTAGCTCTCGACCGGCGGGATCGCGCTCACGACGAACGAGCCGTCCTCGCCGGTCGACGCGCTTCCGGAGTGTCCCTCGCCGTCGTCGACCGTGACTCCGGCGCCCTGGATCGGGTCACCGGATACCGCGTCGGTGACCGTGCCCGAGATGGAGCCCGTCGAGGGTTCCAGCAGGAACGTCACGTCCGTCGCTCCGGAGACGACTCCGGAAACCGGATTCGGAGATGTTGCGTAGTAGCCCCCGAGCGTGGCGGAGACGTCATACTCGGCCCCGGGCTCGAGCCCGCCGAGGGCGAACGACCCGTCCGCGGCGGACGTCGTGGACGCCGCCACGACGCCTTCGGCGGACGCCCGTACGTTCGCCGAGGGAACCGGGGTCACCCCGTCGTACCGGGTGACGAACCCCGTGATGGAGCCCGAGAGCTGGAACAGTCGTATGTCGAGCTGTCTCGACTCGCTGTCCGAGATCGACAGCGGAATGGTCTGCGGCCGATAGCCCTGACAGGTACAGACGAGCATGGCGTTCCCGGGGACAACACCTTCGAGCTCAAATCCGCCCGCGTCGCCGGTCACTGCGCTCCGGCCGTCGTCTCCCCACACGATGGTCGTGAGGGCGCCGGCGACCGGCTCCGCCGTCAGCGAATCCGTGACCGTGCCCCCGACGGTTCCGAGGACGTCGTTCAGCGAGCAGTCCAGCGTCGCCGCCTCGTCGGACGGCACGTAGGTGTCGGGAAACGCGCGCGGAACGTATCCAGGCGCGGAGACGGCGATGTCGTGCGGACCGCTCTGGAGCCACAGAACGTAGCGGCCACGGCCGTCCGTGCGCGTCGTCTCCCCGGTGTCGTTCGAACGGACCGTGGCGCCTCCCACCGGCAGTCCGTTTCGGCCCGCGACCGCGCCCTCGAGAGCGCCGTCTCTGAGCGGCAGCAGAGCGTCGAACTCGTGCTCGGTGTCCGCCTCGAACGGTCCCACGACGGCGTTGCGTTCGCCGTGACGCTCCGCTCGGACGACCATGCTGTATTCGACACCGGGCTCGATGCGGACCGCGTACCGACCGTCCGAGCCCGATGACGTCC
>CAZQSB010000018.1:0-44000 GCA_964596015.1 uncultured bacterium | reverse complement strand
CCGCCGTCATGTTCTCCCAGACACCGTAGAGGATCGTCAGCCAGTCGAAGAGCGCGAGGTTCTGCGCCGTCGGGACGTTCCTCGTGAGCGTCTGGTTGAAGTGATGGTGGAGGTTGACGAGCCCCGGAAGCGCGATCATCGTCGAGCAGTCGATGACGCGGGCGCCGCCCGGAGCGTCCAGCCCCCGCCCGATCGCCGCCACCGCGTTCCCGTCAATGAGGACGTCGGCGCCGGTGAGCCGTTCATCGGCGTCGTTCATCGTGATGAGCTGCCACACGCCCTTGAGCAGGATCATGCGTCCTCTCCGTTCACGACCGGCGACAGCGACTCCCGCACGACGCCCCTCAAGGCCTCCGCTCGCTCCGGAGCGATCCCGACCTTCTCGGCCACGGCGGCCGCTCGACGGGCCGTCTCCGCGAGCGCGCCCGATGTCGGCCGCGCGCCCGTCAGTGCCTTCTCGACGAGAGCAAGCCTGGAGGGCGCCCTCCCGAACGCGTTCGTCACGACCCGGACGTCCTTGAGGCGTCCCGACTCGAGGCGCCCGACGGACGCGCAGTTGACGGCCGGGGCCCCCGGCTTCGGACGTCCGATGCGTCGGAAGCCGCCCGCCAGCCCTTCCGGCGGACGCGGGAACAGGAAGCCGACGATGAGCTCCCCCGGTCGGAGGTCAGGGACCTCGGCCGGGTAGAAATGGTCGAAAGGCACTGTCCGTGGGCCGTCGGTCGCGAGCAGCACCACCTCCGCTCGGAGCGCGGTCAGGGTGACGGGCATGTCGCTCGGGTAGGGCCAGGCCGCGACGTTGCCTCCGATGGTCGCCCGCCCGCGGACCGTGTGCGTACCGATCTCGGCTGCGGTCTGGGAGAGGACCCCACCGGCGAAGCGACGGCACTCGCGATCGTTGGCCAGTTCGAGCATCGTCGTCGTCGCGCCGACGACCAGGCCTCCTCCCTCGGCCCGGATGCCCGAGAGGCCCGCCGCCGCGAGGTCAACGAGGAGCTCGGGCTCCTCCGCCGCGATGGAGACGAGGATCGTGCCGCCGGCGACGTACGCCGCGCGGCCAGCGCTCTCGGCATAGGCTCGAACGGCCTCTTCCGGGCTTGCTGGACGTGTCATTCCGGGGGAATCCGTCACGCCTGCTCTCCATCCTCACCCGTATGAACTCATCTGCGGCGCAAGTGCGCCAGCGGTGAGAGCATAGCGCGGGAGAGACGCCGCTGCAACCGTCGCGGTCTCTGAAGAGACGCGACGCGGTGGGCCGCTTCGGCCGACGACGAGCTGCGCGATTGCCACGGGCTCAGATTGCGTGGTATGCTGTACGTGTCTTCCTTTAACAGAAGCTGCATCACATCGTCGGCTCTCGCGGGAGGCGCCATGGAAAGACAGCGCACCGTTCTCGGACTCATCGCAACCCTGGTCGTCTGTCTTGCGCCTGTCCCGGTGCTCGCGACGACGCACGTTGTGGACCAGACGCTCGGGCCCTATACGAGCATCGCGCCGGCCATCGCCGCCGCGTCAAGCGGCGATACGGTGCTCATCATGCCGGGCATGTACACCGGCACCGGGAACACGAACCTGGACACTGCAGGGAAGAGCATCGTCATCACGGGCTCCGGCACGACGCAGACGACCATCGACTGCGAGGCCACGGGACCGAGCACCCGCGCGTTCCACATCCACTCGGGCGAGGACACCACGACAGTCGTGAGCCATCTCACTATCGCAAGAGGCTATTCCCCGCACGGGGGAGGCATCTACTGTCAGAGCTCCTCGCCGAAGATCGCGTGGTGCGTCTTCCAGGATTGCGGTGTCGCGTACGGTGGAGGCGTGAAGCTCGAGAACTCGTCGGCGATCGTGGACCACTGCGACTTTCAGAGCTGCTGGTCGTTCGTCTCGGGTGCCGCGATGTTCATCGAGAACGCGTCGCCCACGATCAGGAACACGTCGATCTCCACCTGCAGCTCGGGCTTCCACGGCGGCGCCGTGATGCACTTCAGCGGAGGCGGCGCGACGTTCCGTTCCGTCACCTTCGAAGACTGCTTCACGACCTCCGGTGATGGCGGCGCCTGCTACTTCCAGGAGGTCTCTCCGGTCCTGATCGACTGCTGGTTCGCAGGCAACCGCGCGGACACGACGAGCGGAGGCGCCATCTACACGAGCTGCGACACCGAGCTGACGGAGTGCGTGTTTGAGGGGAACGGCTCCGGGTCGGGCGGCGCGATCTACTGCTACGAGGCGCAGCTGACGATGACGGGCGGCGAGTGCACCGGCGATACGGCCTCGGTCAAGGGAGGCGCGGTCTGCGCCGTCGGCGCCGTGCTTGACATCGACGGGACGTTCTTCACCGCGAACGAGGCGCCGGTCGGCGGAGCGCTTCACCTGGACGGCGGAACGCACATGATCTCGAACGCGGACATCTCCGGGAACACGGGGCACATCTTCGGAGGCGGCGCCAACTGCTGGGACGCGCTCGCCACCTTCGACGGCTGCTCGTTCACGGGCAACCAGGCGGGCTACGACGGTGGCGGCCTCTGCGCCGGCTACACGGTTCTACCCGATGTCATCGGCTGCGTCTTCAGGGACAATGAAGCCGACGGACAAGGCGGCGCGATCGCGATGGTGGAGGGAAACGTCTTCGGTTCCATCGGGAGCTCCGTCTTCGTCGGGAACGGGGCCCCGATCGGGGCGGCGCTCTGCATGAGTCTCGGCGCCTCTCCTCCGATAACGGGGTGTACGTTCTCGGGCAATGTCGGCACGGCGGGCGAAGCCGCCGCGCACTTCGACGACTCCTCGTCCAATGTGACGAACACCATCCTGGCCTTCACCGACGGCGCGTCCGCCTCGAGTTGCGGCGGCGCCCACCAGCCGACCTTCCGGCGCTGTTGCGTCTACGGGAACGCCGGTGGCGACAGCCTGTGCGGTGATCACGCCTCGAACCTCTTCCTCGACCCTCTCTTCTGTGACGGCCCGACGACCGACGTCGGGCTGCACGATGACTCTCCGTGTCTCCCGACCGGGAATCCGTGGTCGGAGCGGATCGGCGCCGAGGGAGCGGGCGGGTGCGGTCCGTCGACCGGCGTCGACGGACCCCCGCACGGAGCGTCTCTCGTGCTGTTCGCTCCCATGCCCAATCCGTCGTCCGGCCCCACGACACTCAGCTGGACGCTCCCGTCCCCTTCAGCGGTCGAGCTCGTCGTGTACAACGTGCGTGGCGAGCGCGTCAGGACGCTTCTCACAGGAACGTCTCCGGCCGGACCGCACAGCGCCGCGTGGGACGGGTCGGACGATCATGGCGTCCCGGTCTCGTCAGGTGTCTATTTCGTCCGACTCCGCGCAGGCTCACGGTCGGCGGTGACCACGCTCGTGCGGATACTCTAGGAGGGCCGGATGCGAATCGGCAGAGCACCGACGGCGGCGTTCGCGACGGCCGCGATGGGGCTTCTCGCGTCGGCCGTCGGCGCCGGGATCATCAACGTCCCCGGAGACCAGCCGACCATCCAGCAGGCCATCCTGTCGGCCTCGGGAGGAGACACGGTGCTCGTCGCTCCGGGGACCTACACCTCGGAGCTCGACACGCGGCTCGACTTCGGTGGTCGGAACATCGTGCTGAGGTCGGCCGCGGGGCGCGACGAGACGATCATCGACGCGGAGGGCTTCGCCCCCATACTGAACCTCCACAGCGGCGAGAACGACACCTCCATCATCGAGGGCTTCACCTTCAGGAACGCGGGTAGCGACGACGCGGCCGTCCGCTGCCAGTTCGCGTCACCTACCATCACCGACTGCGTCTTCGAGAACAACGACGGACGATACGGCGCGCTGTTCCTCGGGTCGCAGTTCCAGTCGACCGTTCGAGGGTGCGACTTCGTCGGGAACAGAGGCGACCTGGGCGGGGCGGTCTACGCGAACGGTTCCCTGGGACGTTTCGTGGACTGTCGCTTCGAGGGGAACTCGGCCGATGACGGCGGGGCGGTCTACCTCACGTTCTACGCCGAGACCCGGTTCGACTCCTGCGCGTTCATCGGGAACGAGGCGGAGCACGGCGGAGCCGTCTACTCGATGAACGCCGAGAGCCGCTTCGAGGACTGCACGTTCTGGGGAAACACCAGCGGAGGCGGCGCGATCTACCTGAATCAGAGCTACAATCCCCCCCGGTTTCACCGCTGCTCCCTGGTAGGCAACGAGGGTGGCGCTCTCTACTTGCTCGCCGCCGACGCGGTCGTGACGAACACGGTCATCGCGTTCGACCGCACAGGTCCCGCGCTTACCTGCCTGCTCGGCTCGCCCAACGTCTCGCACTGCTACGTTCATGGGAACGCCGGCGGGGATTCGCTCGGAGCGTTCGGGCACGACAATCGTTTCGTCGACCCGCTTCTCTGCGGGCTCGGAATCGGCGACGTCTCGCTCTGTGAGAACTCGGAGTGCCTGCCGGGAGCGAACCCGTGGGGTGAGAGGGTCGGAGCACGGGGCGAAGGATGCGGTACCTGCGGCTCGCTCGTCGCGAGGACATCGTGGACCACGATCAAGGCGCTCTTCGGGCCACGCGACGGAACGAGGTCGGAGGTGAACGCATCGTCCGGAACGAGAGGGCGGCAGGCGGCCCGTAGGTTTTAGAGAGTGTCCAGGTACGCCAGAAGGTCGGCCAGCTCGCCGCTCGACAGCTCGCCCTCGAACGAGGGCATGGCGCCGGTCGGGTAGAGTATCTGCCCGAGGATCTCGTCGAAGGCTTCCTTCCTGCTGCCGGTCTCCTCCACCTCGTGCGACACCAGACCCGCGAGTCCCGGTCCGACCAAAACCTCGTCGGAGGCGTGGGCGTGGCAGCCGCTGCAGTTCGCCGCGTACACGGCCTGCCCCGCGTCCGCGTCGCCGGAGCGGGCGAGCGCCAGCGCCGAGTCGGCCCCCACCTGCTCCGCCGCGGTCTCGCTGAGGCTCTCCTGTCGTGTCGGAGGCCAGATGCCCCTTGCGATGCGGTAACCCGCGGTGATCGAGACCACAGCGAAGAGAAGCGCGAACGCGATGAAGCCGAGGACCGGCATGTGCTTCAGGAACTGCCTGTAGTGCCTCGCGATGACGACCTTGAACATGAAGACCGCGAAGAAGAGCGAGGCCAGGGCGCAGTGAAGAACGGCCCGCTGCGTGACGGCGCTTCCGGAGGCTGCTGCCAGTTGGTATCCGATGACGCCGACGACGACGGTCAGCACGAGGGCGATGTACCCGAACACCCTGTGGAGCGCCCGAAGGGCTCCCGGCTCCATGGACCGCTCGGTCCGGCCCATCATCGTGAGCATCGTCCAGAACGCGATGAGCCCTGCGCCGAAGAGGCCGAGGGAGAGAACGAACTTCAGTGTGATGAGCGACATCCGAGCCCCCTTGAAGAGCCTCACCCGGCCGGCCGACGGTGCCGTGTCCACCCTCCGTCTGTCCCGGTGAGACTACACGCACCGCGGGGCCCGACGCAACGCCGGACCCCGCAGTCATCGCACATCTGTCAAGAGAACGCTATGACAGGTCCTTGTGGCAGAACCACCAGTCGTAGCACTCGTGCTCCTTGAGGCGCTTCTCGGCGGCCTCGACATCCTTGGCGGGCGGAACGATCACGCGGTCACCGATGAGCTCGTTCTCCGGCCAGTTGGCCGGGATCGCGACGCCGTTCTTGTCGGAGATCTGAAGGGCGCGCACGGACCGGACGATCTCGTCCATGTTGCGGCCGATCTCCTGCGGATAATAGAGCACGAGCCGGACGAGACCCTCCGGGTCGACGATGAAGACGGCGCGGACGGTGTTGGTGCCCTTCCCCGGATGCAGCATGCCGAGCTTGAGCGCGATCGTGTCGTTCGCGGCGATCACCGGGAACGTGATCTCCGTGTCCATGTTCTCCTTGATCCACTCGACCCACTTGATGTGCGAGAAGACCTGGTCGACCGACATGCCGACGAGCCGGCATCCCAGCTTCTCGAACTCCGGATAGTGCTTCTGGAAACTCACGAACTCCGTCGTGCAGACGGGCGTGAAGTCGGCAGGGTGGCTGAAGAGCACGAACCAGCTTCCCTTGAGGTCATCGGGGAACTTCATCGGACCGTGGGTCGTCTGCGCCTCGAAGCCGGGGAACGGGTCGCCCAGAAGCGGCATGTTGAGCTTTCTCTCCTCCATGGATCACCTTCCTCGCCCGCGCGGGCGTCTGCGGTCTGACCGGCGACCGACGACTGCGGCCGCGGGCCGGTGGGGGACGCTCTGTCGAACAGGTGGTTCAGCGGCGGGACGATGTAGTGCACTCGCCGGTCCGGCCCTCGAGCGGCTCACGGTCTGCATCGTTCCACCAGAAGGGTCTGATGCGCGGAGCGCTCTGAGGTCGCAGTTTCCGGCGCCGCTCGAAGGTCTCGACGAGGGTCTCGTACTTCTCGATGAGCCCGTCCATGACGTTCTCCCAGGTCCGGCTGGTCGCGTACTCCCTCGCGCCGGCCGAAAGCTCGGCCGCCATCTCGCCGTTGGACGCGAGCAGCCGCACGAAACCCGACAGTTCGCCGACCGAGCCGGGCGTGTGGAGGAAGCCGTTCACGCCGTCAGTGACGTGCTCGACGGGCCCTCCCCTCCGCGCCGCGACGACGGGAAGCCCTGAGGCCATGGCCTCCAGCACGACGTTCCCGAAGGTCTCGTTCTCCGAGGGGAACGTGAAGATGTCGGACGACGCGTAGGCGCGCGCCAGGCTCGCTCCACTCAGGTATCCGAGGAACCTGGTCGGGGTGCCGGCGAAGAGACGCTCGAGCTCCGAACGGATGGGTCCGTCACCGACGATGGCGAGACGCGAGCCGGGAACGTCGTCGAGGACGGGCCGGATGAGGTCTATGCGCTTCTCGGGAGCCAGTCTGCCGACGTACAGCAGAATGGGACCATCACCGTCCGGCATCTCGTCGCGCCACGCCTCGGAGCGGTTCGAGGGATGGAAGAGGTCGGCGTCGACCCCCCTGCTCCAGATCTCCACGTTCTGGATGCCGTGCGCCTCGAGTTCCGCCTGCGTGAACCGCGACGGACAGAGGTTCAGGTCGGCCAGCCCGTGGACCATGCGGAAGTACAACCAGAACGGCTCCCTGAGAAGCGGCACGCCGTACTTCTCCATGTAGCCCGGAACGTCCGTGTGATACGACGCGACGAGCGGGATCCCGAGGTTCCTGCCGCGAAGGAGGCCGGCGAGTCCGAGAAAGAAGGGGCTCACAGCGTGGATGACATCCGGCGCGAACTCGGCGACCTCCTTTCCCAGATGGACGCCGAGCGACGTCAGCTTGAGGTCCGGGTAGCCGGGACAGGCGAAGGCGGGATAGCCGATGATCGGAGTCGACGCGTACTTCGGCGGCGCGCCCTCAGGGGCGAACATGATGCTCTCGTGTCCCCGCGCCTCGAGATGCTCGAGAAGACGGCACACCGTGTGAGCGATGCCGTCCCACTTGGGCAGGAAGGTCTCGGAGAAGATGGCGACTCTCAACGGTCAGCCCCCCAACAGGAAGCCCTGTGCCGGCAGGAAGAGCGCTGTCCCCAGCGCCGCGCCGGCGAAAGTCTGGGCCGGAGTGTGGCGGCCCAGGTGGATCCTGGACCACATGACCGCGGGCAGTCCGATCGAAAGGCCCAGCGGGCTCCCTGTAAGAGTCCATACCACGCAACCGGTCATCGCCGCAACCGCGGAGTGAACGCTGATCTTCCACCGGAGCGTCACGTTGAGAATAGTGAAGGCCTGCAGGAACAGAAGGAGGGCCAGCCTGCTGAGTACCGGTGGGGCCGCACCGGCGCGGGTCACGATCAGAGCGAGGCCCAGGCAGGCCACCGTGACGACCTGCGGCAGAAGCCTCTCCTCGCGCCGCTCGACGTCGAGGTCCGAGATGTCGCCGTCGTGCAGCCGCGCCACCAGGTAGGCCACCGGTCCCGCGACGCCGATGAGCAGATATGCGATGCCCCACGTGACCGCGTGCATCTCGGAGGCGAGCGACGTGGCGAGAAGCACCGTCGCGGCGATGAGCACGGGCGGGCTGCCGGCGGCCGAAACGAAACCGGCAAGCACGCGAGCGCGGTCGGCTGGACAGGCGGCGCGCGCGGCTCCCCGGGGGGCGCCCCGGGCGAACTGCGGTCTTGCGCGCGCGGTCCCCGTCAGCTCCAGCGCGTCAGATGCGGTGTCGAGGCTCACGTTCTCTCCCGCGGCGGAACGGTCGCGTCTGGTCGAGAGACAGTCTACCTGTGGAATGTGAGGATGGGGTGAAGCAGAGGTCAGTACTGCGTTGCTGCGAGCCGCTCAGGACGCAGCCCGGCAATCGGTGCGTGTCGCATTGGAGACGCGCTGCAGTCGGCTCCGACACGGTTCAAGACCTTGCCATATACCCCTAGGGGGTATATAATGAGAAATAGACATCACCCAGGGAGGACAGGTTTGGACCAACACGTGACGGAGCACACGGAGAATCTGGCCCGGCTCGCCCGGGCCGAGGGGCAGGTCCGCGGCGTCCGCAGGATGATCGAGGAAGAGGCCTACTGCATCGACATCGTGACGCAGATACAGGCCATCCAGTCGGCGCTGGGCGCGGTCGCGCGCAGGGTGCTTCAGAAGCACATCGACCACTGCGTGGCCGACGCGATGCGGAGCGGCAGCGGGCCCGAGGCCGACGAGAAGGTCGAGGAACTCATGAAGGTGCTCGAACGGGCGATGAGGTAGCCGTGCACCGCGCCTTCGCACTCACTCTGCTCGCTCTCGCGGCGGCCCTGACTCCGGGCACGGCCCGGGCCTCCTCCGTCTTCTCGACTGAGGTCGTCCTTGCGGCCGAGCTGTCGGAGAGAGAGGGCCTCACCGGCGAGGCGACCGGGTCCCAGAGAAGCGCCGTGGGATTCGAATGGTTCGGGACCGCGGGCAGCGACCGCGGCGATGTCGTCCGGTTCGACCTGCAGGTCCGCGTCAGCCACGACGCCGAGGAGCCCGGCCGGACCGGCCCGGGCCTGGAGGTCCACAACGCGTGGCTGGACTACAGGCTCTCCCTCGGCCGGACGGTCCGACTCGGCCACTTCTCCCCCGCCTTCGGTCTGGAGCCCGACGTGGACACGCACGGGACGCTCCTCCAGACGCAGGCGGGCCCCGACCTCGGGTTCAAGAAGGACTGGGGGGTCGCCTGGATGAGCCTGCTCGGCCCGGGAGACCTGACCGTCGCGCTCCAGACGGGCTCCGGAGCCGCGCTCGACCGGCGCGACCGCAGCCGTCTGGCGTCGGCCCGGTTCACGTTCCCGGGTGGTCCCAACACGACCATCGGACTCGCCGCGCTCTCCGGGCGCACGCTCGCGGCTCCGGGCGCGCGGACACTTCCTCTTCCCGACTTCGCCCCGGGAGCCGTCGAGCGCTCCCGGGCGGGGATGGACATCCTCCGGGACGCCGGGAACACGCGGGCGTTCGCCGAGCTTTCGGTCGGCGAGGATGATGGCGAGGGTCGGGCCTCACTGCTCGCTCGCGTCGAGAGGACTCCCGTGTCGCTCCCGAGGCTTCGCGTCGCGGCGCAGGCGCGATTCGGGAAGAGCGGCGGCGACGCTTTCTCGGCGCTCGCCGCGGGAGTCGAGTACCGGCTGTCCGACTTCTGGTCCGCGTCGGCCGCGCTCGTCCGCGATGACCCGGCGACCGGACCTCACGACCTGAGACTGCAGTTTCTTCTGTACCGCTTCAGGAGGCACTCATGAGACGGACTGTTCCTGTGCGCGAAGCGGCCCTGTCGCTCCTTTCGGCGTGCCTCGTCGTTGCACTCGCGACGACCCACGCCGTTGCCGCCGTCGGATGCACGCTCAACGACCCTGACCGGGACATCCTCCGCATCTTCCCCGACGCGACGAACTACCTGACAGAGTTCATAGCGATCTCGGACCGAGGCGGCGAGGAGCTGGCCGCGGACCTCGAAGCGGCGCTCGACGACACGCTCGACCCGGTCTACGAGTCGCTCGACGTGGCCTACGCGTACTACACGGTGCTCGCCGGCAGCGACACCATCGGGAGGGTCCACGGCGTCAACCAGAAGGGCGAGTTCGGCGGGATGCAGATCATCCTCGCCACGACGCCGGAGGGCGACATCATCGACATGTACTACCAGCGGCTCTCTTCGCCTCACGCCGGGCTCCTCAGAAGCGACGAGTTCACGGACGGGTTCCTCGGGCTTGAGCTCGGGGATTTCTGCCTGTTCACGGAGTCAGGCGAGGGGCCCGTCGCGGCCATCGAGGACCCCACGGACGGCGCATCCCCGGATGTCGACGCGACCATCCGAGGGGTCATGAAGAACCTGTTCCTCCTGAACGCATTTCACCTCGACAGCACGTGTCCTGAAACACCGAAGGGAGTCGACGATGAGAACGTGGATGGCTCTTAGTCTGCTCGCACTGCTCTGTCTGACGGCCGGCATCACCGGCTGCGGGGGCGGAGAGTCGTACGGCGAGCCCATGTCGGACGCGGAACCGGTTCCTATCGCCGGGATCCTCACCGATCCGGAAGCGTTCACCGATGACGCCGTCAAGGTCGAAGGAGAGATCGTGCGGGAGTGCCCCTCGGGCTGCTGGTTCGAGCTCGAGGACGAGACGGGGATCATCTATGTCGACATCGCTCCCAGGGGACTGGCGATACCGCAGAAGGTGGGCGGCACCGCGACGGTCGAGGGAACTGTGATGCGGCGCGACGGACGCACCCTGCTCATCGGATCGGGGGTGGTGATCAAGTGAATCCGCTGAAGATGGCGTGGAAGCTCCTGATGCGGAACCGCGTGCGCTCGGTCCTGACGGTCGGCGGCGTCGCAGTCGCGGTCGCCGTGCTCGTGAGCCTGCTCGCCTTCGATACCGGATACCAGCGCTCGCTCCAGACCGACATCGAGCGCATGGGGTACCAGGTGCTCGTCACGGCGAAGGGGTGTCCCTACGAGGCGGCGACGCTCATGCTGAAGGGCGGCGGGGGCCTCAGGTACATGGACGAAGAGGTGTACGGGAGGATCGTCGAGGACGAGCGCATCCAGGAGATCGCACCGCAGCTCGTGGTCACCGACTTCGACCCGGAGGGCGGCGGCGTCACGATGTACATCGGCATCGACGAAGCGCAGCGGCGCCTCAAACCGTGGCTCGAGTTCCGGTCGGGCGGCTGGTTCAGCGACCCCGACGCCGACGAGGCGATCCTCGGCTACGAGGCGGCCGAGCTCGAGCAGCGGAACGTCGGCGACAAGCTGTACGTGTCGAGCATCGACCGAGTGCTCGAAGTGGTCGGCATTCTCGAGCGAACGGGAACGCAGGACGACGGGGCGGTCTTCATCCCGCTGGCCACCGCCCAGCGGGCTTTCGGCTTCGAGGACAAGATCAGCGGCATCGGCATCAGGCTCAAGGACCTCGCGATGCTCAGCTCGTTCGAAGAGGACCTGTACGACGAGCCGGGCATCCAGGTCGTCAGCATGGCGCAGGTCCGAGGCACCATCCTCAACCTCATGTCGTCGGCGCGCGTGCTGGCGGGGTCGATCGCGGTGGTCGCTGTCGTCGTCGCCGTCATCGGCGTGATGAACACCATTCTCATGTCGGTCTTCGAAAGGACGAAGCAGATCGGCGTCATGAAGGCGATGGGCGCGTCCCGGTTCGATGTCTTCCGCATCGTCTGGTCGGAGACGACGCTCGTCTGCTTCTTCGGAGGGATCGCCGGCGCCGTGCTCGCCACTGCCGGCGGCCGGCTCGCGGAGCTTCTCGTTCGCGAGATCCTCCCCTACGCGCCGAGCGGGCAGCTCGTCGTGGTGACGCCGGTCCTTGTCGCGGCCGCTCTTGCGGGCGCCGTTCTCACGGGACTCGTCGCGGGCATCTACCCCGCGTCGAGGGCGGCAGGGCTGAAACCGGTCCAGGCGATTCGGAGCACAGGATGACAGAGACGACGAACGGCGCCCCGACGGCGCAGAGCACTCTCCAGACTCACGGCGCCATCGTGCGCGCCGAGGGCTTGAGGAAGGTCTACCGCACTCCCGCCGAGGAGATCGCTGCGGTTGACGGCGTCGACCTCAGAATCGACCGCGGCGATTTCATCTCGCTTCTCGGTCCGTCCGGCTCGGGCAAGACGACCCTTCTCGACCTCATCGGCTGTCTTGACTCGATCTCGGAAGGCAGACTGGAGGTCTTCGGCCGCGACGTCTCGGACGCGAAGGAGAGCGAGCTCGTGAGCCTCAGGCGCGGCCGCATCGGGTTCGTATTCCAGGAGTTCCTGCTCCTGCCGGAGCTCACGGCTCTCGAGAACGTCCAGATGCCCTCGATGTTCGCCCGCGCCGAGCTCGGCCGCCAGAAGGCCGTCGAGCTCCTCGGACGGGTCGGCCTCGAGAGACGGGCCGACCATCTGCCGCGAGAGCTCTCGGGCGGGGAACGCCAGCGGGTGGCCATCGCCCGGGCCCTCTCGACGACGAGCGGACTGCTCCTGGCCGATGAGCCCACAGGCAATCTCGACACGAAGAACTCCGAGGCCGTCTTCGAGGTCTTCAGGAAGCTCAACGAGGAGGACGACCTCACGGTCGTCATCGCAACGCACGATGAGCATCTTGGGAGCATGGCGGACCGTACGGTCAGGTTGGTGGACGGGCGGGTCGAAGCCCCCCATTAGCGGCGCTTCGCGGGCCGCGCGGAAACCGGACGCCGCTCGGGGATGAAGGCTCGGCGTCGCGCGGCTCAGGGATAGAAGCTGAGCGTCAGGAGACCGGTTCCGGGGGTGGCGCCGTACTCGCTCATGAGGCGCCCCTCCTCACTCTCGGCTCCGAACGGCAGATAGAGGGTCCCCGAGAGCGTCACGTGGTCGGTGGCGGTCCAGGTGAACCCGGGCGCCGCGACACCCGAACCGTCGGTCGGGTTCGTCAGGAAGAGGAGCGACCAGGAGAGGGGACCGCCGATGCCGTAGGTGGCCTGAAGCGCCGCCGCGTGTCTTCCGAGGATCTGCGTGTCCCCCCGGAGGACCCGCGAGAGGAAGTCGTCGGCCTGCAGCCAGTAGGAGAGCTCGTCGGTCTCCCGGACACCGAACCCCGAGTAGTGATACTCGCCCAGGATGTAGAGCCCCTTTCCCACGTCGAACGAGTACGACCCCCCGGCGACCGCCTTCAGGATGACGTCGTCCTCTCCGAACACTCCCGGCTCTCCGATGGGGCCGATCGTCCAGAAGACGGCGGCCTCACCGTGGAGCTCCGCGTCGAGCACAGGCATCGAGGCCGACGCCCCCGCGAACACGTCCTCGAACCGGCGCCCCCCGACGACCTCCGCGTCGAGCCCGCCCAGATAGCCGAAGCACCGCGCCGCGAAGGCGGACTCGTCGGTGGTCTCTCCGAACGCCGCCACGCCCTCGAGCGAGACCGCGTCGGTCACGGGCGCGGTGATGCGAGCCGCATCGACGCCACGCCGCCATTCCGTGTCGCTCTGAAGCGGCGTGAACGGAGCGAAGATGTCGACGGCACTGAAGAGCACGCCGCGCCCCCATCCGACGGCCTGGCGGCCCAGCGTGACATCGGTCGGTCCGAGCGGGAACGAGACCAGGGCGCGGTCCAGCGCGTGGCTGTACGTCATCGACCCGTCGACCTCGACGAGTTCGTCCTCGAGCGGTTCGATGCGATAGGGCTGCGGGAACCCGCTCGGCAGGAATGACGACGCCCCGAGGAGCCCGGCGTCCCAGGAAGTCAGGTTCAGCCGCTGCTCGTACGCGAGTTCGAGCGTCACCCGCGAGGCCGGGCGGATGGTCGCCATGAGCCTCAGGCGCCAGAGCGTTGTCCCGCTCCATCGTTCGGGAAAGAGCACGCTGTCGGCGGGCGCGCGGGAGACGAGCGCCGTCCACTTCATCGCGGCCCGGAGATCGAAGGCGTCGTCGCTTCCGAAGCCGGTCTCTGCGGCCGCTCCGGAGAACGCGACGGTCAGAGCGGCGAACGCGAGAGCCGCGACGATCACGGAGCGCGGGCTCATGCCGACTTCTCCTCGCCACTCTCGCCCTTCCGCTCGTCCTTCTCGACCTGCCCGTCTCTCAGGTGGACGACACGGAGCGCGTGCTTCATGACCAGAGGGTCGTGCGTCGCAAAGACGAACGTGGTTCCCTGTTCGTCCCTCAGACGCTTCATCATCTCGATGAGGGCCTCGGAGTTCTCGCTGTCGAGGTTCGCGGTCGGCTCGTCGGCCAGCACGAGCTTCGGCCGCGCGGCGACGGCGCGGGCAACGGTGACCCGCTGCTGCTGGCCGCCTGACATCTCGGTGGGACGACGGTCGAGGAGTTCCCCGAGACCGAGCTCCGAGAGAATGGAGACGGCGCGGTCGTGGCGCTCGGCGCCCACGCCCTGGAGTTCCAGCACGAACTCGACGTTCTCGCGGGCCGTGAGGACCGGCAGCAGATTGTAGGCCTGGAAGACGAAACCGAAGGAGTGGAGCCTGAGCTCGGCCCGCTCGCGCCGGCTCAGGGTGCCGAGGTCCCGTCCGAGGGCCCTCACCTCGCCGGCGGTGGCTTCGTCCAGCGCGCCGATGAGGTTCAGAAGCGTCGTCTTGCCGCTTCCGCTGGGCCCCACGATGGAGAGGAACTCGCCTTCCTCGATGGTGAGGTCGAGTCCCCTGAGCGCCCGCACCGTCACCTCTCCTGTGTGGAACTCCTTCGTGACGCCTTGTACCTCGACCAGGACTTCGGCCATCTCATGCCTCCCTGAGGCTGAGCGCGGTGGTGGGGTTGATGGTCGCCGCGGTCCGCGCGGGATAGAGCGCGGCGATGACCGTCGCGGCCAGCGCCACGGTCACTGCGTAGGGAACGATCCACACGCCGACCTCCGCGTAGATGACTGGGTCGAAGAGCATGCCGTCCATAGAGAACTCGCCCTCCACGAACTCGCTGAAGTCGAGACCGACCGTCGCCGCCCAGTAGAGGAACGGCGCCCCGATGACGAGACCGGCTGCGGCCCCCAGAACGCCGAGGATCGCCGACTCGACGAGGATGAGACGAACGACGAGCCCGTCCCGCATGCCCAGCGCGATGAGGACGGCGAACTCGCGGCGCCTCTCCAGCACGGATGTGAGCTGAGCGCTCGTTATCCCGAGGACGACGACGAACACGATCACGGCGCCGATGAGGGCCGCGAACGCGCGGTCGGCCGCGGCGCCGACGCTCATCGTCGGAGCAACTTCCTGCCACGTGAGCACGGTATCCCCGGAAGATACGACCTCCATGAGTCGCCTTCTCACCTCGGGCGTCTGCGACTCGTCCTCCAGCAGCACGGCGATGCCCGATGGCCCGGTCCTCATCGTCATGCGCTCGATAGCGGAGAGGGTGACGTGACAGAGCGACGCGTCGAGCTCGCCGCTGCCCGTCGAGATGATGCCGACGGTCGTCAGCATCGCGTAGCGGATCTCGCCGGCGCTGTCGACGACCGTGGCGAAGAGAGCGTCTCCGACGCCGACATCGAGCCGCTCGGCGACGCCCGCGCCGATGACGGCGCCCGTGGTATCGGCGGTGGTCAGATAGCGCCCGCGGCTCAACCCCTGCACGAGCTGGTTCACCTTCGGCTCGACCGATGGGTCCACGCCGAGCATCTCGACGCCGGCCACCTTCGTGCCGAATCCCAGAAGCGCCGTCGTGCTCGCGCGCGGCGCGGCGGCCACGACCTGATCGAGCGACCGGGCCGCATCGAGCACGCTCTCCCACGCCTCCAGACGAAGGTCCCTGTCCCGGGTCTCGGCCCACGATTCCGGCGCCACGTGGAGATGTCCAATTCCGGTCCTGACGACGCCGCGGACGACCATCTCGCTCTCGCCCAGCATGAACGCGTTCAGGAAGAGCGCGACGGCGACCCCGACGCCTATTCCCAGGACCGAGAGGAGGGTCCGGCGGGGATGTCTCCCGAGGCTCCTGAGAGCTATCTTCAGGACGAGCGGCTGTTTCATGCTCTCATCGCCTCGATGGGTTTGAGTCTGACGACGTGAAGGATGGGCCAGATGACCGAGAGCACGGACGTCAGGAGGATCGCGCCGACGCCGCCGGCGATGTCGCTCAGTCGCAGCGCCGGGTAGGAGCGGAACGATATCTCGAGGCCGGCGAACGACCCCTCGACCAGCTCGTCGGTACCGACGAGCGCGGCGTAGTTGATGCCGGTCTCGCCGAGCACGTGGACGAGCGTCACGCCGAGCGTGGTCCCGACGACCACCCCTATGAGACCCATGAGCAGCGCCTCCACGAGCACGATACGCGAGAGCCGGGCCGGACCGCATCCGAGCGAGAGCAGCATGCCGAACTCACGGTTCCTCTCGAACGTGGACATGAGCATCGTGTTGGCGATCCCGGCGGCGGCCGCGATGAACACGATGATGAGGACGAAGTAGTGCGAGACGTTCATCATGTCGATGATCGCGGCGATCTGCGGCGCCACGTCTCTCCACGTGGAGACGTCCGCGCCCGAGAGCTCGGGAAGCGAGCTCAGGCTGTCGGCGAGGGCGTCGAGGCCGTCGCGGCGGTCGGCGTGGACGACAAGCTCGTGGGCCTCGTCGTTCATCCGCAGGAGTTCCTGCGCGTCCGCGAGCGACATCACCACGCCCACGTCGTTCACGAGAGAGACACGGGCATTGATGGTGTCCGCCACGGTGAAGAGGTCGCTCGCGATCGACCCCTCGACGTCCTGCCCGATGACCGCGAGCTCGATCCCCTCAGGGATCCCCTCGCGCTCAGCCAGCCTGCCGCCGACGAGCGCTCTCATCTCGCCCAACGCGCGCGCCTCGCCCGCGCTCAGGAGACCGTCGTCCCAGGCTTCCGCGTCCGGGTCGACGCCGATGATGGTGCACATGAAGCCCTCGCGCTCGACCGCCGCCATGGCGGGCGCGTAGACTCTCGGGGATACCCGCTCGACCCCGGCGACGCCGCGCACGGACTCCATCACCTTGGAAAGATCGTTCAGCGTGTTGTCGAGCTCACGATCGTCCCGCCAGCCCTCGGCGTTCACGACGATGTGGCCGAGCATGGGGCCGGTCGCGGTCTCGAAGTACTGGTCGGCGTACCCGCGCATGAGGCCCGCCGTGCCGAGGAAGGCGAGTTGGCCGACGGCGATGGCGGTGACGGCGAAGAGGGTCCGCTTCGGATTCCGCCAGAGATTCCGCCACGCGATGCGCAGGGTGCTCAGAGAGAGCATCCGCCCTCCGCTCTAGTTTCGACGCTCGAGGCGCCGGAGGCTGAAGAGATCGTCTTCGAGGTCGACGTTCCAGCGGATGTCGTTGTAGCGGAAGACGGTCTTCTCGCCCTCCTCGTCCTCGGGGACGACGACGAGCCTCGTGGGCACGAGTCTCCCGTCCATCTCTCTCACGTCCTCGAAGCGCATGGTCCGGGCCAGCTCCTCCCTCCGGTCGTGGTACCGGGCAATGGCGGGAAGGCGGTTTCCCTCGGAGAAGACGACGTCGATGCGGCTCCAGAGCCCGGCCGTGCCCGGTCTGGCGGTGAGTCTCACGAGCCACCCGGGAGGGTCGTCGCTCTGGCCGACGAGTTCGTAGGTGTAGTCCTCGGTGAACGACGACTCCCTGACGAGGTCGTCGTAGGTCAGGTCGGTCCCCATCCACGACCCCATCATCATGGACGGCGGGACGCGGATGGTCCGTGAGATCTTCGGGAGGTAGTTCCAGATGTCCCTGCCGATCCGGAGGGTCGCCGTGCCCTCGTCCCGGGACGGTTCGAGAACCATGGCGAGCGCTTCGTCCTCTCCCCTGCTCCACATGCGGAGCTTCATCGTCCTGGTCTTGTCGGGTTCGATGATCTCGACTTCGACCTCCGCGACGGTCCCGGACGAGTCATAAAGGTCTTCCATGCGGGTCACGAGCTCGTCGGCGCTCGGCCGCTCGTCCTGCGACCTCGATGGGGACGCGGCTGGAAGGAGCAGGGAAAGAGAGAGCAGAATGACCGACAGGGCGGGTCGTTGGAACATGGTTCGCTCCTCGTGACGGGCTCGTGGGAAGACCGGGTTCCGAAGGCTAGCAGACCTCGAAGCGAACCTCAAACGTCGTTCCTTCGGGGCTCGATTCGACGACGCGAATGCAGCCGCCCCGCCGCTCAAGGATCTCGCGGGACGCGGCCAGGCCGGTGCCCCCGCCATCTTCCTTGCTGCTCGCGCCGCGCTCGAAGAGCCGCTCCTGAAGGGCGGCTGGGATGCCGCATCCGGTGTCGCTGATCCGCAGGACGATCTCGTCGTCCTCTCTGGCCAGGTCTATCTCCACGCGTCTCGTATCGGCGCCACCGACAGCCCTGAGCGCGTTCGCGAGGAGGTTCTCGAGGATGAAGCTGACCTCCATGCTCTTTCCGAAGACCCGCACGTCCTCGAGCGGGGTGGCGGTCGGCATCCTGATCTCAGCCCCGGCCGCGATGTATCCCTCGGCATTGACCCTCGCCGCGCGCCGGAGCTCCTGCATGATCGACGAGGAGAGTTCGAGACGGCACTCCCGCCGGAGGGCTCGTAGCGGCGGGTTGGTCGTTTCGAGAAGGTCATCCAGACCGCGGACGAGCTCGGCCGAGGCGGCCTCGCCCGGCGGTTCCGCGGGAAGACGGGACGTCGTCCGCTGGAACTCGGCCACGGCTCTCCTCAGTCGCTCGACGACCCCCGGCGCCACGCCGGCCCGCTCCGCCTGTTTGAAGATCGCACGGACCCTGGGAAGACCGACGCGGGTCAGATCATCGACGGCCTGCTCATAACGCTCGACAAACGACGCCGGAGCGGGACCGTCGCCGGAGTGCATCATGACGAGCAGTTCGCGGAGCCTTCTCACGGTCCCTGTCGCCGTCAACTCACCATGGCCGGCCACCGCCAGCTCGTTCAGAATCCCCTCGATCTGACGCTCACGTTCCGGAGCCGGCGTCAGCCACCGCCGGAGCATCGACGCGGAGACGCGCCGCACCTTGGGGACGCAGACTCCCGCCCCGGCCAGGCCGGCGAGCCCGACGAGAGCGATCGTCCAAACGGATGGCGGCACGCTCGTGAGTGCGACGGCGAAGTAGCCGTCGCTCGTCCGGACGACCGTCTGCCGGACCCCTCCCTCGCCGGTATGGGAGAAGATACCCCTTCTCACGATGGTCCTGTCGGTCCTCTCGAGAGCCAGCGGCCGGAGGTCGGCATCGAGCACCGCGACCACGCCGTCGGAAGCGCCTACACAGACCACGGGCGACCGGACCGGATCGAGAGTGAGCCAGGACACGCTGACGACTGAGGGGTGTGCTCGCGCGGCCCGCTCAGGGGGCGCATCGGGTGCACGGTCAGTTCCCTCAGCCCGATCGTCATCCGCGCCCGGGAGCTTCTCGTTCCGGTCGCCGCTCTCCGCCGGCGTCGGAGCAGACGGCTTGACGTTCTGAGCCGGCATCCGCACCGCGCGGTCGACGATGAGGTCCCCACTGCGGAACCTCAATCTGCGGATCCAGCCGTCGTCGGTCACGGCGAAGACAGCCGCGCCGTCAGGAAGCGACGCCGTCGCGACATCGTTGACCATCGCGTCGGACAGCCAACTGGCGACGACGCTGCCGTCCGCCGGGTCGCGGAGGGACACACCGAGGGAATCCGGTCGATCGGCAGCGCCGTAATGGCTCCACGTGACCAGGTCCATGTCACCATCGTCGTCCATGTCGAGACACCGCGTTTCGGTCCTGGCGGACTGACCTCCCGTCCGGACCTCCCACAGAAGGTCGCCATCGAGATCCACGGCGGCGAGATACGACGTCGTGTCGCTCCTTCCCTGCCAGGTGACGCCGTTTCCGGGAGCGCCCAGTCCGAGCACCGTTTCTACTTCGCCGTCCGCATCCAGATCGAGAGTCCTTCCCTTGGAGACCGGATTACCCGCAAATCGTCTCAACCACGCGATGCGACCGGTTCTCAGATCCGCGCGACCGACGCCCCTCGGGGACCCCGCGTAGCCGACGGAACATACGAAGAACGCGGTCTCCCGGAAACCGTCATCATCGAGGTCGTGTGTCTCGGATACGAACAGTCGCCCGTCCCAGGAGCTCGTGTTCTCGACGTAGTCCGTGAGCGGGACGACGATCGGCCTCGCCGAGCGGAGCGAGTCGATCTGCGCCGTCTCCCCGGTTATCCGAACGGTGAACGGGGTGAGCAGCGCCCGCTCACCGACGCGCTGCGACAGGAAGTACTCGGGGAGCCCGTCTCCGTCTACGTCTGCCATTCCGCCGCGTCGGAAGTGCGTCATCTCCGGCCGCTGGACCATCGGAACGAGGTCGCCGTTGTGCATTCTGCGGATGGAGAGGTAGTAGTACGGATGTCCGCTCGACCTGCGGATGTCGGCGATCTCATCGATCCCGTCACCGTCGAAGTCGGCGATATCGATATCCATCACCGACTGCTCCGACGCTGTCTTAATGACCCTGTACGGGAGACCTCTGCCGTCGGAAGGGAGCTCCCGGACGCATCCGGCGGCCGTGACCGCGAGAACGATGACCAGAGCAAGGCGGGCGATGTCGTTCGGAAGGCGCTCCTGCACGAGACCTCCGTCCGCTCAACCAGAGAGATGAAGTGATGGAAACCGCTTCATTCTCCAGCCTACCACATCAATGACGGACGGAGCACGGAGAAGGAACGACGCCTCGGACCATGCCGCGAAACTCTACCGCTCGAGCCGCGCCGCGAGCGGCCGGATGGCGGAGATGAGCGGACTTGCCGCCGCGTCATGGTTCGCGAGCACGGCCACGATGATCCCGCTCTCCGTGTAGATGTCGAGCCCCGCGTTGATGCCGATGAACCCTCCCCCGTGTCCCACGACGAGTTCCCCGGTCTCGAACGAGAGCGAGAAGCCATAGCCGTAGGCCTGCTCATGGGGGTCGGACCACATCCTCGCGAGCGTTTCCTCCGAGACGAGCTCTCCTCCGGTCAGAGACAGGGCGAACCGGTGCAGGTCCGGCGCCGTCGAGTAGCCGCCGCCCGCGGGACCGCCGCGGATGGTGTGATGGAAGATGTTGCTCGCCCATCCGCCCGGGCAGCCCTCCGATTCGTAGTAGCCGATGGCGAGGTTCTCGGTGGGACAGTCCATCGCGTAGCAGTCGGTATCGGTCATGCCCGCCGGAGTGTAGATGGTATCGCGGACGTACTGGTAGTAGTCCTCCCCCGTGACCTGCTCGATGACGACACCGAGGAGGAACATCCCGGAGTTCGAGTACATGAACTCGCTTCCGGGCTCGAACGCCAGCGAGTCCGGATAGATGAGCTCCCTGTAGTCCTCCAGGTCGCGGTAGAGAAGCCTGGACGAGTTCATGAACTCCTCGTTGAAGTATCCCCCGAGACCGGAGCGGTGGGTCAGAAGGTGCTCGATCGTGATCTTCTCGGCGAACTCGGGTGGCAGCCACGACTCGTCGAGGTACTCACTGACCGGATCGTCGTACGAGAGGAGCCCCCGCTCGACGAGTCCGGCGACGGCGAGCGAGGTGAACATCTTGTTCATCGACCCGATGTTGAACTTCGTGTCCATCGTGTTCGGTACGTGAAACGCCTTCGAGGCCTCGCCGCATGCGTGCTGGAAGAGGACGTCCTCGCCTCGGGCGACGAGCACCGCGCCGGAGAATCGTCCGTTCGCGCAGAGACGCCGGACCATCGAGGAGAGTTCGGCCACGAGGTCATCATGGCTGATGGCACTGTGCTCGACGTCGCTCGGCGGCCGCGCGGGGGTGAACATGAGGGCCGATATCAGACTGTCCGGGGATTCCGTGAAGTGGAAGACCAATCCTCGCCAGATCCCGAGCTCGCGTCCCTTCGCTATGACGACCAGCTCGTCCTCGCGCGGTGGGTCGTAGACGCGAACGCTGTGGAAGTCGAGTCCCCCGGTCACGCGGTTGACGTTCTGCATGAGGTTCGACAGCTCGTCGCCGGGCAGCATCCCCAGGAACTCCTCGGACAGATGCTCGTCCATGAAGGCCGCCATGACATCCGGGTCTCCGGAGTTGACGGCGTCAAGTGTCGCGCGCACGCGCTCACCCGCCGTTCCACCGGGCATCACGCCGACGTCCTCGTACGTTCCGGGGATGACGCGCTGACCCCATGCGGGCGGTGTCGCGAACGCGATGAGAGCCGCGACGACCGAGAGTGCCAACGCTGTGGCGGGGACGCCGGTCCTTCTCCGCGAATCCATGTTCCCCCCTCTTTACGTGAAGGAAGCGCTCGACGGCGCCGCACGGCCGCCGTCACACTGAATGAGACACAGGAGAGAAGTGGGCGGTTGGGCGCTCGCGAAGCGGCGGCTCGGTGACCCTGCGGGATGTGGCGGGAACTCGCTCCCCCGGAGAGGGGACCTCAGTCCGCGGTCATCGGGGCGGCGCTGAGCGCCGGAGTGAGCCCCATGGGAAAAAATAGGCGGCGAGCACGGGATAGATGGCATAGCGCGACAGCCCGGCCGCATGGAGCCCAGCGAACACGAAGATGAGGATGTGCATCCGGACCACGTTCCTGTAGGGGGTCGAGAGGCTTGCCCCTGCGGCCGACCGCGGACCGTCGCGGCCGGCGGCTCCAGCACCGCCGCGTTCGAGATCATCGACCCTCGACACGAGCGACGCGATGACGAACGGCCAGTAGGCCGCGAGAGCCACTCCGGCGGTGCGGGCGAAGTTCGGGAACGCTTCGGGGGCGCCGGTGAGCGGGAAGAACATGTTGAGGAAGACGCTGTGAACGAAGTGGAACATCCCGAAGTGGAACGTGAAGAATGCGAGGAGCCCGATGCCGCCAAGAAGCGCGAGGAGGTGCAGGTCTTCCCAGACACTCCTCACGCCCCTGACGATGGTCGTGACGATGGTCGCATACCCGACGACGAGGCTCGAGACCCAGAGCGCCCAGACAAGGTCGCGGGCCTCCCATCGCAGTGAGACGGCGAGCACGACCGTCCCGGCGAAGGCCGCCAGGTCGACGAGCCATCGCCTGCGGGTGAACGCTCCGGTCCACGAGAAAGGACCCTGGGCGCGTCCGGGCACGTCTCTCGCCTCTGCTCGATCCATCTATGTCTCCACGTCCCCCGGGCGGCCGGAGTCCTCGGTCTGTTGCCCATGTGCCCGAAGCGTCGGTCTGTTGCCCATGTGCCCGAAGCGTCGGTCTGTTGCCCATGTGCCCGAAGCGTCATCCTGTTGCCCATGTGCCCGAAGCGTCATCCGTAGCAAGGCGGGTGCCTCGGCCGCTTGACCCACGCAGAAAGAGGCGGTATCATCGCTCTTCATGCAACCTGGGAGGCGCCGCACGCGTCTCTTGAGAGCGAGTTCCACTGCCGGGCCGCACGGCACGGCACGAGCGTTCGAACCCGGAAGGAGGTGCGTCGATGCTTGCAGAAGAGAGACTGACACGAGCGGAAGCGCGCCTCGTGGACCGGGCCATCTAGGATTCCCTTTCCATGAGATGACCTCCGAGCCGGCCGCATGGCCGGCGTCCTCGCATTGCGCTTCCGCTCCCCTGGACATTCGACACAGACATGAGAGAACCCAAGGGAGCTTTCACACCATGAAGACAGTGAACGATGACGACGCCCTGCTGCGCGGCACCGTCTATCGCAAGGGGCGCGGTCTCTACGATGTCCGCGTCAACGACCGGACGATACGCTGCACGATCTCGAACCGCCTCAGGAAGAAGCTCCTCTACCCTCTGGCCGACCCGGCCTCGCTGGGACACCACTCGGTCCAGAAGGTCGAGGACATCAGGCTGGTCGACCCTGTGGCGATCGGAGACCTCGTGGAGTTCGTACTGACCGATGACGGGCGCGGTCATATCCGCGAGGTGCTGCCGAGAAAGAACGAGCTGGGGCGCAGGATCGAAGACGCCAAGCGACACAGCGGAGGGAAGGACCTTGCGCAGACAGTGGTCGCCAACGTCGACCTGATCGTTCCCGTGATGTCGGCGTCGAAGCCGAAGCCGAAGTGGCACCTCCTGGACAGGTACCTCGTCGGCGCGGAGTCGGCCGGCCTCCCGGCCCTCGTCTGCATCACGAAGACCGACCTCGAGAGGGGCGACGACGTGCGCCGCCACGCCGAGATCTATGAGCGGACAGGATACGGCGTCGCGCTCACGAGCGCGGTGACGGGCGACGGCGTCGAGTCGCTCCGCGAACGCCTGACGGGACGGGTGTCGGTCTTCGTCGGAAAGTCGGGCGTCGGCAAGAGCACACTTCTGAACGCGCTGCAGCCCGGCCTCGGACTGGCCGTTCAGGAGGTGAGCGGCAGCACCGGCAAGGGACGGCACACGACGACGCACCTCGAGCTCTTTCCGCTCGACGGCGGCGGCGGCGTGGTCGACACGCCGGGGATGAAGGTCTTCGCGCCCGTGAAGGGCCGCGAAGACATCGCGGCGTGCTTCCCCGAGATGCGGCCGCTGCTCGGCGCCTGCCGGTTCGGCGCCGACTGCAGCCACACGCACGAGCCCGACTGCGCGATCAAGGAGGCCGTCGAGTCGGGTGAGATCACCCGGGAGCGCTACGAGAGCTTCCTCAAGATGTAGGAAGATGCTGCGCGGGCCCGCCATGAGCGGCGCCGCACAGCACAACAAAACTGGCAAGGAGCATGAGAATGTGTTAAGATACTATAAGGATTGAAGTTGCGCGAACCACACGGACCCCGGCGCGCTCCGCCGGGGTCCGTGCTCTTATTGGAGGAAGCCATGCCCCGCACCGCCCCCGTCGTCCTGCTCGCGGCTCTCGTCGCGCTCTCTGTTTCCACGGGCGCGCATGCCGGTCCCGAGTCCGGTTCCCGCGCCATCGGCGACACCTTGACCGTTCTCATGCGGCCGATCCTCTCGATCCCGGAGCAGGCCGTGAGCGGCGGTTCGTTCACGATAGAAGCGAAGGCTCCTCAGGGCGCGTCCGGCTGGTCGGCGTCCCTTCTCGGCCCGGGGGGACCCTACGCTCTCAGCGTGACGAACGCCGCGTATGGCTCGTCGGAAGAGCGGTGGTTCCTGACCGCATCCGTTCCGGCGGACACTCCCGAATGGCTGTACGACCTCGAGGTGGCCGCGTCGGGCGGCATCCACGATGTCGCGAAGAACGCCGTCATGGTCCGAGCGTCGGAACCGACCGACTACTACTTCGTGCAGATCACGGACACGCATCTCCCGACGCATCTCTACTACTACCAGTCCGGCGCCGACAGCGACACATCCGAGATGGACGACCTCCGTGCGGTCATCGACGACATCAACGTCATCAACCCCGCGTTCGTCCTGCTGACGGGCGACCTCGTCAACGAGGGCGAGCTCGAGGAGTACCTCGACAAACGCTACTACACGAAGGCCAAGCGCATCCTCGGCGAGTTCGAGGTCCCGGTCTACGTCTGCGCGGGCAACCACGACGTCGGAGGCTGGGAGGACACCCCTCCCCCGGACGGCACGGCCCGCAGATACTGGTGGAAGTTCTTCGGCTGGAACCACCTCTACGACCCGCCCTCGGGCGACCCGCTCTTCACGCAGAACTACTCGTTCGACTTCGGCGGGGCGCACTACGTCTCGCTCGAGTCGTACGACAACTACGACCGCTGGAGGCGGCAGATCTACGGCAACGAGAGCTTCACCAACGACCAGATCAACTGGCTCGTCAGCGACATCGCCGCTGCCCCGCCCTCGGCGCCCGTCGTCGCCTTCTACCACATGGACTTTCAGAGTCAGCTCGACCTGTCCGACCTGGGCGTCGATTGCGCGCTCTGGGGTCACGTCCACTACTCATCCGGTTCGGTATCGTCGCCTCCGTTCGACCTCTCGACGGACTCGGTCTGCGATGGCGAGCGCGCGATGCGGCTGGTCCGCGTCTCGAACGGCTCCGTTCAACCGACGCAGCCCATCAACGCCGGGACCATCGGACAGGGCCTCCGCATGGAGTTCGACCCGGCCAACGACGGCACGAACAACGAAGTGACGGCGGCCATCATCAACAACCAGCCGCAGGACTTCGAGCATGCCCTCATCCGCTTCGTCATGCCGGCCTCGTCGGCTCCCTACGAGGTCGACGCGGGAGAGCTCACGCAGACCGTCGTCGAGGGAGATCTCGCCTACTGCTCCGTGAGGCTGCCCGCACCGGCGGGCGAGATCACGGGCGTCACCATCTCACCGGCCGATTCGGGGGTCCCTGAGACAGACGCCGTCCTCGCGCTCACGGCGCCTCCCGGACCCAATCCGGCCGGCACGACCGGGACCGTCTCGTTCTCGCTGGCTCACCCTGCGGACGTGCTCGTCGAGGTCTTCGACGTCACGGGGCGCCGCGTGGTCCGCCTCCTGAACGAGCATCGCGGAGCCGGCGCGCACGACCTGTCGTGGAACCTGAGAGACGGAAAGGGCCGCCCTGTCGCATCGGGCGTCTACCTCTGGCGGGTCGCCGCGGACGGCACGACGCTCACGGCGCGCCAGGTCGTGCTGCGGTAGACCTCTGAGCGCTCGGAAACGGCGGCAACGCAAAGGAAGGGGGCCACCCGTGGGCGGGATGGCCCCCGAGTTTCATCCACGCCGCTCCCGGGAAGCCTCGGTGGGGACACGACGCCTCTCTCTGCAATGGTCCCCTCTCAGCCCGCCGAACATTTATTGACATCAACAACGATTTCTGTTTACATGGTTTGTGTTCTAACTGATAGTCGCATCTCTCTACGGAGGAAACCATGTGGCAGAAGACAGTCATCGCGCTGGTCGCCCTGCTTCTCGTCTCCGCAGCGGCGTCGGCCCAGATCACGTCAGAACTCGTCGTCGGCGGGCTGCATTGGCCGGTCCACGTGACCGCCCCTGACGGCGACGATCGCCTCTTCATCCTCGAGCAGCGAGGCATCATCCATCTCTACAAGGACGGCGCGCTTCTCCCCCAGCCCTTCATGGACATCAGAGACGACGTCATGGACCCCACGGCGTTCAGCGAGCAGGGCCTCCTCGGGCTCGCGTTCGATCCGGACTTCGAGACGAACCGCTACTTCTACGTCCACTACACCGGGAACTCCGGCGAAACCGTCATCGAGCGCTACGAGGTCCAGGAGGGCGATCCCGATCAGGCCGATCTCACGACCGCGACGACCGTACTGACCCACCCGCAGCCCTACGCGAACCACAACGGCGGGACCATCGACTTCGGTCCCGACGGCTACTTCTACTTCGGCTTCGGCGACGGAGGAGGCGGAGGAGACCCGGACGAGAACGCGCAGGACCCGACGACGCTTCTCGGCAAGTTCATCCGGATCGATGTGGACTCACTCCCCTACACCGTTCCCCCATCGAACCCCTTTGTCGGGAACGCGGGCGTTCTGGACGAGATCTGGGCGAAGGGCCTCAGGAACCCCTATCGCTGGAGCTTCGACCCGGCGACCGGCGACCTCTGGATCGGCGACGTCGGTCAGAGCGCGTGGGAGGAGGTCGACCACCAGCCCGCCGCCAGCACCGGCGGAGAGAACTACGGCTGGGACGTGACCGAGGGAACGCACTGCTACGAGCCTTCTTCTGGATGCGGCGCCGACACGTTCGACCTCCCGATCTACGAGTACGGGCACGACAGCGGGCGCTGCTCGGTCACGGGCGGCGTCGTCTACCGCGGAGTCGGCGTGCCGGACCTCCAGGGCTACTATGTCTTCGGCGACTACTGCTCAGGCGAGGTCTGGGCGATTCTCTACGATGGAAACTCGATCACCGACACGCTCGATCTCACGGGTGACCTCAATCCCGACAACAGGATCGAGGCGCTCTCGTCCATCGGCACCGGCGGAGACGGGGAGCTCTACCTGGTCGACAGAGCCGGAACAACGGACGGCGAGGTCTACAGCGTGACGCTCGACTCGAGCGGCATCGACGCCGGTGGAAGCGGGTCAAGACTCGGACTGGGCCGCCCTTCGCCCAATCCGTTCGGGGTGAGCACGGAGTTCGCCCTGACGCTCCAGGAGGGCGGATCGCTCAGGGTAGCCGTGTACAACGCCTCGGGAGCTCTGGTTCGAACGCTCGTGGACGAACTGAGCCCGTCGGGAACGCGGACGGTCCGGTGGGACGGAGCGGACGAGGCGGGGAACGGCGTGTCGTCCGGCATCTACTTCATCATGGCGGAAACCGACGGGGAGTCGCAGACGAGACGAGTCGGCCTCGTCAGGTGACGCCGCGCGAGGTCAAAGCCATGCCTTCACAAAGTCCTATCGGAACAGCGACTTGACGGAGCTCCAGCTCGCCGGCTCGACTGGCGTATAGTGCTCGTCGACGATCTCGTAGACGAGGTTCGTCCCGGTGTCCGTCAACCAGAGGGTCCTCTGCTCGCCGACGACCCGTCCGATGCTGATGCCGTATGGCGCCCCCGCCGGAGGCTCGAACCAGTCCAGGAGCGCCATGTCGCCGTCTCGCACTTCGATGCGACCCGTCTGGTAGTCGATCCTGTTGACGATGTAGAAGAGGCCTCTCTCCGCGTCGTAGTCCATGCCCTGCGGCGTGCAGCCGGGAAGCTCGAACGTCTCAAGCGGATGGAACGACTCGTCGCATCGGAACACGTCTCCCCAGTAGCTGCACAGCCAGAAGTCGCTCCCGTCGTGGCATATCCCCGTCACGTTGTCGCAGAACCACTCCACGCCGAATGTGTCGATGAGCGTGCCGTTCGTCGTCACCTGATAGATCATGTCGTGCATCGACTGCGACTGGTGGCCCTGCGTGTCCGTGATGAAAAGATGAGCGAACGGCTCCTCGGGAACGAGACAGAGGCCGGCCGCCATCAGGACGTCATCCTCCCCGAACAGCACGCCGACGTCGAAGAGCTCGGCCCACGCCCCCTCGACGGTCACGGAGTAGGCCGTACTGAGCTGATCGTCAACATGATAGAGAAAGCCGTCACCCCCGTCGTCGACCCACACGGTCCCCTTGGGCCAGTCACCCGGAGCGGAAAACGAATCCACCACGGTCCGCTCGTATCCGCCGGCCGACGCGGCCACCGCGACGCCCAGAAGCGCGACCACCAGACTCACCCTTCTCATCATGACCTCCTGCTCGTGAACTGACAGCCGCTACTCGACCTCGAAGAAGGCCGGCTTCCTGGCTCCGCAGACCGGGCAAACGTCCGGCGGCTCGCCGTAGACCGTGTTGCCGCAGACGGAGCAGACATGGATGCTCTGCTCCTTGAGGTCGTTCCCGGACTCGACCGCAGCCAGCGCTTCCTCGTAGAGGCCGTGGTGGATCTTCTCCACCGCCATCGCGCGACCGAACGAGAGCACGGCCGGGTCGTTCCTCTCCTCCTCCGCTTCATGGAGAAAGTCAGGGTACATCTCAGTGAACTCGTGCCCCTCGCCGGCGATCGCGTCCTTCAGGTTCTCGACCGTGTCCTGAACACCGCCCATCACCCGAAGGTGGGCGTGGGCGTGGACCGTCTCAGCCTCCGCCGCGGCCCGAAAGAGCTTCGCCACGTGCGGGTAGCCGTCCTTCTCGGCCTTCTTCGCGTACGCGAGGTACTTCCGGTTCGCCTGGCTCTCGCCGGCGAACGCCGCCTCGAGGTTCTCCTTCGTCGGCATGCTGCCTCCTGGTTCGGGTTCGTGAGGCGCGCTGATTCGCGCCGCCGATCAGCGCGCCTTGCGCCAGAGCTCCGACCGTATTGGCCTCTTCCCGCGCTCGATGCTCCGTGTCTCGATGTTGGTGAAGGTACCTCATTCGAAGAGCGCGGGCAACCGGAGAGACGAACGAGCGCGGCGGGCCCCTCCAAGCGGAAGCAAAGGTCGCAGCTTATTGCTGAAGGGGTGGTTCTGTGGGATAATACAAACGTAGCTGCAACAATCACCAACCACGATCCGGAGGACTTCCATGACGGTACTGCGCGCCGCGTGTCTCGTTCTGATCGCGCTCGCTTCCGCAACTCTGGCCGTTCCCGCCCTCGCCGATGGTCACTCGAGGATACCCACTCCGTGCGACTACCCACAGGGGATCGACGGCTCGGAGACCGCGGGCTTCTACCACGTCGACGACTGGGATGGCGATGTCTACAGCGTCGCGCCCGACGGCGGGGCCACCTTCCTCTTCAACATCCGCGAGGCCACCGGCGAGCCATATCAGAACTACCACGGGAACGGACTGTGCTTCGTGCCATCGGAGGACGATCTCCGCACCGGCACGCTCTATGTGACTCGTGCGGACAGGGGCGGCTCCCCGTACACCGACTACGTCCGCGTTTTCAGCACTGAGGGCGCGCACCTCCAAACATACGATGTGAGCGACATAGTCGACAGACCTCATGGCATCACGTTCGACGGCACCTACTTCTGGCTCTCCGGGGACGCCGAGTTCGTGAAGTGCGACGCGAGCTTCAACAGGATCGCCTCGTACGTCGCGCCCTGGGGAACGGGCAACGGGCCCCTCGACTACGACCCGATCACGAACCACCTCTACAGCGCCGGTCTGGGTGACGGGTACATCACGGTCATGGACCTCGAGTGCAACGTTGTGCATCAGTGGTACCTCAATCACCACTACCGGACGGGAATCGCCGTCGGCGAAGTGGACGACCGGGGTTCGAGATCGCTCTGGGTCTCCGACAGCACGTCCGTCACGATCGAGGAGACTCCCGACTCGTACCTTGCGCCGGTCGGCGTCTCAAGCTGGGGCGAGTTGAAGGCGCTGTTCAGATGAATGAACGTCTCCGACCTCGACGGGACAAGGCGACCATGCTCTACCGCAGAATGGACAGCACCGGCGATGAGCTCTCCATCCTGGGCTTCGGCTGCATGCGGCTCCCTCAGAAGTCAGGTCGCATCGACGAGGAACGTGCTACGAGGCAGCTTCGCGGCGCCATCGACGCCGGAGTCAACTACGTCGACACGGCCTATCCCTACCACATGGGAACAAGCGAGCCGTTCGTCGGGAGGGCCCTCTCCGACGGCTATCGCGAGCGGGTGAAGCTCGCCACGAAGCTCCCGCCCTGGAAGATCAGCACGCCCGAGGACATGGACCGCATCCTCGATGAGCAGCTCGAGCGACTGCGGACCGACCGCATCGACTACTACCTCGTCCACGCTCTCGACGGCGAAAGCTGGGCCAAAATGCGGGACCTCGGTGTGACCGGGTTCCTCGAGCAGGCGATGGCGGACGGGCGCATCGTCAACCCCGGCTTCTCCTTCCACGGCTCACTCCGCGAGTTCAAGGAGATCGTGGACGCCTGGAACTGGCGCTTCTGCCAGATCCAGTACAACTTTCTCGACGAGCGCTATCAGGCCGGGACCGAAGGCCTCGAGTACGCCGCGTCGAAGGGACTCGGCGTCGTCGGGATGGAAGGGCTCCGCGGCGGGACGCTCGGCGGCGAACCGCCGGGCGAGGTCCAGCGCATCTGGGACGAGGCGGACGTCGAGCGGACACCTGCCGAGTGGGCGTTCCGGTGGATATGGAACCGTCCGGAGATCCAGGTCAACCTCTCCGGGATGAACGACGAGCGCCACATCGAGGAGAACATCCGGGTCGCGGGAGAGGCCCATCCGAACTCGCTGACGGACAAGGAGCTCGACCTCGTATCGCGCGTCGCTGAGGCGTACAGGGGGCTCATGCAGTCCGACTGCACCGGCTGCCGATACTGCCTCCCGTGCCCCTACGGCGTGGCCATCCCTGATTGCCTTCAGGCCCTCAACAACAAGTACGCCCTCAGGAGCAGGCAGGGCGGACTGGTCTACGCCGTGTTCGTGGGAGGCGCGATGAGCGGCACCTACTCGGGCGCGAAGCTCTGCACGGAGTGCGGCGCGTGCCTCCCGAGATGTCCTCAGGAGGTCCCGATACCGGAGGTCCTCAAGCAGGTGGCCACAGAGCTGGAGGGGCCGCTGTTCCCGTTCAGGGTCTGGCTGGTGCGGCGGATGATGGCGTTCTCACGGTGGCGGGCGCAGCGCGGGCGGCGGGGGGAATGACGCTCGAGAGGCCGGCGACCGGCAGCCCTGCCAGTATCACTTCCAGTTGAGCCAACCTTCGACGTCGCTCTCCGGAATCCGCTCGATCTCGAAGAGGTTCGCGACCAGCTCGTCATCCTCACCG
This sequence comes from uncultured bacterium, assembly GCA_964596015.1. Lineage (GTDB taxonomy): Bacteria > Joyebacterota > Joyebacteria > Joyebacterales > Joyebacteraceae > WJMD01. The sequence goes on along the minus strand of CAZQSB010000018.1, from coordinate 12,072 downwards.
GCACGCGCCGGGTTGAGGAACTCCCAGACGACCTCCCCTCCCGGCGTGACCTCGACAGCGCGTCCGTAGTGCGACTCGGCGATGAGCGTGTTGCCGTTGGGCAGTCTCTGTGCCGTTCCGAAAAGCGGCGCGTAGAGCTTCTTCCCATCCCCACCTGTGTAGCTCCACACGATCTCCTGCGTTGCCGGATCGAACTCGAGGATGCGCGTCCACCCGTAGTTCCCCTGGTTGTCGAACAGCAGAACCGTGTTCCCCTCGAGTATGGACGGACAGTGCTGCTGCAGCCAGAATCCCGACAGCGCCCAGACGATGCTCTCGGTGTCCATGTCAAGCACGGCGAGCGTGTTCAGGTTCCTGAGCGAGAGGAGGAACTCGCCCTCACGGAAGGCGGGGATCGTCTCAGCGAGACGCCCATCGATGGGAACGATCCTGTTGGCATGGAACAGGTCCACGAGCTGTCCCTGGACCCTGGCGGGCGGCTCCTTGAGAGTGCTCGCGTAATCCGAGTTCCAGAAGGCGTCCAGCAGGGACACGCGATCGAGCTCGTTGCCGTCGGCGTCCAGTACGGTGACGGCGTCCTCGAGGATGCTCACGGCGCTGCTGATCCGGGGCGCCATGCGGTCACGATGCGTGATCGAGTAGATGCGCCCGTCTTCCGCGACGTGGAGATGGTGGTGGCTTCCTCCCCCGTACTTCCAGATGAGCCGGGAGTCCTTGTCCACCTTCACGAGACCCTGGTCGTTGAAGACCCCGATGATGTCGCCGTTCTCGAAGAGGTGCGCGTGGAACCAGAAGCGAGAGCCGGTGTCGGTCGCGTAGGCGTGCTGGCGATCAGGCCAGGCATCGAGGAAGTCGTAGCGCCACTCGTGAACGACACGTCCCTCCATGTCGATGAGCCGCGCTCCGGGGAAGTCCCCCGACACGTAGAGGTTCAGCCCCTGCCATGCCCTCGCGGTGTCGTGGATGGTCACACCGGCGGCTCCGGGAGCCTCCGCGCCGCCCGCGATGTAGCCGAGAGACCTCAGCTGCTCCACCGACTCCCTCTCCTCCTCGGACAGGAGCGGCTGTCGGGCCACGCTCCACCAGCCGGGCGGCGAATCGGGCGTCTTCTCCCGCGTCTTCCACTTCTGCGGAGCCCTGTCCTGGGCCGTCGAGACGGCGTCCGGAGCGGCCACGAGCGCCGCAAGCAGGAAGAGAGCGCAGCAGCGCAGCACGGTCATTCGCAACGTCAGCCCCCCTCTCTCTCGTTCAGGATCTCCAGTGCCAGCCGGTACGCGGCGCCCACGGCCGGGAAGCAGACCTTCATCGGAACATCCGAGTCCATGAGTCCCTGCTGGTTCTCCGGGTCCGTCAGGTCGAGCCCGGTGAGCTCGCGGCAGTCGACGGCGCCCATCTCCTCCTCGAACCGGCGCCGGAACTCGCCGAACACGGCGAGGTTCTGAAGCGCACGCTCCGTGGAATCGGCGCGGCCGAGCCTGAGGGCGATTGCCATGACGCCGCCCGCGACGGCGCCGCAGACGGAACCCGTGTTCCCGATCCCGCCGGCGAAGCCGAAGGCGATGGTGGGAATGGCGTCGTTCCCCTCCTCTATCCCGAGTTCCTGGCACACGGCCAGGAGAACGGACTCAGCTCAGACGTAGCCCTGCTTCATGTGCTTCTCGGCCGGGGTCATCTCCATGACTCTCCTCCTCGGGGCCCCGCAAGAGCGGCATTCCTCTCCCACAACTCCCAGCGACAGTCCGGCGAGCTTACCACCGCTCGCGCGGCCGAGCCAAGGCCCGAACGTAAAGGAGCCCGCTCCCGAAGGAGAGGGCTCCTCTGTTCGCGATGGTCCCGACGAATCTGCTTCTATTTCAGGAGCGTCATCTTCCTCGTCACGGTCTCGCCGGCGGCCTCGATGCGCGTGAAGTAGACGCCCGATGCCATGGAGACGCCCGACCGGTCCCGGCCGTCCCAGACGACACTGTGCGGACCCGGCTCGAGGGCTTCATCGACGAGGGTCCTCACGACCTGGCCCCTGACGTTGTAGATTCGCAGCAGGACCCCGTCGGCGTTCGACGGCACGTTGAACGCGATCCTCGTCGTCGGATTGAACGGGTTGGGCGAGTTCTGCCTGAGAGCGAGTCTGTCGACCGCGATCGGACCGTCGTCGATGCCCGTCTCGCCCCGGAACCAGTCCATGACCCTGGCGATGAAGGTCCTCTGGTTGTTGGGGTAGGCGCCGTCGGACTTGATGTTCTCGAAGGGAGCGGCCATGAAGATGATCCTGTGGCCGTTCTCCTCCACACGCAGCGCCTTGTCGCCCACTGCCGTCGTCAGGATGGGTTCCGCCGGAGAAGAAACGCTGAGCGCGTCGCTGCACGCGGGCGGGATCGGACCACCGATGACCGAGAGCGACATCCCGTTCGTGATCGGGTCGCCCATGACGCCGGTGAGCGTGAACCCGCTGTTGTCGCAGGTCCACGAGTCGATGTGCAGGTAGTCCTGGACGAACTGATTCGGAAGCGTCCTGCCGTTAAGGTACTCCGCGCTCGTCAGGAGCAGGTTCCCGCCCTGATCGAGGTAGTCCATGATGTTCTGTTCGTCCTCGGAGGTCAGATACGCCGCGCCCCCGCTTCCGGTCGTCCAGAGGACGTGGCTGTACGCTGACATCTGCTCGAGGGTCGGGCGTCCTCGCGCTCCAGCATCCCACGTGTGCGCCGCGTATCCGGTGTCGAGGAGAGCCGTCTGGAGGTGGGTCTCGAAGTCACCGAAGTTGTCGTCGTCCACGAGAAGCACCGACGGAATGTCGACGAACGTGGCGAACGACACGGATGCTCCGCCCCTCGCGCCGCCGAGGCCCGTCGCGGACAGCGTCGTAACGGCCATGCCCGAACCGGAGCCCAGGTTGTCGAGCATCCTGACCTCGAAGTTCTTCTCCTCGCCCGGGGCCAGCACGAAGTCGGCCGGGTCCGCGGTCCAGGTTCCCCCGAGTTCGCGGTAGGAGGCGACCCAGTCCGTCGGCGCTATGCCGTCCGGCAGCGACTCCTGCGCGATGCTGACCGTCGCGGTGTCGGTGAACGCGTTCCAGTTCTTGAGCGTCGCGGTGTACTCGGCGCATCCGGCGCAGTCGATCTCGACCGCGAACATCGGCGATGAGAGCCCAAGCGTGAAGGAAGCGTTGTAGAAATCGTACGTCATCGTCGCGCCCGAAGCGCTGATGTTCGAGAAGAACGCCCCAGACTCGCTCCCGTCCCACCAATCGGTGTTGGGATAGGTGCCCGGCGTGCACGCGACGTAGCTGGGAGCGGCGTAGAGGTCTGAGCCATCGCCGTAGTTCACGTGGTTCTCAAGGTCCCAGTCACCGTCGGCCTGCACCAGCGTCACCAGATAGTGCGACTCGGGCGTCTGCTGCTCGTTCGAGTTGTTCCCCTCGGTGTCCACGTGCCAGACGGCCATGCCGTGGTCGGGCAGACCCGCGTCCCGACCCGTCCGCTGACGGTTCTCCACGAGGTAGTACTCATTCGACAGCGTCGGATGTTCGAACTTGTGGATGACGTTGCCCTCCGATGGAAGCACCAGCCCGTCCACCGGATCAGACAGGACAGTGACGTCTCCCCAGCCGGCGACGTACTTCATCCAGGCGCTGGGCTCGATCGGGTTGGTGCCCGGGCCGGTGGAGCACATCAGACAGAACTGCCCGACGCCGGACGAGTTGCCGTCGTAGTCGTAGAGGTCGGGCCACCCCATCAGCATGTGACCGTTCTCGTGACAGAACGTGCTCAGTCTGAGCGAGCTTCCGAGGTTGGAGATCTGGTAGCGCCACGTGCTGACGCCGTCCGCGGAGAACGACACGGAGCTCGCGTGCGGCCAGAGCCCCTCGGCCCACGCGTTCCAGGTATCGCCGGCGTAGAAGCAGTTGACCGCGTCGATGATGCCGTCGCCGTCGGAGTCATACTGGCTGAAATCGAACCCCTTGTTGTCGAGGTCCGTCAGGGCCTCGACGACCAGCTGCCTCGCCCGCTGTCCGTAGGACACGGAGGGGTCGCAGTAGTAGGCCTTCGTGTTCGCGGCGCGGTAGTACGAGGTCGGGACGAAGTTCGTGTAGTCAAGAAGCCCCTCGGACACGTCCAGGAAGTAGTCACGGACCGAGCCGTTGTTCCCGTAGCCCGTGTAGCCGAGCAGGTTGCAGTAGTCGTCGATGGCGGAAGAGGCGATCGACCACGTGTCGTCCGAGAAGTCGATGATGAGCGTGATCCCGACCACCTCGCCCATCGTGGTGCTCCGCTGCCCCCGCACGGCGTCCGGAGGCTCCGGAGCCCTCTCCTCGAACGCGGCGCGCGCGGCGCGCGCCTTCTCGGCTGCAGCGTCCTCAGAGATCCTCACATGCTTCGTGAGACTCCGAACGGGCGCCTCGCTCACCGAAACGCCGGTCGACACCAGGCTTCGGCCGTCCGCGGAGAGCGCCGCGTAGCTCAGCAGCCCCGTGGTCTCGTCGCGCGTCACCGTGTATCCGTCCAGCGTCTCGCCGACGGAGTAGAACTCGTCACCCCACACTCTGATCTCGACCAGCCTGCCGTCCGGCTCACGGATGCTCACGACCTCGCCCCAGAGCGGGGCCGCGACGCTCTGGGCGGCCATCGCAAGGAGCGCCAGCAGGGCAAGAAGCGGCAGCAGGATTCTCAAGCTCCTGTTCGTCGTCATGTTCGGCTCTCTTCCGGGGGGTCTGTTACAGGAATGCGCTATTTCTTGCTATTTTGCATACATTATACCATCTACCGAGCCTTCAGTCAATTTAGGTGCGCCGCAGGGGCCGGGGTTTCAGGCAACATGTGCAGTTGCTGCCGCGCGGCCCGCCGTCTCCCCGCGAAGGTCCGAACGGTCCTGAAGGGGCAACGAAAGAGCCCACCCCCGAGAGGGTGGGCTCTTCTTGTTCATGGCGGGGCCGACGAGACTCGAACTCGCGACCTCCGGCGTGACAGGCCGGCGTTCTAACCAAACTGAACTACGACCCCGCAGGTCTCACTTGAACCAGTAATATACCAGCGGCGTGGGCCGGTGTCAATCACGATGTGCAACTGGCGGGCCCAAAAATCGCTCCTGCTCTCCTCGACGCGGCGGGGACCCGGCCGTAGCGCCGGAATACCCCCGCAGTATGGCAGGCGGCCCGGAAACGTCCTTTCCAAGGGCATTTCTAGTATATCCTGCCGACCCTGGTCTCTATATAGTAGTGCGACAGGATGTCGGCGTAGGCATGTCCCTGACGGGCCCTCTCGAGCGCGCCGTGCTGGCACATGCCGACGCCGTGACCATACCCCCTGCCCGTAGCCGTGACCCGCGAGATACGCCCTCCGCGGCGCTCGACGTCGAGATCGAACCATGCGCTCCGGAGGATATTGCCGCCGCCGCGGCGCAGAAGCCAGCGGCACCGGTCGCCGTAGACGCGCCAGGTGCCCGCGTCGGTCTCGACCTCAAGCCAGCGCACCCTTCCGGAAGGCGTGCGGTCGGTGACCCGGACGTCCGTCACGACCCGCGGAGGCTCGCTCACTGGGGTCGACGACACGGCCGGAAGATGCTCTCGGACGAGCGCGTCCAGCTCGGAGCCGCTCCACTCGCACGTCCACTCGAACCCGCTCCCCTCCCGGCAGTACGCTCGGTCGAGGTCGCGGGTGCCTCCCGGCGTGTCCCACACGCTGACGAGGTACGGGACGCCCTCCATCTCCCAGACCTCGTGGCGCGCCTCCGTCCGACCTCCGCAGTTCGCGTGGAAGTACGAGACGATCGGCTCGCCCCCGCGCATCAACGCGAGACCCGCCGTCTCGAGCACCGCGCGGTCGCTCGTCTCGTGCTCTACGGCGACGCCTCCGTACACCTGATCGGCTACTGTCGCGTGCATGTCGTAGTCGCCGCCGGCCCGCTTCCCTCCGGACGCCAGAGCGTACGTTCTCGCCGCCACAGCCTGCGCCTTCACGGCCTCGAGCTCGCGCATCGGGCGGGGCCCGATCTCGAGCGGCACGACACCGCGGAGATAGGACTCGAGGTCGATGATGTTGACGACGGAGAGACGACCGAGCCCGTCGAGGAAGACCTCCACCTCTCCCCGGTACGCCGTACCGTCGACGCTGAGGAACGCGCCGTCCTCCGGAGCGGCGCGGACGGTGCCGGCGCGCACATCGAAGCCGGAAGAGCCGCTCGCTCCACGAAGTCCTCTCCCCTCGCTCTCAAGCCTCCACTCCGCGCCGGCGCCCCCGCGGAAGACGGTCACGGAATCGGCGTAGACCGTGACCCGGAAGTCACCGTCAGCGGTGACGACCACCGACCGCTCGTCTCGGATGAGCCCCACCCGAACGAGCGGCGCCGCAGCGGCCACCTCGACCCACGCCCTCACCAGCTCGGCGTCGGGCTCGGGACGCTCGAGCGTCGCCATGCGCGGAGACTCCGGTGCCGCTCCCCCGCCGCCTTCGGGATCGCCCGCGCCGGGGACGAGCGGGGCGCAACCGGATGCCAGAACGATCAGGACCGCGAGCGCAGCGAGGAACCTCCGGTCGCGTCCGCCAAGAAGAAGGGCGCCTGGCCTCCCGGCCGGCGCCCCTTCCACATCGTATCGCTTCAGCCGCTCCGTGCGCGGAGCCACCGCTAGCTCTCCTTCTTCTCTTCGTCCTCGGGGGCCTCTTCCGCCGCCTCAGGCTCCTTCTCGGAAACCTCCTCCGCCTCGGCCGGCTTCTCCTCCTCGGCCTCCTCGGGCTTCTCCTTCTCGGCGGCTTCCGCGGCCTCGGCCGGCTGCTCTTCGGCGGCCTCCGCGGCCTCCGCGGCCTCTTCCGACGCCTCAGACTCGGCAGGCGTCTCTGTCTTCCCGCCGAGCGTCAGCGGGCCTTCCCGCCACGCGTTCTTGTTCTTCCGCTCCTTGAACTCGACGGGCTCGGTCACGAACGCGAGGATCGAGAGGCCGGCTGCGTCGCCGCGTCTGTTCTCGACCTTGAGGATCCTCGTGTAGCCGCCGGGCCGGTCGGCGTAGCGTGGGCCGATCTCATCGAAGAGCTTGGCGACCACCTTCTTCTCCCGCACCACACGGAGCGCCTGCCGCCGGGCAGCGAGATCATCGGGCCCGCGCTTCGCCAGCGTGACGAGCCGCTCGGCCAGCGAACGGACTTCCTTCGCCTTGGCGTCGGTCGTCTCGATCTGCTCGCGGTCGAGGAACGTGGTCACCAGGTTTCGGAGCATGGCCTTCCTGTGACTCCACGTCCTCCCCAGCTTCCTGCCCTTCTTCCTGTGTCGCATCGAACGTCCTGCCTTTCCGCGGTCGGTAAGCTCTCGGGCGGTCGCGGTCGCGCTTCACTGCGCTCCTGCCGGAGTGAGCTATCTTCCTTCTGCGTCGGTTGTCGTGCCGGGACGAGGCTAGACTTCCTTCTCCTCGACATCCTCTTCCACGGGCGCTTCTTTCGTCCCGCCCTCGTCATCCTCATCGGACGTCTCGACTTCGTCGGTCTCAACGTCCTCGTAGCCGCCTTCGCCCTCTTCCTCCGACTCCTCGCTGCGTCTGGGCGCCATGATGGCGTCCACGTCCATGCCGAAGTGGAGACCGAGATCGGCCAGGATATCGACGAGCTCCTGGAGCGACTTCCGGCCGAAGTTCCTGTACTTCAGCATCTCGGCCTCGGTCTTCTGTACGAGGTCGCCGAGGGTCCTGATGCCGGCGTCTCTCAGGCAGTTCGAGGAGCGCACCGACAGCTCGAGCTCCTCAACGCTGTGGTCCAGAAGCTCCATCAGCCTGAGCTGCTCTTCGTCGATCTCCTCCTCAACCTCCTCCTGAGGTTCGATGTCGAACGCCATCAGGAGCAGGAGATGGTCTTTCAGAATCTTGGCCGAGAAGGAGACGGCGTCCTCGGGCGTCACGGTACCGTCGGTCCAGACCTCGAGGGTCAGCTTGTCGTAGTCGGTCCGCTGCCCGACGCGCGTGTTCTCCACGTCGTAGTGAACGCGCTTGATGGGCGAGAAGACCGAGTCCACGGGAACGAAGCCGATCGGCTGTTCCTCGAACTCGTGTTCTTCCGCCTGGACGTACCCGCGTCCCGAGTCGACGATGATCTCGACCTCGAGCGACGACTCGTCGTTCAGGGTCGCGATGTGAAGATCGGGGTTCGTGATCTCGACGTTCGGGTTCGGCTCGATCAGCGCGGCAGTGACCTCTCCGGGCCCCTCGACCGCCAGAATGAGCGTCTCGGGTCCGTCGCTCTTCAGCGTGAGATTGAGCTGCTTGAAGTTCAAGATCAGCTCGGTCACGTCCTCCATCACCCCCGGCACGACCGAGAACTCATGCAGCACGCCTCTGAATCTCACCGCGGTCACCGCGGCTCCCTGCAGCGACGAGAGCAGGACCCTTCTCAGGGCGTTGCCGATGGTGACACCGTACCCGCGCTCGAGCGGTTCGGCGATGAGCTCTCCGTACCGGTCGGTCATGGTCTCGGTGTTCCAGACGATCTCGTCCGGCATCCGTAGATTCTTCCACTTCATTCGCGCTGGCCTCCCCTGAACTGGGCCACCGTTGATCGAAGGGCGACTACCTGGAGTAGAAGTTCACGATCAGCTGTTCGTTCACGGGTGAAGGGATCTGGTCCCTCGAAGGAAGCTCCAGGATGCGGCCCATGAACCGCTTCGGGTCAAGTTCCAGCCACTCCACCGTTCCGACACCCGACCGCGCGTCCAGCGACGAGCGGATCTCGGGGGTGTTCCTCGACTTCTCTCGCACGCTGACCTCATCGCCGGGCTTCACGAGGTAGGAAGGAATGTCGACCTTCTTCCCGTTCACCTCGATGTGGCCGTGCGACACGAACTCCCTGGCCGCTGAGCGCGACCAGGCGAACCCGAGGCGGTAGACGATGTTGTCGAGCCGCCGCTCGAGAAGCCGCAGGAGGTTCTCGCCGGTCACCCCGTCCTGACGGTCCGCCTCCTTGTAGTACCGCTTGAACTGCCGCTCCAGCACGCCGTAAATGGTCTTGGCCTTCTGCTTCTCCTTGAGCTGCGTACCGTACTCCGTGACCTTGCGGCGGCGGCGGCGCTGGGTCTGCTCGCCGGGACCGTAGGCCCTGCGCTCGAACGCGCACTTGTCGGTGTAGCAGCGCTGTCCCTTCAGGAAGAGCTTCATGCCCTGTCGCCTGCAGAGTTTGCAGCGCGGTCCGTGATATGTCGCCATGTCCCTCGTTCCTCCGTCGTCAGACTCTTCTCTTCTTGGGAGGACGGCACCCGTTGTGCGGGATGGGTGTAACGTCCCTGATCGCCGTGATCTTGAGGCCTGCAGCCTGCAGCGCGCGCACTGCCGCTTCTCTCCCGGGGCCCGGTCCCTTCACCCGAACCTCAACCCTGCGAAGCCCCATCGGTATCGCCTGCTCCGCCGCATTGCTCGCCACGAGCTGCGCCACGAAGCCGGTGCTCTTCTTGGAACCGCGGAAGCCTACCCGCCCCGCGCTCGACCAGGCGATGGAGTTGCCCCTGCTGTCCGTCAGAGTCACGACGGTATTGTTGAAGCTCGCCTTGATGTGCGCGACGCCGTCCGGCTCGACCTGCTTCTTCTTGCGCTGAGCCACCTCATCCTCCTGCTGGCTGCCCGACTACTTCTTGCCGGCCGACTTTCTCTTGCCGGCGACCGTCTTCTTGGGGCCCTTCCGGGTCCGTGCGTTCGTGCGGGTCCTCTGCCCTCTGACAGGGAGACTCCGTCTGTGCCGCCACCCCCTGTAGCATCCGATGTCCTTCAGACGCTTGATGCTCAGGGCAAGCTCGGTGCGGAGGCTTCCCTCGACCCTGTAGTTGTTCTCGATGACCTGGCGGATGCGATTGAGCTCGTCCGCCGACAGATCCTTGACCCGCGTCGACCCGTCCACACCGGCCTGGTCGAGGATCTTCTCGGAGGTCGTGCGCCCGATACCGAAGATGTACGTGAGCGCAACGACAGCTCTCTTCCCGTCAGGGATGTCGACTCCTACGAGACGCGCCAACTTGAGACCTCCCTCTTGGGTCCGTTCCTCGTGCTAGCCCTGAACCTGATTGTGCCGTCTGTTCTGGCAGATCACGCGAACCTTGCCGTGCCTCTTGATGAGCTTGCAGTGCTCGCAGATCGGCTTCACCGAAGACCTGACCTTCATCGTGCCACCTCCTGAACGTCCTGAAGCGGAAAGTCCAAAGCCGGAGCGTGTCCGCTCGACGACGTCCCTGTCGTTCTCCTCGAGAGCTCCCGGCCGGCCGCGACATCGCGCCGGCTCCAGCGGAAGCTCACTTGTACCGGTATGTGATGCGTCCCCGGGACCAGTCGTAGGGAGACACCTCAAGCGTCACGCGGTCCCCCGGGAGGATCTTGATGTAGTGCATCCGCATCTTCCCGGAGATGTGCGCGAGAACTTTGTGTCCGTTGTCGAGCTCCACGCGGAACATCGCATTCGGCAGAGCTTCGACTACGACTCCCTCGACCGTGATCCCTTTCTGCTTGGCCATGTAAGCTCACCCTCTTCAGAACTGCAGTTCTCCTGGCGTCGCCGAGCTCAGGGTCAGTATGTCCACTCCGTTCCCCGTCACGGCGACCGAATGCTCGAAGTGAGCGGAGAGACTGCCGTCGGCGGTCACGACCGTCCAGCCGTCCGCGAGCGTCCTGACAGCCGCGGCTCCGGCGTTGATCATCGGCTCGACCGCAAGGACCGTCCCCGCCTTCAGAACGGGTCCGCGCCCGGGCAGCCCGTAGTTGGGAACCTCCGGAGCCTCGTGCATCTCCTGACCGACTCCGTGCCCCGCCAGTTCCCTCACGACCGAGTAGCCGTTCGACTCGGCCGTCGTCTGGACCGCGCTCGAGAGGTCCGACAGGTGCACGCCCTCCGAGACAGCGGCCAGTCCGTTCATGAGCGCCCGCAGCGTCGTGTCCATCAGGCGCCTGGCTTCGTCCCGGATCTCACCGACCGCGAACGTCCGGGCGCCGTCGCCGACATAGCCGGCCTTCCGGACACCGACGTCCACGCCGATGATGTCACCCTCTCGAAGCTCCCGCGGTCCCGGTATGCCGTGGACCACGACCTCGTTCACCGACGCGCATATCGACGCGGGGTACCCGTGGAATCCCTTGAACTCGGGCGTCCCGCCGGAGTCCCGGATCATCGTCTCGATCTCCCGATCGAGCTCTTCAGTCGTGACGCCGGGGCGGACCATCTTCCCCGCCAGGTCCAGCGCCTCGGCCACGATCCGGCCGCTCTCCCGAAGAAGAGCGATCTCCTCCGGGCTCCTTACTGCGATCATCGCGCGTCCCCGCCGTCCGGCGACGCGGCCATCTCGTCGATCGCCCGCCGGACCTGCTCCCAGACCTCGTCGATCGAGCGCTCGGCGTCGATCTTCGACACGAGCCCCAACTTGTCGTAGTACTCGATCATCGGGCCCGTCAGCCGGCGGTATTCCTCGTGCCGGGCGCGGATGGTCTCCGGTTCGTCGTCGCTTCTCCGCTCCAGCGGACCGCCGCAGACGTCGCAGACGCGGTCGCTCTTCGGCGGCTTCGTCTTCAGGTTGTAGACGGTTCCGTCCTTCGGACACCAGAGTCTCGCGCTCAGCCGCTCCACCGCCGCCTCCTCCGACAGGTCGAAGAAGATGACGCCGTCGACCGTTCGGTTCCGCTCGTCGAGGAGCTCGTCGAACCCCTTGGCCTGTGGCAGCGTCCTCGGAAAACCGTCCAGAACGACCCCGCCGGACCACTCGGGGGAATCCAGACGCTCTCCCACGACCGAGAGCATGATCTCGTCGGGAACGAGCTCGCCGGCCTTCATGTATCCCTCGGCCTTCTTCCCGAGCTCGGTTCCCGCCTCGACGGCGCCTCGCAGTATGTCGCCGGTCGAGACATGCGGCACGTCGAACGCCTCGGCCACGCGCTTCGCGTGCGTGCCCTTCCCTGCGCCCGGCGCTCCCGCGAGAACGATGATCATCACTGCTCCCCGTCTGAACCTTCCGTCCGGACGATGTCCCGCCCGGAGCTTCTCATCCCGCCTATCGCCTGCGGCCCCTGAGCTTGCCCTTCTTCATGAAGCCGTCGTAGTGGCGCATGAGAAGATGCGACTCGATCTGCGACAGCGT
>CAZQSB010000017.1:0-46139 GCA_964596015.1 uncultured bacterium | reverse complement strand
ACGGAAGACGCTCGATCGCCTCGGCGTCTTCGATGGTGATGTCCTTCCTGGAGCCGTAGTCCTCCTGATCGCCCATCTGGACCCAGGGGTACTTGCCGACCGAGATGATGTCGGTTCCGATCGACTGGAACTGCGCGGCGACGCTTGAGTTCAGCCCCGCGATGAGCGACATGACGGCCACGAGCGCGGACGACCCGATGATGATGCCGAGCATCGTCAGGGCCGTCCTCAATTTGTGGGACAGAAGCGTCCTGACCGCGGAGAAGAGCGTCTCGCGAATGTTCATGTCACTCCCCGGGGCCTCGGGTCGCGCTGTCGCTCTCGATGCGGCCGTCGCGGAGCCTGACGATGCGGTGCGCGTGCTCCGCGATGTACTCCTCATGGGTCACGAGGATGATGGTGTTGCCGCCCGCCTGAAGATCGTTGAGGATACCCATGATCTCCTCGCCGGTCCTCGAATCGAGGTTGCCGGTCGGCTCGTCGGCCAGGATGATCGACGGCCTGTTGATGAGCGCCCTGGCGATGGCCACGCGCTGGCGCTGCCCGCCGGAGAGCTCGTTCGGTCTGTGGTTCGCGCGCTCCCGGAGGCCGACGGCGTCGAGCGTCTTCCAGACTCTGTCCGCGCGGGCCTCCCGGTCGCCGCGACCATAGATGAGAGGAAGCTCGACGTTCTGGAACGCCGTCATCCTTGGAAGCAGATTGAAGGTCTGGAAGACGAATCCGATCTCCGCGCTCCTGATGTCGGCGAGGGCGTCGTCGTCGAGCGAGGAGATCTCGCGCCCCTTGAGGCGGTAGGCTCCCGCCGTGGGGGTGTCGAGGCATCCGACGATGTTCATGAGGGTCGACTTGCCCGACCCGGACGGCCCCATGATGGCCACGTACTCGTTCTCATCGACGGTCATGTCGATGTCCCTGAGAGCGTGGACCTCCTCCGTGCCGACCTCGTAGACCTTGGCGAGATCCCTGAGCTCGATGAGCACGTGCCGCTCCTTATGCGCTGAACCGTGGCCTACTTCTTACCGTCGTCGGACGCCTTCTCGGCCGCGCCGTCCTTCTTCGCCGACGCGACGCTCTCCTCGTCGAACTCCAGCGCGGTGCCGTTCCTGAGTTCGCGAAGCTCGCGATAGGGGCCTGAGACGACGAGCTGTCCCTCTTCGAGGTCGCCTTCGACCTCGATGGAGAGCTCGTCCGCGATCCCGGTCACGACGGGAACGAAAAGCGCCTCCTCGCCCTCCACGACGAAGACGCCCTCTATCTCCTCCTCGACATCGTCGCGGTCACTGCGCGAGCGGGGTCGCTCCTCCACCTCCTCCTCGTCCTCCTCCGTCGGCTCGAGCTCGTCGGGGTCTCTGAGGGTGACGGCCTGGATGGGCACGTTGAGAACGTCCTCGTGAACGGCCGTCGTGACCTCGACCGTGGCCGTCATGCCGGGCTTCAGCGCCCGGTGAGGCTTGTCGACGCGCACCGTCACCAGGAAGTTCGTCACCTCCTCCTGCGTTCCGGCCATGCTCGTCACTCCGGAGTTCCCGACCTCCGTCACGGTGCCGGGAAGGAGCGTGTCGGAGAGCGCCTCGACCTCGATCTCGGCCGGCTGACCGACGCGCACGTCGACGATGTCGGTCTCGTCGATCTCGCACTCGACCTCCATGTTCGGGAGGTCGGAGATGGTCATGATGACCGTGCCCGGGGCGTTCATCGTGCCGGTGACGACGTTCTCGCCTTCCTCGACGTTCAGCCGCGTCACCACTCCGTCGATCGGCGAGTGGAATACGGTCTTGTCAAGCTGGTCGCGCGCCGCCCGGAGAGCGGCCTCGGCCGCCTCGAGGGACTCACGGTATCCCTCCACGAGACGGCGGGCGTCGTCGCGTGCCTTCTCGGAGACCAGCTCGAGTTCGTACTGCTCCTCGATGTCGGAGAGCTCGCGTTCGGCCGTCGCGAGCTCCGCCCTGGCCCGCTGCACCTGGGCCTGTGCCTGCTGCACCTGTGAGGCGTAGTAGACGTCTTCGAGACGGAGCAGGAACTCCCCCTTCGTCACGACGTCGCCTTCCTCGACGCCCAGCTCGACGATCCGGCCCATGATGCTCGAACTGATCTGGACCGTGGTCACGGCCCTGACCCTGCCGGGCCCGGAGACCTTCGCGATGATGGTCCCGCGCTCGACCCGGTCGACGTCGACCTCGGTCCTCTCCTTGCGGTCGATGCCGAGGTTCGCCCAGAGGGTCGCGCCCACGATGACGGCGAGCACGACGAGGACCAGGATGTTCCGTCTCTTCTTGTTCATGGCCATGAAAGCCCCTCCCGGGAGTCAGCGCTATTCCAGACCGAGCGCGTTCAGGAGCTCCGCCTTCGCGATCTCGTGGTCGTAGCGGGCCTCGACAAGGTCGACCCGGGCCTGGGAGTACGCCACTCTCGCGTCGATGAGCTCAAGCATGCTGGCCGCCCGGAGCCTGAACCGCTCCTCCGAGAGCCTGAGGTCCTCCTCGGCCGACGCGACGGACTGCTCCGCCACCGCGACCCGTTCTCGCTGCTCGACGACGCCCAGCCTGGCGGTCTCGATCTCGTACTCGGCGTTCAGCCGCGCCTCCCTGAGCGTGATCTCGAACTCGCGCAGGTCGGATTTCGAGGCGTCGATCGAGGCCTTCGTCGCCAGCCCGTTGAAGATCGGGATCGAGACCGTAAGACCCACCGAACGGTTGTAGTTCTCTTCCATGTCGTCCGTGTCGAGCACCTCGCCGAGGTCCTCCCCCGTCCGCGAGTACGAAACCGAGAGGTCGAGGTCCGGCCACCTGGCTGCCTTGGACGCGAGGAGGGACCTCCGCGCCGCCACGTAGCTCTCCTCGTACGCGCGGATGTCAGGTCGCCGGGACACCGCCTCGTCGAGGTCGAAATCGAGGATCTCACGCTCGGTCACCGTCTCCTCCGGATGAACGACCTCGACAGCGCCGTTCGCGGGGAGCCCCATTGTCAGGCGGAGCGTGGCGCGCGCCGTCTCGGCGCTCCTCCGGGCCGAGATCAGAGCCAGCTCCGACTGACCGACCTGCACCTGCGCCTTCAGGAGATCGGACTTCGAGGCCGAGCCGAGGTCGTAGAGGCTCTGAGTCTTCCTGAGCTGCTCCCTCGCGAGACCGACCGCCTCCTCCTGCACGTCGCGGAGTTCCTCGGCCTTCAGAAGCCCGTAGTAGGCCGACTTGACGTTCAGAACGACGAGCCGCCGGGTCTCCTCGAGGCCCAGCTCGGTCGCGCGCTTGCTGTGATGAGACCCTGAGATCCGGGCGAAACTGGAACCGTCGAAGAGCGTCTGCCGAAGGGTGACGCTCCCCGAGGCGGACGCGCCGGACGCCTCGAACCCCTCGGTGACCGAGAAGTTCTCTCCGGTCGACAGTCCCGCCGATACGCTGGGAAGGACGCTCGACCAGCTCGTCATGACGTTCGCGCCGGCGCCCCGGACGGACTCCCGGGCCCTCGCCAGCGTCGTGTTATCCGAGAGCGCTATCTCCACGCACTCGTCGAGAGAGTAGACGCGCGCGGCGACCGGAACGCATAGGAACGTGAGGAGCGCGAGGACCGCGAGGACGCCCCCGTGGACCCGCCCCCGGAATGCTGGACTCTTATCCACCGTAAGCACCTCCGAAGTTCAGGAGCGTGAACAGGGCCGTCGAAATGGCCCACAGGACGATCGCGGCGCCCGCGGCCTTCGGCGCCTTGACGCGATAGCAGACCGCGACGCCAACGCCGATGACGAGGAACCACCAGATCGTGAAGATATCGAATCCGCTGAACAGGAACCGGTAGAGTTGGTCGGACGGTTCGAGGTCGCGGAAGAACGGCAGAACGGTGGGCCCGGTCTCGACGAACATCGTCTCCCGCGACAGCATGATGGGGAGCTTGACGAGGCTGCCGATGACGGAAGGGATGATCATGCTGTACGCGATGACGGCCCTCGCCGCGCCGAAGCCGGCCTTGCCTCCGAACATCATCATGAGGAGATGGAGCAGACCCGCGAAGATGAAGAGCATGATGAACACCTGGACCGCCGCGCCGAGTATGCCCGCGGGGACCCCGATCCGGGATGACATCTCGATGGCCTGGTCGGCCTGCTCCTCCGTGCCGCCGCGCTCGAGAACCGACTCCCTGATGGTATCCTCCTGCATGGGCATCACGATCCTGGGGACCGTGATACCGGCCACCACGGCCGACACGACGATGATGACGACCACGGGGACCCACCACTTCGACCGGTCGGTCGTGCGCGAAGGATCGGTGGGATGCGGCCGTCTGAGGCTCTCGGCGATCCCCTCGAACGCTCCCCTCGGATCCATGATCACGCCGAGCATCCACTCGAACGGGCTCGGCTTCTCGCTCGCCGACGGGCGCTCCTCGGTCGTTCTCTGCTCGTTCATGCTCTCTCCTCCTCAGAGACAGCGGGCCCATCCGGACGACAAAGGGGCAGCACGTAGGCCCGCGCTGCCCCTTGAGACTCAGCAAGATGCTGCCTTGTTTACTGAAATGCCCCGGAGCCCGCGCAGAAGCCTCTGAGAGACCTCATCTCGCGCTCCGGACCGCCCTCTCCGGGCGTCGTTCTACCGCCTCAGAGAACCCCGGGAACGGCTCCCCCGAACCGTCCGGGCCCGTCCTTCTAACCGCGAAGGACGAAGCGGATCGGTACGACGATGCGCACCGGCACCGGCACATCGCGCTGCTTGGCCGGTGTGAACTTCCACTGCATGACCGCTTCGATGGCCGCGTCGTTGAGGCCCTCGATGCCCTGCAGGACCCTCGCCTCCTGCACGTTCCCGAACTCATCGACGCCGATCTGCACCATCACGACGCCCTCGAGCTCGGACATCTTGGCAAGCTCCGGATACTCGGGCGGAACCTGCCTGATGACCTGCGGAGGCGTGTCGTAGGCGGTGAAGTACTCCGTCCGCGTCGGCGCGGGCGGAAGCTCGGGCGGCGCCTCGATGTCGAGCTCGGTCGAGGCGATGGTCTCCTCCGCCGTCGCCGCCTCGCTCGGCTGGATCTCGGTCGGGATCTGCGGCTTGGCCTCCTCCTTGGGAGGCGGCGGCACCGTGATCTGGTCTGGGATCTCGATCGCCACGATCTCCTGCCGCTCCCGGAGCTGATAGGGCTGGACCCGGATCTCCGGAATGACCACGAACATGAGAGCGATGATGCCGATCGAGATCAGGACCGACATCCGGAAGATCTTCGGATACGCGTCCTTGAGACGCTGCTCCGCGGTCATGTGTACCTGAAGATATGGACTCATCTCTCTGCCTCGCGATCCCTGGCGTACGGGATGAGAGCGGGCCCCGGCGCTACCCCTCCTGGGGCTGCGTCGTGAAGGAGACCCTGAGCGCGTTCGCCATCTTCAGCCGATCCATCGCCTGATTGACGACCTGGTAGGTCGCGTCCGCGTCCGTGTTGAACGAGACGATCAGCGCGGGATTCTCGCGGAGCTTCGCGAGAACCATCGGCTCGATGTCCTCTACGTCGATGACCAGGTCGTCTATGGAGATCGTGCCTGCCCTGTCGATCCAGATGTGCGCCACCTTCTCCCTGGGGATCTTCTCGCCCGCCTCGGACCGCGGCAACGTGATGGCCAGGCCCTGCTCGAGCTTGAAGATCGTCGTCACCATGAAGAAGACGATCAGCAGGAACGCGATGTCCGCCATCGACGACGTCGGGATCCTGGCGCCGCTCCCTGCCTTCCTGTTCAGCTTCACTTCCTCACCTCCACCGGCTACTCAACATCGAGCATCTTGAGGGAGATGCGTTTCTCCCTTGAGACACCCGCGGCTTCGAGCTCGTTGTATGCAAGCATCACCTCGTCGAGAGCATCGATCATGTTCCCGTACGGAGCCCCGGGATGGGTCTCCAGCGAGAGGATCAGGTTCTCGTTCTCGGTGAGCCGTTCCTTCACAAGGCCCTTGAGCTCGCCCAGCGGGGTAGGCGTCTCCTGAATGTCGATGAAGTAGGCGCCGGTCCTTCCCGTGACGATCTGCAAGACGTTCGTCCGCTTGACCTGCTTGACGTCGCCCTGCGCGCTCGGGAGAATGAGCGGGAGGCCGACCTCCGGGAACGTCGTGCTCACGATGAAGAAGACAAGAAGCAGGAAGGCGACATCCGACATCGAGGACTCGCCGACCAGTTCGGCCGAGATCTTCGATCTCTTCTTGAAATGCGCCATTGTGGGCTGCCTTCCTTAGTGCGGGACGCCCTGGGGCGCCCCGGGAAACAGACTCTCTACTCGCCGCCCGTCTCGATCGTCGCCAGCGTATCGACCAGCTCCGCCGCGCTGTCCTCCATCTCGACCACGAACCGGTCGATGCGCTGCACGAACAGGTTGTGTCCGATCTGCGTCGGAACGGCGATGATGAGACCCGTCATCGTCGTGATGAGCGCCTCGGAGATACCGCTTGCGACGAGCTTCGCACTGACCTGCTCGGCCTGAGCGATCGCCTCGAACGCCGAGACCATGCCCGAGACCGTTCCGAGGAATCCGACGAGCGGCGCCACGTTGGCGACCGTCGCCAGGATGATCAGTCCGCGCTCGAGGAACGACATCTCGATGATGCCGGCCGTCTCGATGGCCTTCTCGACGGCGACTGTGCCCTTCTTGGCCTGGCGGAGCCCGGCGTGCAGGATCTGCGGAATGGGGCCGGTCGTGTCGGCGCAGATCTGGAGCGCTTCCTCGTACTTGCCGCGCTTGAGAGCGCCGATGACCTTCTCCATCAGGCTCTTCACGTCCGCCTTCGCCCGCTGGAGGGTGATCGCGCGCTCGATGATCACGGCCAGGCCGATGATCGCGAGCACCAGAAGGGCCCACATGAAGTTGCCGCCCTTCTGGAAGAACTCGACCAGACCGCTCTGGGCGAACCCGCCGGCGGGCGCGGGCTCAGGCTCTGCCGGCTCCTCTTCGGTGACGGCCGCCAGCGTGTCAACGGCGGTCGTGTCGACGGCCGCGGTATCCACGGCCGTGGTCTCGGTCATGGCCTCTTCGCCCATCGTCTCGTCCATCTGGGCCGAAGCGGGCACGACGGTCATGAGAGCCACAAGCGCCACGAGCGCCATCATGATGATGAGGTGTCTCTTCATTGCCGCGCATCTCCTCCCCGATCGCGCCACCCGCCCCTTACGGGTCGCGCGAGCCTCGGTTGCTTCACTTCACTCTCTTTCCTCTGCGCCTTGTCGGGACCGGGGTCCCGGCCGGTCGTGCGGAGTTCCTGCTGCTACCTCCCATGTCCGATCCGGTTGGTTCATCGAAGCGTGCTGACCGCGCCGGACGCGGCGTCCGGCCGGACGGGCGCACGACATGCCTCTGACGGGCCTTAAGAACCTGGCCCGCCTGCACGTCAAGTCCGGTCTCTAGACTCAGGGGAGGGATTCTACACACCGGCTGATGAAGTGTCAACCAGTTTTGTCCCAACTCCAAGCTAGCACAACTCTTGCGGCGGCGCAAGTCGCAACTCAGACGCCCCTTTTTGGGTTGACACTCCCGGGGCCGGGGGTATAATAATCTGTGTATCCCCCCCATGCCCGGAGAGGTCTCCGTGGGGGGGGGCATGACCATCCGGCCGCGTGAAAGCGGCCGGGGGCGGCCCCGCCCCAAATGGCTGACCCGCGGATCACGTTTCGATTCCGGAGGACACGATACTATGACGCTGTACAGAGCACCGGCAGCCCGCGTGATCATGCTCCTGATCCTGGGCGCGGCAATCGTCGGGATGACCTTCATGAGCGGCTGCAGGAAGGAAGACGAGGTCTTCATCGACACGAACCTCGCCCCGGACACGCGTCTCACGAGCGCGCCGGGCCCGCTCGATCAGGCGAACTACCGCGTTCACATGTACTGGGAAGGAAGCGACCCGGACGGGTTCGTGTCGGGCTTCTTCTACGCATGGGACGACACCATCGGCACGGCATGGGAATTCACGTCCGCGACCGACAGCCTCTTCAAGGCGGTCATCGACACAGCGGGTGAGACGCGCCGCCACACGTTCTACGTGCGGTCGGTCGACAACGAGGGCAAGCTCGACCCGTCGCCCGCCAGGATCCGCTTCGACGCCTGGACGGTCGTCCCGGTCGTCGACTCGCTCATGCGGCTCGACGGCCCGCTCGACCCGACGAGCCCGGATTACAACCCGGACGCCAAGGACACGGTGCTCATGTACACGCCGTGCGAGTTCACCTGGACCGGGTACGACCCCGACGGCGAGGGAGCGGACGTCGAGTTCAGCTACAGGCTGGACAGCAATCCGTTCACGGACTGGAGCGACTCGACGTATGTCGAGATCGACGACATCTCGAGCGGCACGCACTTCTTCTACGTCAAGGCGCGGGACGAGACCGGCGCGGAGAACTTCCCGGAGAACTACAAGTTCGTCATGAACTACTCCCCGGACAGCCAGATCATGGAGCCCGAGGAGGAGAGCGGAACGCTGACCGTCGCCGACGGCGACACCGTCTGGTTCGAGTGGGAGACCCGCGACAGGGAGGAACTCGAGGGCGTCTTCGGAGGCGTCGTCGAGGTCTGGATCCGTCTCGACCGCGCGCTGCTGCTCAGACTTCCCCTCGACGACCCGGAGTACGACGGTCGATGGTTCTTCACGTCGAACGTGAGCCCTGACAGCCCGCACTACATCGAGAGCCAGAACGAACCGACCGGCGGCAACCGGCCTCACACCTTCACCATCTACGCGAAGGACGTCGAGGGACGCTTCGAGACACCGAGCCCGAATCCCGAAGACCGCGAGAAGTACGTCTTCTGGTACAACTATCCGCCCACCACGGAGATCCTCCAGCCGGCTCCCATGGAGACTGTCGCCTGCTGGAGCTGGGCGGACAGCACGCTCACGCCGAGCACGTTCACGATCGAGTGGCAGGGCACGGACGTCGACGGAACCGTTGAGCAGTACCAGTACGTTTACGACCCAAGATTCTGGGGCTACATATCATCCGCGGCGACCAGCGTCACGTTCCCCAACGAGCAGCTCCCGCTCGTGACGCCGGACGGCGCGCTGCCGTTCACTCCCGGCGTGCACGAGTTCCGGGTGCGCTCGAGGGACAACAGCAACGCTTGGGAAGAGAACTACCAGATCATGAGCTTCTACATCGGAGAGTGCGAGTAGACCCCCCTCGTGAGGATGAGAAAGCCGGTCCCGGAACAGGCTAGAAAGGACTAGGAAGACATGCGTTCGGCGAAACGACTCCTCGGACTGCTTGCGCTCGGCGCCCTCGTGGCGACCGCCTTCCTCGGGGGATGCAGCAAGTTCGATCCGGGCGACCCGAACCCCAACATCGAGCCGGAGACGACCCTCTCCTTCTCACCCGACCAGGGAGACACGGCGAACTACGAGGTCCGGATGAACTGGTTCGGCTGGGACGTCGACGGGAAGGTCGAGTACTATCAGACGGTCTGGGACTGGCCCGACTCGCTGGTCGATCCGGTCGAAGGCGTCGACTGGGACGCCGTCGAGTGGCGGAACGTCATCAGCACCGACAGCGTCTTCTACGTGGACGCCTCCGCTGAGACGGTGACGACGGCCAAGGGTTTCCAGCAGCACGAGTTCGCCGTCAGGGCCGTCGACGACGAGGGAGCCTGGGACTCGACTCCCGAACAGGTGGCCTTCACCGCGTTCACCTTCGTCCCGGACACCGAGATCCTGAGAGGCCCCGCGACCGTCACGGGCACGATGGTCTCGTTCGAGTGGACTGCGGTCGACCGCGACGGCGTCATCATCGGCTATCAGTACCGGCTCTCGAGAAGCGAGGACGGCGAGTGGTTCCCCGTCGTCGAGAGCGACACGCTGTCGGCCGAGGAGACGGAGGTCATCTTCGGGCCGATCACGGGAAGGCACAAATTCGAGGTCTGGGCCATCGACGACGCGGGCGCGTACGACCGCACGCCCGCGACGAACATCTTCACGAGCAACCCCGACCTGGCACTTGGCCCCAAACTCTTCATCACCTCGAACGTGTTCGGGACCTTCACATTCAGAGGTCCCATCTGGCCGACCGAGTTCAACATCCCCGAGCCCATCTTCCTCGGCGAGCGTCTGCGCTTCAGCTGGGCCGCGACCGCCGAGAGCTATGGCGGCGAGGTCATCGGGTTCCGTCATGCCTACAACGACACCACGGTCTGGCCGGCCTGGTCGATCTTCGATCGGACCTTCGCAGAGACACCCGACGTCGGCGTCCATTCGCTCTACGTGCAGGCCATCGACAACGCGAACGCAGTGACGAGAGCGCGCGTCGCCTTCGAGGTGGTCGAGGCAAGCCTCGACGACTACATCCTCATCGTGGACGACTATGACCTGCAGGAGAACCAGGCCATATGGGGCACCGACAGCGCCAGAGACCTCTTCTACTTCGAGTTGACGGCGCCGTTCGAACGCGAGCGTGTGGTCTGGACACCCGAGCAGCAGCTGGAGGACAACCTGCCGCAGCCACCCGATGTCGAGGCGCTTGCCAACGCTTCGACCGTGATCTGGTACTCGGACGGTGAACCCATCGGCGCTTCGGACGGCGCGCCGGTCCTGTGGAGGACGTTCCACGCCTCCGACGTCGTGTACAACGCGCTCTCGGGGTACGTCCGCGTGGGCGGCAACCTCGTACTGAGCGGGTTCAAGGGCATCGGCGCCATCGCCGACGTGGCGACGTACACGCCGCAGAACGGGGATCCGATAGAGCCCAGTGAATCCGACACATTGAAGAACATGACCTTCATCAGGGACTTCCTGCGGGTCGGTTCTGCCCTGAACAGCGGGGCGAGCGCCAACAAGAACGCGCCGTATTCCTACGGCTACTGCTTCCACGGAGCGGAGCCGACGGCGGAGGGCGCGGCGCTCGGATTCAACGGTGTCTACCTCGACAGCGTCGGCGCCAGCGGCTGGCCCAGCCGCGGCAAGTGGCCGTTCTATGTGAGTTCCATCCCGAACTACAAGCGGTGCGGACCGAACCAGGTGGAGACGATCGAGCCGTACCAGAATTCGGCGGTGACGATCTACGAGATGGACTCGTTCATCAATCCGCAGTTCGAGGGAGCGCCGTGCGGGCAGCTCTACCTGTCCGGTACCAACCACGGCAACGTCGCCTACTTCGGATTCCCCTTCTACTATCTGCAGACCGACGATGCCCGAAGCCTCGTCGACCGGCTCCTTACCTACATGGGCGAGCCGAAGGTCACCGTGGAGTAGCTGACGACGACGTAGCAGGGGCACAGACAGAACAGGGCGCCGGGACCTCTGAAGAGGTCCCGGCGCTTCTTCATGTATGTCCTGAGAGCTCGAGTACGCCCGCGTCCCCCTCCCGTTCCACAACCGCCGGCGCCGTTCCTTGCCGCCAGGCTCTCCCAGTCTCCGCGGCCCTCGAAGACGCACTACTCAAGGCGCGGCCGCGCCGGTGAAGCTCGGGAATGCAGAGACTTGAAGCTCTCCCTGAACACGACGACGAAGAGCGGCGACGAGGTCGCGCTGCAGTCCACGTCGCCGCCTCCGTTATGCGTGCTGCAGTTCGCAAGAACTCCGGTCCGACCCTCCAGACATGCCCCACCCGAGCTGTGCCCTCCCGAACCTCCGACAGTGAGTCCGCTTGTGAGCGTCAGCGCATCGGACGAGCCGAACCAGAGAGTGGAGCCTGTGAGGAGTGTCAGGAGTGTCAGGAGCGTGAGGAAAGGCACACGTCGCGGTGCACGCATGGCGCGTCCTCCGTCCATGAGCGATCGGGGGGCGGCTCGACAGACCGACAACACAACGCGATGACCGCTTCTCACGGACAGATCAGACAGAAAGCGCCCGCGGCGTTTCAGCCGCGGGCGCGGAGTTGGTGGAGATGCCGGTCTGAAGCCGACTAGAACATGAAGGCCACAGCGATCCTGTGTGAGGAGCCCAGGTTCTCGTGGGGGATGTACGCGTAATCGACGCGGGTGTCGACCTCATCGCTCGTCGGGAAGAAAACGCCGCCCCCCGCCGTGAGACCTTCCTCGTCGTAACCGACGCGGTAGCCCAGCCGGCCGTATACGTAGATGGTACCCGTGTGGAAGGTGTACTCGCCGCCCATATTGACGCGGCTCCTGCCGTTCGCCGTGTAGCGATAGTCGCCCGCGAGAACGACGCGATGCGTGACGACGTCGTAGACCCTCATCGAGGCGCCGACGCGGTAGTTCATCGGCATGGAAAAATCCTCGCCGAAGTTCGACTCGGACCCTGTGTTGGCCCACCGGTTGTCGGGTCCCACGTTCATGACGGCCGCACCGAGTCGGAGGTTCCTCATGCGCGTGTCCCAGAGCACACCGAAGTCTGCCGCCATCCCCTCACAGAACGCGTCAGCGAGAGCGAGGTGATAGTACTTGATGGTGGTCGCGGCGGCCAGCCGATCGCTGAACTCCCAGCAGTAGGTTCCGCCCCAGCACATGTCGCCTGCGTCGACGTTGTCGATGATGCCGATGCCGAACTCGCTGTCGGGGTCGTAGTACTCCGCCTTCTCCTTGTAGGGCGGCATCTGCATGATGGTCCAGCTCATGGCGAAGACGCCGGGGATGTAGCTGTGCCGGAAACCGTAGGTCAGGTGCTGATACGAGACCCCGGCCGGCCACGTCGAGTGCGAGATGTTGATCTGGCTGCCCTCGAGGAACATGAGCCCGGCGGGGTTGTAGAAGACGCAGTTGGCATCGTCGGCGAGCCCCGTGAACGCGCCCCCCATGCCCATCTGCCTGGTCCCGCCGTCGACCTCGAGAAAGGCCGCCAGGTGCGTGCCGACGCCGGAAGCGCCCGCGTTCGACGCGCACACGACGAGGAACGCAAGCAGCACGCCCGCGATCACATAGAACCTGCGCAAGAGGGTACTCCTTTCTCGTATCCGCGCTCCCGCCGGCGTCCGTGTCGTCCCCCGGGGGGCGTCCGGAGGCCGGAGGGGTGTGGTCGGAGCGCGTCAGCTAGAACTCAAAGGTCGCGCCGACCCGGTGGACTCCACCGAGGAGCCCGAAATCCGTGTAGCTGTAGTCGACACCGACACGACCGACGCCGGCGATCGACAGTCTCGCTCCGCCGCCGGCGCTGAAGGTCTCCTCATCGTAGCCCATCTTGTAACCGGCGCGCAGGAAGTAGCGCCTGTTCAGGGTGTACTCGGCGCCGACGTTCACCTTCTCCGACGTATCGGACGGGTGTCTGAACTCGGCCGCCACGATCACCTTCTGATTCGGGGTATCGATGACATCCATCGAGACGCCGAACTTGAAGGTCGTGGGAACAGGCACCGGCTCCTCGATGAAGGTCGCGTCCGCTCCCATGTTCTGGATGCACAGTCCGATCTTCAACGACCTGAAGCCCGTGTCGTACAGCGTGCCGAAGTCGCCGACGAAGCCGTCGACGTAGTAGTCCTCGAGCCCCTCGACCCCGAGGGCCGAGAGATCGCCGAGCCCGGAGTGGAACCACCGGAGGGTGCCGCCGGCGGAGAACCTGTCGGTCAGAATTCGGGTGTAGGTCAGGCCGACCGCGAAGTCGGCGGGCTGGAAGTCCACACCGACGCCGTCCGGGTTGTCCGCCGTGAGGATGGGCATGGAGTCCATCTGGAGCGCCGTGACGCTGACGCCGATGATGCCCGGGATGAAGCCCGGTCTCATAGCGAAACCGGCGAACTGGTGAGTGATGTCGGCCGGCCACGTGCCGTACGTGAAGAGCGCCGTGCGCGTCGTGACGGTACGAAGCCCGGCGGGGTTCCAGTAGAGCGACTCGATCCCCTCGCTGGCCGCTACCATCGCCTCACCCATCGCCGTTCCACGCGGCCCCGCTCCGATCTCGAGGAACTGGAATCCGATGGTCCCCACCTTCTCGAACATCTCCACCGCCGACGCCGGCGCCGCGAGGAGCCCCACGACGACGAGGGTTATGAGCAGTCTCTTAGCCAACGACGATCCTCCTTTCGCCGGCCGCTTGGGTCCTAAGCGGTCGTGGGGGCGAGCCGGCGACGCGATCACTTGACGATGACGAACTTGCCGATCTTCTCGCCCACCGGCGAGTCGATATGGTAGAGATACACGCCGCTGACCACGATCTGGTTGTTCCTCGAGATCATGTTCCAGCAGGCGTCGCCGCCCGTCTCCTCAGCGTCCACCTCGAGCGTCTTCACGAGCTCGCCGCCCAGCGAGTAGATTCGGACGATCGCGTCGCGGGGGAGATTCTGGAAGCAGATCTTCTCACCCGTCGGGTCGGTCTCATCGGGCGCCAGGTTCCAACGCGACACGTACTCATGGTTGACGTAGGGGTTCGGGACCACGCGGACCTCATCGAGGGTACCCTGCACGTCGGAGGTCGGTGTCACGAGGTCCTTGATCTGGCTGTACTTGCCGAAATGATAGACGGTCCCGCCCTCTTCGGTGTATGTGCTGTCGTAGGCCGTGACGGAGTACCAGTAGGAGAAGCCGTTCTTCACGAGCGTGTCCGTGAACGCATACTTCCCCACGCCGTCAAGCCCGGTGTCGTACTGAGCGAGCTCGACTCCCCCTTCGCCGCGGTCGATGTCGAGTATGAGCTGCCAGTCCTGGTCTCTGGGCTCGGACGACTCGCGCGTCCACCCGACGGCCTTCCAGACCTGATATCCGAAAAAGTCGCGCTCGCGAGTCAGGGGATCCGCGATCTCCTCGGGATAGTCGTCCCACTCGATGCGGACGTAGCTGTCTCCGGCCGTCAGCGACTGGTTCGGGGGCGGCGGCGGCGTGTCGGCGACCCAGTGGATCGTCACGCTGTCGACGAGTTCTCCCTCGCAATCCGGGACGGTCGAGTCCTCGCCCGACAGGCCGTTGTAGATCTGCTGGGCGGTCGCGGCGTTCTGGATCATCCCGTCGAATCCCTGCCCCGCGACGAACGCGTACTGGAACTGGAGCGTGTCGCCGGGGAGGATCTCCCGGAAGGGACCGGCCGAGAGCATCATGCGCCAGTCCTGAGGACTGTCGGCGTTGCGGTCGATGTTCACCCGCCACTCGTCCGACTCGTCGATGGCCCCGTCGTCGTCGTTGTCGACGCCGTCCCTGAGGGGGAAGTCGGCGGCGCCTCTCAGGTACCTGTAGCGATCGTTGTCGTCGTCCGGATCCTCGGTGCCGCTCGACCAGATCTCGAAGGCGTGGACGCGGACCCGGGTCGGCGCGCCGGGAAGCTGCCCCGGTTCGAGCGTGTCCGAATCGGACGTCGGGTGCCCGAGGAACATGCAGCCGAAGTACCCTTCGGTGACATTGCCGTCCTCACCGTAGGGGTCGTCGAACATGTAGCAGAGCGTGATGGCGAGCGTGTCGGTCTTCGTCGGGTCGTTCGGATTGGGCGTCGTAATGAGCGTGTCGGCGAAGCCGCCGCGGTCATCGTTGTAGTAGATGATCTCGTCGCTGTCCGGACCGGCGTCCGCGTCGACCATGAACCCGACGTAGGCCATGCGGATGGTGTCCTCGCCGATGTTGATCACCTTGTAGTCGATGCCCACGAAGTCGTCCGTGAGCTCGCTGGTCCACTGGTAGCTCTCCTGAATGACGCGAAGCCCGAGGCTCGTATGGGGATCGTTGTCGTCGATCCCGTCGTTGTTGACGAGCTCTTCGTAGGTGTCCTCGTACTCCATCCGATACATCTGCTGCGAAACGGCCGCGAAGTCCTCGTCGATGAGGCCGTCGCCGTCGTTGTCGATGCCGTCCAGCGGGTCCTCGTCGTACCAGATGAAAGGGTTGTCCGGATCGTAGATGTGGTCCGCGCAGTCTCCGTCGTCGTCAGCCATGCGGTCGCCGCCGGCGGCGCCCTCCCAGGACTCGAAGATGCGCTTGAGGAGGTCCTCGTAGTCCGGCCTGAACTCAAGCTGGTATACGGCGGCGGACACGAGGGTATCGGGCTCTCCCGTCGTCTCGTTCCTGACGATGCCGCCGACCCAGAGACCGGCTCCGTAGAGGTACTCGATGTTGCTGCCGGCCGGCCATTCGCCGGACGGCGCGTCGGGCTCGTAGAAGTACAGCTTCCCGAAAACGCCGAGATTGCTGACGTGCAGGAGAAGTTGGCCGACGCTGTGCCACCGCCCGTAATGGTCCACGATCCGCGTGCCCATGTTGATGTTGCTGTTCGCTACGTGGTCGGGCGCCATGGCGACGGCGGTTGTGGCTCCGAATGTGGTCAGGAGGATGATCGCCGCCGCGACCAGGACCAGATCCCGCCCGGCGCTGTGCGGACGGCCGCGGCTCGGTGCCGCGCTCCAGCCGATCTTCATCAACTGCCTCCGCTCGTGTCTGAAGTATCCCTCTCGAAACGCCGGGAGCTCAAAGGGGGGCTCCTGAAGAGACCCTCCCGGGGTGCTCCCGGCGCCGGTTTCTCTCTCACTACCAGTCGAACGCGACACCGATGCGGATGAGGCGACCCTCCTGGTAGACGGACGGGTCGTTCAGCGGCTCGAGATGCTCACGCCCCTCGGCGTCGGTCTCGACGTACGCTCCGCCCAGCTCGCCGGTCATGGTGTAGTACTCGGCGCCGTAGGTCCCAAGACGGAGTATGTTCCTCTTGTCAAAGACGTTCAGAGCCTCGAAGAACAGCCTGAACTCCTGACCGTAGAGCTGGTACTTCTTCGTCCCGCGGAGGTTCAGGATCTGATGGGAGGGCTTGCGCCCGGAGTTGACCTCCTCGGGCTCGACCTCCTTCTGACCCAGAACGACCGGCGTGTACGGCGTGCCGCTGCCGTAGTTGTAGTCGAACGTAACCTCCCAGTTGCCCGGATCGCTGATGAACAGGAAGCCGGTCACGGTGTGTCGTTCGTCCCAATCGAGCGGGATCTCCTTCAGGGGCTGCCTCGGCAGGCCCTCGGCCTCGGCCCTCGCGCCCGCGTTCTCGTCGGACGACACGCCGGTGGCCTGAAGCCACGTGTAGGTGAAGTTCCCCGAGAAGAAGTTCGAAAACCGCTTGTTCAGCTTGAACTCGACCCCGCGGACCGAAGCGTAGTCCTTGTTGACGTAGGTGTAGACCGTGCCCTCGGTCGTGCCGCGGTCGTACTCCTCTGTCGCGAGCAGCCCGAAGATGTCCTTGTAGAACCCGGTCACGTCCATTGCCAGGTTCTTCGAGAACTGGTGCTCTGCGCCGAACTGGTACGAGGTCGTCACCTCGGGGTCGAGCCCCGAGTACCCGATGATGCTCCCGGCCGCAGCGCGGTCGAGGTTCTCGCCCGCCTCGTAGTACGCGGTGAGACGCGGCATCTGATAGAACCGCCCGTAGTGGAAGTGGAGCGCGTCCCGGTCCGAGATCGGATGCGCGATGCCGAGTCTCGGCGAGAGCACGGCGTCAACCCGCTCGCGCCAGATCTGGCGCTCGCCGACGCTCGAGGCCTCACCGGGATCCGACCAGTCGAGCCTGAGCCCCGCTCGCACGATCATTCCCTCGTACCGCATCTTGTCCTGCAGGTACATGGCGCCGTGGCTCGGGAAACCCTTGTAGAAGTTGTGCTGGTAGCGCTCGTCGGTGCTCAGAGCGCGGTCCCAGTCGAAGAACTGAAAGTCGGAGCTCAGCGTGTCCGACGGATCGCTGACGTTCGACAGCAGCGTCCCGAAATCGAGCCTCTTCACGTCGAGCTCGTTGTAGACGACCTCGACACCTGTCTTCACCTGGTGCGTCTCGGTGGCCTGGTTCGTGAGATCGGCCTTGAAGGTCGTGGCGCTCGTGATCTCCTGAGACCAGGCGAGGTTGTCGCCCCACACGCGATAGTAGCCCGGCTCCGGGTTCAGGTCGCCGTCCGAGTCGGGGTCGGTGACCCTGCCGCCCGGTAGATAGGGCTCCCACCAGTAGTCGTTTGGGTCCTCGTAGAGCCAGTAGCTCTGCTCCGTGTCGAACTGAGCGAACTTGACCGTGTAGAACATCGTCGGAGACAGGTTGTCGCGCCACACGAGCTTGCGCTGCGTGAACTCGGTGTCCTGCGCGGGCGTATGCTCCGCGGCGTTGTAGTAGCTGTACGTCGTGTCGAGGGCGACGTGAGACCAGTCCTCCTTCTCCTGCGACCAGTAGCCCTCGCGCGAATACCTGTGATCGTAGAAATCGCGCCTGGTCCGCGAGTAGAGGTACTCGGCGGTCATCTTCTTGGTAGGCGACACGAACCAGGAGAACTTCGCCTGTCCCGAGCCCAGCATGTACTGGCGCTCGCGGAACGTGATGCCCAGCGGCAGTTCGTAGCGCTCTCTCACCTCGTTCGTCTTGAGATAGGTATCGGAGAACTTGCCCTCGCCCGAGACGTAGTAGCGGAACGTCTCGGTGAAGAGCGGGCCGCCCATACCGAACGAGAGATTGTCGAAGTTGTCGTATGTGCGCTCCGGGGCGCCGTAGTCGTCGGTCATGTACTTGATCTCGCCCGAGAAGTCGCGGCCTCCCTCGCGGGTCTGGAGGTTGATAACGCCGGACTGCACGTTGCCGTACTCGGCGTCGAAGCCGCCGGAGAGAAGCTCGAACTCGGAAAGCGACGACAGGCTGACCTCGAGATTCCCGGTGCCGCTGGCGGCGTCGCTGATGGCCATGCCGTCGACGTACATCTTGACCTCGGAGCTTCTGCCCCCGCGGACGTGGATCTCGCCCTCGTGGACGATGACGCCCGGCTGCGTCGCGATGGCCTCCGAGACGGTGTTGACGGGACGGATCTCGGCCTCTTCCCTGTCCATGCCGCGACGCGTGGTCGTATCCTCGGTCTCGATCATCGGGCGCTCGGCCTCGACCACCACCTCCTCGGCCTCGAACACGGTCGGCTCGAGGTTGATCTCGATGGTGGTCGTGCGGTCGACCTCGACCACGACGTCAGCGACCCTCTCCTGCTCGTATCCCATGAAGGACGCCTGAACGACGTAGGTGCCGACGGGCACGAACTCGATCACGAACTCGCCCTGCTGATTGGAGATGTTGCCGTACCCCGTCCCCACGACCGAGACGTTCGCGAACGCGAGCGGATTCCCGGTCTCGGCGTCTATCACTGTACCGGCTATCTTCCCGGTCCCCTGCTGTCCGAGAGCCGGCGCGACTGCCACCAGGAGCAGAAGCAGGACGGCGGCAAAGCGTGCGAAACCACGCTCCCGGGACATCGGTCTCGGTAGTCTCATGATCTCATCGCTCCTTAGGGGGTCATCCGGCATCATTGGATACACGGCTCCACCCGCGGAATGGGCGAGCGCCGGTCGCTCTTCCTCTCTCTTGGCATACTACACTCGCCATGAAGGGTTGTCAACTTGTTTTTCCCTCACCTAACCTACGACTGCGTGTTCATTTGCGAGCCTTTCAGCGTCCCCGCGCTCGCACTCCGTGAGCCCTCCTTCAGTCAGGAGAATGCCCCATGCGTTCTCGAAGCCCAGGCGCATCGCTCGGGCCGTCTCATCGAAGCCGACGTCCCTTCCGAGCGCGTCTGAGAGGGTCGTCGTCTTCGCCCGGAGCGCCCGCCGGAAGACCTCTCTCTCCCGCTCGGAACCGACCCGTTGGACATCCGCGAGCGCCTCATGCGTCGAGTCGATGAGAAGCGAGCCGTGCTGAAGCACCGCCCGGCCGACGCGTCTCTGAGCGCTCCCGATGAGCTTCCTGCCGCCCACGACCACCTCGTAGCGTCCGGCGCTCGCGAAGCACGGCGGGCTCGCCCCTGTCCCGCGGCTCTTGGGATCCGTCGAGACAGAAGCCAGCTCGGCCGAGAGGCCCATGAGCGAGAGTCCGGCCACGAGCGCCTGCGCGATGGCGAGATACGACTCCATGATCGTCGTCCCGAGCGGCGGTTCGCCGGAGGGACCGACGACCGAGTAGGTGAGCTCCCCGGCATGCAGCACGGCGCGCCCTCCGGTCGGTCGGACCACGACGCCGAAGCCCCGACGGCGGCATTCGTCAAGGTCGAGCTCCCTCTCAATGTCCTGCGAGTAGCCCGTCGAGACGGTGGGCGGCTCCCACCCGTAGACGCGGACCGTCGGCGGAGCGTTCCCCCGGTTGACGGCCGCGAGGATCGCCTCGTCGACGGCCATGTTCACCGGACCGGTCGAGGTTCCGCTGTTGAAGAATCGCCACCCTGTCACGACAGGCATCTCCATCGGGTCCCGCATGGCGAGACCTCTCTTGAGGGGGGTCGCTGTCCTGAAGCTGCGCGGCGTCCGGTATGCCGCGCGTGCGGGAAGATCACTCGATGATGTGGAGCCAGTCGCTCAGGAGGAACGAGATCCTCCCGATGAGGAGCGAGACACGCCCCATCACCGTGTATCCGAACGATGCGCCGAAGGCGACCATCAGATACCAGATACCGAGCTTGGCCACCCCGCCGAGGGCGCCCTTGTGCTCCTTCGAGAAGAAGAAGTAGATGAGCACCGAGATCACGCCGACGATGGACACGACATTGAAGATGTTGAGCATGACGTCGCCGCTCGCGACGGGCGTGTTCATCGTCGCGTAGATCTGTTCCACGAAGTCGCCCTGCGCGAACCCCGTCAGATTGACCGCGGCATACATCCCGACGATGAACCCGAGGGCCCACCGCGAGAGCCAGGACAGCTTCGGGAAGAACCTCAGCAGCATGAAGATGGCGAGGATGCCGGGAAAGATGCGCCACCAGATGACGGGATCACCCGAATCGCCGGGGAAGAGAGCCTGAAAGAGCTTGGGCTTCAGCGTGTTGTGGTACAGCATGGCGAGCCAGTATGCGGCGCCCAGACCAACGAAGAGACTCTCCGCGAACTTGTAGAGCGGATTGTCCTTGTACAGGAAGCTGTAGATGGCGATCGTCAGGATCGCCGCGACCCAGTAGCCCCACACCACGGACGGCGGCGTGCCGGGCGGCCCCTTGAAGATGAGCTCAAGGTACTCCATGCCTTCCTAGCTCGCTTCCTGGCCGGACTTCCGGCGGCTGAAGAAGTACACGACATTGCCGAACAGAATGAAGAACACGATGAGCCCGTGCACGACCGACTGGGCATCCATGCCTGCGACGGCGTCGGCCGGATAGTTGACCAGCATCTCGTACTCGGCGGCACCCTTGAGGCCCCCGAGGAGTCCGATGAGCTGCCCGCTCTGCACATATGGGTAGAAGTTCGGAGCACCTACCGCCGTCGTGCCGGAGCCCACCCTGACGTCGAATCTCGAGACCACCTGCTGGACCCACTCCCGCGTGCCCGGTGTCCCGGCGGAGACTTCCATGACGAGGGCGATGTCGTCGTAGTCATCGACCTCCTGCATGAGCGGGAGCTCCGAAACGGGCGTTCCGTAGTAATCCGTGGGGAACGTCCTCGGAATGCTGGCCCCCATCCCCAGGAGGACGACGGGCCCTCCCGTCATGTAACCGAGGTTCACGTAATCGACCCCGTACTCCTTCCCGTACTCCTCGGCGAGAGGGGTCAGCGCGGACTCGACGAGAGGCGGCGACGCGGGCCAGAGACAGGCCACGACGACCTTGAGGTCCTTGATGAAGGCATGCCGCAGGAGGGCCTCGGTCATCGGCTGGAGCTCGGGCATCGTATCCGGGCTGTAATCGCCTCCGAAAAGGACGATATCGCCCGCCTCAAGCGCTTCGACGGCCTCGTAGAAGCGCTCGACCGGCGGCGACGTGCTCATCGGAAGGCGGAGCGGCTGTATGAGCGGCCACGCCACGGCGACGAAGATCAGGGTGAAGATGATCCGACGGTCGATGCGTCGTATGTCGAAGCCCGTTCCAACGGCCACGCGGCTACTTCTCCCCGCCCAGATACGAGCGCTCGATACCCAGGATGATGCGAAGCCCCATCGCCATGACGCCCAGCGCGGCCCCCATGAGGATGCCGCGGAACGCCGCCATGTTGGGGTACTCCATGATGACCTCGGTCAGCCACGGAAGCTGCGCCTTCTCCGGCAGGTTCTGCGTGATCGCCTGTCCGAGGGGAACACGTCCCAGCATGACGATGATCGCCGCGATGAGAAGCAGGCTCGCCTCCGCGGAGCGCAGGCGGAACGCGCGATAGGCAGCCGAGGCGATGAAGAACGCCAGCAGCGAGAACATCGTCGCCTGAAGCGGCACCTGCATGTTCAGGAACATCCAGTTGAAGTACGACCCCTCCTCGACCGTACCCACCATCTCGTTGGGTCCGAGCGTGTCGCCGGGCCAGAGGCCGAACCACAGCATGACGGCCATCACGACCAGAAGGACGATGGAGTAGCCCCAGCCCTCCTCCTTCCGCGCGATCTTCTTCGAGTGAACGCGAAGGAGGTTCCCGATCCCGAGGAGGATCGAGGCCGCGATGACGATGGTTCCCCACTGCTTGAGTTCCTCGGCAGTCGCCGAGACGTAGGCGTGCGGCACGAAGAAGTCGACGATCATGAACATGCCGACGAGGAACGTGATGGCGAGCGGGACTTCTCTTCTCATCTCAGGTGCTTCCCTAGCCGGTCTGGAACCAGTTGGCGAACGCCTCGAAGCCCGCCAGTCTCAGCACGAGACCCGCGAGCATCAACGCGATCGAGATGACCTTCATGTAATCGGAGCCCTTGAGGCTGCCGAGGAGCTTCGGCTCCTTCGAGAGATACGCGCTCGCCGCATAGAGCTCCTCGCCGAGAAGCGTGTAGTCGCACGCCGTGACGAAGAAAGGCAGCTGCGACACCATCGCCGTGCCCGCGACCTGGATGGCGCCGGCCTCGAACCCGGTCTCGGCCAGGAGCAGCGACTCGGCCCAGAAGGCCCCGAGATAAAGGTTCGCCGCCGGCTTCTCGCGAAGCATGATGCCGTTCACGGCGCCGGCGAAGGCGAACTGCGCGTCGGACAGGTACCGGATATTGTCGGGATTGTAGCGGTCGATCTGCCCTTCCTTCGCGTACGCCTCCTTGACGACCTCCTCGGCGGCCGACATGACGACGGCTCGTGCGGTCGGCACGATGAGAGGCGTCTCGTAACGCGCCGTGATCCTCGCGACGTGCGAGAGGATGGAGAGCGACGCGATGGTCATGATGTTGTCGATCTCCCCGATGCCCGGGACATAGAGCACCGGCCGCCCCATCTCGGTCGCGCGCCCCACGGCCTCCTCGATGGCGTTGAGGCCGGGGATCCGTCGAACGAAGAGATCGGTACCACGCCGCGCAAGCTCTGTGAACGTGATCACGAGCGCGAAGAAGAGAAGGGTCAACACCAGGACGGCCGCGCGACTCGGCTGGAAGAAGCTCCGAACGCCCCTGACCGGCGGGGAGGTCACGAAGTCCGACAGGTTGACACCGTCGGTCGCTGCCACGTGGTAGTAGTGGATCTGACCGGGGGTCGCCCCGCGGTCGAGAAGCATGGTCTCGCCGGCGGCCGCCGTACCGACCGTGTCCGCCGGAGCGTCGGCCTCGTCCGAGCGCATGACCAGATAGCCCGTGACGTCGCCGGCGCCTTCACCGTCGTCCGGCGAGAGGGCCCAGTGCACCTCGACCCGGTCCCCACCGTCGTTGTTGCTGATGTGGTCCCTGGCCGTGACGCCGGCCGGGGGCGCGGGAGGTAGGGTGTCGGTGGGAGCCTGCGCCGCCTCGGCGGCCATGTCGACCGCCTCCTGAGCGCCGGCGCCCACGGTCAGGAGGAGGGTCAGCATCAGGATCGCGGCAGGAAGTCTCATCGTTCCCTTCATCGCAGGCGTCCTACCCGAAGAACTGCGCGAGCTGCGGGGCCCATTCGTTCAGCAGGAAGTCCACGCGGCCGATGAGGAGCGACACGCGCGACATCACGGTGTAGCCGAACGACGCGCCGAAGCCGACCATGAGGAACACGATACCGATGCGGGAGAAGACCCCGAGGAGTCCGCGATGCCTCATTGAGAAGAAGAAGTAGGTCAGCGTGCCGATGAGCCCGACCACCAGAAGGACGTTCGTAAGTGAGGTCAGGGGCAGCGCGTTGGCCTCCATCTGTCTCAGCACGCGCGCCTGCATGACAGGCGAGATGCCGAGACCGGCGTACCCGCCGACGTAGATGCCGAGTGCGTACCGGCCGATCCAGCCCCATTTCTGGGTGAACCGCGTGTAGAGCAGCAGCCCGAGGAGTCCGGGGATGAGGGCCATCCACCACTCGAAGCCGAAGAGGTCGATCGGCTCGCCCGAGAGCCTGAGCAGGAAGACCGGACGCGCGACGTTGGGGATGATGAAGTTGAAAGCGTAGACGACGAGGTAGTATCCGGCGGAGACCCCGACGACGAGGTGCTCAGCGAACTTGTAGAAGGGATTGTCCTTGTACAGGAAGCTGTAGACCGAAAGGGTCAGAAAGGCTCCGACGGTCGTCCAGATCAGGGTCGCCATTCAAGGTCCTCCAGCGCACGTGTCGCCCGTGGCGTCCGGGCTCGCCGCTATGCCTGCTCAGCCGCCTCGCGCCGCTCTCTGGTCCGCTGCGAGAAGTAGGCGGCGTTGCCGAGGATGATGAGGATGATGATCAGTATGTGGATGACCGACTGCGAGTCCATTCCTCTGGAGCCGGCGTCACGCTGCTCGATGAGTTCCTCGTACTCGGCGGCGCCGCGCATGCCGCCCAGAAGGCCCTCGAGCTGTCCCGCGCTCAGGTACGGATAGTAGTCCGTGGCCATGACGGCCGTCACACCCGCAGCGACGCGCTGGCGGTACGGCTGATGGGCATAGTAGATCCACGCCTCGGCAGCGGACCAGCCGGCGAACGTCACAAGGAATGGGATGTCATCGTAGTTCCGAACGCCCTCCATCATCGGGATCTGCGAGAGCGGGGTCCCGTAGGCGTCCTCTGGGAAGACGTTCCTGATATTGACGCCGAGACCCAGGATCACCGCGGAGAGACCCGGCTGGAACCCGAGGAAGACGTAGTCCTCCCCGTACTCCATGTCATACTCCTCGGCCACCTGGTTGACCGCGCGCTGAGCGAGGCCGTAGCCGGCCGGGTGGAGCGTGAGCACTGCAACGTTGACGTCGCGGCTGAACGCGTGGCGGAGAATGGCCAGCGACATCGGCTCGAGCTCCGGCAGCGTCGCGGGCGCGTAGTCGATGGCCAGAAGCAGCGGCTTGTCGTTCGGCACGACCCCCTCGACCGCGTCGTAGAGCTGCCGTACGGGCCTCGTGACCACGACCGGCAACCCGAGGGGCACGAAGAACGGGATCACGACGGCGATCGCGATCATCAGGAAGATCCACCGCCTGTCGATGGACAAGAGCCGCTCAAAGAAGTTCATGCTTCCTCCGAAGCCTCCGCGAATGCCTGATCCCGTTTTTCTACTCGCCGCCGCCCATCCACGCGCGCTCGATGCCGAGCATGATCTTGAGGGCGGTCGACATCATCCCCAGACCGACGCCGATCATGATGCCGCGCTTGGCGGCCAGGTTGGGCACATTGAGGATCCAGTCGGTCGCGTCCGGGATCCAGTGGCTGATGAGGTCTCCGATCGGAACGCGCCCCAGCATGACGATGGACGCTGCGACGAGAAGCAGCGTCGCCTCGAGCGTTCTCGCTCGGAACGCGCGAAAGGCCGCCGAGGCGATGTAGAAGGCGAGCAGCGAGAACATCGTCGCTTCGACCGGGACCTGGATGTTCTGGAACATCTGGTCGAACGGGGAGCCCGGCGCATTGTGCCCAGGATGGATGAAGCCGAAACCGAGCATGGCGCCGAGGCCGACGATGACGACCCAGCTGAAGCCGCGGTCGTCCGCCCTGTTCCGGATCTTGTGGTAGTGGAGTCTGATGAGACTGACGGTTCCGAGAAGGAACGCGAACGCCAGGAGCGTCTGCAGCCACAGGAGGACCCGCTCGTACCAGAACTGAACGGACTCGTGCGGGATGAAGTACTGCACGGCCATGAAGAGGCCGAAGATGAAGCAGAGCGCCAGCGGCAACTGACGACGCATAGCTGGTTTCTCCCTCTCTGGCTCCGGACGTCTAGCCGGTCTCGAAAAGCGGAGTGATCACGTCGGTCGATATCACGCCGGTCGCGGCCAGTGTCGCGCTGATGACGGCCGCGATAAGGAAGATACCGACCAGGAACTTGAACGCGTCCTGGCCCTTGAGCCCGCCCAGAAGAACCGGCTCGCGCGACAGATAGGCGCTTGCGGCATAGAGCTCCTCGCCTATCAGCGTGTAGTCGCACGACGTGATGAAGAACGGCAGCTGAGTGACCGCGTCCGTCCCCGCGATCTGGATCGAACCGACGGCCGCGCCCGTCTCGGCGAGCACGAGCGACTCGGCAAAGAACATGCCCATGTAGAGGATCGTCGCCGGGCGCTGGCGGACCATGATGCCGTTCACGCCTGCGACGTATGCGAACTGGCTCCGCGTCAGGTAGAAGACGTCGTCCTCGTTATACGCGTCCGGGCGGCCGACCTCGGCGTACGCCTCGCGGACGACCTCCTGCTCGACCGCCATGACGATCGGGTCGGCGCACGGCACGATGAGCCTCGTGTTGTATTCGGCCGTCTTCTTCGCGACCTCGCCGAGGATGTTGATGGCGGCGATGGTCGCGACGTCGGAGATGCCCGAGAGCCCCGTGATGTAGAGGATCGGCTTGCCCATCTCGGTGGCCCGGCCGACCGCGTTGTCCATCTCGTCCAGGCCCGCCAGACGGCGGATGAAGAGCTCCTTGCCCGACTTCGCGCTCTGAACGAAATAGACGATGGCCGT
This sequence comes from uncultured bacterium, assembly GCA_964596015.1. Taxonomy (GTDB): domain Bacteria; phylum Joyebacterota; class Joyebacteria; order Joyebacterales; family Joyebacteraceae; genus WJMD01. The sequence goes on along the minus strand of CAZQSB010000017.1, from coordinate 19,577 downwards.
CACGAAGATGATGACGGCGATCATCACGTTGAAGCGCGTCATGTCGAACCACTGGGGTCTGGCGAAGGCGGGTTCGGAAGGCTCCGAGAGGAACTCATTGCCGGCCTGATCGGTCACCGCCACACGGTAGTAATAGGACGGCTCGTTGTCGTCGCCGGCGTTCTCGACGCCGCTGTCGCGGTGGAGATTGATGCCGTAGCCGACCCTGCCGGCGTACGTGAATCCCGTGTCCGGGTGTGTTGAGCGATAAACGCGGTAGCCGTTGACAGGGTCGCCGTCAGCGTCGTCGTCGGGAGAGAGCTCCCACCTGACGTTGATCGACTCACCGCGGTCGTTGGGCGTGTCCTCGGCCGTCACGTTCAGCGGGGGCGCGAGCGTGGGTACGGCGAGAGTGTCGGGGACGGCTTCCTCCCCCGTTTCCTGTGCGAACGCGGTCGCGGCACACAGAACGAGGAGGGCGGCCACGATGAGCAATGTGGCCCGTCCGTCCCCCAATCGATGTCCGCAAAAGAGCCCGCCGTCTCCGCGCATCGGGCGCTCCTTTCGGGATCTGGGTCCCGGGAAGATAACGAAAACCCCCCAGGTTCGACCGGGCGAGTCGAAGGAGAAGCTAACAGACCCTGAACGAGGTTGTCAAGCCCCTTTGTCCCCGCCGCCGGCCGCGTCTCGTCAGCGCTCGATCATCTCAACGTTCGCGCGCGGCAGGAGCGCTTCCTCGCCGTCGGCGAACCTCACCCTGAGCACACGGACCATCGATTCCGACTCCATCTTCTGGAGTTCGTTCGGAAGCTCGGTCACCTCGCCGAGCCGACCGAAGTACGGGGCGCGGATCGCGCGGATCGTGCTGCCGATGTCGAGGCCGGTTCCCTGCTCCGCGACCGCGATCTGGTCGGACGTCTTCGCCTCCTCGATCGGGATCACGATCTCCGGCCGGATGACCCCGGCACGGATCTGCGTCGCTCCGTTCACGGACGCCTTCCTGCCGTCGCGCTTGGCGAGGAGCTCGAACGTCCCCTTCGCCATGGCGATCTCTCCGAAGCCCTCGGTCAGGAGCAGCGTCGTGGTCACGTCTTCGTGCCCGGTGATGGCCACGCCCAGGTCCTTGCCCAGGAGCTTCTTCAGGTCGGGATCGTCGAACCCGCCGACGACCACGCCGTGAGCCCCCACCTGCATCGCCTTCTGCAGGCCTTCCCAGGTGACGTGCGAGCCGCCGACGATGATCCTGCCTGAGTCGTCGTCGCGGATGTCGTCGGGGGTGAGGGGTCTTGAGGGATCCTCGGTCCGCATCGTGAGTATTCCGGTCCTCTCGCCTCCGACGCCGAAGATGCCCTGGATGAACGTGCCGGTGACCTCGACGGCCACGCCCTCCTCCTCGAACACCTCGACGACGCTCCCGTCGACGTAGGCGTCTATCTGGATGGGCGTGGGAGGCTCGCGGAGGATGACCTGCCCGGTCACCGTCGAGATGCTCTCGACGGTGCCCTCGCACGGGGAAGGGACGTTGGACTTGAAGAGCCCGAAGAGACCCTTCGTCGTCGCGAGCGGCTCGCCCTTCTGCATGGGGTCGCCCTCACCCTTCTTCATGACGGACGGCAGGTCCTCCGGTGGGATTCCCAGCTTGCTGGCGACGTTGATGAGCTGCACGTTCCCCGGCAGGTGCGTCTGCGCCACGACGCTGTCGGCCGTGACCTCGTCGCCGACCGAGACCAGGACCTCCCCCTTGATGGGAAGCCGTCGCTCCTTCCTGAGAACCGTCATCTCCGAGACCCTGAGGCCTGGTGTGTACGCGTGAGCCATTTTGTCGCTGCTCCTGTTCTTCTCGTGTCTTCGGCTCCCGGGCGCCCCGGGGGCCGTGGTCTCTTTCGGCTACTCCGGATAGGCGTCGAAGGCCTTGGCCCAGCGGTCGAGCTTTTCGACGCGCTTCGACTCGTCGGTCGGCAGAGTGAAGGGCCGTCCTCTGGTGTCGATCATGAGACCGACCACGCCGCCGGACGCCGTCGCCTCGTGCGGCTTGCCCGGTCCCGAGCCGAGGTCGAATCCCCGCGCGGGCGTCATCTTCAGACGCACACTGTCCTCGACCGACATCGGGTAGACGCGCATTTCACCGAACGGGATGTCTTCGTCGAGATTCGTCCCGTCGGGGAGCGTGGCCTCGACCTTGACGCACGGCTTGCCTTCCTGCGTCGTGCCGACGGGCGCTACGAGCGTGCCGAGGTGGATGAGGCAGTCCTTCTCGAAGACCTCGGTGGCCGCCTTCTCGTGGACCTCGGCGAGCACGCCGAGCTGCGGCATCATGAAGATCGAGTCGACCGCGAGCCTGGTGATGCCCTCCGGCAGGAAGGCGTCGGCCAGCATCATCGCGGCCTGCTGCCGTCTGGGAGCGTGCGAGAGCACGCCGCCGGAACCGACGAGCAGGTCGAGGTCCATCATGTTGACGAGCGTCGCGCCCGACGACGACTGGGTGAAGGCGTCGGAGATGGTCCGCTCCTGCTGCACGCCCTTGAGGCCGACGGCGAACGACTTGTGCTGCTCGAAGGCGAGCCGGAGCGCCTCGCGGGCGATCGCCTGCTCGAGCTTCAGGTCCTCGAGCGCCTGCGGGACCGTCGTCGGCCGGATCATCTTGTTCTTGATCCGGTTCCTGACCTCAAGCTCCGGCAGTCCGAACGGCACCCACCGCATAACGTTCTCGATGCCCGCCTCGGCCAGCACGTTCGAGACCGAGTAGCTCATGCCGAGGTTCGCCGAGACCGTCCTGTTGAAGGTGTCCTTGAAGACCGAGAAAACGTCGGTGGTGGCGCCCCCGATATCGACGCCGACCACCTCGATGTCCTGCCGCTTCGCGATGGTCTCAATGATGGAGCCCACGGCGCCGGGCGTCGGCATGATGGGGGCGTCGGTCCAGCCCATCAGCTTGTCGTACCCCGGGGCCTGCGCCATCACGTGCTCCATGAAGAGGTCGTGGATCTTGTCGCGCGCCGGGCCGAGGTTCTCCCTTTCGAGCACCGGGCGGAGATTCTCGACCTGATACAGGGCGGTCTTCTCGCCGAGGAGCTTCTCCACTTCCTCTCTCGCGTTGATGTTCCCCGCGTAAATGACCGGGAGCTGATAGCCGGTACCGAGACGCGGTCTGGGATCGGCCGCCGCGATGACCTGCGCCAGCTCGACCACGTGCGTGATGGTCCCGCCGTCGATGCCCCCGGAGAGGAGGATCATGTCGGGACGGAGGTGCCTGATGCGCTCGATCTGCTCGTGGGGCAGCCGACCGTCGTTCGAGGCAAGGACGTCCATCACGATGGAGCCGGCGCCGAGCGCCGCGCGTTCAGCGCTCTCGGCGGTCATGCTCTTCACGACGCCCGCCACCATCATCTGGAGTCCGCCGCCGGCGGACGAAGTCGAGAGGTAGAGATCGACGCCCTTCTCGCCCTCGTTTGGATGGATGACGTCCTCTCCGGCCAGCACCTCGTGTCCGGACAGCTCCTCGACCTCCCTCACGGCGTTCAGAACGCCGCGCGTCACGTCCTCGAACGGCGCCTCGACCGTCGTGGGGGCCTCGCCGCGGACGATCAGCCGATACTCCCCTTCGACGAGTTTGATGAGGATCGCCTTCGTCGTCGTGCTACCGCAGTCAGTGGCGACTATCGCCCTGATCTTCCCGTTCTCACTCATCAGCACCTTCCTCAGCGTTCTCTGCCGCGGCGCGCCTGGCGTTCTCTCTTGCGGCGCGTTTCGCTTCTCTGCGCCGCCTCTTCTCCTCGCGCGCCGTGCGATGTCTCTCCGCCTCGAGTTCTTCCAGTTTTGTCAGCAGGTACTCCAGGTTCTTCCTGTCCTCCAGTATCGCCGCGATGTCGTCGTAGCTCTTGAAGTTGAAGAGCGACTGGACGATCGGCTCGAAAAAGACCAGAGCCTGATTGCCCAGGAAGGACAGCGGCTTCGCCGCCTCCAGGAAGAAGATCGCCGGGGCGGTCATCCTCCACTCGACGACGCGGGCGGCGAAGCGGTCCATGATCTCATGCTCGGTGAGCTCCTGTTCCTCGGTCTTCGTCCCGCTCCGCATCTTCCACACGTCCGGCCGACTCCTCCCCCACCTTCATCCTCTGTTCGACGAAGGCGATCACCTCGTCGCGGTTCCCGTGGAACTGAAGCGACGTCCCTCGAAACCTCTCGAGTCGGGACCTCTCCACGAACGGTGAGAGAAGGACTCCCGACGGATCGACATGGTAGCTCCTGAACTCGTCCCAGCTCTTCTCCCGCCTGCCGATGAGACCCCTGACCCGCACCTTCTCCTCGTCCAGTTCGTACCGGGTCGGCAGGAAAAAATCCGAGATCTGGCTCCACACCAGAAGGAGCGCCACCACCGTGAAGTAAGTGGTCCGGAAGAGACTCTGGATCGTCCAGCCCAGAAGCCCGATGAAGGCCAGCGCCAGAAGGGCCCGGGTCGGGTTCCGTCCGGCCGGCCAGGCTGTCCAGCTGAGCCTCATCCCCGGTCGCCGCCCTCCCATACGACATCGAGTTCGCGTGCGGCCCTCGACTCGTCGAGCCTCCCCACGGGCGTCCGCTCGGGCGCTCCGGCGAGCCCCTCCGGGTCGCTCTCGATCTCGGACGCGATCTCCCTCATCGCCTCCACGAAGGCGTCGAGCGACCGTCTGCTCTCGGTCTCGGTCGGCTCGATCATGAGCGCCTCGGGCACGATGAGCGGGAAGTAGACCGTCGGCGCGTGGAGCCCGTGGTCGAGGAGCCTCTTCGCGATGTCGAGCGCCTTCGCGCCCCTCTCCTTCTGCCGAGCGGCCGAGAGCACGAACTCGTGCTGGCAGAAGCCCGGGTGCGACGGTTCGTAGGGACCTCTGAGCTTCGCCTTGAGATAGTTCGCGTTGAGGACCGCGTCCTCCGAGACCTTCCTGAGCCCCTCTCCGCCGTTCGACAGTATGTAGGCGTACGCCTTCACCATCACAAGGAAATTCCCGTACCAGGCGTGCACCGCGCCGATCGACTTCGGACGGTCGCGGTCCATGTAGTAGCGGCGTCCGAGGGGTCTTTCGGGGTCGTGGGCCGGAACCGGCGTCGGCAGGTACGGCTCGAGCTCGCTCCTGACGCCGACAGGGCCCGAACCGGGACCGCCGCCTCCGTGCGGGGCGCCGAACGTCTTGTGCAGGTTGAAGTGCATGATGTCGAAACCGATCTCGCCGGGCTTCACGATGCCCATGCACGCGTTGAGGTTCGCTCCGTCGAGGTAGACAAGAGCGCCCGCATCATGCGAGATGTCGATGATCTCGGCGATGCGGGATTCGAAGATGCCGAGCGTGTTCGGGTTCGTGATCATGACGGCGGCCGTCTCTTCGTCGACGACGTCCCGAAGCGCGTCGACGTCTATGCGGCCGTCGTCTCCCGAGGCGGTTTCGACCGCCTCGTATCCCGCGAGCGTCAGACTCGCGGGGTTCGTTCCGTGCGCCGAGTCCGGCACCACGACTCTCGTTCTGGGGTTGCCGCGCTCCGTGTGCCAGGCTCGGGCGATGAGCATCCCGGCGAGTTCGCCGGACGCTCCGGCCGGGGGCTGAAGCGACACGGCGCTCATGCCCGAGATCTCCTCGAGGTATCGGGAGAGTCCGACCATGAGCGCTATGGCGCCCTGGCAATCCGAGTCGTCGTGCGCGGGATGGATCCCGGTGAACCCGCAGAGACCCGCCAGTTCCTCGTCGATCTTCGGGTTGTACTTCATCGTGCACGAACCCAGCGGATAGATCGCGCGGTCGACGTGGTGGTTGAGCTCGGCGAGGCGCGTGAAATGGCGCACGACCTCGGGTTCGGAGACCTCAGGGAGCGCCGGCGGCTCGGACCGAGCATACTTCCGTCCGAAGAGTTCCTCCGGCTCGAGTCTCGGCACGTCGAGCTCGGGAAGCGCGTGGCCGGGGTGTCCGGGAACACCGAGCTCGAAGATGGTCGGCTCGACCACGACGGGCGAGGGGCGCTTCGCGTCGTCGCTCATGCGCTCCCCCCTTTCGGCCCAAGCGCACCCAGCGCGGCGGCCAGCTCGTCGAGTTCCTCTCTCGTGTGTCGCTCGGTGACCGAGATCAGCAGGCACCGCTCGAGCTCTGGGTCGACGTCGCCGAGGCCGATGCCGGGGCAGATGCCGGCGCGCCCGAGCTCGGAGCGGACCACTTCGGCCGCCCTCGGGGTCTCGACGACGAACTCGCGGAAGAACGGTCCGCCGAAACGCAGCGTGAACCCTTCCTGCGCCGTGATCGCGTCGGCCGCATAGCGCGCCTTCGAGGCCACGTGCACGGCGGTCTCCCGGAACCCGTTCCTCCCGAGAAGCGACATGTGCACGGCGGCGGCCAGCGCCATCAGTCCCTGGTTCGTGCAGATGTTCGACGTGGCCTTCTCGCGTCGGATGTGCTGCTCCCTCGTCTGGAGCGTCATGACGTATCCGCGCCGTCCCTCGCCGTCCACCGTCGCCCCGATGATGCGGCCGGGCATCCTGCGGACGTTCCTGCGCGTGGTCGCCATGAATCCAAGGAGCGGTCCGCCGTAGGCGGGAGCCATCCCCAAACTCTGTCCCTCGCCGACCGCGATGGTCGCCCCGTACTCCGAAGGAGGCTTGAGGAGCGCCAGCGAGAGCGGGTCTACCGACGCCACGAGAAGTCCGCCGGCCTTCTCCACCGCCCCGCCGACATCGTGGGCCTTCTCGAGGAGCCCGAACGCGTTCGGATGCTGAAGGACGACCACGTCCTTCTCGCGGACCACGGACGCGAGCCGGTCGACGTCGACGACGCCGTCGACGGACGGTATCTCAACGAGTTCGGCCGCGCTCGACGTCAGGTAGGTCTCGAGAACCCTTCGGATCGGGGCCGACACGGTCGAGGGAACGAGAACACGGTCTCCCCGGGTGATCCCAAGGCCCATGAGGGCCGCCTCGGCGGCCGCCGACGCGCCGTCGTAGAGCGAGGCGTTGGCCACGTCGAGTCCGGTCAGCCGGGCGATCATGGTCTGGAACTCGTAGATGGACTGCAGCGTGCCCTGGCTCACCTCGGCCTGATACGGCGTGTAGGCGGTGTAGAACTGCGGCATCGCCGTCACTGCCCGCACCACGGCCGGGACATGGTGGTCGTAGACCCCGCCGCCGGCGAACGAGAGCAGGCGCCCGCGCGGCCGGTTCATCGCCGCGAGAGCCTCGAGATGCCGGGCGACCTCTTCCTCGGACAGGGGGCCCGGAATGTCCAGGGGCTCCGCAGTCCTCAGACCCTCGGGAATGCTCTCGATGAGCTCCTCGAACGAGGAGGCGCCGATCTCGCGGAGCATCTCGGCCCGGTCGGCGTCGGTGTGCGGCAGGTACGGCACGACTATCCCTTCGTGTGCTCCTGGTACTGGTCGGAGTCCATCAGTCCGCCCAGCTCGGACTCGTCCGTCATCCTGACCCTGAGGATCCAGCCGTCGCCCATCGGGTCCTCGTTGATCCTGTCCGGCTCGGCGTCGAGTTCCTCGTTGACCTCGATGACCTCCCCGGAGACCGGCGAATAGAGCTCGCTCACGCTCTTGACCGACTCGATGCTCGTGACGACGTCGCCGGCCGACACCTTCTTCCCGGCGTCGGGCAGCTCGATGAAAACGATGTCACCCAGCTCGTTCTGGGCGTAGTCCGAGATACCGATGGTCGCGACGTCCCCGTCGACGGCGACCCACTCATGGCTCTTCGTGAAAAGGAGCTTCGCCAAAGCCAGTGCCTCCTCGCCAGTCTGCGCTCTTCCCTTCGCGGGGAAGAGCGTCCGTCCTTCACGTGCCTCGAGCGTGCGCGTCAGCGCCTGCTCCTGACGGTCCCCTCTCTGTAGAACGGCAGGTCGACGATCCTCGCGGGGACCGCCGAGCCGCGGATGTCGACCTCGAACCCGCCGGTCGTGCCGGCCGGAACGTACCCCAGACCTATTCCACGCCGGAGGCTCGGGGAGAAGGTGCCGCTCGTGACCTCGCCTCTGACCTCGCCGTTCACGAGGATGCCGTATCCGTGGCGAGGCACGCCCCGTCCCTCGAGCTCGAACCCGACGAGCCGGTGGGACGGCCCCTTCTCCCGCGCGGCCGCGATGGCGTCCCGGCCGATGAAGTCGCCCTTCTTGAGCTTTGTGATCCACATGAGGTTCGCCTCGACCGGCGTCCTCGTCTCGTCGATGTCGTTCCCGTAGAGCGCGTAGCCCATCTCGAGTCGGAGCGTGTCGCGCGCCCCGAGACCGGCGGGCCCGATGCCGACGTCCCGCCCCGCGTCCATCAGGGCGTCCCAGACGGCCGGCGCCCGGTCCGGAGCGCAGTAGACCTCGAAGCCGTCCTCTCCGGTGTAGCCGGTCCTCGACACGACGGCCCCGCCGCCGGAGACACGCGTCTCAATGGCGCGGTAGTACGGAAGCGCGGCGACGTCGCCCTCGACGACGCTTCCGACCACGGGCTCGGACGCGGGGCCCTGAACGGCGATGAGCGCCGTCCGGTCCGAGGCGTCGTCTATCTCGACGTCGCGCCCGGCGTGCGAGCGGATCCACTCCAGGTCCTTCTCGTGGTTCGCGGCGTTGACCACGAGCATGTACGAACCGGAGAGACGGTACACGAGAAGGTCGTCGATGAACCCGCCGTCCTCATAGCACATGGCTGAGTACTGAACGCCGCCCACCTCGAGCGCCGACACCCGGTTGGTCGTGATCGTCTCGAGGAAGCCGAGGGCGCCCGGGCCCCTGACGTGTACCTCGCCCATGTGGGAGACATCGAACAGCCCGACGCTCTCCCTGACGCGGAGATGCTCTGCGACGATGCCATCGTAGGTCATCGGCATCGTGAAGCCCGCGAAATCGACGAGCCGCGCCTCGAGCGCGACATGAGCGTCGTGTAGCGGGGTCTTTCGAACGGCTTCGGTGTCCGCTCCCACCGTCTCATACCCCCGTGACGGGTCGACGGCCCCGACCCACGCCGTCGTCACGCGGCGCGCCCGGGGCGCTCAAGATACATCCGCTCATGGTAGAGGAGCGGCGAGGCGCGGGTCAAGCCGATTCCCCACTCAGTCGCCGACGACCTCGAGCACCGACCGAAGGACCTGCCCCGTGTAGGAGGCGTCGCACCGGGCCACCTCCTCCGGGGTTCCGGCGGCGACGACCTCGCCGCCCTCGTCGCCCCCCTCGGGGCCCAGGTCGATGATGTGATCGGCGGTCTTCACGACGTCCAGGTTGTGCTCGATGACCAGCACGGTGTTGCCCCGGTCCACGAGGCGCCCGAGCACGTCCAACAGCATCTTGACGTCGTGGAAGTGCAGGCCGGTCGTCGGCTCGTCGAGAATGTAGAGCGTGCGTCCGGTGCTCCGCCTCGAGAGCTCGGACGCCAGCTTGATGCGCTGGGCCTCTCCTCCGGAGAGCGTCGTCGCGGGCTGGCCGAGATGGACGTACCCGAGCCCGACGTCCCGGAGCGTCTCGAGCTTCCGGACGATCGGCGGGATGTTCTCGAAGAACTCGAGCGCCTCCTCGACCGTCATCTCGAGCACGTCGGCGATGTTCCTTCCCTTGTACAGAACGTCGAGCGTCTCGCGATTGAAGCGCCGCCCTCCGCACGCCTCGCACGTGACGAAGACGTCCGGAAGGAAATGCATCTCGATCTTCACCTGTCCGCCGCCCTGGCATGCCTCGCATCGGCCGCCCTTGACGTTGAAGCTGAACCGGCCGGGCTTGTACCCCCTCGTTCTCGCCTCGGGTACCTTGGCGAAGAGCTGCCTGATGTGGACGAAGGTGCCCGTGTAGGTCACAGCGTTCGAGCGCGGCGTGCGACCGATGGGGGCCTGCGAGATATTGACGACCTTGTCGATGTGCTCGATGCCTTCGATCCGGTCGAACTTCCCGGGAATCTTCCGGCTGCGGTGGAACCACTCCGCGAGCGCCTTGTGGAGGATGTCCGAGACGAGAGTGCTCTTCCCGGAACCCGACACGCCGGTCACGCAGTTGAACGCCCCGAGCGGCACCTGGACCTCGATGTCCTTCAGATTGTTCTCGCGCGCTCCGACGACAGTGAGGCGGTTCCCGTCGGTCGGCCGTCGCTCGTCGGGCACGGGGATCGACATCTCGCCCGACAGGTAGCGGCCGGTCAACGAGTCCTCGAACGACGTGAGCTCCCCGGGCGGACAGCTGGCCACGACCTCTCCACCGTGGCGCCCCGCCCCGGGCCCGAGATCGACGACCCAATCGGCGGCGCGGATGGTCTCCTCGTCGTGCTCGACGACGATCACGGTGTTTCCTATGTCGCGAAGCGCCGTGAGCGTCCTGAGGAGCTTCGCGTTGTCGTGCTGGTGCAGTCCGATGGACGGCTCGTCGAGAATGTAGAGAACGCCGACCAGGCGCGTGCCGATCTGCGTCGCGAGACGGATCCGCTGGGCCTCTCCGCCGGAGAGCGTGCCGGACGAGCGGTCGAGCGTCAGGTAGTCGAGCCCCACATCGGAGAGGAACCCGAGGCGCTCGCGGATCTCCTTGAGGATCTCCGTGGCGATCTTCTTCCGGGTACCCGCGAGGCCGAGCGACTCGAAGAACGCCACCGCCTCCTTCACTGAGCAGGCCGTGATCTCGTGGATGGGCCGTCCCCCCACCGTCACGGCGCGCGACTCCGGTCTCAGACGCGCTCCGCCGCACTCGGGACACAGGTCGACCGCCATGAAGCCCTCGATCCAGCGTCTCACGTTCTCGGACTTCGTCTCGCGGTATCGTCGCTCGAGGTTGGGCACCGCCCCCTCGAACTTCCCCTCGTACTCCCAGCGTCCCTTTTCGAACTGGATCTTGTACTCGATCTTCTCGTCGCCGGAGCCCTGGAGAAGGACCCTCTGAACGTCAGGGTCGAGTTCCTCGAACGGGGTCATCAGGTCGAACCCGTAGTACTCGGCCAGGGCGTCGAGCTTGTGCCGCGCCCAGCCGGTCGCGAGGTCCGGCCAACAGGTGACGGCGCCCTCCCGGAGCGACTTCGATGTGTCGGGGACCACCAGCTCGGGCTCGACGCGCATCATGGTACCCAGACCATCGCACGTGGGACACGCGCCGTAGGGACTGTTGAACGAGAACATCCTGGGCGCGAGCTCGCCCAGGCCCACACCGCAGTCGGGACAGCTTGCGCTCGCTGACAGGACGATCTCCTCCTTGCCCGCCACGATCACGACCGTTCCGTCCGCGAGCTCGAGAGCGGTCTCGAGGGAATCGACGAGACGCTTCCTGACCGACCTCTTGAGAACGAGCCTGTCGACGATGACGTCTATCGTGTGCTTCTTGTTCTTCTTCAGCCGACCGACGTCGGCGATCTCCTTCGTCTCGCCGTCGACGCGGACCCGGACGAAGCCGGCCCGCTCGATGCGGGCCAGCGTGTCGCGGTGCTGTCCCTTCTTCCCGCGTACGACAGGGGCGACGATCTGGACCCTCGTCTTCTCCGGGAACTCCAGGACGCGGTCGGCCATCTGATCGACCGTCAGCTGCGTGATCTCGCGGCCGCAGAGATGGCAGTGGGGGATTCCGACGCGGGCGTAGAGAAGCCTCAGGTAGTCGTAGATCTCGGTCGCCGTCCCGACGGTGGAGCGCGGGTTCCGCGAGGCCGTCCTCTGCTCGATCGATATGGCCGGAGAAAGGCCCTCGATGAGATCGACCTTCGGCTTCTGCATCTGCGAGAGGAACTGCCGCGCGTAGGCCGACAGCGACTCGACGTACCTCCGCTGCCCCTCCGCGTAGATGGTGTCGAAGGCGAGCGACGACTTCCCCGAACCCGAGAGCCCGGTCACCACGATGAGCCGGTTCCTCGGCAGGGACAGATCGATCGTCTTGAGATTGTGTTCCCGGGCGCCCCTGACGATGAGCTCTCCGTCGCCGCCGGTGCTCCGGGTCGATGCGGAACGCCGCGGGCGCGGGCGGCCTCGCCCGCTCGCGGCGCTTGACCTGCTGTTTCTGGGCATGCTATCTAGTCTACACTCGCACCTGTCAACCAACAAGCCGCAATCGCGGAGGAGAAACGACATGACCGGCAGACGAGTGGCGCTCGTTGTGGTCCTGACCGCCGCGGTCGTCCTTCTGATCGCGGGACTCGTCACGTCCCCCGACGCGCCGCCTCCCGGACCCGGCTCCGGTTACCGCGTGGTGGTGCTCGGGGTCGACGGGCTCGATTGGTTCCTTCTGGCGCGCTACGTGGAAGAGGGACGGATGCCGGCCGTGGGGACGCTCCTCCGGTCCGGCGTGAGCGGCGAGCTCGCCCCCGAGATCCCGGCGGTGCCGGAGGTCTCGTGGAACGCCATGATGGCGGGCGTCGCGCCGAGCGGCTCGGACGTCCCGGGGCGGCCGGACCGGCGTTACGGCGCCGTCCCGCGCGTCGCCGAGCTTGTGGCTGCGGCCGGAGGGACTCCCTTGGTCGTGAACTGGCCCGCGGCGTGGCCCGCCGCGCGGAGCGACTGGCCGCTGGTGGCCGGTTTCGCCCCTCGCGCCGAGTCCCACGTGAACGAACTCGCTCCGGCCATCTTCCCCGGTAGCCCGGGTCACGCCTCGAGCCCGGAACTCGAGTCCGAGATCTTCGACATCGCGGCCCGGACCGAGGAGCGGGCGGCCGCATCCTTCGAATCGATCGTAGCGCTCGACGAGGCCGACCCGAGCGGCTGGGAGGACCATCTCACCGCCGCGCGCTGGTCGCACCTCGCGGACCTCTCAGTTCTCGATGTCGGAGTCCGACTCCTCGCCAGGGAGGAACCCGATCTGGCGATGATCCACATCGCGGGACTCGACGCCGTCAGTCACCGGTTCCTCGCGCCGGCGGCGCCCGAGTTCTTCTCTGAGCTCCCGGACGAGGCGCTCAGGTTCGAGGAGGTCCTTCCCCGATACTACGAGTTCGTCGACCAGGCTGTGTGGCGCATCATGCGGCTCGTCGATGACGAGACGATCTTCATCCTCTGTTCCGCGTACGGCTTCCATCCCTCGCTGGACGTCCCGAGGATATCCGGAACGCACGCGGACGCGCCGCCCGGCGTCTTCATCGTCAGAGGCCCCAGGATCCAGCCGCTTCCCGAGGCGGCCTCTCTGCACGCGCGAGATGTGGCGCCCACCGTGCTCGCCATGCTGGGGGTCGAGATCCCCGACGACATCGACGGCCGCGTCGTTCTCGAGGCGCTGCCGGCCGGGCTCGCGCGGGAACGACCGCCCGAGTTCGGTCCGGCGCCGGCGCCGGACTTCGGAACCACGCAGGAACCGCCCGAGCTGGCCGCGGCGCGCGAGGCCGCTGCCCGGAGGCTCAGCGAGCTTCGTGTGGAAGTTGAGTAGCGAACGACCGGGCCGGAGATCCGGGACGCCGGCCGAGAAGGGCGTCAGGCGAGGCGCTTTCTGAACTCCGCGGTGAGCGCGGGGACCACCTCGAAGAGGTCTCCGACGATGCCCCAGTCGGCGACCTTGAGGATCGGCGCGTCCGGGTCCTTGTTGATGGCGACGATGGTCCCGGACGACTGCATGCCGGCCAGATGCTGGACCGCTCCCGAGATGCCGCACGCGATGTAGAGCTTCGGCTGCACGGTCTTGCCGGTCTGCCCGACCTGATGTGAGTACGGTATCCAGCCGGCGTCGACCGCCGCGCGCGAGGCGCCGACTGCTCCGCCCAGCACCTCCGCCAGCTCCTCGAGCAGCTTGAACCGGTCCGGGCCGCCCATGCCGCGCCCGCCGGAAACGATGATGTCGGCGTCGGCGATGTTGACGGCCTGGGTCACGTCCTCGACGAATTCGACGTATCTGACGTCGGTCTGGAGGAGCGCTGGATCGACGGTCTCCTCGACGATCTCTCCGGCCCTCGAGGGGTCCGGTTCGAGCGCCGTCATCACCTTGTGCCTGACCGTGGCCATCTGAGGACGGTGGTCGGGACAGATGATGGTTGCCATGATGTTCCCGCCGAACGCCGGGCGGGTCTGAAGGAGCTGCCGCTCCTCCTCATCGATGGCGAGGCCGGTGCAGTCCGCCGTCAGTCCGGCCCGCACTCGAATGGCGACGCGCGGAATGAGCGAGCGTCCGACGGCGGTGGCGCCGGTCAGCACGATCTCGGGCCTGTGGCGGAGAATGAGCTCGGCCACGACGGCGGCGTACGGCTCGTCAACGTAGTCGGCGAGCGCGGGGTCGTCGACGACCCGGACCACATCGGCTCCACCGGCTACCAGGCGGGATGCGACGTCGCTCACCCCCGAGCCGACGAGCACAGCCTCAAGCGCGACGCCCAGCGTGTCCGCGAGTTCCCGTCCCCGCCCGAGGAGCTCGAAGGTCACATCATGTATCTCTCCTCCGCGCGACTCTGCCACGACCCAGACGCCGCGGTAGTCGTCCTTCGAGACGGCTTCCCTGTGGGCCTTTCTCAGGATGATCGCGTCGAACTTGCAGGCGTCGACGCACGCTCCGCAGAGCGTGCAGTTGTCCTTGATGACCGCGACGTCGTCCCGCATCTCGATGGCGTCGTAGAGACAGGCGGGCACGCACGCGCCGCATCCCACGCATCGGTCCGCCAGTACCTCGATACTGCTCACACGTTCCCCCGTGGATGAACCGTCCTAGGCGTCTCCCCGAATGACGGGCAGGAGTTCCTCGACGAGCGCGGGCACCGTCTCCTCCACGTCGCCCGTGAGCACCGTCCCCTCGCCCCTGGCCTCCGGCGCGAAGATGCGCACGACGCGCGTCGGCGAGCCGTCGAGCCCCAGCTCCGCGGGATCGACGTCGAGGTCGCCGGCTCCCCAGACGGTGATCTCCGCCTTCTTGGCGCGCATCTTCCCCTTGAGCGACGGGAGCCTGGGCTCGTTGATGTCCTTCACGACGGTGAAGAGAGCCGGGAGAGGAACGTCGAGAACATCGGCGCCTCCCTCGACCATCCGCTCCGCCCGCGCGCGGCCGCCCTCTATGGAGAGCGACTTGACGAACGTCACCTGGGGAATGTCGAGGAACTGCGCCACGCCCGGGCCGACCTGAGCGGTATCGCCGTCGATCGCCTGCTTGCCGCAGAGCACGACGTCGGCGCCGCCGAGCTTCCTGATGCCCGCCGACAGCGTGTACGAGGTCGACCAGGTGTCCGAGCCGGCGAATGCGCGGTCCGAGAGCAGCACCGCCTCGTCGACGCCGAGAGCGAGCGCCTCTCTGAGCGACTTCTCCACCTGGGGCGGCCCCATCGACATCACCGTGACGGTCCCCTCGCCCACGGCCTCGCGGATCCTGAGCGCCTCCTCGAGAGCGTACATGTCGAACGGGTTCACGATCGACGGGACCCCCTCTCTCACGAGGGTGTTCGTCTCGCGGTCGATCGTCACCTCGGTCGTGTCGGGCACTTCCTTCACGAGCACGACTATTCGCATGGTGTCTCCCGCTGACCGGTCGGACGGGCGGCTACGCCTTCCGCTCCTCCGCCGCGCTCTCCTTGATGACGGCGGAGCCGATGACCGCCCTCTGGATCTGGTTCGTCCCCTCGTAGATCTGCGTGATCTTCGCGTCGCGCATCATCTTCTCGACGGGGTACTCCTTCATGTAACCGTATCCGCCGAGGACCTGCACGGCGTCTGTCGTCACCTCCATCGCCACGTCGGACGCGAAGAGCTTGGCCATCGCGGATATCTTGCCCACGTCCTTCTCACCGGCGTCGACCGCTCGCGCGACCGAGAGCACGAGCGCCCTCGCGGCCTCGATCTTCGTCGCCATGTCGGCCAGCATGAACTGCAGGCCCTGGAACGACGCGACCGGCTGACCGAACTGCTCGCGATGGCGCGCGTACTTCGCCGCCTCGTCGAACGCGCCCTGAGCGATACCGACGGCCTGAGCGGCGACGCCCGGCCTCGACTGGTCGAAGGTCCGCATCGCGATCATGAAGCCCATTCCCTCGCGGCCGAGCAGGTTCTCCTTCGGAACCCGGCAGTCCTGGAAGACGAGCTCGCGCGTGGCCGACGCGCGGATCCCCATCTTGTCCTCCTTCTTGCCGAAGGTGAACCCGGGCGTGTCCTTCTCCACGATGAAACACGAGATGCCGCGGATGCCGATGCCCTTCCTGGTCCGCGCGACGACGGTGTAGACCTCGGCCTCACCGCCGTTCGTGATCCACTGCTTCGTGCCGTTCAGCACGTACTCGTCGCCGTCGAGCTCGGCCCGCGTCTCGATGGCTCCGGCGTCGCTTCCGGCGTTGGCCTCGGTGAGAGCGAAGGCCGCGAGCTTCTCACCCGCAGCGATGGGCGGCAGGTACTTCCGCTTCTGCTCCTCGCTGCCGAAGAGCAGGATCGGCATGGTTCCGAGAGCGGACGCGGCGAAAGCCAGGGCGATGCCGCCGCACGCCTTCGAGAGCTCCTCGGTCGCGATGCACATCTCGGTGACGCCGCCACCGAAGCCCCCGTACTCCTCCGGGATATAGACGCCGTAGATGTCCGACTCCGCCATCACCTTGACGACGTCCCAGGGAAACTCCCCCGACTCGTCGTACTCGGCGCGGACCGGAACGATCTTCTCGCGCGCTATCTGCGCGCAGAGCTCCTTCAGCATCTCCTGCTCTTCGGTCAGGAAGTAGTTCATGAGGCGGTCTCCTTCTTGCGGCGCCTGCCCCGCCTGGAGCGGCGCGACCCGGAGCGCTTCGGCTTCTCCTTGACCAGGCGGCCGTCCTTCGCGAGGAGCCCCAGTCGCTTGAGGGCGTTTCTCGCGGCCATCTGCTCCGCTTCCTTCTTGCTCTTCCCCTCGCCCCGTCCCAACGCGCGCCCCTTGAGCTTGAGCTCGACGAAGAAGGTCCTGGCGTGCTCCGGCCCCTTGGCCGACACCACCCGGTAGCGCGGTCTGGAACCGTACTTCCTCTGGGCGTACTCCTGGACGAGGCTCTTGTAGTTCCTGAAGTCGTCGTCCTCGAGAAGCTCGTCGATGTCCCTCAGGAGGTGCTCGTGGATGAACTTGCGCGCCGCCTTGAGGCCCGAGTCGAGGTAGATCGCGCAGATGACGGCCTCGAAGGCGTCCGAGATGATCGATGATCTCGTGGCGCCCCCGGAGGTGCGCTCGTTCTCTGACAGCAATATGAAGTCGCCGAGGGAGATCTCCTCGGCGCGCTTCGACAGCACGGACTCGCTGACGACCAGCGACTTGATCTTGGTGAGGCGACCTTCCTGCCGCTCCCCGAAGCGCTCGTAGAGGTACTCGTTGACGACGAGACCGAGGACGGCGTCCCCGAGGAACTCCATGCGTTCGTTGGAGTAGCCTCTGTCGAGGTCCGCGTCGTAGACGTACGAGCGGTGCATCAGCGCCTGGTTGAGAAGACGAAGGTCCTTGATGCGGACGCCGAGGCGCCGCGTCAGCAGTTTGAGCTTCTTCACGCGCCCGGGGTCGAGTTCACCCGAGCGCTGCGTGAGGCCGGCGAGCCAGCCGAGCGGTCCATCATTCATGACATTTGTCGCCCGTCACATGTCACTCGTCATAGCGGCGGAGGGCGATGACGGCATTGTGCCCCCCGAAACCGAACGAGTTGGTGAGGGCGCAGGTCACCTCGGCTTCTCTGGCCTGATTCGGGACGTAGTCGAGATCGCACTCGGGGTCCGGCGTCTCGTAGTTGATGGTCGGCGGGATGATGGATTTCTCGAGCGTGAGCACCGTCGCGATGAACTCGATGCCGCCGGCCGCTCCGAGGAGATGACCGGTCATCGACTTCGTGGACGAGACCGCGAGCTTCCGCGCGTGCTCGCCGAAGACCTCGTGGATCGCAGCCGTTTCGAGCTTGTCGTTCGGCGGCGTCGAGGTGCCGTGCGCATTGATGTACTGCGCGTCGGAGGGAGCGAGCCCTCCGTCGGCGAGCGCTATCGACATGGCGCGAGCCATGCCTTCCCCTCCAGGGGCCGGCGCCGTCATGTGGAAGGCGTCGCCGGTCGCTCCGAAGCCGACCATCTCGGCCCGGACGTCCGCGCCCCGACCGAGAGCGTGCTCCAGCTCCTCGAGGACGACGATGCCTGCGCCCTCGCCGAGCACGAACCCGTCGCGGTCCCTGTCGAACGGTCGAGAGGCCTTCTCCGGCTCGTCGTTCCTGCTCGAGATCGCCTTCATGTTGGCGAATCCGGCGACCGACAGCGGGCAGACCGCCGCCTCCGTGCCGCCTGTGACCATCACCTCGGCGTCGCCGTCGCGGATCGCGCGGTACGCCGTTCCGATCGCGTGGGCCCCCGACGCGCAGGCGGAGACCGTCGCGTAGTTGGGTCCCCTGAGTCCGTAGCGGATGCTGACCATGCCCGCGGGCATGTCGGCGATGAGCATCGGGATGAAGAACGGGCTGACCCTGCGCGGCCCCTTCTCCATGAGCACGGTGTGCTGATCCTCGAGTGTCTGGATTCCCCCGACGCCCGTGCCGATCACGACACCCGCTCTCTCGGGTGTGAAGGCCCCCTCGTCGAACCCCGCGTCCTCCCAGGCCATCTGGGCTGCGGCCATGGCGTATCTGGTCACCGCGTCCATCTTCCGAAGCTCGCGCTTGTCGAGGTAATCCTCGGCATCGAAGTCCGGGAGTTCGCACGCGATGCGCACGGGAAACTCGCTCGCGTCGAACGAGCGGATCTCCGCGCAGGCGCCTCTTCCCGCGGCGAGCCCGTCCCAGAACGACTGGACATCGAGCCCGAGCGGCGTCAGCGCCCCCATGCCTGTGACCACTACCCTCCTCGGTGACATTCCTCTCCTTTCGCTCCCTGATGCGGCGGAAGGCCTCCTGAAAACCGGCCCTCTGCCGCGGTTGACTGGAAGGCCGCCTCAAGGCGCGCCTTCGTTCGGGCCACCATGAACGACGCCGGAGCCTCCGCGGCCCCGCCGCGGGGGCCCCGACGTCGCGTTCCTACGACTCCTCCTCGACCTTCTTCTCGAGATACGACACGATGTCCGAGACCGTCTTAAGGCCCTCGGCCTCGTCGGTGTCGTCGGCCGTGATGCCGAACTCGTCCTCGAGAGAGAACAGGATGTCCGCCTGTTCGAGCGAATCGGCGCCGAGATCCTCGACGATCGAGGCCTCCGGCGTCACCTGTCCCGGGTCGATCTGGAGCTTCTCGGCAATGACCTGCTTCACTTTCGCCGCAACATCTGCCATCTTCTTCATGCCCCCTGTTCGTGACCTGGAGGGTGGCTCTTCCCCTAGATCATCCCTCCGTCGACATTGATCGTCTGACCGTTGACATAGTCTCCTTCATCGGAAACGAGGAATGCAACCACATTCGCCACGTCCTCGGGACGCCCGAAGCGTCTGAGCACGACCGACGAAAGATACTCCTCCCTGACCTTCTCGGGAAGCGAGGCCGTCATGCCGGTCTCGATGAACCCGGGGGCGACGGCATTCGCGGTCACCCCGCGCGAGGCCAGCTCCTTCGCGACCGACTTCGTGAGCGCGACGAGCCCGGCCTTCGAGGCCGCGTAGTTGGCCTGGCCCGCGTTGCCCATCTCGCCGATAATGGACGAAATATTGACGACGCGGCCGTAACGCTGGGACATCATCGTTCTCGAGACCGCCCTGATGCAGTTGAACGCCCCGGTCAGGTTGACGTCGAGCACGGCCTGCCAGTCGGCCGACGACATCCGCGCGATGAGGCCGTCCCTGGTGATGCCGGCGTT
>CAZQSB010000016.1:0-46376 GCA_964596015.1 uncultured bacterium | reverse complement strand
ATGCCAAACGCCTTCAGGGTATTCGTGTCGGTAAAGATCAATTCTTTTATGCTCTTCAACCGACCAATCCCAAAGACCAAGGAATGTCATACCATCGCAACGGTCTACGATATCATAAGGGTCTTCTATTAAGTTTTGATACGTCAAAGCGCGAGCTTTAACATCTTCGAACGTGTTTTTAGTAGCACTTGGCTCGTGTTTGTCGAACCAAGTGCAGGATGTTATAAGGATTGTTAGTGTTAGGAGTAGTTTCATTTTAATATGCCCATGTTGGTTTTGTATCTAAAGCTATATCTCCAGATACTCTAATTACATCTGCGCTAACACCTAGATAAACTCTTATATCATCATTATTATTATCTGCGTACCCCGATGACCAATTGCCCGTTGTTCCTATAACTGTTACGGCTTGAGGATATGTTGCATTTAAAAAAGTTATTCCTGCTATTGATAATATTACACTACTAGCAGGTGTTGATAATAAACCGCTGAAATTAAATCGAAGTCTCCAAGATCCGGAGTTCGTCTGATAAGGTAAAAACATACCAAAATCTGTTGTCCAATTTGTACCTGTAATATTCAAAGCTACACCATTATAAGTAGTTCCTTCCTCATACTGATAATAACCTGCTCTTGTAGCAGCACTAGCACTCATGGCTGTTGGGTTTATGTCTGTTATCGCTACAGCTTGGGGGAAGTTTTGGGTTAGTGGTTTTATCATCCATTCTACCGCTGGTACTACTGTTGTCGCTTGCCCTCTTATAGTGTTAGTTATCCCTCCGGAAGCAACCATCATTCGCAACTCAACATTTTTCGTTCCTATGGATGTTATATTTGCGACTCCTTTGAGCACTATTTCAACATCCTGACTAGATGCAATAAATGCTTTAGAAATAACCGATCCGTCATAAATTAAATTATAAGAAGCAGTTTGGCCTGATGAGCTAGAATACCCTATTGCTCTTGCTGTTATCTCATGCAAACCAGTACGCTTTGGCGTAAAAGAAAACCCAGGTTGGTTTCCCGTACCGTCAGCTAAACTCGTAACTGTGCCAAAATTTAGGTTGACCAACTCGTCAAATACACATGTAGCATCTCCACTCGGCAATTGGTGAGAACTAGAACTTGTTTCTGACCACTGGCAGGTTTCACCATGATATCCCGACCAAACAGCTCCTTGCGTATCAAGACTTACTGCTTTTTCCGAGGATAGGGGATAGCGTTTTACTGTAAATTCTAAAACTTGATTATTATTAGCTGTAGTGATTCTACAAGAACCAGCACCGCTTGTTCTTTGAACATAAATCTGAAAAGTTTTCTCGCCTTGAGCAGTGGTATATTCAAACTCACCTTCTAAACTACTTTTAGATTCACCTGCCGCTAAAATAGTTAAACCTGAATTGGTAGAACCATCATATATAGAATATTCACACCCTGCTGTTGATGCTTCGTAAAAGTACCCGTTCACTGTAACAGTATGTTTACCGGCTTGAATATTACTAACAGTTGCTCCAGGTATTTTTGTAGAAGGTTCTGCTATTGATCCTCTTGTAATATCTGTTACACAATCTGTATCAGCCGCGAATGCTGCTAACGTTCCGCTAGTTGAAGACCATATACAATCTGAATCTGTTGCCCAACGTAAATGCCCTACAATTTCAGCCTGCGAGACGTCGACTAGATTATTCTGCTCCCCGACCCACACTTGGTCCAAAAGGATTGCTCCAGAGTCGGATGTAGAAGCAAGACGAAACTGTATGTTGCCGCTTGTCGGACATGTAAACGCTACGTAGTCTTTATACCAGTAATCACTTACGTTTATATCTTTTTCTGCAAGCACGTTTGATCCGTCATAAGCCTGAAGCTTAACATCACCCGAAGATCCCGAAGCGTATTTAAACCAAGCTCCGGCCATACAGCTATTTCCCTTAAGCCCGTCTGTTACCGCTACGGCCTCACTGCTCAGATATTCACCTGTAGCTGAAGCGTTCCAGCTCAAAGCCGATGTTCCTGCTCTGTAGTTAGATGAATCTATGGCAAACGTAGAAGATCCGGTTTTTGTCCACTTGGCGCTCATGTTTTCAAACCCTGGGTTATAATCACCCAAAAGGTTAACGCTGGTAAGCTCCTGGCGCTGGGTTTCTTTCATCTGAGAGAAACAAACTGTAGAAAAAATCAATAAAACTAGTGCTAAATACCTCATTATTACCTCCGATTAGTAAATATTAACTAAAATTAAACTCACTTGCACCTGGAACAAAACGAACATCTTCGGTGTCCGTGTCAGTGCCTCTTTCTAATGCAACACGTAAGATATCCCCTGGTTTCACCACCTGAGAGTTTACCTTGCCGTCCGTGTCTGTAATGTCTATCTCGTTCTCACGGTACTGGTTTGCTACCGTGTTGGCCAGAGCTGTATTGGTAGAAGAATGCGAATTAGCAGTAGAGCCAACCGCATCTGTATTTTTTCTAATCAAATAACTGGTAGCCGATAGAAGATGATTACCAGAGCTTGCCGGAGAATACTGCATGGCTTGCAAGGTTATTTGCCGGCCTATCTCATAATTTTTAGGCACTTTCAAAAAGCCTATAAGCTCTTGGGATTTTCCAGCTTCAAATTTCCATACTCTCACACCGTTTTCTTCAGCTTGAATAGGAGCTGTGCCGTCTGGCCCGTCCCAAAGGATTTGAGCAGAGCTGGCTTTTTCTTGTGCCTGTTTTATAACCACAGCTATGTCCTGGCTGGAACCCGAGCCGTTTGTCACAGTTATCTGCTTTTTCTCATCCCCAGATTTAGGCCCCACAGTAAAATCAGATCTTTTCGGTGTAGTGTCTTCACTAAGAGGTGTAAGCTCTCCCGTACCAGTATTTCTTTTATACAGAATTACCCTAAGATCTGCCAAAGGTGTGTTGAAATTATGGTCAAAATCCTGGCCGGCTGCATTTGCTAAACCGTCTTTTGTAAAAAACCGAGAATGCAGGTTGTCACCTAATTTTGTCCAGCCGTCTCTTACAGCCCCATGCAGATCACTATCCGAAGGCGAGGCATCATAATTATGATCTGGATGGGAAAGCTTCAGCCTGGAAACTTCCGTTGTTGTCTTAGCCATTTAACCCTCCGTGGTTATATTTAATTTATACGAAAGTAAATTCCGTAGAAGATGGAATAAAACGAATGTCTGCCGTATCCGTGTCAGTGTCTCGGGACAGCTCCACTCGGATTAAATCCCCTGGAGATACTGCAACAGAATTCAGCTTTCCATCACTATCAGAAATATCAATAATTCCTTCGCGATACTGATTTGCTACCGTGTTGGTCAACGCCGTATTGGTAGACGTATGGCCGTTTGCAGTAGAATCAATTGCATCATTGTTCTTTCGGATCAAATAGCTTTGGGCTTTAATCAAGATTGTATTGGCTGCCGATGGGGAATAGTGCCCAGCGTAAAGTTTAATCTGGCGTCCTGAAAGGTAAGTCTGTGGAACCTTTAGAAACATCACAAGCTTCTGAGAAAGCCCAGATTGGAACAACCAAACTTTCTCTCCGTTCTCATCAGTTTCTAATGGAGCGGATCCATCCGGAGCATTCCATACGGCTCCGCCCCCGCCGCCTCCACCGCCCCCGCCTAAAGGAGCAATAGAGCCACCTGGAGCTTCGGCACGTCCGTAAAGTGTGCCGTCTTTAACATACATCCTAATCTTACCACTGCCGTTTGCCGGAGCATCGGGATCGGTCGAACGATCATCCCAATCGCAGTAAGAAAAATATCCCTGTTTTATAAAAGTATCTATCTCTGCTAAAAGATCCTTTAGTGCAGACGTAGAGCTTTCCGTCAGCCTATCATAACCAATTGTGTTTATAAGCGTTTCAGATCCAACCGGCATAGATTCACGGGTATCTGTAACTGCCCCAGCTCCAGCCAGTCCTGAAACAGTAGTAACGGCAAGTTCTGCTATTTTTATATAGCCCGAAGGAGTAGAAGGAGCAACCGGAGAAGCCGCAGGAGTTCCCGCAACGATCTGCATTTCTGCTTGCCAATCCTGCTGAACCACTAAAGATTCTGTCGAAACAGCTCCCGAGATGGCATCTTTGTATTTTCTGTTTGCCGTTAGATCATCTGCCAGAGCAGCCTTTACACACACTATATCTATTCTGTCCAAAGAAGGATCTGGAGCAGATATAGAAAGACTTGCCGAGGCTTCGTTGTATAAAAGCCTTTTTTCTGGCTCTGGATTGCTCTGTGATGAATCTGTCTGAAAACCAGCTCCTGGTCGTACCGTTACACTGGTCGAGGTGGCAAATTCAGTTAAAAAAGAATCATCAAAGAAAGCATCTTCCTTTCTTTGTACGATCTCGTACAAAAGCCTGTCGAAAAGCATCCGCTCTTGTGCTTTTGGTATAGCGTTAAGATCCTCTCTTACGAGTTCCACGCCGTCTGCAAAATTACGTCTAGACATAACTACCTCTACGCTCGATTATGCGGTAAAGACACCCTGATGCCTTCACCTTGTTTACAGTTTCTAAAATTAAATCAAATACATACTGAGAAGATTCTGCTTGCCCTAAATAATCTTCTCGGCCAACAAAATATTCTCTGTCCGCAAACGAATACGGATCATGCAGTTGTTTATCTACTATAATAGAAAAACTATTATAAATTTGCTCTACTAAAAGCTCATTTCTTGAAACATAATGATCTCTGTCACAAAATATAGACGCTTCATAATCTTCTATGATCGTACATACACCTGCCATAAGCAATTGATCAACCAAGGCTTTTATGGCAGGTCTATTGGATCTGTTGGCCATGTTACGAACACGGATAGAGTACTGGGCGTCATATTCGTCCGTGGCTCGATCAATAGAACGCTCATCACCATGAGCATCAAGGACAAGCCCCGACGCTTCAGTGAGCATGGTATCTGATATATGGGATTCAATGTCTTCTTCAAGCTGGACAAGTATTTTTGCAAGCCCCTCGGAGAAAGCTTCCTGATAATATTCTTCCTCGTAAAACCAACGTGGTACGAAGGCTTTTAGCTTAGTTAGCCACTGTGCTTGTGTTTTAGCCATTTATACAATCTCTATCGTATCCGGTATTATCCGTTCGTTCTCATCAGCGCTAATATTACCGCTCGGAGTAGTCGTTATAAAACCACTTAGTGCCACAAGATCACCTGTGCCCGCTGGCCCCCAAATGGCAAGCATGGCAGCATCCGCTAAGGAGCGATTAAAATCATCTCCGATGTTTAGATTCTGTACATATTCTGTCATAGTTTGCTCAATCATCGAAGTATCGTTTACAAGCGTGGCGTAATTAGGCCCGCCTGGATCTAACGTTAGCTGTGCCTTCCATGTCAGATTAACAGCCACAGCTCCGTAAACATCTATTCTTACTCCGCAAGCGCGCACTTCATCGGCAGCCGTCTGACACAAGGCCACTAACGCATCATTGGCCGTGCCGTTAGCGTCTGCAACGTATGCTTTCACCCGCGGTATCGTAAAAGAATCACCTGAAGTAGTGTCCGTGTCATCGTCATATTCTATGACGTTTTGTAAAAATTCTATAACCGTAGCCTGAACAATACCGGAAACCGTTAGAAGTTTCGCCTCTATGGCGTCCTTTGTGGCTCCGCGTATCTGTTGAATCAGGTTTTTTATCGTCTCTCGGTAGGTGGCATCATCTTGCTCGGAAGCCCCTCCAGAGAAATCTTCTTCATTAGTTACAGTTATCGTGGGATCTGTAAGAGCTGTTTCTATCTGGGTAACTTCCCCTGCCGATACATTCCCAGCCGTTCCCGCTGCCACAGCTTCTACACTTGCGTTTATCTCAGTTCCGGTCATCTCCACATTGGACGTAGTTTCATAACGCTGGGATTCTCCGTTTGCATTAGGAGGAGTTTTTACCACCGTGCCCGAGGCAATCGTAACGTCTCCGTTGGAAGTATCTGGACGAGAGAATTTTACAACCCCTACTGCCGCCTGGGCAGAAGGACGCGCGAAATCCTCGCCGAAATGATCAACGGCAAGTGTTTCCAGCTCATCGGTAGAACCTGTGATCTCCGGACCATTGGCCGTGTTGAAAAAGGTTTTGCGAAACTGATCAATAAGAAGCCGGACGACTTCATGCATTGCAGTTGCCGAGGCTCCTGCCACAGCATCGTTAATAGATCCGTCTTCCCAATCTGTTAGCTCAGGAGCGCGGAGCTGTACTTCGGTTTTGAAAATATCATATAATTCTTGCTGGCTTCTTGGCTGTGCCATATCTAAAATACCTCTCCAAAGGGAATTTCTATCATTTGTGGCTCGTCATAACCTTCCAGTTTTACACTTAGATTAATCACGGCCTTCTCAGGAGTACGGTCCTCGGATTCTACCGAAACCGATAATAGCGAGGCTATCCTGCTGTCTCGTGTAAGTTGCTCCTGGAGACGTTTAGCAATTTCTTGCTGAGTAGCAAGCGTCATTGGAGCATTCTGGAAATGCTTTAGCCCAATGCCGTACCCTGGCCGATGGATCAAAGTTCCTGGCTCTGTGACAATCCGGCGTAAAATGGCTTCTCTGATATTATCAAACCCAGATATAGACTGGATATCTCCACCAGAATCTGTTTTCACAAAATCTTTTTGGTGTTTAATATCCGTTTTCAGAACCTGCTGAATAGTCGCCATTACCCTAACCTATCGTAGCCGTTGTTGGCCATGTGCCCGAACTAGAGCCACTTGCCACAACGGTATTACCTGTCACTTGTGCCTGGGCTGTTAATATCTGAAGCATAGCGTCCGCTAAGGCTTCTGCGAAATCTTCACGCTTAGAATCATCCTCGGCAGATCCCATGTAGGTATCCATCTTGGATTTTATAGTTGATTTCATAGTTGCTTTAGAAAGAGCCATTTACCTCTCCGTAAAACCAAGTTGACTTACAATATTTGTAGACGAAACCGATACATACTGAGTTTTTGCCAGCGTTAGAGCAGCTTTTACTGTCGTAAGCGCAGTGACAAGTGTAGGGTGAGTAATCACAGATCCACCGATGGAATCTATACCTACCGGCCCCGAAATAATTGCATCGATCTCTTCTATAACTTTATCATAAAATTCGCCTAATGCAGATTTTAAAACATTTCCTAAAACCAAAGGCTCGCTCCCTGGAACAAGTCCCCCTTTATCGAGCTGAATCTTAGAATCTGAACATAGGTTCAAAGTCTGTCCAGAAAGTGCCTGAAATATGCATTCGCCGAGTAAAGCTCGCATCGGAAAAGTGTCTTCTTTGGAAGAAAGCCTTTTAATTACAAAGGCTTGGTCTGGTTCTCCCTCGGCATATCCGACAAGTACCATATCTCCCACAGACGGCATGCTGTAAAGCCCTGCGTCTGGTCCCACAGATTCCCAGCTCATCCTGGCCACTACTTCGTATTGATCGGGAAGTATAGAAATCTTTACTCGCACCAAGGATCTATCAGGAGCTGGAGCAACCTGGATGATTTTTCCTATCTCTATCCAAGTTCTATTGTCCTCGAAGATCTGGCGAAGCTCTTCTAAATCTAATCCCTTTATACCCATCAGCCAAAACTCGCTAGTTTTTCTGGAAGCTCTATCCAGTTGATAAATTCAATATTACAGGAAAACCCCTCATTTGCAGATAATCTATATTCAATAGCATTAGTATAAAAAGTCATAGAAAACCTGTCTAAAGCAGAAGCAAGCGCCTCAGCTACTTTCTTTTTATATCCTCTAGTAACTAGATAGTTTACTTTTTGCTCTTTATTACCTAGTTTTCTAAGCATTTTCAGCTCTTCATCTTCTATACCTATTTGAATTGCTGTAGCCTGCCTTATTTTAGTAACATCAAAATCGGTTAGTCGCGCAATAGATAATTGCCTTAACGGCCCCTCTTCAACTTTACCCATTTTAACAAACATATCAGCAGTTTCTAAAGTTCCCTTTAACTGCTGACGCGAATATTCCTCAAAAATACCCTCCCCCACAGATATTAAATGGTCTCTATCCTGGATATTAGACAGCCTTATAGCTACGGCAGGGGCTACTCTTTTTTGTTCCTTGCCGTGTGTATCATAGGTAATTGTTTCTACATCTTTTAAAGGAATGCCTGTTTTCAAAGACCAAGCGTAAGTCCCGTCTCTGGGTAAAACTACTTGTTCCGGCCTTTTGTCCTCTATTAAAAGGCTCCTCACGCTCACGTTAAAATCCTTGGTACGTCCAAGGTTACGTTTAAACTCTAAATTCGTTAGGTTCTTACCCCATACAAAATGTTTTACTTTTTTCTTATCATACATTGCCTGGGGTTTAGTTATAATTAATTTATCTAACTCCATAAATATAATTACACCAGCAAGT
Source organism: uncultured bacterium (assembly GCA_964596015.1). Taxonomy (GTDB): domain Bacteria; phylum Joyebacterota; class Joyebacteria; order Joyebacterales; family Joyebacteraceae; genus WJMD01. The sequence continues at coordinate 38,017 of CAZQSB010000016.1, read as the reverse complement.
CTCGCTAAATCCTGGATAACATCCCAATAGCTTTCGTTTTTCTTTCTGTTTTTCTCCCCTGCCAAAGGATTATAATCAGGTTCAAATTTTGCTAAAGGAGGTATATCATCAATATTTCTAAGATCAACTTTGATGTCTTTCGTAGAAGGAAGACGAACCAATATGTTTTGAATCATGTTTTCAAAAAACGTATTCTTTTGCAAAGTCTGGTTACTATCCCAAGGAGTATCGATTAAAAGTGAGGTAAAATCTCGGCCTTCGAAGCTAATTTCCCTGTTTTCTTCATCAAATCTTATCGTATCCTCATCGGCAAAGCCTAAGAATATGGCATTGGATTGGTTTAATTTTAAATTATGTACAGGTTTAATCTGTTTGGGAGCACCGCTTCTTTCTTCAGTTTGTGCCAAGATGTCTTCTAAAAATATGCTAACTCCCAAGGAGCGAATAGTTCTAGGATCAAAGGGAAAATTTTTATAATCAAGTGTACAGGAAAAAGTGTCTGCTTTAGAATACCCATTAATAGAAACAGTCACATCCTTGGGGATGCAATTAAATTCTAACGTCTTACCAGTTAAGGGGTCTGAAGCCCCAAAATCTTCAAAACGTATTCTTAAGCTTAAAGCAGCCTGTGGATAATAATAGGTCAAAGTTTCGGTATCTCCAGAATTCTTCCTCTATCGAGTACGGTAGAGGTCAGCTTATTGTGATCATAAATATTTTTCCAATTATCTGCCGTCCCGTACCACCTAAGAGAAATGTTCTGTAGATTTTCCTCGCCCTTTGTAAGATGCCTTGCCAATGGTTCAGATTCTGTATACCTAGTAAACTTTTCTCTTAATTGCCTGAGAAAATTAGAAAAATCATTACTATATCCAATTGCTTTGGAAATATCCCAGCTCGTTTGGTATCTGTCCGTTGTAGGGATGTCATTGGGTAAGCCAAGAAGAGCAGCCGGTCTTTGATCATCTTCAAGATCAAACCCCGCTGTTTCCACAGCATAAGAAAGTTGTGCCAATCTTCCCCTGCCTCTTGAAACTTCAGCTTCTGCATACTTCACAACACCAATGGCTCTTTGCATAGAATCAGAGATATCTTCCGCTTGATCTATGATACTGTTGGCAAAATCAATGACGCCACTTACCACACCTGCAATAGTCCCTGTGATATCGTTTAAAAGATCGGATAACCCTATAGGAACACTGCCTGGGATTCTTCTTGCCGCTATATCTGCCTGTAGGCCGGTTAATTGCTCATTAAGAGCAGTAAGCTCTACCGGTGGAAATACAGGTACTTCGTCAATTATGGGGGCTTTTGTAGGCTCTTTTATCGAGATTATGGCAAAGGTAATCTCATAGTCAATATCACCTAGCTTTTTCATGCGCCATACTGTATTTGTAATTACAGCATACCGCTCCCATTCACCTAAGGTTATTTTTACGGGATTACCGCGCTGGCGCATCTCGTCAAGAGCTTTTGATAGCTGATAAGGAAGAGTATATCTATCGGCACTGTCCGAAGAAGTAGCATCGTCAAAGAAACTACCAACGGCAGGAAGACCTGCAAGAAATGATTTCTCAGGTTTAGGATAACGTTTTGCATAAAAACGCCCTCTAATGATAACATCTGATTCCCGAGGTCCAAGGATCTGTACAGCCGCTTCGGGATTTCCTGGATAATATTTCTTACTTATATACTGCTCGCCGGAAGTTTCAAAAGGGATCTTGGGCATCAGGTTTCCGACAAGGTTTATTCGTCTGTCATCAAAAGGTTTTAAAGCATCTTCTGGGTTAAGCTCCTGGATAACAAAGCCCGCTTGGAAATCATTTCCCCGTAGCTCGCCACCCAGCTCTTTGGTTAATGGGTTACTAAGCTTATCTCCCCAGCCCCCGCCTGTATTTAAACCATATCCTAATACCATGTTTTATCCTACTGAGTAGCAGCAAAGCTCGTTACAAGCCCCCTGCTCGATGTCCTGCCTCGTCCCTGGGTAGGATTCATTGCTGCTTTAGCTAATTGATCTTTTATAGTAAAAGCTATTCTGTCTGGCTCTTGTTTCTCACGAAATTCGTTTCTTATCTCCACTTTTCCTACTTCTACTTTTTGCTGCACAATGGCCATATCCTCTTGTTTTCGCATCATACCGGTAAAAGCTTCTTCTCTAAACCTGGAAAACTCTCTTCCGAAAGCTTCGAAGACCTGCATCGAGGCTCTTCCTGACATTAAATCATCTATAGAATTAGGTAAATCCATCAAGATTAAAACCATCTCAGAGATCATTTCCATAAAACCGCTCAAAACAGCCTGAAGATTTACAAAAGATTCTGCTAACAGCTTGAGTAAATCCGCGATACCTTCAAAAACACTCAGAACAAGACTTCCACCAATATGTATTCTAAATAAAGGAGAAATTAGCTCAGCAAAAGTATCAAAAGCAGTTATAAATGGATCGAGCAATAATACAAAAGAAGTCTTTAGCTTTGTAATTACACCCATGAATCTTTCTATGAATGCAGGCAATACCTGAAGATCTGCAATCCTGGCATAAGCCACTGCCCTGGAGACAAGTTGAAACAATCCCATTGCCGCAATAATTGGTAAAAGAACACTGCTTAAAAGAAAAGTTAAAGCAGATCCCAAAACGCCAAAATACGCCAATACAGCCGCCAGTATACCTACTAAAGGAGTAAGTATAGCTAGCCATTTCAAAGTAGTAACCACAATGGCTGCAATGGGACCACTTAACACCTGTCCCAAAACATTAGCAAGTACCCCTAACATAACAGATACTTGTCCAACTATAGGGTTTAAAAATGCAGCCGTTTTAGTTAACTTACCTATTGCAAAAGAAAGCCCCGTCATAATAGAACCAAAAAGAAGCATTCCCCTTGTGCGGGATAAATCATCTATTAAACGAGACAGTTGCATCAAAGTAATTACAAATTTTCTAGGTTTTTCTATTAAAGGAGTTATAAAATTTGTTAGATTAATTATTAACTGCTTGCCTTGGGTCTTTAAAAATTGATTCGTCAGTTGCAACGCACGAATTAAAGGCTGTTTTATAGAATCTCCCAATGGCCTTAAAATAGAATCAAATCCATGTATCAAAGACTTAAAAATAGTTATCTGGCCGTTAAGAGAATTAACCCTGGCCTCCAGCGCCTCAGTATCTTTCGTAAATCTGAACAAAGCGTCCCGCAATAACTGCACTCGCTTGGCAGCAGGTAGCATATTAAAATCTGCTACGCCCCCGCGTTTAGCAAACTGCGAAAACTGCGGAGTATCTCCAACTAACCTGTCCCAAAGCCTACCCTGACCACTAGAAGCACCGGCCACAATATCAACCAATTGTCCTTCAATCAATCCTGGCACTAGACCCAATAATGGAGCAGCCTTCAGCACATTTCTTGATAAGTCTATCGCATTTTCAAAATTAGCGCCTAATGCACCCATCTGGCCAAGCACAGGAATAAGCAGCTTAGTCATACCGAACAAAGATTCTTCAGGGATAGCAAATTCTCGCGCTACTCCAACAAGATCTTCGATAATTTTCTTTGCAGCATTTGCCCGTATTTCAAAATTTTGTATCTCGGGAGTAAGCTTATCCCCAATGGAACTCATAACCATCATTAAAGCAGTCTGTGCAGCTAAGAACTTTTCAGAGGCTCCCGTAGCAAGAGACAAAAAACTAACAGTCCCACCCCTTATAAGTCCCATTTGAGCAAGAAAACCCATGCCAAGACGTTGGAGTGACAGCATGGTATTGTCTGCAAGATCTGATATTTTTTTAACTTCGCTCTGTAAGGATCTAGCGCCAAGCACTGCTTGACCTACTTCAAAACGAAATTCGGTGAGAACTTTAAAAACTTGAGCAGCCGCCATTATTTTTTCCCGTTTTCTTGTGTCAAGATGTCTTGTAAATGCTCACAAAACAATCTAAATTGCCACAGCTTTAGTTTAAAAATATCGTCTGGCCGAAGGGAAGTATATCTACAAACCCAAGCTACTTGTTTCCAGAAGGAACCATTTCCACCTTCGGCATTTCCGCTTCCCCCAACATTTCTTTCATTACTAAAAGAATTTGAGCATGCTCAGTAGGAGTAAATTCTTTTTCTACAAGCTCTCTATCTGCTGCCGAAAGCTCCTTATCACCTACTTTAACGATAATTTGCTTCAAAATTTCTTTTTGAGAGTAATAAGCCAAAAGATTCTGATTGTTCCCCGCCCTATGACATGCGGCTTCTATAGCCGTATCATAATGCGATACCTCTAGCGGTCTTAGTACAACAATCTTACCTGTTTTTAATGTAACCCTTTGGTACATCTCTGACATAACAAATCCTTTCATCCTTGAATTTTTAAAAAAGCCCCACGGCACAAAGAGCGCATTGGGGCTTTTATATCGTCCTCTTAATTAAAGAGGTAATCGACGCGAGCACTGAAACTCAAGCCGTTTTGTAACTTTTTCAGTCATAGCTGGCTGAGTTTTAGACATTTTAAACTGACAGTCTGCATAATAATGTGACTGGCTTGTACCATTTGGATAATATTCAGTCATTACTATAGCATAATCAGCTACCCCGATGCCGTTAAGATTGTCCGTAATAAGAGCATCAATGAATTCATCAACAGACGCATCTTTTACTTCCAGATCCATGTTCCCTGACCAACCTTCAATAGACTGGTCACCCTCTGGGGTCTGCTGTCCTACGTAAAAAGAACGCATAAAAGTAGAGTCCTGGTTAACCTCGGCACGGGTGATATTAACAATATCGGCCTGCTCTTGGTTATTTTTGAACACCTTTATAACGCCTTGATGGCCCCTAATAGATGCACTCATAAGAATACTCCTTAAATCCTTAAGTATGTTAAGTCTGGAAATTTAGACCTAAAAATCATACCGTGTGTTTGCTTATATTCATAATTCACAGTTCTTCTAACATCACACTGCGCTATACCAAAATGCCTTGCTGCTGCTCTACCGCTTCTAAACAAGCCTAAAAATTCATAAGTTGGATACCTAAAAGCGAAAGTTGCTCTAGAACAAACACGTACATTTCTTTCGGCGGTATTTTTACCCTTATCTTCCATTTTTATATTATCGAAAGAATACCCTTTATCATGATCTATTCTACTAACAGTAGGTATCTTACCTCTAAAATTAGACTTTTCCTGTAACCACCAACTAATAAATTCCTTACAAGAATACTCAACAGACAAGCCTTTTGCACCGTAGTGCTTATAGTAAGGATTCTTTTTATTCCCACACCTGCTTACCTGCTGTTCATACGACCAAATGGCTTTCTGAATATTTTTATCCTGACTTCTAGCCATTTAAACTTCCCTATCCTTCATCTGTTACAACGACACTTTCGCCTATTTGAGCTTGGAGTACAATAAAGCGCATTGCAGAGTAAATTCGTTGTTTCCAAAGAATCTTAAACATGCCCGCTGCAATTGTAACGTCCGTGTTCAAAGATTCGGTGTCTACTAATTTAGCAAGCCCAGAAGTAACTTCACTGTCACGAGGTAAAATACCGTTAGATTCCTGGGTTTCTATGAAATTTAAGAAAGCACCTTTAACGGCACTTCGGTTCTCGGCACTGTTAACAGCATTCTGATAGTTCTTAAGAAATCTTGCAGCCGATGCCGTAAGATAATCTGCCATACGTCTGCGAAGAACAGTAACCTTCGAGCTGTTGGCAATTTGGGTTACTACGCCAGATTTTACCTTGAAACCAATGTCTGCATCATATTCAAAAGCAGATACACCGGCGTCTTTTAGAAGAATATAATCTGAGCGAGTAAGAGTTGTCTTAAGATTAGTAACACCTGCAAGAAACTGCGTATTTTCCGTATACGCTGGATCTATGTGCGGTGAAGTCTGTGACAAAATACTTGCATAAAAACTGGCTGGAGAAACAAATGTCCTCGTGCCACCTATGACTGTTTCCAGCCAAGGATATGCATAAATAATCCTGCCTTCACTGTCACGATAATTAGCAACATCTGTTACCGCTTCGGCCCTGGTTTGTACTTCTGGACCTGCGATAATACACATTTTATCCTGGGTATTGGCAACGTGAGTTTTCAGATAACCAGAGCGAATAGAATTATATTCATCTAAGAATATAACGTTTCCAGCCGCTTCTACTTCTGCTTTGGCAATCGCTGACTGATAATCAGTATCAGCAATCGTTCCGTCCGATCCACTTGCAAGAGCTGTGAAACTGGCTAAATCTGGCTCTGCTCCTGTAGAATCTACAGTTACATCAACCATCTGAGAAGCACTAAACGTAGAGCTGTCTATGCTGCCTATTGCAACATCATATACTTCGTCAGGAAGTACCGAGTTAGTGTTATCATCTCTTACAGTATATTTAACGCCGCCTTCTACTCCTGCCGTATCAACAGTAACAGTAAAACCACTATCACCGGCGCTTTCGCCAGTTCTGGCTCCACCTACTGCATCAGTAACAGTCACTGTTGTAGTGCTTACCGAGGTACTAAACTGAGAATCTGCCGCTATGGCAGCCGCAACAGCAGCCGCAACCGTTTCGGCATCGTCACCAGTAGAAACCGTTGTAATCTCTACAGAGCGATCTGCCCCATGAGCAGGTTCAGCAGTACCAGTATCACCATGATCAAACCAAAAAGCCACAGTTCCGTCTTTATCTGGAAGTAAGAAATATGTTCCATCCAAAGAATCGGCCACATCAGCCACTGCCTCAACAGTTGTAACCTGCCGAGTATCAGCTCCTGAATTTTCGATTTTAACTTTGATATTGTTTCCATAAGCGCCTTTGTGCTTGGCTGTAAACGTAATCCGATCAACGCCGCCCGATGCAAAAGCCTTTGTAGCTTTGGCTGCATCTGAAGCAATCGCTCGGATAATTCTAAGCCGACCAAACTTTTTATTTTTAAGAGCAATGTTGCCTGAAAAAGAAGCATCTTTTCCATACAGCTCATGAAATTCACCTATAGAACCAACTTCTGTCAAATTCTCGCTTCCTCGTTGAAACTGGCCAACAAGGATAGCAATATTTGCAGCTACTCCCCTAATATTTGGGCTTGGAGCTGATTCGTTAACAATAATTCCATCTACATCGTCAAAAACGGTAGGATTCGTTGAACGGAAAACACCCATTGTTATCTCCTTAGTCTTCCTTGATCTCTCCTTGGAGACCGATGTTTTTACTCCGTAATTTCCCTTGGAGTAGTAAAAGTTAGTTCTGGCGTATCAGTTATTATGTATTCTGATTTTCTTAAAATGGCTTTACAGTTAGCTTCCAAGTCAACCGTAGCTCGCCATTCTTTTGTTTGGCTTCCTATCTCATCATTTGCGAAAGAAAAACCAACAATATAATAATTACACATTATGCCATAATAATCACGTAATTCTAACGATAATCCTGGCAAGCGCACATTATTATTGAATCCCTGGTAAAAGTCTTCGTAAAGATCATGCAGCTCTTCTTTTGTCTTTGCCCATAAATCTAACTGCAATGTCCAATTGTATTGACCTACTACATATTTTATCTCGGATTGATGATCTTGAACAGAGCCAGTTTCAAAAGGATACGGGAAAAGAGGCTCGTGGCCTACGTTACTGATCCCGATGCTTAGAGCTGGAAGCCTAAGCCTTTGATTAGATTCTGGAAACTCTAATAAAATGGTTCTAAGCTTAGGGATATACTTATCAAAATGCTCCCTTAAAGCAATTAGAATTTCCTTGGTTACAGATTCGGGATTAGCCAATTTTCTCAAACTCCATTCTTACATTCTCTATGATATCAGGTAATGCCCGCTCAAGCACATGTCTTGGAGCAATTCCATACTTGGCAATCTTCTTTTGCGTACCAACAGCAAGTCCCCATACCTTGGAGGAATAATCTGGTGGCTGCGAAGGATCTCTTAGAACACGTTTTGCCCACGCCAAAAGAGGCTTTAAAGGTGGCGTATACGGACGAGTACCTTTTTCTATTATCGGAGCATGTGGAGCATAGTTTCCTAAAATCACCGATCGCTCCAGCTCGGTAAAGTCCCAGCTTGCAGCATAAAGCCCCGTATCAACAGGAGATTTTCTTACAAGATCAGGGATACTTTTTATAAGTCCCAGCATCGTTGCCTTCTTGTAGTCGTCTAACCTGGTTTCAGTAAAATTTTCTATTTCTACTGCGAAATCCTTTAATTTTACCTGTTTTGTTGGCATGTTCCCTCTCGGATACCTCTAATCAAAAGCCCTTAGAACACCCTCGGCAGCAACCCCAACTACAGCAATACCAAGTCCTATCTTGGTAGTTCGGCCACCATACTTTGATGCTTTAGCAGCAGCCTTGCTTACTTTTCCAATAAACCTTTTTCCCCGAAGCCCTCTTGGATACCACTGGGTTTTAATGCCTTTTCTCAACAAAAATTTTCTAAGCTCCGTATCATTCATACCGGCCTGAGTTGCTTTAAGTCTTTCCAAAGAGCTTACCCGAGGCTTTTTGTAGTTTTTAGAAAATACATTCTCTGCTCTTTTAGAAATAGATCCAGTAACCTTAGAAATCTCGTCCAAATAAGATCCCACACCAACTAAACCAAGACCAGCTCCTACGGTAGCGAAAGTAGCCGTGCTCCTATAACCCTTCTCTTTGGCCTGTTTTTTAAGCTCTGTAGACGTTTTTTGTATACGCCCTGGTAGAGTTTTCCCCTTTTTTACAGGGATAACACGGCCCTTATAGGTTATGAATTTGACGTTTTTCTTCTTTCGGGTAGTCATTTAATGCCCCACCAGCCTTTAATAGTCTTAAGTCTTTTTTCTCTGGTCTTGCCTTGCCAGTTCTTAGAAACTTTTCTTCTGGTCTTAGACATAGCTACTTCAGAAGCCCCTAAACCAGCTCCAGCTAAACTATATAAGCCACCAAAAACAGCTCCCCATTTACCCATAGTCTTTAGCGCCTTTAGCCCTGCGCCCCCTCTATAGGTTTTAAAAGCTATTTTAGAAAGAGTACTTCCATGTTTAATTGGTCTATATGTACCGGAAGCTTGTCTCACCGTTTCTTTTAAATATTTTCTATGCTTTAATGAAGCTCCTACAGCAGAAAAAGCTTTATCACCAGATGATAACACGCCCATTGTTCCACCTAGCGCAGCCCCCGCAATAGCACCAGTTTTCATAGTAAACAAAGGCTCTGCCTTTCTGTGCTTTTTTGAAAACTCTTCCATATATTTATAATCTTGCTTGCCTTCTAAAGGAAGCTTGTTAAATTCCTTTTTAAACTTATCACTAACCTTCATGGGCACTATCCGGCCTTTTACCCTACGAAATATAACTTTCTTCTTTCCTTTGTATCCGTCCGCCATTAGTAATCCCTCCTAGAGACATGCTTGCGAATCTGTACGTCCCATGTAAGATGACGCTCTACCACTTGAATTAACGTGTAATGGTGATCGCCTACCTTGTAAAATTTCTCTATATTTTTAGCTATCGTCTGACAGTTAATATCTTCTTCATGTGGATAACGTGCCTTGGAAATCTGCCTTATGAAAAGATCGCCCTGTTTCACAACACCAGCTTCTTGAAGCCTGATATCATGAGACAGATCAACAATCATAGGCTTTGGCCGTATCATCTCTTCTGTATCTGTATGAAACCCATCTCCTGGTACACGGCCCTTGTAGGTTATGAATTTGACGTTTTTCTTCTTTCGGGTAGTCATTTTCTAAGTCCTGCTCTTTTCTCTAATGCTTCTTTTTTCGCTCTATTTAACTTCCTGGTAATGGCTCCCTTTTTGCCATACATAGACTGAGATCCTCTACCAGAAATAATAGCCCCTGCAAAACCTACAGTAGCAAGCGCCAAGCCAATAGAACCTACTTTACCTATTGCCTTACTTGCTCGATACAACGGAGTTGCAACTTCACGCATAATCTTCTGTGCCCCTGTTTTATGCCCCGCCTGTGCTAACTGCATCGCCTTTGTTACAGCAGTCCTGCCTCTCACCTGAACACCGGAGCGATATAAGCCTGCACCAAACCAAGTACCAAGCCCCGCCGCCCCTATGTTTGCAAAGCTCTGTACTTTTTTCTGTTTGGCTTGTACCTGCTTATTTATCTTGGCTCTTTTTGCTTTAAGACCTGCATATTTACCTTGGTAAATCGGGACAACCTTCCCCTTTATCCGCCGAAATATAACCTTCTTTTTCCCTTTATATCCGTCTGCCATTAGTAATCCCTCCGAGAGACATGCTTGCGTATCTGTACGTCCCATGTAAGATGACGCTCTACCACTTGAATTAACGTGTAATAGTGATCACCTACCTTGTAAAATTTCTCTATATTTTTAGCTGTCGTCTGACAGTTGATATCTTCCTCTTTCGGATAACGTGCCTTGGAAATCTGCCTTATGAAAAGATCACCCTGCTTCACAACACCAGCTTCTTGAAGCCTAATATCATGAGACAGATCAACAATCATTGGCTTTGGCCGTATCATCTCTTCTGTGTCTGTGTGAAAACCATCTCCTGGTACACGGCCCGACCACACCCTTGTTACCAGATAAACATCGGCCTTCTCAGCTCCAATCTGTTCACGGATTCCCAGAATTGAATCAAGGCACGGTAGAAATGATTTTTTAAAATTACAGCTCATACCACCACGTCTGCCATGTAAGCTCCGGTTTTAACCGTAGGAATATCCAAAAGCCTGGAAAGCTCTCTGATAACCCTGTTTCGCTCAGTCTTTAGCATTCTAAGCTCGTCTTTATTCGTAGTAATATCACCTACCTTGGTAGCTGAAAGCCTGCAACGTGCCTCTTCCATCTTCTCATCAATTTTCTTAAGCTCTCCAAGAAGGCTTCTTGTTTTCGTCTCGGCAGCATCACTTAAATTTATCATCCTGTCATTTACAACATGCTGATAATGCGTAGAGCTTTCCACCAACGTTTTAGCTGGCCAGCCAAGATAATAGATAATATTGTTTTTCTCTGTATCAGTAAAAGCCATGGCCTAATCCTTTTTTATAGGAGGCTTTCTCAAAGACTGCTGCTTTTTTACCTGCCGGTCCGTAATTTTCTTAGCTTCAGCCTTGCTCTTAAGCTCCTTATTGTGCTCAGCTCTTTTTTTCTTTTGCTTCTCATTGCGCTTTTGCCTTCTTTTTGCAAACACCATTCCCATTACTTGCTCCTTTCAATGAATTAGGGAAGCCCCTAAAGGCTCCCCTGCCTCTGGCTCAAATACTGCTTATTTAGCGTGCCAGCAGATGCAAAGCTTAGCATCTGTCAAAGCAACAGCCGTACCTGAATCAGTTTCATCGTAATTTACCATAAGCAAATCACCTGCTTCTGGCCCAGCCTGAGCAGCTACCAGATTTAACGCTTCTGCCGTATCAGCAGAAATGCCATTCTCATGGGCAGCTCTTGAATCAAGCTCAGCTACAACGTCACTGCCGTTTTTAAGAGATAGCTGAACAAAATCAGAATCGCTTGCGGCAATGTCGTCACCGTTTACCAAGTAAACACTTTTTATCTTCATGTTTGCAGGACATACAACACCAGGAAGCACTGCGTCGGCGCTAGGTGAACCCAAGTGAATGACTGCAACAGAAGGGTTATTTTCATTACTTAAAGACATTATAAACCTCCCTTACGCACTTACTAATGTTGTGAAAAGACCACGACAAATTTTCTTGTCTTCTGCATTGATCTTAGCATGAAAAGCTTTTACACCGTACCACATTGTGGCTGTCCATACCCATTCGCGCATGAGGATATCTCTATCCTGCTCGGGGTTAAGGTCAGCTTTTGTGATGATTCCATAAGCGTTTGGCTTACAGATAAAAGAATAATAAGCCTTCTTGCCGTCTGTATCCGCACCCTGTGGCAATGTGTCAACAGTAACCACGGCCATTCCGAAAAGTCTGCCTTTGAATCCTGGTACATTGTACATAGGATCGTTAGCATCCGCTTTCAAAAAGCCTGCCGTTGAATCATTTAACAAGGTTAAAAGATGCAATGAATGCATGAAGATAACTTGTGCTTCATCGTGTCGATCACCAAAAGCAGTTATTCTTGCTGTGTTAAGATTTTGCACGGTTAACTGGTCATCAGCCGCTGTGGCTGTAAAACCGTCTGTGTAATTTCCCGATGTTCCGATCTCAGCGATAAGGTCTTTATCAACCTTCTCAGCCATTACACGGCCAATCTGAGATTGTGCTTCACCAAAAATTCTCTCTCTGGTAGCAGCACTTTTTTTCAAAGCTTTATCCTTCGCTCCAACAGCCTTTCCAACTTCCTTAACGGTAGCTGAGAAACTGTCGTCTTGAAGGTTATCAACGGTCAAGCCTTCGTCTTCGGCTGGCTCTTCCGCGTCACCAATAGCTTTAAAAAATGGGAAATTTACCGTATCCCCTGGGTTTGCCATAAGAGTATCATCTCTGAGAGCAAACGCACCATAACTTAATTTTCTGTCAAAATAAGCACTTATATGGTCTTGCCATACTTTAGGCTCAAAATTCCAATCTGTTGATAATGTTGCTGGCATATCCTATCTCCTTTAAATCAACAATCTTTTCGTTTTTGCTTCGTCCAGTAGCTGCTTGTATTGTTCTGGAGATTTAGAGTAAAGCTCAGATTTCTCGGATACGGTCATCTTTGCAAACTGTTCTACAGTAACCCCTACAGCCTGGCCTGGCTTCGGAGTAGTAGAGCCGGTTTCAGTACCTACACTGGTACTTACGCCGCCTGCTTGCTGGCCTGGATGAAGCCTTTTTACCTTTGCTGAAATGCCGTCTAACATCTCATCGGTAAGCTCTTCACCCTCGCCCAAAGATTCCAATTGCTTTCCGACTAGAAATTCAAAATATTCTAAGCCGTCTTCGCTATTGATACCTTTTCCTATGGCCGATCTAAGTAACTGATTGCTTAGCTCTAACCCCTGTGAATGTTCAGTCAATACTTCCACTTGCTGCTCTGGAGTTAAATCACTATTATCTTCAAGACCAATTGCCTTTTTCACCCCGTCAAAAGATTTTTGCAGATTTTGGACCTGATTTTCTAAATCAGTAGTCTTCTTGCGCCTTGCTGCATTCTCATCTCTTAACTTCTTGATATAGCTCTTAGTCTTCTCGTCCCAGTTCGACTCATCAACATCCTGTTGGTTCGTCTGTGCGCCCTGGGTAGCGCCATCTGCACTAGCTCCTGGCCTAGTGTCTGTAGTTGCTCCGGCCTGCGGGGCATTTGATCCTTTAGGATCTTCTGTCGTATTGGCTCCAGTCTGTGGAGCTTGTGTTCCCTGAGCACCTGGCTCTGTTGTTGTAGGTTCTGGCATAGTAACATCCTTCTCGTTATTGGTTATAAAAAACGGCATCTAGCCGCCGACAACCTTCGCTTGCTCCCTGTCCCACTCGTCTCTATAAGGAATCATTATGGCGCGGTCGTTAGGACGATCCGGTGGCGTCATAAAAACCCGCTCTTTACCCTTATATGAATACTTAAAAGGCTTACCCACAGGCATAATAGGATCTAAATTAGCAAGTTGCTTGCTGTCTTCTGCCGTCCTAGCGTCCATTGGATGAATCAAAGCCTTTTTAAGATCAGGAACAAATTTTTCTTTCGTCTCTTTCATTCCATTTAACTTACTTAAATTATACACATTATGAAGCTCTGTGCGAGCAATTCTGAGAAGCTTCCACTCTTCTCCAATGAAAAACCGCGAGATCCTTCTAACAAGTTCGGCTAATCCCACTTCCTCAACGGCAGATCTGGTTATCTGCTGAGTTATAACGGATCTGACCTGCTCGCTATATGAATCAATGCTCACCTGATACCGATTGATTAGAAAATTGTTCGTATCCTGTGCCAAAGAAACCACGTCCAAATCAATAGGTAAAATGGCTCCTTCAAACTCCTGGGAAAATTTCTCAATTTCTTTTATCAAATGCTCATTGGCCTTTTTTGCAATCTCCAAGGCTTCTGGCTCGATGCCTCGCTTTAAAGAATCTCCCATAGTCGCAATGGCAAGCTCGACCTGGAGCAGCACTCCACGCATCCTTTGAGCTGTAAACTTTCCTCTATCATCGTCTGCCATTACATCAAGCCTATCTCTAAGATCTCTGCGAACACGCCGGTACATTTGAAGAAGCTTTTTCGCTTTGTCTTCTTCCATCTGCTGAATCTCTCTTATATGATTTTCAGCAATTTTTAATGCATCTACGTCTTCGAAATATGGCAATGTATTCTCCTAATGTTCCACGTGAAACACAGTATTTTTTCCTATTAATAAAAAGAACCAAACGGAGACAAAATAGGCTGTGCATTTATTCGCCTTATCTCCTCGTCCACATCCTCGACACCAAAGTCTTTTGCTAACCACTTAGTGCCTGTTTCCCGTGACAAAAGATTCGCTCCCGTAGCAGATGAAACCACTGTTACTTTCTGCTGTAAATCTTGCATCGTTAAAGGGAATATAGGTGGCCAGCTTAACGTAATATTTAAACTCTTTGGAACAAACCCCTCTGGCATCCTTAAAGGAATAAGAGCGCCTTGGCGAGCAAGTACCAAAACAGTTACTGACATTTTCTGAACCAAAGTAACAAGCTTCTCTTCAACTACCGGCCTAAGCTCGTTTATAAGCTCAATTAACGGACCGTGAAGCACTTCCATTGCCTTAGCACTCTGGGCATGGCCGACCATTTTCTCAGGATCTAAAAGAACAATCCGTGCAATATCTTGGACAGACAAGCGCACCTTGTCCCTGAAATCCATGGCCGTTTGTACTCCCTTTAGAGTAGATTCCAGAAACTTGGCCTCGCCTTCTCTTCCTAAATTCCATGCCTTAGACGAGGTACGAATGAGCTGGTCCATCTCGTCTTCATCCATGTTCTTAATAGCGAGTATCGGATCTTGATTATAACTAACAGCCTGAGAAGATTGAGACAAAGAATAATTAAGCTCGTCAATAAAGCCTAAAATATCTTCAATAACACTGTCCCCATCAGGACTATGGTTTTGTATCGTAGTTCTAAACCATTCGGCTTGGACAAACCCCAAATTGTGCTCGTTTGCTTCCACAACAGTAAACTGAGGCTCTACATTTGGTTTATATTCTGGATTATCAAAAAGCGTGTCTTGCATCGGCCCAAGATCAAGCCTGTACCATTTTTGCCTGGGCTTTCCGCGCTCGTCTAAATCATCTACGTCTTCATAAACATACTGAATCTTACAGTAAGAAAGTTCACCGTGAGGAAAAAACTCAGGATAACAGTACTTTGCAGGATAATGCGTTACTTTAAGAGCACCACCGTCAACGTAAAAACGAACCAACACAGATCCTGTTACACACATCCGGCGTATGGGATCTAACAGCCTGTGCGACAGCTTAGAAGCCCTTACCACTGCCTGGATAAAATCCTCTGTCATCGGATCATCTTCCACCTGAAACTGTGGAAAAACGTTCCTGCCTATGAGCTTAGAAGTAATCCTATCGGACAAAGCTTTTGCAAAATTAAATTGTAGCCGTGGCTTTCGTTTACGAATGGGAACATACTGGCCGCGTTTGCTGGATTCTTCCCAATCATATAAATGATCATACTGCCTGCTCTCATAATAAGCATCTAAATCATCCAGCTTATCGTCCCTAAACTTTCTAACCTTAGTAGCCTGCTCCCCTGGGATTATCCCTAGCTTACCTGCTACCCTTCGAGCTGACCGTGAAAGCATACTATTGCTCATAATTAACCGTCCATAGTTGGATTAATAGATATAGGCGAAGCCTTATACCTATTATTTGCAAGCTCATATATTTGGTGTAACGCATCGGGGCAATCATCGTGATCCGCATGAGGAAATTCTAAGAGCTGGTTTTTAAACTCCGCGCTCAAAGTCTTATTAAAAAGTATCCATCCGTGCGACACCTTTGGCTCCAATGTATAAATCCGCTTCTCTTTATTCTCTATATTTTCAATATCATAAAATGGTATTTTAATCTTTTTCTTTTCTTCTGTCTCTAACCGATTTCTCTCCGCTATGATGTTTGGAAGCAGCAAATTACGATATAAATTAGTCTCAACGCCAAACTTATAGTAATCAAATACCTTATGATGCTCAAAAATCTCTCTTATGTACTTCGTTGGAGGCTCTCGTTTTGTCCAGTCTTTGTATATAAAAAGCCTTCCTTTAGTATCCTTGTATCCTGTCAAAAGACAAGTAAAATCACCTAGTTTACCCTTTTTAGCCTTGGTCTGACCAGTAGCAGGGTCCATTGCACCAAAACACTGATGCTTAAGCTCACGCCAAGGAATAATCTTGCCGGTACTTTCTATCATAAGCCCTTCAGGCACTTCAGTAAAATACCTAAGCTCTTCGAACACTTTGTCATCCGCTCCCGTTGGAGCATTCTGCTTTTCTTTTAAAAAAGCCCTGCGGCCCTTCTCGACAAGCTCTTTCATCAAATATATGTAAGGCTCTTTTTCCGGCCACAGCACCTGCGTGCCAGCCAACATAGCCTGCTCATTTTCCTTATAAAACTTCTCGGCCTCGGCTACCCTGTTCTCATTGTCAAGATCTGTATAAATATCACGCCACTTCTGCCACAGATCCTCACGCTCAGACCACTGCATAATGGCAGGATATATCCTGGAATTGTACACGGGGTTTTCACTTAGCTTTTTCAACAAACTCCTCGGATGCAGCACCGTGCCTACAAAATCAATGTTCGTCTCCTCGTTACCTACCTGGGATACCACCTGGAAATACCAGTCTTCGTACTTATTTCGGATCTCTTCGCTAAATACCTCTTCCGAATGCTCCACATCGTCACAAATCACTTTGCTTGGTCGATGCTCCCCAAATCTAATACCCCGTATTTCAGCTCCAGAACCATACGACGCCAACATGATCTGGCTACCTTCCGAATCAACGATAAAATGGCTCTCGGCAGGCTTAGAAGATACGAAACTAATTCCGTAATCGCGAACCAACTTAGTGTTAACAAGAAGCTCACGCCGAATGTCCTTAAGCTTTCCAATTGCCTGGGGCTTAGTGTTTGATAATATAATGATAAATTTCTCAAGTCCGTAACAAATATCATGGATCGGCTTGATGAGCGCGACAAGCGCCGATTTCGCATATCCACGAGGTGCACCATTGCATCTTCTAATTGATCTTTCGCCAAACTCCCAAGCGCCAAACAAATCATTGTGAAATTGTGAAAATGGCTTCGTACAGTAATGCGGAAAGTAATGGCGTGCGAACAGCTCCACGTCCGTAGCGCAACGAGCTTTAAATAGAGCTTGTGC
Source organism: uncultured bacterium (assembly GCA_964596015.1). Taxonomy (GTDB): domain Bacteria; phylum Joyebacterota; class Joyebacteria; order Joyebacterales; family Joyebacteraceae; genus WJMD01. Next base: position 20,743 of record CAZQSB010000016.1, on the reverse strand, counting down.
CGTAGCCGTGTCATTATTCCCCGTATACTTCTCGCACAGACTTAAGAATGTCGGATAAGGAAGAACCCCCACCCTTCGTATCATCGTCTTCAGATCCATCCCACATACCTATGCCTCGGCCCAAAAGCTCCAAGGCTTTCAATTTATCATGTAACTTTAAACTTCTTTTATATGAGCGCGCCGTCTCGGTTTCTTGGACCATTTGAATGGCTCTTGCAGTTGCCTCGTCAACGTCCTTAGCATCAACCAAGGTCACTTTTCCATCTCGCCAATCCACGGCATTTCGGATATCTGAGAAAGCACATGTTGCAAGCTCAGAGATAATTCTCTCTCTGGTAATATCTTGTTTTTCGAAGGTCTTTTCCAGTAACTCCTTGATTTTACTCTGTATTTTAGGTTTCCTTAAGTTCTCAAAACCTATGATACCAGCGGTTTTGGGAGAATATCCAGCCGTCAAAGCCGCCTGAGTAGCATTGTAACCATTGTTAATATATGCTCTTGCAAACAGCTCTTGCTTGATCTGAAAGTTCTCAGTCTTAGAATCTGCTCCTTTTTTAGAGTTGCCTACCTTCTTTTTCTTGGTTGCTGTCTTTTTAGGCTTCTCTGCCATGAAACTCCCTTTTCATTTAAATCAATACAGTTTAATTATACCGCATTTTATCCGCTTAGTAAGTTACCCCAAATAATGCTAAAATTAAACCAGTAACAATCCTTTTCATCTCTAGGGAATACGGGGCGAATTCCCAGCGTCCTTATTCCCTTCTGTTTCATCTAAGAACCATTCGATCCAATCTCTTATCAATTGAGATTTGTTAACTCTAAGCTCCCTGCATCTTGTCTGAAACTTTCTCTTCAGATCAACGGGTAAAGTGTAGCCGTCTCTGGCCATAGGATGCTCTCCCTCGCAAGGACGACCAATTTTTCTTTTTAATTCTGTCCGAAGCATATATTGTCCGCGTCACTCCACAACGGAAGCAAACCTGTTTAAGCAGTATCTCTGTATCATTAAAAGGCACTCTTTCTACAAATTGCCAACGATGAAAACAAAGAAACTGTCTAATTATCTTCCTCATAGAATTATAATAAATTATAACCAAATGCAATGCAAGAAAAACGATCACAAGCAAAGATATGTTTTTCTGGAGCGAAGAAAAGCATATCCGAATCTTGCCTAATAAATAACCATTCTCACCAAAATCTCATGTTTCTGTGAGCACTCAAGCAAAGTGTTACACTTTTTTCATCCGAAGAAATGTAACATTTACATCGTATAAAAACAGGTACTTACCACCTAAAACCATGTGTTACACTTTTGTTGAAAAAAACTTTTCACAGATTGTATATAAGGGAATATTTTTTATATATGCGTATTTAGGAAAATGCATTCTTATATAAATATATTTTTTTCCTTAAAAAGAAAAAAAGTGTAACATAAGGGGGTAAGCTATTGAAATCATTATCAAAATCGGGTTACGCCTAAAAAATAGGCATGTGTGACACTGTAACACCTATAAAAAAAGCCAAGCTAAATCAATAACTTGGCTAGATTTTTGTGTAACACTTTTAAATCAATAAGTGTAATCTTTTTTGTTTTCTTTGCCTCCATCGATCAAAGTGAGTTTTTGATCAAGGTTGCCTATATAGCAAAGTCCCTTTAAAGATCTAAGAATATTCTTGTTTCTTCTTTCTACGGTATACCTCGAATCAAAATCCGGTATCAATTTGCGGATGCTCTGTGTAAATTTTGTGCGCGTAAGAGGTTTTTCGAGATTATCTTTAAGATCTTGCAGGTAGTAGATATACAGTTCTTTAATCGGCAGGCTCGTGGTTTCATATTCTGGTTTCTCTTTCGGGATGATTTCCAGATGCTCATCTGCCCAGCGTTGTTCATTATCCAGATCATATCTGTAGGCTCTAACGGCCTTATCAATAGCCTTGCTGTAGGTGAACCCTTGCTGTAGGCACAGCCGTTTATATCCTTCGAGCGCCCGATTCAGGATCCCTGGCAGCTCTATTTGCATCTTCTCTAAGATATGTGGATCAAAATCGGGATCTTCAGGGGTAAATTCTGCATTAAATGGAACCACCATGAAACGCCTGAAAAAGCCCTTAGACAGATCCCTACTCTCGGGAAGGGAATTACATGCAAAAAGCAGTTTCGCCTTATTACGTATGGAATACGCTTCCCTGTATGGTTGTCTTACGGTGATCTCTCCGCCTGCCGAGAGCAGCTTGAACATATGGTTGTTTAATAAATCATCATCTGGTGTTTCCTCGGAGATATTAAAAAACTTGCCATCGAGCAGTTGCCTTGCGTATTCGGATTTTCCCAGTGCCTTTAGATCTACACACGAGTAGTTATCAGCGCCGACGAGCATTTTTATAACATCCAGAAACGTAGATTTGCCATTTGCCCCATCTCCTATTAAAATCAGAGCCTTATGCAGCCAGTAGGTATCCCCTGCAATGGCGTAGCCCATCCATTCGCATAAGACTTTTTCGAGATCTTCGTCCTCTCTTGTTACTTTTTTAAGCATCTTATCAAAATTTGGGCATACTGCCTTTTGGTTATACTCGTAGGGTAGGATTTGCCGAAATCCGGTTTCGGGATCATGCTCCTGGGTTTCCATAGTGTCTAGATTTAGTACACAGTTTTGGAAATTCATTTGCCTTCTGGTGGATTTATCGAACCACTCTGGCATTACGACATGTGTACGGGTAACCAGTTCTCTGAATTCACGGACCATTTTGTTATCGGCGTAGGGGTCAAAATGTTTTTGTGCAAATTGTTCGAGCACATTATTTTCCATAGTTTGATAGTATTTTCCGTTAAAAACCCAGCAGTTTCTAGCAACGGTTTTATAAGGATATTTTCTTTCAAAGAATTTTCTAAGATCTTTATAACACGGTATAAATTTAGGCCCTGATTTTGTAGTTATAAAGGTATGAAAGCCTGATTTTTCAGTTGCAATAGAATCTTTCCCGCGGATCATGACAGGGGAATTAACTTTCTGCCAGTGAGCGCATTTCGAGCACCCTTCCCACAGGGAGTTAATATTCTCACAGGTTCGTGGTCCGGCGCATTCTAGTGCTTGTTCAATTTTTTGCTCTGTTTCTTCTTGAGAGTACCCGTAGTAGCCCGCTGAATACTCATGACAGAATTTACGTCCGTCTTGCAATCTGGACAGAATAGATAACAATGCATACCACTGAGGCTCTGAGGTCTCATTAGGATGATTTTTCATCCAGTAGATAAAATCACATCCGCGTAAGACTTCTTTGCCGTCAATTTGCGGATATTTTTTAAGATATGTAGGAGAGAGCATATCTTTGGATTCTACTTTGGGAATTCCTGAGAGTTTGCAAAGGTCCAGCTCCATGGGTTTCATGTTCGGCTGGATTATTTTTGCTTCTATATCCGGCAGGTTTTTCTTGCGGTTAATTGTACCTGGGAGTCTTAGCATGCGTCTTGGTTCAAATATTTGAGAGTCCAGATCCATTGGCAGGTTTTCTTTTTTAAGCTCGGCTTCTATTTTTTTAAGTACTTGCGAGTAGTGCGGTTTATGTTCACGAAACCATGTTTTTTGCGTGATTGGTTTTTTGAGTTTAATGATATAGTGCAGTCCGTGGCCGGAGAAAATAATAGCCGTACTTTTATATGGTGTTCCCAGCACTCCTAGTATTACTGGGTGGTATTTTTCTACTTTGTGGATGTCTATTTTGTCTATATCGAATGCAACGTAGTGTTGCTCGTGAAAGTCTCTTTTTCCTTTACCGCAATTTGCAAGCGTGTAGTGTATATTAAAACGTTCTTGTTTAGGTATTTTTTCCAGATACTTATCGATGTTTTTGTATAGATCTTCCAGATTAGGGGCTGTTTGGTGAGGATCTAAGAAGGCATCGTAAGTTTTTAGTTTCTTTACTGTTTGTCCACCTGTAGTTTTTTCGTCCACGGTGAAAGAGCGCAGTTTTATAAGTTGGTGCATTGTTGCTTGCTCCTATGATTTGAAATTGTTATCCTGTAATCTTGTCTGTTAATATTTTTCTTGTCAAATATTTTTTAAATTAACCTTGCATTTTTGAAAGCAATCTGCTAGCGGTAAGAAATAAACAAATTCTGGAGCTGGCAATGAATTCAAAAACTGCAAAACTTCTTAACAAAAACGCCCTTCTAACGAACCAACCCAAAAGAAAAGTAAAACGAGCTTGGATGAATGTTCCTTGGGATCTTCGCTTTGACGTTCGCGAACAGATGAAAACGCTTATAGCTAAAAAGAGCTGGGAGCGGTCCAATGCAAGATGATCATTACGGGGTTACGTTTTACAAATTACTGGAGCACCGAGATGAGCTTAGGCAAAAGCTTGATCAAAGAGACGCGGAGATCCGAAGGCTTAAGACAGATATTCATACGCTTATTGAGGATAGGGCTAAGCTAAGGGAAGAAAACGAGAAGCTAAAACAATACTGTGACAATTACCAAACACGTCTTGAGGCGCAGTTTGAGAATTTAAAAAAACATTGGGAAGTTTTGGAGCAAATTGATAGGGAATGTGAAAAAGGAAGGGGACGTAAAATGACAGATAGGATGAACATGCATTTAAGACATGTCTGGGAGATAACGAGAAAAGCCCTTGAGGCGGTGGGGGAGTGAGCGGTGGATAAAGCAAATTGCCTTGGTTGCGAAAACAACTTTTATAACGGCAACAATACTTATGGTGTAGAAGAGTGCTGGTCATTTAAAACAGCAAAACTAGTAAAAAGAAAAAAAGTATCTATTAATCAAAGACCACCTTGGAAGCAGAAACCAGGTATTTATCCAGATTGTTATCATTGTAAAGGTCATGTGTTTGTTAATGGAGATAGAGAAAGATGATTAAACGCTCAATACCAGTAAACATAGAACTAACACGCAGCGAATTTGTAGAAGAATTCTGGTCTTTGGATTCTCACCAAATGGCAGCTTTTTTCTCAGCCCTTGGGGATAAACCAACTATTGATCTTTCAATGCAGTTAGAGTATGTCCGGCAATCTCCTTTGCTATATAACAAAGGCCGAATGGTAATGGAAAAAATCGGAGAATACGCTTGGAATGAGCCGGTAAGCTTATCTTCGGATCAAAAGTATATGGCAATCGTTAAAGCCGCACATAATCTAGCAATGATGTTAGACAATGATATCGGAATGGATAAACCAGAGCTAACGCACCTGTGGCAAGCTCTCGGTGAGATAGGAATAGAAAGGTAACTTATGTATTTAATTAAACTAACTGGCCCAAAAGGAGATAATTTTTATCTAAATACAGATAAGATTATGGTTATTCGTGAAAAAGAACCTTTCTCTAAAGAAGGGCAAACAAATTGGTACAGATCTTCTATTTCGTTACAAGCGGAAGGTTGGGAATTAGACGTTAGAGAAAAGGTTTCAGAAATTTTAAGTATGATTCCTTAAGAATAATTATGACAGGCAACGGAGCAAGATCAGAAATGATCTTAGCTGTAGGTTTGGCGACACCTTCGGATATGCTAGCCACTGCCGTAAAGACGTTAAGAGGGGTAAGAATCCCGTGTGCCCTCGGGCATGGCCCTCTTGTCTGTCACCTTATAAAGAAAGGATATTTTAATGGGTACAAATTATGATTCTGATTTTGAAACAAGAGTTTTAGACGAGCTGCGAGGAATTAACAAGCACTTGGAAAACAGCAGTAAGCACTTGGAAAATATCAGTGTCTTTTTCGAAGAATTTATTACAGTAATAAATTTGAGAGAGGCAGACGAGATGGAGGAAGAAGACAATGAAACACAAGACTAGTGATTTGGATTTACTCAATGCTGCCATTACGATTGGTGGGCATAAAGAGGCTATTTTAAAACAAGTTGGTGACAAAGTAGAGTTTCGCCACATTGTTGGGGCTTTAATAGGGACACTTAGGATACTGGAGCAATCCGGCGTGTTGCAAGTTAATAAAGTAGGGAGCAAAGAAGATGGACATTGAGGAAAAATGCTGGGCCGTCTTGAATTGGGCAGAGGATAAACCCTGGTTTGACACCGAGTTTGTGGATTCGGTTTTGTCTCAATACGAGGAAAAAGGTTTTGCATCAGATGCACAGGAAAATGCAATCGATAACATTTTAGAAAAGTTTAACATTTAATAAGGAGAAGACAATGGGGACTTTATTTACTCAGAAACCTAGGGAAGCTTTTTCGCACAGAAGTCAACTTAAGAATAAAAAACTTTATTTAGAGGATTTAGTAGAAACCATTAAACATGTGGTAACTAAGTATGATTTAACTGTGGAGGAAGCCACAAAGATTTATGAGCTGTATTTAAAAGAAGTAAGGCTGGCTATGTGCAATGAGGATTTTGACGTAAAAGACGAGCAACTAGCTGGTTTTGGAAATATATTCATGGATAAAAACTTTCAGGTTACACTTACAAAATGAAATACAAGCTTCAACCATGGCAACATCAGCTCGATGCAATAGAACGCGCAAAAGACATGGATCATTATGGGTTGTTCTTTGAAGTTGGCTGCGGAAAGTCTTGTGCCGCGGCTAACCTACTAAGATACAAGTGTTATTTGAACAAACGCCTTCTTAGAACGCTGATTCTGTGTCCCCCTGTAGTTGTGGAAAACTGGCGTAGGGAAATGCAAATGCATACCAATATCTCGAAGGTTACCCCGCTTGTGGGAGCTGGTAAAAAGCGCCTTGAGACGTTTAAGAACATTGCATTCGACGATGACGGCATGCGAGAAGGACATGTTTTTATAACAAACTACGAAGCCTTATCCATGAAAGATTTGTATTGGTATCTAAATAACTGGCTGCCGGAGGTATTAATAGTTGATGAAAGTCACCGCTTAAAATCTATAAAAGCCAAAAGAACGAAGCTTGCAATCCAGTTAGCGGACAAGGTGAAATACAAGTATCTGCTCACAGGCACTCCGATTCTAAATACTCCGATGGATCTATTCTCCCAGTTTCGTGTGCTCGATGGCGGTCAAACTTTCGGTAAAAACTTCTTTGCTTTTCGTGCCAAGTATTTTTGGGACAAAAACGCCAACATGCCAGCTCAGAAGTATTTCCCAGATTGGCGTCCAAAGCCCAATATAGAAGCCGAGTTTAACGAACGTATCTATAAGAAAGCCACCCGTGTTCTTAAAAAAGACTGTCTGGACCTGCCTCCACTTGTAAAAAAGCAAGTCTTTGCCGAAATGTCCTCAGAGCAGGCAAGGCTTTATAAGGGTATGAAAAAAGATTTCCTCACCTTTATAAACGACAAAGCATGCACTGCCTCTTTGGCGTTGACCAAAGCTCTTAGGCTTCAGCAGATCGTCTCTGGATTTATAAAGACTGCCGAGGAAGAAGGTGGCGAGGAGATATCTTTTGATAAGTGCCCGCGCCTTGATGCACTTTGGGACACCCTGGAGCCAATACTTGGTAAAAAAGTCATAATTTGGGCAGTTTTTCGCAAAAATTACGAGCAGATCTTGGCCCTTTTGGATAAGAAAAAAGTAACAGGCACTTGCCTTTTATATGGCGGTATGACGGCCAAAAAGCGCCAAGAATCCATAGATCTATTTCAAGAAGATCCTGAGCACAATATTATGATAGCGCACCCTGGCGCTGGTGGGATCGGGATCAATCTTACTGCGGCTAGTTATTCTGTGTATTACTCTCGTAATTTTTCGCTTGAGCAGGACATACAGTCTGAAGCACGAAATTATAGGGGAGGATCTCAGATACATGACAAAATTACTCGCATTGATTTGGTAACACCTGGGACGATTGACGAGATAATATTGGACGCTTTGAAAAAGAAAGTCAATCTGGCAGAGGACATTTTAGCACTAAAGGACAAACTTTAGTCACTAGTTGTTGATTTAAGGGGCATTTTATATGTAGCGGGATATGTAATTTAGCGCTTGCATTTTTGCTTGCAGCTTGTTAGAACTAAAACTCAACCTTATTAACACAGGAGAAACAAAAATGAAGAAGTACAGATTTGACGATGCATACGAAAAGATTTATGAGTTAAATGGAAACGCATACGTTTATTTGACAAATTATTTTAGCACAGGTGTAACAAAAAGCATGAGTTATGCTGAAGCAGAACACGAAGTCGAGAGCTGGAAAGACGGCTTGTTTGAAGTTTAAATAATTACATAGGAGTAAACAATGAGTTTTTTAGAATGGGCAATAATGATGTTAGGCTTATTTTTAGTGTTACCAGTTGCTATTGATTTAATAAATTATTGTAGAGACAAGATTAAGTAAAAGGAGAAAACAATGGAGCAGCAACAGTTTAACGAGCTTGGGCAAAAGATGTTTCAGCAATACATAGAAGTCCAAGAGATCAAAGATCATCTTAAAAGGGAGCAAGAAAAGCTAACAAAGCTTCAAGGCGAGTACATGAAATGCCTTGAAAACATGGAAATGGATCGTGCCGCTATTCCCAAATACGGTACAGTATCGCTTGTTACCAAGTATTCGGTAAAAACCCCTAAAGACGTAGAGTCCAAACAGGCTTTATGGAATTACATAGAGGTTGCATATGGTAAGGAGGTACTTAAAGATTATCTTACCATAAATTCGCAGTCTCTTAATTCTTTTTATAAAAAAGAGTTCGAAATTGCAAAAGAAGAAGGCAATTTGGATTGGACACTGCCTGGAGTAGGCGAACCCACTGCATATAAACAATTAACCTTAAGGAGATCATAGTATGACCAGTAAAGACACAGTATCAAAAGCACTATCTAAAAAAGAAGATGCCCGTTTGGCAGAATACGGCAATCTGATGGATGAGACGCCCGTTGAAGGCAAGGATTTGCTTCTTCCTCGCGTTCTACTCATGCAGCCTACGAGTCAGCTTGTAGCAGACGATAAGGCCCGTGCGGGGGAAATTAGAGGCTCTGTGGAGCACAATCTTTTAGCCGAGAAGCAAAAACCTGTGGAGTTCATCCCATTTTCATCTCATAAATCTTGGGTTGTGTTCCAAGATCAGGGGCAAGGTAAGCCAAAATGGATTGAAGAAGTTCCCATAAATGCCTCTAACGCTGGCTGGTCGAAAAGCGAAGGTGATCTGTTGCGCTATGAGACTATTAATTATTTTGTGCTGTTTCCCCATGAGATCGCGGAAGGGGCAATGTGCACACCGTATCTTCTTTCGTTTCGCTCTACGGGGTTTACCGCAGGTAAAAAGATGGAAACATACCGAGCGAAATTAAAAGATTTTAAAAAACCTCTTTGTTTTAAAACCTTTACCCTCGAAACCAAGTTTACAGAAAACGACAAAGGACGTTTTTACGTGCCTGAGGTGGCTATGACAAGAGACACCCATGATAAGGAGCTGGCTGAAGTGAAACGCTGGTTTGATCTTGTAAAAGATGCCCGCTCCCGTGTCGATAACTCTGTTTACGAAGAGACCAGCGAAGAAAAAGGCACGATAAACGAAGGTGACGAGTATTAAAGGAGATTTGTCGTGGTAAAACTACCCGAAAAAAGAGACGCTGTGCTGTATGTTCGCATACAGCCCAGTCTTAAAAAATTTGTATATAGGCAGTCTGTAATTGCAGACGTAACAGAATCAAAATGGATAAACTCACTTCTTGCAAACGAGAAGGAAAAAGAGGACAGGAAAAATGCTCGTAAGTCTACAAAATCTCGAACAAGTAAGAGAAGATCTCGATAGAGCTGGAAATTTCTCCTTAGATACTGAAACCACTGGTCTTTTTCCTTACAAAGGGGACAGCTTTTTTTCCATAATTATTGCCTCTGAGAAAAGAGCGTATTATTTTAATTTTCAGCCGTACCCTGGTCTGGACAAAAACTATGTTCTCGGGGAAGAAACTATAAGTTTTCTGTGTGAGTTATTGGATAAATACGAGCAAAGCACCTGGTTTTTACATAACGCCAAGTTTGACATGCACATGCTGGCTACAAGGGATTTGAAGATAGCAGGTAAAATACATGATACCGAAGTAGTCTCTAGGCTACTGAAAAATACCCGTACAAGCGGAAAACTTGCAGATTGTGCCTCCGAGATTGGTCTTAGAAAAGACGATAAGGTCGAAGAGTATATTAAAAAGCATCGTCTATTTAGCTGGATAACTACTCCTGGCAAAAAGAAAAGAGCGAAAAAACCGCATTATGATAAAGTTCCTTTTGAAATTATATCCCGATATGGTGAAATAGATGGTGAAATAACACTAAAACTTGGTCTTTGGCAGATCGAGCAGATTGAAGCTCAGACCAAACAGATTGCCAATTTCCGCTCTTTGTATGAAAGAGAATGCCTCGTTACAAAGCTTTTGTTTGAAATGGAACGAGACGGCATGCGTGTTGATCCTGATTTTTGCGCTCGCGGGATAGGAGTAGAAGAACAAAGGATTTCACAAGCGGAAAATGATTTTTATAAGATCACTGGCCTTGAGTTTAAAGATTCTCGCATTACTCTAAAGCGTGCTTTTGAAAAGATTGATCTGAAATATCCGTTGACTGAGAAGGGAAATCCTTGTTTTAAGGAAGATGTTCTGGCAAAGATAGACCACCCTTTGACGAAAACTATTCTTTCCTACAGAGAAGCTTATAAAAATTGTAATACATATTTTCGTAATTTTTTAGAGTTAAAAGATAACGATAATTTCATACATTGCACTATTCGCCAGTCCGGTACAGCTACAGGACGTCTCTCGTGCGCCTCTCCCAACTTGCAAAATTTGCCAAAAGAAAACATAGGGGATTTTCCTGTCCGAGGAGCTGTTATCCCTCCGGACAAAGACCACCTGCTTTTACTCATAGATTATGATCAAATGGAATATCGCCTTATGCTTGATTATGCGAAGGAATTCTCTTTGATCGATAAGATCAATAACGAAGGCTTGGACGTTCACACGGCAACGGCAAAACTGTGTAATGTGGAAAGAAAGCATGCCAAGACGCTTAATTTTCTTTTAATCTATGGTGGAGGCACAGGGGCACTGGCTGAAAATCTTAAGATTTCTTTAGGCGAAGCTCAGACACTCAAGCAAAAATACTTTGACGCGTGCCCTAATGTAGCTTCTTTTATGCAAAAGGTAAGCCAAAAAGCCAGAACAAGGGGTTTTGTGTTTAATTGGGCAGGTAGAAAATATGATTTTTTAGATAATTTCTATAAGGCTCCTAATTATTTAATCCAAGGTGGCTGTGCAGATATCATAAAAAAGGCTATGCTTGACGTGCAAACTCTTTTGTTTAAATACCGCTCAAAGCTTATAATGCAGGTTCATGATGAGCTTATAATCTCGCTGCATAAATCAGAGCTGGAGCTTGTCCCACTTATAAAAGAGCTTATGGAGCGAGCATACGAGCATCGTTACATTCCTTTAACTGCCGGAGTATCTTACTCATATAGTTCCTGGGCAGATAAAAAGGAAGGATTCCCGCGGCTTGAAAATTAAAAATAGATATTTCTAAGCTTGATGCTAGAATCTTTGTAATTATCACAAAGGCTCTAGCATCAATGAAAAAGCCAGAAACGATATTCAAGGAAAGAGTATTGCGAGATCTTCGCACGCTTGAGCACGTCTGGGTTAAAAAGATTCAGTCTGTAAGTGTAAGGGGTATTCCGGATCTTTTGGCATGCATTAACGGGGTTTTTGTAGCAATTGAGCTTAAAGTAGATTCCCCTCTAGAGCCATTGCAAGACTATGAGCTTTCAAGGATACAAAAAGCAAATGGGCTTGCCATGATAGCAAGCCCATCCACATGGAGCAAACAATTTCAAAAGCTAACAGAATTAGCAAGAAAGCCGTGCGTACACGTTTAGTCTTTCTTTAAACTGTATTATATACTTATCTGATGGGAAAGTCACGGCAATTTCAAAGTCTTGTCGTTCATCTTCAAGTAAATCTTCGGTATCCGTTGAGTCTAAACTTACTTGGATCTTTCCTCCGACTTCATGCACTTTAGATACTCCAGAACCAAGAGATTTTGTGAGCAAAGTAGAATCATTTTTACAAAACAGTGCTTCTATCTCGGTAGCAGTTGTTATGTCCAAAGGTTCGTTATCTGATTTTTTTATCAGATACACGTTAAAAGTTTTCGTGGCTCCTTTGATAATTTCTATGTTTTCCATTGCATTAGTCCTCTATTGTTCCTATAAAAGATTTGGCATCTTCCAGCTCGCCGAAAAACGGAGAAGGTGAAAAGATGTTTGCTTCGATGTTGTTTTGATCTTCGAGAAGATAACGAAACGTGCTTATATCATCCACCTGTCCATATATTGTACTTAGATCCTGAAACGAACCCGTGATAGAATCCTCTAGGGATAGGATCTCAGATTCATCGAGTAGATACATGTCGAAAGAATCATCATAGCCTTCGGTTTTTTCGCTAAACCCACTATCGTCATAAGTAGAAAATGCTGCCATTATGGCAAGCTGGGAAGGCATTTCCAGAGAATCATCATAGTACGTGCCGTTTCCTACATCAGTTAGCGTTACCGGAGATCCTGGGATCTGGCTACCGTCTGGGTTTTTTACCACCGCACGAACGTATTTACCTGTAACACCATCTCCGAGGTGATGCGATAGAGGTAATTTGTCGCCTGGTTTTAGTCTCATATTCATAGATTACCATGATTCGAGAGTGTTAGAAATAAAATCCAACAGTTCTCTGGTTTCTGATAACAATGCTTCCACGTCCCTTGGTTTCTCAATTTTTCGTAAATTTTCAGTTCTAAGAGCATCTGAAAGCTCTCTAAGATGTTCTGTGGATGGAAGGCATGTTTTTGCCCATGAAAGAGTATCTTTAAAGTTAGGACTATTTTCCAAATGATCTAAGTAGTTTCCAGTTTTTTCTGTCGGTGTAGATATCATTTGGTGTGTAAGCCGCCTCCCCTAGTAGCCACCCTTTGGTAAGTCTAAGATCTTCTCCCATAGCCTTTTTATAGCAGAAATATATCAGTTCAGAACAGTAAAAAGCTTTATTTTTCATAGAAAAAAGCCAGTCATAACGCTTTCCTAATAGATTTTTGGCCTCTTCGGCTGCGGATTTTGCTTGATTTTCAGAGCAAAATTTAGGAACATAAATGCAAATCTTATCAAAACTTTTCACCCAAGAGTCAATGTCCCTGCAATCCACCTGCGGATGAACGGCTTCCACTATTTGTTTACTAGAGGTGACCATTGCAGCATGGTTAAGTTCCCCTGGGATAAACCAGTTTGAAAGACAACCGTGTTTGTATGTAAGAATCACCATTCCTGGTTCTAAAAGATGCTCCAGATCTTCTATGCCTAAAAGAGCACAGCCTGGAGGCTGCCATGTTAGCCGTATGTAACCAATGCGTTTAAGGACCGGAAATAATATCTTTAAAAACCAAGTTCTCATATCACTGCCCTGGTTTACAAGATATTATCTCGTCAATAACGGCTTTTATACCTGCCTCGTCTTTTGCAAAAGAAAAGAATTTATACCCCGAAGGATAGCGTACAAGCCATTGTTTTTTAGTCTCGTCCCAGCGATAAGAGAAGTTTTTATACTGTTTCATGCTCTAAAATGCTCCCACACGACCTGCAAAGGTATCTGTGCCCCCGCGCCGTGTCTTACAATTAGCCTTATTTTATTGGTATTATATTCGCTATCGTAGCTAAGTCTTTTTGCCCCGCGTCCGTCTAAATGCACGGTTTGTTTATCTGCAAAATAGCTTATATCCCATCCGCCCTGAAGGTAAGGTACTTGTCCGCCATATTGTGGATCAAGATCAGGAGCAATAAGCGCCCATGCATACGCAGATTGAGCCGGAGCGGATTTTACCTGCAATATTGCCCCAATAATATCTTGATCGTAAGCAGCCTGCCAATCAAGGCAAGTCATTACACAATTTGCTGTAAGCCGCGTTTGGAAATCTTCGTCTGATTCCTCGGCCCCTTGGGTTAGCTCCACGTCCGAAGAGTTGTAGAATTTTAGAGCAGTATCTCCTAGATCATTCCCTTGCCAGTCTTTTGCGTACACCGAGCCGAGCTTAGAGGTAGTCCAGCTCATGGCTTCCGGCTGATAGTGCCAGCCTAGCTTGGTTGTTTTTGGTTGAATTATATCAGAGCCATCGGTGTCTTTTGGAGATACCAACCCTTTCAGATAATTAATCTGCTGGTTATGGTCAGTGTAGTATTCCGATCCGTTTCCTATCTGGATATCGTCGGACGTGATAGCACCGATGACGTTAGAATCATTTGCCCAGCCTGTGCGCACGCTATCTGGTATTTGATACTCTTCGTTATTAGCTGAGAAATAATGCCTTAGATCTAACGGACCACCAGAGATATTTTTTACCCAACAAACAGAAAAACTCATACAAATATCCCCCACAAAGTAGCGTATAGATCAGACATGTTGGTTCCTTGATCGTCGCATAATATTCGAATCCAATCTCCTTGGCTAAAAGATAGATCTAAGTCTTCTACGCCATAATCGTTAGCTTCTCTTATCTCTATTGTTCCGACAAGATCAGATTCGGACGTACCGTTTTTATAGATCTTCCAATCAGTTTCTATACTATCGTTAGAATTACCCCACGTAAGACGTTTTAGAGTACAATCGAAAGGAAAAACAAGCTTAGCGTCCGGCGTAAGAGAGCTTAGTGTGATCCAATCGCGGTTTCCAACGATTCCATTATGTGAAAGGGGAAAAATCGGCACCAGAGGAACAAGCGGATATTCGAGGTAATCCGCCAACTCGGTTCCGTTTTTCTCGCCTATTAAAACTTTTACTCGGTCGATCATGGTTTTATTTTACACAAAAAAAGGAGGCTTCACCATTGTAAAACCTCCCCTCGTACCTTAAAAGCATGGCTACTTAAAGCCGCTAAAAAGAAAACCGCTGCTACGCGCTAGAAGGTAACTTATGCGTTTTTCTTAACAAATTCAACCATTGCTACAAGATCAGTAGCATTTTTAGCAACGCCTGCCTGCCAAACGTAGCTACCAGAACCTGCCGGTATGGTAGTTGTAAGAGCAGAGCCGTCCCAGTAATACCTGGTTCCCGCAGTTGCTGTGGTGAGCACACCAGAGATAACGGCGTCCATAGCTACGACTTCAACCGCTTCCGTGTCGGCTACGCTCGAAAGCGCAATACCGATACAACGGTTAGAAGCCGAAATGGGCATCGTGGAAACTTGATCATTGCCTACTAAATAAACAAGGTCACCTTTCGAGATAGCGCCACTTGCTGTGTATTCGATGGCTGTACCTTCTTGAGCAAGCTCGTAGAGTTCTGCCAATGCGCTTTCAACTTCGGTAGCGTCCAAATATCCGGCAGAGTCCGCGATTGGAAGATCAGCCGCCGAGACTTGGTTAGCGCCAGTTCCAAAATCGATATGGGTATCATTGATACCGTCTGCTTTTACCTGAAGATTCCCAGAGCCGTCTTTTTCTATACTGGAATCATCAACCATCACGTAAAGGCTGTTCGTAGAAAGAGCCAAACCGCCGTTTGCGAGTAAATCAGCTTGAATATCAAGGCCAACTTTTTTACAACCGAGGCTGGCTGTAGTGGATTCATAATATTTTTTAACCCAAGCCGAACCTGAGTAATAAAACAAAGCATCATTTGTGTCATCAACCGAAGTATACATACCCGTTGATGGGGAGGTATACTGCCATGCAGATCCGTCCCACTCTGCTATTTCGTTATCGTGCCCAGACCATGCGCCTGCGCCTGTTCCGTTGATCAAATAACGATCCCCTGAGGAAGGAGTTAAGCTTGTAGGATCAAGCACTTCGTCAAGGCAAGAATCTTGCCACTCGGCTTGCGTTCCAAGGCTTGCAGCTACGTCGTCAACATATTTCTTGTCAACAATCTGTGTGTCAGCATTGAATGTTGGATGAGAATCATAGGTCTGAATTGCTGTAAAAGCACGTCCGCCTGCGAGTAATGGAAACGCCGTATGCGCCGTTGAAGCAGCAACGCCGTCTGTGCTGTCGTGACTTATATCACCGTCATTGATCATAGTAGCATCAATGTTTCCATCCGCGTCCAAGATAACAAACTTGCCGCTGTCGCCTGCTCCAGCAGAGCTGGAAATGGCGTTTACCAGTTTTCCTAAAAGTGTGTCTGTCATCTCATAGTTTGCCGTCTTAAAAGATGCAAACTTTACTGAATCTGTGGATTTCGCCTCTTCGAAATCACCGTCTGTGTTGACAAAAATAAGTTTCGTTAAATCGGTCATAGTGTAACCTCCCAAATAATCTTGGCTTAGATAGCCATAAGTTAAATAACCTGACATGGTACTCCCTCACTTCCTCCTTTCCCCGAAGAAAGTAAGGGAAAGAGAGGCTATTCGTCCTGAACTATTTCAAGCGTGTCGGGGTTGTAACCAAATTCCCCTTTTAAATCTAAGCGCGAGCGAATACCGGTGAGTATCTCCCTGTGTCCTTCTTTTTCTTTTTCCAATGCAGCAGCAACCTTTTGGCGCTCCCTTTCAATCTCTAGGCGCTCTAAGCTTAGATTCCTAATAGACATTTCGAGCACTGTTTTTCGATCAGACAGATGCCTTTCTTGGAGCTTTAGGATTTCCATCTCTTTGGCTCTAAATTCTTGCAAAAGTCTTGATTTTTCCATCCGCTCGTATTCTAATTCAGTTAACTGCTTGGAAGCTTCCTTTGATGCAGTTTCATTCATCTTATCGCCTCCTGGTGGGTTATATTTAATTTTACGATATTATTTTTGTAACAATGGCATTAGGATCTAGGCGTAACTTACCGTTTCCAAACGAATATCCAAGGGTTTGCAAATATCCTGCCGTAGGTGGTGCGGTGGTAAACGTGCCTGAATCTGATAGATACACTCTGCCTCTATCTAATATTTTATCAATAACGCCGGTTAAAATCACCTTGCAGGTGGTAGAAGTTAGCTTTTCTTTTATCATGCCGATTATAGGGCGTTTTACAGAGTTATCCACAGATACGTCTACAAAGTTATCAACATCATAATTAAGCCGCACAAGATCTCCTACCGATGCCCCGCTAGCGCAGTTCATCTCAATGATCTCAGTGACTGCACCTTCTACTGTTTCGGCTTGGCGTGTTCTTGCAAGTCCCATGTTATACCAAGGTTAATTTGTGATGATATTCTAAAAGTTTTCTAAATACTTTCATAGAAAACCCTGGGCACGTTTTCTTTTCATTAAACTGATGATGCCCATACCATTTAGTGTAATCAATTTTCCATGTCTTATAAATTAAAACATATAGGTTTAAAATCTCTCGGAGCTGGTTATCTGTAGGGTATTTCGTGCCTACCCAACAAACACCCAGCGAGTTTTCATTATGTCCGTAAGTGTGTGCCCCGTATTTTCCTGGATTACGTCCGTCTTCTATGGTTCCGGCCCGTGTAATGACAAAATGATATCCGATGCCGTCCCAGCCGCGTTTTTTATGCCAGCCGTCTATAACAGATGCATTTACCAAAGGAGTTTCTTTATCTGGCGATGCACTGCAATGTAGGATTACTTTTTTAGGCTTATTAGTCATTGACTTTACCGAGACACCTTTTGTAAAGGATTGTAAAATCTTTTTCAGATAGGCAGTAATGCCCCGTAGCATCTTTTGGCTGAATGCATTCAACCTTACCTTCGTTTTTTCTACAAAGTTTTTCATTGTCTATTATATAGACTTTAGGCGTCCAAGGATTTACCTTTTTTGTCTGACATGCCGTTGATACGAAGATCAAAGCCCAGCTCAGTGAGAGCAGATTCAATCTCACTTGTATCTTTCTCAGTTCGAGCTTTCCTAAAGCCTGCTTTAAGATGCTGTACTTTTTTAGCTTTTTTAATCTCATCTTGCTCCTTTTCATTTATATAATGAAAAATTTCCTTGCCTAAAGAAACAAGAGCAATTAAAAGCTTTATAATACTGCCCCAAGGCATTACTTTTGTTCCTTTTTGGCTTCTTCAGGCATAAACAGCTCTACAAATCCCCAAACTACAGGAATGGCAATTCCTAAAAGCTTTTTGGCTTCCTCTTCAGAAAGATCGCCCATTTCTTTTGGTACGTTCCAGCTTCCCCACGCAGCTTGCATAAGAGCCATAGAAGAATCTTTAAGAGCTGTTACTATCTCTAGGGTATCCAGTTTACCATCATCTGATTTGTGCTCTTTAAGCTCTTTTAATACCTTGTCTGCTGCAACGAGGATATCAGTTGTTTCTGTAATTGGATGTTTTACCTGTGTTTTTTCTTCAGCCATGTTGCATACTCCTTATTTTTTCGTGTGCATTGGTTATATCGTAGTCTTGTTTTTCGGTTTTCATCTCTAAGCGTACAAGCTTATCGTGATCGACCTGTACGTTTTCTATCGTCTTTTTTATTACAGCAATATCGATCATAACTGTTTTAAGAGTCGTAGCATTTGTACGCATCGACCAAAACACTCCTCCGAGAAGTGAACCGATCATGATTTTAAAAACAATGTCAAAAATCTCAGTCATCCGTGCCGCACGTTTCTATTATTTTTACAGCCCATAGGTACAGTATTACCGCAGGAGCTTTACCGTAATCAAAAAGCTCTAAGTGATCTTCCGGCAAGGTTTCTATTGGAAACTCTTCTCCGGAGAGGATATCAATTGCCGTTTGCTGATCTCCGCCGTCTTCTCGGTAGCAGTTATAAAGAGCATGATAGATTGGATTAGACGGCACTTTTTCCACCATCTTTTCCATGGCTTTCATCTCCCAAGCGTTTACGTACCCGTATACGTTAGCTTTAAGGTCAATATAGTTTGCTATGACGTTTCCTCGGTATCCTCTGATCTTTTCCCAAGGGTCCGGCCAATCATCACTGGAGTATCCCATAGCAACGAGCTTTTCAGGCTCTTGCATCTTGTAAAGTAGCGGCATAAGGTGAAGTAAAAACGTGTACTCTTTCGGCCCTTCGCCGAATTTGTAGTTATTATCTTCGCCGTATTTTACAGACCTAGAGATTCCTTTAAAATCTTGGCGCGTCCAAAGCCCTCGCATGGCTCCCATAAAAGATTCTGTGGAGATCTCAGAGCGAGAATCCCCTACTTCGTAACACGGCTTTACGTCCAGGCCAAATACACGCCGTAAATAATGATCAGGGCTTCGCCCGCGTGGATGATAAAATCCCGGCCCAGGTTATATCTGAAAATAACGGCAAACATTTTATTCAGATTATCCCTCACCCTGTCGGCCAGCTCAGAAAACTCTTTCATCTCCCTGTGTTCCTGGACAAATGATTTGACCGTGTTGATGTTGATGATCGCTTGCGTCATTTTTCCGCTCTCCGCTTCCCAGTCGTCATGAAGCTTGATCCTGTACGGATCGGCTTTCCGGTTCAACATCAAGGTAATATACACGAAGATCGGAATAAACACGGAAAAGATCAGGCCGAAGCGCCACTCGACCCAGAATAATATCGCGGCGGTAATCAGCACCTGGATGATGGTCGGCGCTACCTGCCAATAGATCTGGTCCATTAAATGCTCGATCTTATCCAGCCCCCGCCTGATCTTTGACGTTTTGTTGCCTGTATTTTCCTTCTCATGATAATTCAAGCTCAAGTTAAGCATTTTGTCATGCGCCTTTTTGTAAAGATAATTCTCGCTTTCGGCGGAAACCGCGACCGCTTTTTTGCCGGCAAAAAACCCGAATACGGAATTCACGATATTAACTCCGAACATCAAAAACACAAACAGGATAATGGCGCTTATATTCTCCCGCTCAAACTCCAGGATCAAATCAATAATGATTTTCAATATATATGGACTGATGACATGGATGATCTCAATTATGATGATCAAATATAAAAGCCGCCGGATGCTTTTATGCATCGGTTCGAGAAATTTCCACAATCTTAGCCAAAATTCTTTCATTTTAAACCCTGCCTTTCTATTCTTTTGTTTTTTTTCTTTTTTCATAATAAATTCAAGCAAAAAAGAGGATTTTTTCCTCTTTTCTATATAATAATACGTAAATTTTTCTCAAATGTTACACCTGAAGCGGATTTATGCCGCTATTTTTTTGTTTCCGGGCAAAAAACCGGGCGCCATAAATATACCGGCCCGGTCAATTCACTAAATTCTTTCCGATCCGAAAAACATCCCCTGCCCCCATTAATATAACCACATCATCCCTTTCAATATGCTCGCGCAAATATTTTTCGCAGTCATCAAGCATGGCAATATGTTTCACTTTTTGTTCTTTTTGTTTCGTGCTGCGTGCTGCGTGCTGCGTGATTTTTTTAACTAGGTCCCGGCTGTGCACGCCGCCCTGCTTCTCCCGGGCGGAACCGTAAATATCAAGGATGATCAATTCATCAGTGTCCCCAAAACTAGCGGCAAAATCATCCAAAAGCGCCTTGGTGCGCGTGAACGTGTGCGGATGAAACACGGTAATGAGGCGGCGGCCTTGATATTTTTCCCTGGCCCCGGCCAGCGTGGCCTTGATCTCCGCCGGATGATGGGCGTAATCGTCAATAACGATCGCCCCGCGGTATTCACCCAGGACCTCCATGCGCCTGGCCGTGCCTTCGAATTCTTCCAAACGCGTCCGGATAACGGACAGGTCCAGGCCCAGCTCCACGCAGGCCGCGATCACGGCCAGGGCGTTGGAAACATTATGGCGGCCGGACAGCTGGATGGAAAAATCGCCCAGATCAACATCGCTTAATTCGTCTTCCTGATCTTCGCTTCTCATCTTGACCCGGAAATACTGCTTATCGCCGCCTGGCTTGATATTATAGGCCACATAATCA
>CAZQSB010000015.1:0-46597 GCA_964596015.1 uncultured bacterium | reverse complement strand
CTACCGCTCGACCCGCACGGGGCTCGAGATGTTCTTCCGTCCCGTCCGGATCAGCGACGAGCCGCTCCTCAAGGACTTCTTCTACTCGCTCTCCGATCAGAGCATCTACAAGCGCTTCATCTCGCACCGGGTCGACATGCCGCACGAGCGCCTGCAGGAGTTCGTCATCATCGACTACACGAAAGAGATGGTGATCCTCGCGCTCAAGGCGGACGAGCAGCCCGACGAGGAGCGACAGGAGCTTCTGGCGGTCGGGCAGTACGGTATCGACGAGAAGTCGCACACTGCGGAGGTCGCGCTCGTGGTGCGCGACGACTACCAGAACAAGGGCGTCGGCAGCGAACTCCTCAAGTACCTGACCCAGCTCGCCCAGAAACAGGGACTGCTGGGGTTCTCGGCCGAGGTTCTCATCGAGAACAGGCCGATGATGGCTCTCTTCGAGAAGATGGGGTTCGACATCCAGCGCCGCACGGCCGAGGGTGTCATCGAGCTCCGCATGCGATTCAGAGGACACCATGGCGAGTAACGGACCGGACATCCGCTGTCTCTTCGAGCCCTCGTCCGTGGCCGTCGTCGGCGCGTCGCACACGCCCGGGAAGATCGGCCACACCATCCTCAAGAACATCATCGACGGCGGCTACGAGGGCGAGGTCTACCCGATCAACCCCAAGGGCGGCGAGATCCTCGGACGGAAGGTCTACGCCGCTCCGGGAGAGGCGCCGGGCGAGATCGACCTCGCGGTGACGGCGGTTCCTGCCAAGTACGCCTTCGACGCCATCAAACAGCTCGCCGACTGCAGCACGAAGTACAACCTGGTCATCACGTCGGGGTTCTCCGAGGTCGGCAACCTCGAGGAAGAGCGCCGGATGGTCAGCTACGCGACCGAGCGCGGCATGCGCATCCTCGGCCCGAACATCTTCGGCATGTTCTCGGCCGCGGCGTCTCTCGACGCGACCTTCGGCCCCGGCGACATCCTGCACGGCAGCGTCGCCATCATCACTCAGAGCGGCGCGCTCGGGCTCGCGATGATCGGAAAGACCGCCGTCGAGAACGTCGGCATCTCGGCGATGATCTCGGTGGGCAACAAGGCCGACGTCGACGAGGCGGACCTCCTCCGCTACCTCATGGACGACGACCACACCGGCGCCATTCTCATGTACATCGAGGGCGTGCGCGAAGGAGAGAAGCTCCTCGACGTCCTCGACGAGACGACGCAGAAGAAGCCCGTCGTTGCCATCAAGTCGGGACGCTCGAAGCGCGGAGCTGTGGCGGCGGCGTCTCACACCGGATCGCTCGCCGGTTCGGACGACATCTTCGACGCCGTCATGCGTCAGGTCGGCGTCCTCAGGGCCGAGAGCGTCGAGGAGGGCTTCAACCTCTGCAAGTTCCTCTCGAGGACCGTCGTCCCGGAGGGGGAGAACGCCGTCATCGTGACCAACGGCGGCGGCATCGGCGTCCTCGCGACAGACGCCTGTGAGAAGTACGGCGTCTCGCTCTACGACGACTCGAACGCCCTGAAGGAGACCTTCGACCCGGCGACGCCCGACTTCGGTTCGACGAAGAACCCCGTCGACCTCACGGGCCAGGCCAGGGCGGAGGACTACCGGGTCGCGCTCGACGCCGCCTACAAGAGCGACGCCATCGACTCCGTGCTCGCCCTCTACTGCGAGACGGCGCTCTTCTCGGCCGCCGACCTCATGTCGATGATCCGCGACACGTATTCGCAGTACCAGAAGGACGGGAAGCCCATTCTCTACTCGGTCTTCGGAGGCTCCGAGACCGAGAAGAGCCTGTCGGTCCTCAACAACGAGCGCATTCCCGTATTCGGCGACGTCTACGAGACCGTGGCCTGTCTGGGTGGTCTCTACCAGTACGGGCGCCACCTGAGGGACAGGACGGGGAAGATCGACGAGGTCGACATCGACGTCGACGCGGTCAGGAGGATCGCGCGCGCCGCCCGGGAGGAGGGACGGGGGTTCCTGCTGGCGAACGAGGGGCAGGAGCTCATGAAGACCGTCGGCATCGGCCTTCCCGAGAGCCGCCTCGCCCGGAGCATCGAGGAGGCCGTGGAGGCCGCCGAGGACATGGGCTATCCTGTCGTGATGAAGGTCGTCTCCCGCGACATCCTTCACAAGAGCGACGTCGGGGGCGTCGCCCTCGATCTCGAGGACCGGGACGAGGTTATCGACGCGTACCAGGCCATCATGCGGAACTCGAAGTCGCGGATGCCGGACGCCCGTATCCAGGGCGTCGAGGTCGCCGAGATGGTCCAGTCGGGCGTCGAGCTCATCGTGGGCGCGCGGCGCGACGCCGGCTTCGGCCCGATCGTGATGTTCGGCATGGGCGGCATCTACGTGGAGGTGCTGAAGGACGTGTCGTTCCGCGCGGTGCCGCTCGACAGACGCGAGGTCCTCTCGATGATGAAGGAGATCAGGGCCTACCCGCTCCTTTTGGGCGTGCGCGGCGAGGAGCGCCGCGACATCGAGGGGGTCACCGAGGCGATCATCCGACTGGCCACGCTGATCCGGCACTGTCCGGAGATATCCGATATCGAAGTGAATCCATTGGTCGCATACGAGCAGGGCCGCGGAACCAAGGCAGTGGACGTGAGAGTGCTGCTCGCTGAGCCTGCCGGAGGTGGGACAGATGCCTAGACTGGTCGTTGCTTCTACATGTGAGGGCGCAGGCAAGACGAGCGTGATCGTCGGAGCGGCGCGCGCCCTCGACAAGTCGGTCGGATACATGAAGCCGTTCGGGGACCGTATCCTCTACAGGAAGAAGCGGCTCTGGGACTACGACTCGGCTCTCGTGTTCGGCGTGCTCGGGATCGACGAGTCCCCCGAGCAGATGAGCATCGGCTTCGACCACTCGAAGCTGCGGTTCATGTACGACGAGGACTCGACGGCGAAGAAGCTGACAGAGCTGGTCGAACAGGTCGAGCAGGGCAACGATGTCGTCTTCATCGAGTCGGGGAAGGACCTGAGCTTCGGCGGCTCCGTGCATCTCGACGCCATTTCGGTCGCGAAGCACGCCGGCGCGGAGCTGGTCCTGGTCGCCAGCGGAGGCGAGGACGAGGTGCTCGACGACCTTCGGTTCTTCAAGCACCACATCGACATCGAGGGGGTTCCCCTGAGAGGCGTCGTCATCAACCAGGTCCACGACCTGGAAGACTTCGAGGCGACATGCCGTCCCTTCCTCGATCGACTGGAGCTTCCTGTTCTTGGAGTCCTTCCGCACAGGGCCGAACTCACGCATCCCTCGGTCGGGTTCCTGTCCGGCGTTCTCTTCGCGAAGGTGCTGGCGGGGGAGGAGGGCATGAACCGCACCGTCAAGCACATCCTGGTGGGAGCGATGGACGCGAACGCCGCGCGGCGCGAGCCGATCTTCTCGGAGGACCAGCTCCTCGTCATAACGAGCGGCGACCGGAGCGACATGATCCTCGCGGCCCTCGACGCGGACACCGTCGGTATCGTGCTGTCGAACAACGTGATGCCCCCGGCCAACATCATCTCGCAGGTGGCCGAGCGGGGCGTGCCGCTGCTCCTGGCCGCCGAGCACACCTACAGCGTCGCCAAGCGCGTCGACGACGTCGAGCGCCTGCTCACGAAGGACGAGACCGACAAGATCGACATGCTGACGGACATGGCGCGCGAACACCTCGACCTCGCGGCGCTGGTGGGATAGTCGTCCGACGCGTGATCCCCGACTGATGAGCCCTGCCGGACCTCCCGGCAGGGCTTCTTCGTGTCGAGAGGCACGCAGCCTGCGGCCGGTGGTGACCTCTGACAGCCTGTGGTATACTGGTGAAGGTTGCGGTAACTACTTTCCCCTTTACTGAATCGGTGTCGAGTTGCCATTCTTCACGAACAGCCGCCATCGACACGGGGTTCCGCGCGTCCTGCCGCTCCTCACCGCGGCGGCCGTGGTGGCGGCCGTGCTCACCGGATGGCTCGGAACCCGACCCCCGCAGCACACATGGTGTTCGGGTCATCCCGTCTCGCAACCCTCGACGCGGAGCCTCGAGCTGGACCCCGGCGGATGGGACGGCATCCGGCTCGAGGAGGCGTCTCCTCCGTTCGGCTGGCTCGACGTCTGCGCGCGGGGCGAGGGCGGGTCGCCTGTTCTCGCGACGAGCGACTACAGTCGCGACACGTACCCGGAGCGGTCGATCGCGACCGCGGCACGTGAGTGGACCTCGGGCGACACACTGGCCGTCTGGCCCGACCGCTGGCTCGTCTGCGCTCTTCCCGACGACGAAGGTCTGGCGGGCGACCTTCTCCTGTGGTATCCGGAGTCGTGGTACGTGAAGGCCGGCGCCGAAGCGCGCGCCGACACGATCGCCCTCTTCAGACACAACTACGCCCTGAGCTTCAAACTCCTCGACCTGGACGCCCTGACAAGCTCCGTGCGGGCCACCGCCCGCGGGGAGATGGCGTCGGTCTACTCGAGGCTGCTCATCGTCGACCTCGAGGGCGAGGAGCTCAGTCGATTCGCCTTCGATCCGCGCTACACAGCCGACGCCGGGTTTCCCTTCGAGACGAGGAACGGACCCGTCGTCCTCGTCGAGACGGACGGCGGCTACTCGAACTCGGACCTCTTCTACCTGCTTCTGGCGCAGCCGGTCCTCTCGGACGGAGCGAGGATCGCCGTCACCAGCAGCGATGACATCGAGGGAAGCTACCGCGGGTTCTTCGCGGTCGATCTCCGGATGAACACTCCTCTCTGGTACCGGCGACTGGGGCTCTCGAGCACGGCATACCACCCCGTCGATCTCGACCTCGACGGTGTCGACGAACTCCTGGTCGAGACGTACTCCGCTGAGAACTCGGTGAGCGGCGGAGGAACCACCGATGTGGGTACGGGCTATCTGCTCTGTGTCGACCAGGGCGGCAACATCATCTGGAGGAAGCGCGTCCACGGCGTCCACACCGGCGTTCAGTGCGCCGTGGCCGACGTCGTGGGCGACGAGCGTCCCGAGATCATGATGGTCTGGTCCAGCAGCCGGTACGAGGAGCTGGGCGGAGCGGCCGTCCTGTCGGCGGACGGTACGACGCTCGTGGAACGGACCGACCTCGGAGGTCTCTACGCGCTCGCGGCGGCCGACTTCGACGGCGACGGAGAGGTCGAGTTCGCCACGGGAGGTCCCGGGGGCCGCGTTCACCTTCTGGACGGGAGCCTCCGGCTCGACCACAGCAGGCGGGACACGACGGACGTGTTGCGGGCTCACTGCGGTCTGGACGGAAGCCCGTCCGACATGCCGTTCCAGGGCGCCGGGCTCATCTGGAGAAGGCGCGTGATGCCGCTCGCGGCCTCGGACATGGACGGCGACGGAATCGACGACCTCGTCGCTCTCCAGACGGCGATGTACCGCTGGGACGTGCCCGGCGTGAGGACCATCTGGTGCGGACGAAGCGACGTCGTCGTCTATGACGGTCGTCTCGACGAGATGATGAGGGCGATCGTCATCGCGGGCGAGACGCCCTCACGGAAGCACCCCGCCGACGCGCCCGCGTCTCGGAAGCTTCAGTGCTTCCCGTTCGATACCGACGCCGACGGCCGCGATGAGTTCGTCCTGGGAAGCAGAGGACAGGGGATCTACGTCTTCGGGGAGGCGCCGTGACCCCGGCGGCCCTCACGGCGCTCGTCGCGCTCTCACTGACCGCGTCGCTTCCCTCCGTTCCCGACCAGGTGCCGGAGCTCCTCGAGCGACTCGTCCTCCCGGTCACGCCGAGCGAACCAGTGAGCGTGGATGTTTCGTACCGACCCGCGGGCGAACCCGACCGTCTTCTGGTCGGGCTGGCCGACGGGACGATCGACCTCTTCTACGCCAGCGGAAGTGAGATGATCGTGCGGGTGTTCGAACTCGGGCGCACGGAGCCGGTCGACGATCTGCGCTCCGTGCGTCTGCCCGGCCCGCGCCCGGAGATGGCCGTCATGGCGCTTCAGGGAAGCACGCTCAGCGTTTTCGAGGAGGGAACGCCGGGTGTCCGCGACGAGCTCGAGCTTCCCCCGCCGAGCGGCACGTACAGGCTGACGCGCGTGGAGGGCCGGGCCCGCGATGGAAACGCGGGACACGACCGGCTCCTCGCGAGCGATGATCAGCGCGTCTTCGAGGTCGGCGTGGGCGCTGGGGCGAACAGATGGGGGCTCAGGGTCACCGTGCTTCTCGAGGACCGCGAATGGCTGGCCGTCCGATCGCTGAGCGACCGCGCCGTCGTCGTGACGGCCGGCTCTGGTGTCTACGAACTCACCGTGGAGGACGGTCTCCGGATCGAGGGAGATGTCCAGCCCGCCTCCTCGAGCGGCGGCGCGTCCGAGGCGTCGCCGGGGGGCCGTGCCGTCGTCCCTGTTCGCCGGATCGCGGGGACCGACAGCATGTCGTGCCGGGCGCACGGCGTCTCCGGCCAGTGGCGCAGGCTCATCGTCGCCGTCCCCGATTCACTGACGATCGCTACGACCATCGGCGACTCGCTGCTGCTTCTCGGAGGAGCCGTCTCGGGCGATACGCTGCGGGACGTCGGGTGGCTCTCGCTCGTCGACGCGGACGGAAGAGTGATCGCCGCGACGGAACACGGTCGCCCCCCGGCGGCCGCCACGGCATTCGACGAGTGGATCGCCGTTCAGGGAGAGGGAAGCAACCTCTCCGTCTACGACATGTCGCTTCATCCCATCTGGGATAACGCCTCGCAGGTATCGCCGACCGGTGTTCTTGGTCTCGACCCCGACGGGGACGGCGACGAAGACCTCGTCGTCGTGGGAATCCGGGAGTTCGCGGTCGGCCGTGATGACGCTCAGCTCATCCGGGAGGAACTGAACCGCCCGCGTTTCATGGAGAACGCCGTACGACGCGGCAACGACCTCGTGCTCGAACGACCGATGCTGACCGCGTTCCGAAGCAACGCGGGCGCGCTCCGCGGGCTCATCGAAGCCGAGACGAGCGCCGCGAGCGACCTCGCCCGCTCCGGAGACCACGCGGAGGCCGGGCGGCGCATGATGACGGCCCGCGCCGCAGCGGCCGTGCTGGGGGAGAGGGAGCAGGCCGACCACCTCCGCCGCGAGGCGGCCCGGCTCCTTTCGACGCCCCGCCGCGAGAGGGCGACCTTCCTTGGCGCCCTCGTGCTCCTTCTGCCCGGGATGCTCTGGAGCGGGGCTCTCTTTCGCTCCCGAGGACGCATGGGCGACGGACCCCCCATCGCCGCCGCCGTCGTCCTTCTGGCTGCGGGGATCGCCGTGTGGGTCCTGCTCGGCCGCGTGCTCTGGTCTTTCGGACTTCCCGCGGGCGGCGTGCTGCTCCTCGCGAGCGTCGGCGTCGTCGCAGCCAGGCGCAGATCGGACGTTTACGCCGCCCGTGTCCCTGGCGCGGCCGTCGAAGAGCTCGAGATCGGCATCGCCGAGTTCACGCACGGAGGCCACGAGGGAAGCGAGGGACGGAGAAGCATCACGAAGCTCGCGCTCTTCGCTCAGGAGATGCTCGAAAGCCTGGACGAGCCGGACCGCTACGAGACCCTGAGAAGCCGGTTCGCGGTCCGGTACAAGGCGTTCTACCCCGCCAAGTACGACACGGCGCTCGAACTTCCCGAGCACGCGCGCCGGGCGGGCGTCGCCGTCGAGCCCATGGACTCCATGGCGTCGGCCGCGGGAAGGCTGCGGCGGGCGGCGGAGACCGTGCTTGCGGACGATGACGCCGGTGAGAGCGAACGACGCCGCGCTCTCCGTGACATCATCCGCGGACGAGCGGAGCTGGCCGAGGCCGCCGACGCGGCCCGTGAGGTCGTCCGCGGGAACCCGGGCTGCTCCGTCCGCGCGTGCGTCACGCGGGTTATGGATGAGAAGAGCCGGCTTCTGGAGAGCCACGGCGTCGATGTCGACCTCGAGCTGGGCGTCGCGGAACATGAGGACGCCGTCGCGATCAAGCGGAGCGATCTCTATTTCGTCATCGAGAACCTCGTGACGAACGCCGTCAGGGCCATGGACCGCGCATCGAACCGGAGACTCCGATTCGAAGGCTCGGTCTCGCCGCCGTTCTACGAGCTGCGCGTGACCGACACCGGAGCCGGCATGTCCGACGAGGAGACCGATGCCGCCTTCAGAGTGAAGGAGACCGACGGCGCCGCGGGCGGGTTCGGTCTCCCGAACTCGCGGGAGAAGCTCCGTCGCGTGGGGGGCGACATCCGAGTCGATCGGACCGGACCCGGACGGGGGACCCGCATGCTCGTCGCCGTCCCCCTGTGGCGCCCGGGAAGGAAGGAGGGGCCTTCGTGAGCTCGGAATCAGGGACGAAGCCCGCGCTCGTTCTCTTCGACGACGACCCGGAGACCGTCGAGGACGCGGTCGCCGTGCTCGGCCGGTTCTTCCGGTGTGTCGGCGTCTCAGACCCGGAACGCGTCGTCAGCGCCTGCGCCGAAGCGGCGCCCGACGCCGTGCTCCTGGACATCATGGTGGGCGAGAGGCCCGTGGGGTACGAGCTTCTCGAACGGCTTCGGACGCTCGACCCGTTCCTTCCTGTGATGATGTGGAGCGAGGACACGCGGATGGAGACCGCGCTCGAGGCCCGGGACCGCGGGGCCTGCGGCGTGCTCGGGAAGGCTCTGTCTCGAAGCGAGATCGTGCCGGCCGTCCGGACCTGTCTCGGACTGAGGCGGCGGGCGGTCCACGCCGCGGCGCTCGCGGGGAGGCTCTGTGAACCGAACCTGGCCTTCGTCCACGCGGACCCGGCGAGCGTGGAGCTCGTCCGTCGCGCGCGTGAGCTCGCGAGGAACGACCGGCCATTGCTCATAACGGGCGAGTCCGGCGTCGGCAGAGCGAGGCTGGCGAGGGAGATCCACGAAGCGAGCGCCAGGCGCGCCGGCGAATTTGTGTCGTTCGACTGCGCCGCTGTCCCGCGCTCGGCGAGCCCGGGCGCTCTCTTCGGATGGCTCGTCGAGTCGACGGGCTTCCCGCGACCGGGGCTCGTCGACGCTGCGGACGGAGGGACGCTTCTCCTCAAGGACCCGCGCGCGCTGCCCGCGGACGCGCAGGAGAGGCTTCTCGCGCTCATCACCACGCAGCGCTACCGACGCGTCGGCGGAGACGCGGACATTCATGCCGATGTCCGGTTCATCGTCGCGGCGAGCGACGAGCCTTCCGGACCGAACAAGGAGGGGGCTCTTCGGGACGACCTTGCGGAGCGCCTTTCGAGAGAGCGGCTCCGCGTACGCCCGCTTCGCGAGCGCCGCGGCGACATCGCGCCGCTGGCGCTCCACTTCGCGGCGGCCCGCGCGGATCTCATCGGTCGCCGGCTCCGTCCGAGCGACGACGCGTTCGAGTACCTGGCTGCGCGGGAGTGGCCCGGGAACGTCGCCGAGCTCCGACGGGTCGTCGAGGAGGCCTGCGATGAGGCGCCCGGGGACGAACTGACGGCGGAAGTCCTCAGGAACCTCAGCGATAGAGCGACTTGATGGCGCTCCAGCTCGTCTTGCGCGCGGCGGAGTCGTCGCCGACCGTGACGTCATCGATCTGACAGTACCAGTCGTCACCCGGGTCGCCCACGGGGTCGTGGTAGCGGAACGCGATCTGGAGTTCCATCGATTCGAGATGCGAGAGGTCGATGTCGATCCACTCGCCGGGAAGGTCATAGAAGCCGCCGATGTCGTTCTGATACGACGCCAGCAGATAGTTGTTCAGCGCGACGACCATGTACACCTCGAACCGGTCCTCGTTGCTGAAGTTCTGGTAGTTGACGCGCGCGTAGAGATGACCTCCCGGCGGAACCACGAACGGAGGCGTTCGGAGCCATGCATCGTAGTCGGTGGGATCTCCGTCGGTGCAGAGCTCGACGCAGAGGCCTCCTCCGCCGGTCCAGTTCGCGTGGCTCCATGCGCCGTTGTTCTGGAAGACCGCTCCTCCGCCGGCGCCGTCGGCGATGAACCAGTCCGGAGGAGGGAACGAGCCTTCGAAGCCCTCGTAGAGGGCCTGGGCGGCGGATGAGAGGGGGAGGGCGAGCAGCAGGCAGAACGCGACGGCGGCGCGCACGATGTCCTCCTTGGCGTGGGGACTCCCGGTCCGAGATCGTTGCCACATTGTCCCACTTGCTCACGTTCCGAAGCAACGCCTGAACGGGGTCCCGGCCGCTTCGCCGGTGACGCCGGTCAGGGTCCCGGCGCGTTGTCGGCGGCGTCCGGGACTGGTACAGTTGTCTGAAGGGCAAGAGCTTCACAACAGATGGGAAGGCCGCCTTGGCTACGCTGCGCAGCGCGTTCGTGACGCGCGTCATCGACCCGATCGGCTGGAAGGTCAAGCGAACCGATGTCGGAACGCGGCTGCGGGAGTTCCGGCGTTTCCAATGGGACGACGTCGATACCTGGAAGCGTCGCCAATGCGCTCTGCTCTCGAGCCTTCTCACGCACGCGGCGACCCGCGTCCCGTACTACGTTGAGCGTGTTCGGGGCCTTCTTCCGGACGACATCGCCGCGGATCCACTCGGCGCGCTCGCCGAGTTCCCGGTGCTCGAGCGCTCCGACCTCACCGAGCGCTTCGACGACCTGATCTGTGAAATGGGTCGGGGGGCGAAGCTCGTCGCGTCGGGAGGGTCGACGGGCACGCCGGTGCGCGTCCTCTGGGACCGCGTCTACACGGCGGCCGCGTTCGCGACGACACAGCTCGCCATGGACTGGGAAGGCGTCGCACGCGGCGACCGGCGGGTCGCGCTGTGGGGCGCGAGACGCGACCTTGGCGGTCGGTTCGACTACGTCAGGAGGCTCAACTACTTTCTCCGCGACATCGTCCTGCTGGATGCCTTCCGAATGGGCGAGAGAGAAATGGCGGCGTACGTACGCATGATCAACAGGCGTCCGCCCGTTTGCATCGAGGGTTACACGGAGGCCATCTTCGCGCTCGCCGAGTTCATCGAGCGCGAGGGACTGAACGTGGCCTCGCCGCGGGTCGTGACGACGGGCGCCGGCACGCTCCTTCCGGACATGCGTGAGACCATCGAGCGGGTCTTCCGGGCGCCGGTCTTCGACAGATACGGGACGAGGGAGCAGGGCATGTACGCGGCCGAGTGCGACCGGCACTACGGCCTTCACATATTCGGAGAGACGACCATTCTGGAGATAGTCGATCCCGACGGGAACGAGGTCGCGGAGGGGGAGGCGGGCGAGGCCGTCGTCACGAACCTCTGGAACTACACGATGCCCCTCGTGCGATACCGCGTCGGCGACCACGTTGTGAAGGGGCGCGAAACGTGCGGCTGCGGCCGCCCGTACCCGCTCATCGACCATGTCGTCGGGCGCTCGGCTTCCGCGTTCCCGCGTCCCGGCGGGGGGACGGTCCTTCCCAACTTCTGGATCCGTCTTTTCGCCGTCGAGTTCAACACGGGCGACGTCGAGAAGTACCAGTTCGTGCAGGAAGAGATCGACCGCATCACGGTGCGCCTCGTGATGCGGCCCGGCAGGGCCGGCCTCGACGAGCGCGTCAAGGAGGCGGTCAGGTCGCGCATAAACGACGCGATGGGCGCGGCGTGCCGCGTCTCGTTCGAGGTCGTCGCGGACATCCCGCCGACCTCATCGGGCAAGCATCTCTACTCCGTATCGCGACTCCAGTGACCGGAGCGAAGCGCAGATTGCCGGCAGCATTGATCGGGAGAGCCATGAGACCCACCGTCATCGCGCTGACTCTGACCGTCATTCTGATGCCCGCGCTCGCCGTGCCTCAGACCGGCGCCGACGGGCTCACGGAGGAGGAACTCCGGGAGATCGAACGGATCACGACGTTGGGGTACGTGGCCGGAGGAGACGACGCCCCAGAGGCGGACGGCGTCACGGTGCGCAGGCCGGAGGCGTACGAGGGCTATACGGTGCTGGTCTCCGGCGACTACCCGGGAGCGTTTCTCATCGATATGGAGGGGAATGTCCTTCACTCGTGGCATCAGGATGGTCCGGATTACTGGGTCCGGGCGTGGGCCTACCCGGACGGGAGCGTTCTGGGCATCTCGGCGTACCCATGGCGCCTCGTGAAGCTCGGTCGAGACTCGGAACTCGAATGGGTCTACGGTGATGAGTTCTTCCGCGCGCATCACGACTTCCAGGTGCAGCCGGACGGCCGCATCTACGTTCTGATGAGACGGCCGAGGAACATCGAGTGGCTCCCCGTCGGCGGCATCAGCGAGGACATGGTATGCGTCATCGAGCCGGTGGACGGAGAGGTCCGCGAGCTCGAGTGCGCGTCTCTGGCCGAGGCGTTCCACAACTCGGACTTCGCGCACCTTCTCGACGACTTCGCGGTCGGCATCGACGACCCGTTCGACGCGAACTCGGTGGAGGTCCTTGACGGCAGCGTCCCCCATCCCGCCTCGAGAAGGGGAACGTTCTCGTCTCGATCCGGAACATGGACTGTCTGGCGGTCGTCGACCTCGAACAACGCAGCGTCGTCTGGACGAGCTGCGAGAGGTGGCAGCGTCAGCACGAGGCGCGCGTCACGCCGGGCGGTCGCATCATGCTGTTCGACAACCGAAAGTTCGACGGACAGTCTCGCGTCGTGGAGTTCGATGTCACGAGCGGCGACGTCACCTGGCTCTATACGGACGAGGAGTTCTACTCGACCGGGGCCGGAGCACAGCAGGTCCTCCCGAACGGGAACGTGCTCATCAGCGAGTCGCAGAAGGGGAGGATCTTCGAGGTGACGCGCGACGGCAGCATCGTGTGGGAGTACCTGAATCCCCGCCGCGTCGACGATGGCGGAACCATCGCACGCATCCCGAGAGTCTACAGGACGCCCGCCGACTACTTCGACCGGTCGTTCCGACGGCGGCTGTCCGCCGGGAACGACTGACACACCGGCTCTGCTCCACCCCGCCTCCGCTCTGTCCGGTCGGGACAATCGGCGTCACACATGGTATGATTGACAGTCAGAACGTGGCACGTGTTCCGCGGGAGGGAACCATTGTCGCAGCTCCGTGCGACCGTCCGCGCCGCGCCCACCGGCTGCGTCGCGCTTCTCGGCCTGCTGCTTCTGACCGTCTGTTCCCACGCCTACACTCCGCCCGCCGTGTCTGACTTCGGCGACGGGGACGGCGCGTCGTCGCAGGACCCCTTCGACCGCGCCGCGCGCATCTATCTCCCGCTCGCTGAAGCGCTCGATGTGCAGAACGGGTACCCCCGCAGCATCACCAACGGCTCGACGTGGATGCCGGGTTCCTCGAGGAACTGGACGAGCGGCTTCTTCTCGGGCGTTCTCTGGCAGCTCTACGAGCGAACCGGCGACGACGCCTTCCGCATGCAGGCCGAGACGTGGATGCTCGCCCTGGCGAACGAGACGACGAACCCGACCCACGACGTCGGGTTCATCATCAACTCGAGCTTCGGCCGCGGGTACCGCCTGACCGGTGACCCCTGGTACCGCGACGTCCTGCTCGAGGCGGCTCAGCATCTTGCGACGAGGTACGACCCCGATGTTCGCGCCATCAGGTCGTGGGGGGAGATGCGCCAGTTCGCCTTCCCCGTCGCGGTGGACGGGATGATGAACATCGAACTCCTCTTCTGGGCCGCGAAGAATGGAGGCGATCCCGCGCTCGCCGACATCGCATGGCAGCACGCGCGGACGATCATGATCGATCACGTGCGACCCGACGGCTCGACGTACCACGTGGTCGACTACGATCCGGTCTCCGGCGCGACGCTGTGGAAGGGGACGGTCCAGGGGCTCTCCGACACGTCCATGTGGGCGAGAGGACAGGCCTGGGCGATCTACGGGTTCAGCATGGCGACGCGTGAGACGGGAGACCCCACGTTCCTCTGGACCGCCGAGAAGACGGCCGACGCGTTTCTGGACGGTCTGCCGGACGACCTCACTCCCTTCTGGGACTTCGACGCGGCGTCGATCCCGGGGGAGCCGCGAGACGCCTCGGCCGCGGCCATCGCGGCCTCAGGACTGTGGGAGCTCTCAACGCTCACAGGCGACCCCGCGAAGAGAAGCCGCTATCGGACCGCGTCGTACTCCCTCGTCGAGCGCCTCTGCGCGGGCGATTGCTCGGCAGAGGGCGTCGGGATGCCGGCGCTTCTCGACCACTCCACGGGGAACAGGCCGCTGGGCGCCGAGGTCGACGTTCCGGTCATCTACGCGGAGTATTACTTCCTCGAGGCGCTCGCGCGGCAGAGACCCCACTCGGCCGTGCCCGTCGCGATGCGCGACGCCGCGCGCCGCGGAGAGACCGAGGGTGAAGCCGGGGAGGAGTCAGCGACCCTCGGTGTCGCCTCGAACCCGTTCCGCCCCCCGATCGAGTTCCATCCCGTCCTTCATGAGGGCGGTCCCGGGACCATCCGCGTCTACGACCCGGGAGGCCGGCTCGTGCGTAGCCTGCCACTGCCGTCGCTCGACGCGGGTCGGGAGAGCGTGGTCGTCTGGGATGGAAATGACGACCGGGGGCGGCGGGTCGCCCCCGGTGTCTATCTGGTTCGTCTTGCGGCGCGCGGCTCGGAGGTCGTCAGGAAGGTCGTCCTCCTCCGCTAGGCGCGCCTCGTTCCATGCCTGTTTTTCCACCTCATGCGCGGCTTCTCTTCTCGCTCCGCGAGAACGGCTCCCATTCTCACTGTCAGGCGCCCTCGGTCACCACCTGCTCGGGCTCGTCCCGCCGCGCCCGGAGCAGCGCGATGCCGCTCGCAAGCAGCGGTCCGATGAAGAGGATGAGCACCAACGGCGCTCCGTTGTCGAAGGGGTCCGCGCTGAAGATCCGCTCGAAGGTGTCGAACATGTTCGCGAAGAAGAGCGACGTGAGGATGAGTAAGATGCCAACCGGTCTCGGCCAGCGCTTCGACGCCCACCCCAGGAGGAAGAACGGAACCGCGAGAAGAGACTGCATGATGAGGGCGACGAAGCTGGTCAGGTTCCCGAGGACGTTGAAGACGAGCCAGACCGTGCCGAATATGTACAGGAGCCTCGAAGCCGTGCGCTGCGGTCCCCAGTAGGCGAGGAGCCAGCTTAGGAACCACGTGAACCACATGACGATGAGCGCGAGCTCGGCGATCTCCCCGGGCTCGGCCTCGACCGGGGCGCCGGCCCGGAACGCCGCGGCGAAGAGGAAGGTCACGATGAGCCCCGCGAGATAGGCGTGGTATCCGGCCTTTCGGGCGGCCTGACGTTGGAATTCGTCCTGATCCCGTAGGACGCCGAACTCGCGCAGAAGCCCCGGTACGACCGCCGCGGCCGCAACAACGAGAAGGAACCACCAGCTCACCGCCGTGAGCATGAGTCCCACGATGAAGACTGCGCCACCGATGAGCGTGACCGTTGTGGGACGCCTCTTTCTCCACGAGTCACCGCTTCCCATGTTCGCCCTCCTCGTCGAGCTGGAAGAGCTCCTCGACAGAAACACCGAAGACCCGCGCCAGAGAGAGCGCGAGGCCCACGGACGGGTTGTAGCTGCCCTTCTCGATCGCGTGGATGGTCTGTCTCGTCACGCCGACGAGGTCCGCCAGGTCCTGCTGCGTCATGCCGCGGCGGTCCAGACGATGCTCTCGAACACTGTTCTGAACGTCCTGTTTCGTTCCCATGGTCGCGAGTGTAAAGACAACTTGACCCTGATGTCAAGTCAATTTTACATACGGGGAGCTGTTGTCCGGGGAGCGTTTGTCGCCTACCTCGGCCTCCGCGGTCCCGCGTCTCTCAAGACACCGCTGGCCGCTTGACGGTCAGCCAGTCTGCCCGTAGCATTCGGTTCGCGTGTCGCTGTACCTGCTGCCGGAGGAACGTCCACGTCTTCCGGGCGTTCAAGGAGTAGAGAACGGAGATAGCAGATGCATCGAGGACAAGGCGAGGGGCGTCGCTCACCGCTCATCGTGGTTCTGGCGGCGCTTCTCGCCGTGCTCGTTCTTCCCACCGTTCGCGGACTCGCTGACGAGGTCCCCGAGATCCCGGCCGCTGAGGCGATGAGCTACGTCGGACAGGAGGCTACGGTCTGTGGGCGGGTCATGAGCGCCGCGTACTTCGGCTCGGTCCGCGGAGGGCCGACGTTCCTCAACCTGGACAAGGCGTTCCCGGACCAGGTGTTCACAGTCGTCATATGGAACCAGAATCGCGGGCGCTTCGAGCGACCCCCGGAGAGGATGTACGACGGGAGGTCGGTCTGCGTCACCGGCACCATCGAGACATATCGGGGGAAGCCACAGATCGAGGTGACCGATCCGGAGCAGATCCGCATCGAGGAGCCGGCGGCGGGCGAGGGCGAGCTGACCGACACCGAGCGCCTGCTCGTCAAGACGCTTCTGGCGTCGCTGGGATATGACGTCGACCACGGAACGGGCGCGTGGGACCAGGAAGCGGTCGCGGCCACGATCGCGTTCCAGGAGGAGCAGGGACTTCCGCCCACGGGTGACCCGGACGCCGCGACGCTTCGCGCGCTCGCCAACTCGGTGCCGGACCTCGGAGAGGAGGAGAAGACCCTGGCTATTCGGCTGCTTCTCTTCGAGGTGGTCCGCCGGTGGGAATGAGGTCGACGACCACCGGGAGATGGTCCGAGGCCTCGACCGTGTCGGACGCCCTCAGTCCGTAGCGCTCAAGAACATCGCTCGAGAGGCGCTCGGTCGCCAGGACGAAAGCGTTCCCCTGCTCAAGGACGCTGTCCGAGTACACCACGTAGTCCAGCTTCCCGGGGGAGAACGGTCCCTCGGGTCCCCTCCACGTGTAGTTCACGCGCCCGCCCGCGTGCCGCGGGTCGGCGTCCCTGAGCGACGTCTCGTCCCAGTCCGGCCGGAAGGACGGGCCATGCCGCTCTTCGTCCTTGATTCTCCCCTGGAGTAGCGTCGCAAGCTGTTCTGAGCCCCCGACCAGGTTCATGTCGCCCGCCACGACGGTCGGCGTCCCGAAGGGGACGTCCCTGCCTCCGGGCCGCTTCAGTTCCCGCAACCATGCCGCGACGGCATCGAGCTGCTCCTGGCGGCGCTCCTCCTGCTCGCAGCAGGGCGGGTGCGCGCTGACCACCGACAGGTCGACACCGTAGGCATCGTCCGGAAGGTCGACGAGAGCCCAGTAGTTGCCCGCCTCGTCGATCGACTGGGATTCGAGGAACGGGAACCTGCTGACGATGAGACCTTCCGTCGTGTGAGCTCCGTGCCAGACGGCATCCGGGATCGCCAGCGAGACCTGGTCCGCCGCCTGCCGAGCCGTGTGTGACCAGACCTCCTGGAAGCAGATGACGTCCGGGTCGATCGCGCGGAGGACGCGCAGGAACGGAGCGGGGCGGCTGAAGAGCCCGTCGAAGCGGACGTTCCATGTGAGGATGCGGATGTGGTCGGGGCTTCGTTTCTCAAGCGCGACCGGTCCGGGCTCGGGCTCGGGCGAGTCGGAGAGACCGACCGGGCACGAGCCTACGTCGGGCAGCCGGTCGCCCGCCGGACCACGGTCGACGAGCGCGAACTCCGCCGTGCCGTCGGGCACGACCGGGGCTCCGTCACGCGTCGTTCGGAGGAAGGAGACCTCGAAACGCGAGGACGAGACGGTCGGCGCCTGAAGAAGCCCGATGTCCCACTGCCCGACCTGGGTGCGACCGGCCTCGCTCACGATGTAGCCGGTCTTCGCTCCGAAGTCCCAGACCAGTCCCGTGGTGTGAGGGTCCTTCCCTTCAGGACCTGTGAAGCACCGGAGCTCCAGACCGTCCGTGCTCTGGAGGTTGATCTCGCGGTCCAGCGAGAACGCGACGAAGACCCGCGAAGCGTGGGACGCCGCGCTGAGACTCAGAAGGTCGAACCGGCCGCCGTCTCCTTCAGCGTCGAGGAACTCCGCCCGGTCGGACCACTCGCCGAACGCTCCGTCGATAACAGGCGCGTCGTCCTCTATCCCTGCGCCCGACGACGTCAGGAGGAGAGCGAGCGCCGCGGCTCTCAGTATGCTCATGATGGCTCCTTTCCAGACAGCGAGGGTACCACGGCGGCGCGTGCCGTCTCGAGACCGCAGTAAAGGGCCTGACGCAGGCGTCCTACCGGTTTCAGGCCGGCGAGACATTGACTACAGGTACACTTTGTGCTATACTGCGATTGTAAGGGACAAAATGTCGAACCGGCGCCGCCGGGCGGGCCGGTTCGCAGAGTGTATTTCTGTATCGAAGACACGGGGAAGATCCTGAGCTGGGAGGACTGACGATGAGTGCACCGTCGCCTCGGATCATCTGCGCCGTTGTGCTGCTGTTCCTGGTGGGAGCGTTGTCCGCCGGGGCCGCCGGATACGACATCCATCTCCAGAACCGCCGGTTCACGCCGGTCGAGGAGGTCATGCGGCTCGACGAGCCGGGACACGTCGTCATCCAGTTCCACGACATACCGACCGACGCGGAGCGGGAGGAGCTCGCCCGCCGCGGCGTCCATCTGCTCGACTACATTCCGAACTACGCCTGGACCGCCTCGGTCGACGAAGGGGCCATCGCGACGCTCGACCGCGCGAATGTCAGGGCGGTGTTCGCGCTCCTTCCCGAGGACAAGATCTCACAGACCGCGTTCGGGAAGACGAGCGTCCGGGTCTTCGTCTACGACGATGTCGCGGACCCCGTACCCGTGCTTTCCGAGCACGGTATTGTGACGAGCGACGAGGGGAACATCTACGTCGTCGACCTCGAGACGAGCCTTCTCGATGTCGCGGCCGAGGATATCGTCAAGTACGTCATGGGACCGCGCCCGGAGAAGGCCCTCGAGAACGACGACCTCAGGGACGCCATCAACGCCGACGAGGTCCAGACGACGCCCTACAATCTGAGTGGGCTCGGCCTCTATGCAGGCATCTGGGACGGCGGCTCGGTGGCCACGAACCACGACGACTTCGCCGGCCGTCTGACGATCGCTGACGGCTCGGCCACGGGTTCCCACGCCACGAAATGCGCCGGCATCATGGCCGGAGACGGAACGCGCAGTCAGGCCGAGGGCGGCACTCCCTACCAGTGGCGCGGCGTCGCAACCGAGGTCGACATCGCGTCGTACGACTGGCCGGCGGACTGCGGCGACATGGACGCGGAGACGTCCCATGCCATCTCGAACTACGACATCGTCGTTTCGTCGAACTCGTGGGGTTGGGGGCTCTGCCCCGACTATTGCTACTACTACGGGACCTACGACGACTGGAGCCAGAACTACGACGAGATCGTCCGCGGAAGCCAGGGAAAGAAGCTGACGGTCGTCTTCTCGGTCGGCAACGACGGCGACTGCAGCGATTGCTCCGGCGACCTGCCGGACTTCCCCTACGGGACCATCCCGGGACCCGGCTCGACCTCGAAGAACGCCATCGTGGTCGGCAGCACGAACGCCGACAACGACGCACTGAGCTACTACTCGAGCCACGGCCCGACACTCGATGGTCGGACCAAGCCTGACGTGACCGCGCCGGGCTGCAAGAGCTACGCGGGCATCACGACGACGTATCTCTACAACGACTACAGCGGCAGTTCCTGCGGCACTTCGTTCTCGGCGCCGGCGGTCTCCGGCTGCGTCGTCCTGACGCAGGAAGACTTCATCGACACGTTCGGCTCGGAGGCCTGGCCGTCGACGGTCAAGGCGCTGCTCGTCCAGGGCGCCGACGACCTGGGGAACACCGGTCCGGACTACCAGTTCGGCTTCGGCCGCGTGAACATCCAGAACACGATCGACATCATCCGCGCTGACGGCGGCACCGGCGACCTCATCAGGGAGGACGCGCTGTCGCCGACCGAAACGTGGGAGTACCAGGTCGACGTATCGGGCGAGAGCGAGCTCAAGGTCACGCTCGCGTGGGACGACTACCAGGGCGACTACGAGGGCAGCGGTCGTATGCTGGTGAACGACCTCGACCTCGAGGTCATCTCGCCGAGCCGCGCGACCTACTATCCGTACCTGCTCGATCCGGACAACCCCTCGAACACCGCGACCACCGGCGTCGACGACCTGAACAACGTCGAGCAGGTCATCGTGAACTCGCCCGCCGGCGGCACGTGGACCATCCGCGTGACGGCGTCGGTCATGCCGCAGCCCGACCAGGACTTCTCGGTCGTGACGAACGTGGCGCCCGGCACCACCGACCCGCCTCCCGCGGCGCCGACCGGCCTCAATGCCGTTCCGGGCTCGGGTCAGGGCGAGATCGAGCTCGACTGGAACGACAACACCGAGCCCGACTTCGATCACTACGTGGTCGAGCGTGCGGGCAACTCGTCGTTCACCGGTTCGACGACCTGGACCACGGCCGCGAGCGAATACAGCGACAGCGGCCTGGCCCCGGGCGACACGTACTACTATCGCGTCTATGCCGTCGACACGGCCTCGAATCAGAGCTCCCCGAGCGCCAGCGACTCGGCCGTCGCGACCGACCTGCCGCCGGCGACGCCGACCGGGCTTGTCGCCACGCCGGGCTCGGGAGAGGGGGAGATCGACCTCGACTGGGACGACAACGTCGAGAGCGACTTCTGCCACTACCGCATCGAACGCGCGATGAACCCCTCCTTCAGCGGCGCGACCTCGTTCGACTCGGATCCGAGCGGGCTGACGGACTCCGGTCTCACGCCGGGGGAGGAGTACTACTACCGTGTCTACGCCGTCGATCTCCAGGCCAACGAGAGCGGGCCGAGCGGCAGCGACTCCGCGGTCGCGACCGACCTGCCGCCCGCGGCTCCGACGGGGCTTGTGGCGGTCACAGGCGCGGACGAAGGCGACATCGACCTCGACTGGGACGACAACACGGAAACCGACCTCGACCACTACGTGGTCGAGCGGGCCGACAACCCGTCGTTCACGGGTTCGGCCACCTTCAACGTCGGCGTGAGCGAGTACGCGGACAGCGGCCTGACCCCGGGCGAGACCTATCATTACCGCGTCTACGCGGTCGACGTCGGCGCGAATCAGAGCGGTCCGAGCGCGAGCGATTCGGCCGTGGCGAACGATTCCGCGCCCGCGGCGCCGACGGGGCTTGTGGCTGTGACCGGCGCTGACGAGGGAGACATCGACCTCGACTGGGACGACAACACGGAAGCCGACCTCGACTACTACGTGGTCGAGCGGGCCGACAACCCGTCGTTCACGGGCTCGACCACCTTCAACGTGGGCGCGAGCCAGTACGCCGACAGCGGCCTCGTTCCGGGCGAGACCTACCACTACCGGGTCTACGCGGTCGATACCGGGACGAACCAGAGCGGTCCGAGCGGCGCGGCCTCGGCGGCGGCGGCCGACCTGCCGCCCGCCGCTCCGACGGGGCTCCTCGCGACGTCCGGCGACGCCGACGGCGAGATCGACCTCGACTGGGACGACAACGTCGAGGCCGACCTCGACCATTACGTCGTGGAGCGGGCCGACAACCCGTCGTTCACGGGCTCGACCACCTTCAACGTCGGCGCGAGCGAGTACGCCGACAGCGGCCTCGTTCCGGGTGAGACCTATCACTACCGCGTTTACGCCGTCGACGCGGGCTCGAACCAGAGCGGTCCGAGCGCGAGCGATTCGGCCGTGGCGAACGACTCGGCGCCCGCGGCGCCGACGGGACTCGTGGCTGTGACCGGCGCGGACGAGGGCGACATCGACCTCGACTGGGACGACAACATCGAGGCCGATCTCGACCACTACGTTGTGGAACGCGCCGACAATCCGTCGTTCACGGGCTCGACGACGTTCAACGTCGGCGCGAGCCAGTACGCGGACAGCGGCCTCGTTCCGGGTGAGACCTATAACTATCGCGTCTACGCGGTCGACGCGGGCTCGAACCAGAGCGGTCCGAGCAGCGCGGCCTCGGCCGTAGCGGCCGACCTGGCTCCCGTCGCTCCGACGGGGCTTGTGGCTGTGACCGGCGCGGACGAGGGCGACATCGACCTCGACTGGGACGACAACATCGAGGCCGATCTCGACCACTACGTTGTGGAACGCGCCGACAATCCGTCGTTCACGGGCTCGACGACGTTCAACGTCGGCGCGAGCCAGTACGCGGACAGCGGCCTGACCCCGGGCACGACGTACCACTATCGCGTCTACGCTGTCGACGCCGGCTCGAACCAGAGTCCAGCGAGCGACCCGGCGTCCGCGGCTGCCGCCGATCTCGGTCCGGCCGCGCCGACCGGTGTCGCGGCAGGCCCCGGCGACGAGGACACCGAGATCCGCGTTCAGTGGGATCCGAACACAGAGCCCGACCTGGATCACTACAGGGTCGAGCGCGACACGACCGACCTCTTCGGAGCAGGCGTCGTGACCGCGACGACGAGCGACACGCTGTATGTGGACTCGGGTCTCGAGCTCGGTCGGACCTACTACTACAGGGTCTTCGCCGTCGACACGGGAGGCAACGACAGCGCTCCGAGCGAGACCGTGTCGCAGTTCCTCGAGGACACGGGCGTTCCGGAGAACCACGAGGCCGTCGTCCGCTACATCCGGCCGAACCCGTTCTTCGGTCAGACGACCGTCGCGTACAGCGTTCCGGCCGAGGGGGCGTCCGTCTCGATCCGGATATACGACATCACCGGCCGGCTCATCCGGACCCTCCATGAGGGACCGATGAGCGGCGGCCTCCACGAGGCCACCTGGAGAGGCCGCGATCGGTCCGGTCGCTTCGTCTCGTCAGGCATCTACTTTTGCAGGGCGACGATCGGCAGCCGAACCGAGCTCCGGAAGGTCGCGTTCCTGAGGTAGGAGAAACAACCACGAACGTCCATCCGAGGCCCGCTCCCGCACGGGGGCGGGCCTCTTCTTCTTCGCATATCCATCCCGGGGAGCTGCCCGTGTGGCCGATGAGCAAGGATTCAGGATTGACGGCGGCCTGACCGTGACCACTCCGGCCCGGAGTGAACGGTCCGCGGTCTCTCCGTCATAGGAGGTCCCACAGGTCGGTCAAACAGAATCGTTACAGACTGACGCTTGACATCAGGGAGGGGATGACGGTATTGTTGAATGGGGCGGGCATCGAGGGTCCGCCGAGAGAACGCTGGAGATGTTTCCAGCAGGGCTGTGTTCGGAGACCGTGACCCGGCCTCCGAGAGACCGAAAGAGGGGTAGCAGTTCGTGAGCAAGACCGGACGAGTGAAGTGGTTCGACGATGCCAAGGGCTATGGCTTCATCACGCCCGATGACGGTTCGAAGGACGTTTTTGTCCATCACACCGCGATTCAGAGCGACGAGGCCTACAAGACCCTGAGCGAGGGCGATCGCGTTCAGTTCGACGAAGTCGTTGAGGCCAAGGGGCCCGCGGCTCAGAACGTCTCCGTGGTCCAGGAGGACTCCGAGGCCGCGCCCGAGACAGAACCCGAGCCCGAGCCTACCGACACCGAGCTGTAGTCGGTGCCAGAGAAGACGAGACGCCCGGATCGGCTTCCGCCGGTCCGGGCGCTTTCGCGTGGGGATGCGATGATGAGGCGCAGACGGTAAGCCCGCCTGCCGGCCGTTTCGCGCGCGGCGCAGGTTCGCGCAGCGACCGATCCCGTCTGAACGCCTCCCTAAGGCCCGCCACACGGAACACTAACTGGCCGGACCGCGGCTCTTCGGTTACCATCCCTGTCAGTGACAGAGGCGCGCCCGGGGGTCCGGTCGAGAAGCACAGCAACCGTGTCGGCAGAGCCTTCCGGATCCCCCGGCCAGCGCCCTGACCCGTGACGAAACAGGTCACCTCCAACGGGCCTGACCGCCTGGAACCCCCACGGGCCCGTTCTCCGGGAAGCCCCGCCTTTCGAGGCGGGGCTTCATCTTTATGTTAGAATGATGAGTCGTCTCGCCGGATGACCTGAAGCGAACGGAGGAGAACACTGACCAGGCGCCCGATCGGAGGAACCCCTGAAGAAGCCGCCGCCGAGGAGCGAAGACGCATGCTCACTCTGCGCGTGGTCGTTCTGTGCGTGCTTGCCGCGGTGGCGGTCGCCCTCGTCGTGACGAAGCCTTGGGAGCCGCGAATGCCGGTCCCCGCGGAAGAACTCGACAAGTGGGAGGACCCTGGCGGCCGCTGGCACACAGGCGCGTGGCGCGGGTCCATTCCTGACTCGGTGGAACTCACGGCGGAGCAGCTCGCGGAGCTCGAACGCCTTCACTCGATCGGATATCTTGAGGGCTCGTCGCCCACGCCCGAGCGTTCGGGCGTCACGGTCCACGACACATTCCGCACATATCAGGG
Organism: uncultured bacterium; assembly: GCA_964596015.1. Classification (GTDB taxonomy): domain Bacteria; phylum Joyebacterota; class Joyebacteria; order Joyebacterales; family Joyebacteraceae; genus WJMD01. Next base: position 22,540 of record CAZQSB010000015.1, on the reverse strand, counting down.
TCTCAACCTCTATCTATCGGGTGACCTCCCGGGAGCCATACTCATGGACATGGGAGGCGAGGAACTCCACAGATGGAGGGCTGATTTCCTCGATGTCTGGCGGGCCGACCCGGGCGAGGAGTTCCCGGAGCGGACGCAGGGCGCCGGCTTCTGGCGGCGGGCGCACCTCTTCGCGAACGGCGACATCCTCGGCATCTTCGACTGGCACGCGCTGGTCAAGCTCGACCGCGACTCCGATGTGGTCTGGGCCCGGTTCGGGGGGTTCCACCACGACCTCGACGTTCTGCACGACGGCCGCATCGTCACGCTCGTTCGGGAGGCCCGCATCCTGCCTCGGATCCACGAGGAGATGCCGGTTCTGGAGGACTTCCTCGTTGAACTCGACAGCGACGGCAACGAGCTTCGGCGTCTGTCGCTTCTCGAGGCCTTCGAGCGCTCGGAGATGTCGGACGTGCTCGACGACATGAAACCCTCCGGAGACATCTTCCACACGAACACCGTCGAGGCGCTCCGCGGACGACTTGCGGACGAGCTGCCGGCCTTCTCGGAAGGGAACGTCCTCATCTCCGTCCGCGAGCTCGACGTCATCGCGGTCGTGGACATGGAGCTCGGGGAGGTCGTCTGGGCGCTCCGCGGTCCCTGGTCGAAGCAGCACCAGCCGACGGTGCTCGACGAGGGCAGCATCCTGCTCTTCGACAACGCCCCCGAAAGGAAGGCTTCGCGCGTCATCGAGTTCGACCCCGTCGAGATGGAGCTCGAGTGGTTCTACGGGGGAAGCGAGACGTCTCCGTTCTACTCGGAGACCTGCGGCTCCAACCAGCGGCTTCCCAACGGCAACACACTCATCACGGAGACCGACCGCGGCAGGGCGTTCGAGATCACGCCTGACGGTGAGATCGTCTGGGAGTTCGTGAACCCCGCGCAGACCGGCGAGAACCGGGAGCTCATCGCGTCGCTCTTCGAGGTCGTCAGGCTGCCGCCGGGTTTCCCTGTGGGCTGGACCGAATAGGAGGCTTCGTGCGAGCTGCCGTGAAGGCCATTCTCGTCCTCGTTCTTGCTCTCTCCGGCTGCGCGCCGGCCGGTCCGCTCTCCGGCGAAGGTGTGCTGTCCGGTGGTCCGCTTCCCGGTGAGGAGTGCGTCGTGATCGCCGACGACGGCGCCTGGAGCTGGTTCGGGGGTCCCAGGGCCCTGACGGTCGGAGGCGACATCGCGAGCACCTTCATCGGGTGGGTGACATCCGAAGGGGACATCCGCGTGGGCTCCCATCATCACGACACCGGGAGCGTGACGAGCGCGCTCCTGCACGAGGACTTCCAGACCGACGACCACGCGAACCCCGGACTCGTCATCGGCGAGGACGGCCGCGTGATGGCGTTCTACTCGGGGCACCGCGGGCGGTGGGTCATCTATCGCCAGACGCTTCGGCCGCACGACCTGGAGAGCTGGACGCGGGAGCGGGCGGCCGGGCCGTTCACCAACGACGTCCGCGGCTACACCTACCCGAACCCCGTGCGTCTCGAGAGCCGCGGCGACAGCGTCTTCGTGTTCTGGCGCGGTCCCGGCTACCGGACCGAGTTCGCCGCCTCCGGAGACGACAGGCACTGGACGCCCGCTCGTACAGTGATACCCGGCGAGGAGCAGCGGTACTTCGTGACCGCCTGCGATGACGCCCGCACCGTGCACATCGCCTTCAACGACGGCCATCCGCGGACCGTCTCCGACAACGGCATCTCCTACATGCGTCTTGTGGACGGGACCTTCGAGCGCGCCGACGCGACGCCGATCGCGTCGCTCACGGAGCTTCCCGTGGAGAGAGACAGAGCCGACCGCGTATACGACGGAGACGGACCTGCCGGAAGGTCCTGGCTCTGGGACATCGCGGCAGACCCGCTCGGCCGTCCCGTCATCGTCTACGCGGTCTTTCCATCGGAGGACGACCACCGCTACCGCTACGCGCGGTGGAACGGGGACGCGTGGGAGAATCACGACATCACCGCGGCCGGCTGGTGGTTTCCGGCCGTGCCCGAGGGGCATAATCTGTTCGAACAGTACTACTCCGGCGGGATCTGCCTGGACCACGACGACCCGTCCGTGGTCTATCTCTCGCGTCCCGTCGAGGGGGTCTTCGAGATCGAGCGCTGGTGGACGCCCGACGGGGGCGTCACCTGGGAGTCCGCGCCCGTTACGGCCGGGTCCGCCATGAACAACGTCAGACCCGTCGTCCCGAGGAACTCGCGACTGGGCGGCCCGAGCGTCATCTGGATGCACGGCCCCTATGCCGACTACATGAACTACGGGACCGACCTCAGGGCGAGGTAAGCGCGCCGCGAGCGCGACGACTTGACTGCATCCGCGTCCGCGACTACATTGCAACGCGTTGAAGGCGTAGCCGCGTCGGGCATACCGGCGGACGCTGTGAAGACACAGGGGCCCTGGCAGACGCTCGGGCCTCTCTTCTTTCGGCGCTCCGTCAGACCGCCTCGGCGAAGCCCCACCGGGAGAACGTCTCCCGTGGACAGCGGGAGGCCGGACCGCTGTGTCAGGTTGTCTCCGGCCCGCGACAAGAGGGAGCAGGATTGATGCGTACGACAGGACGTGTGAAGTGGTTCAACGACAGCAAGGGCTTCGGGTTCATCACGCCCGACGACGGGCAGGGCGACTGCTTCGTCCACTTCTCGGCCATCCGGACCGACGACAGCTTCAAGACGCTGGTCGAGGGTGAACAGGTCGAGTTCGACGTCGTCGAGGGCGAGAAAGGCCCGGCGGCTGAGAATGTCGTCAGACTCGTTGAGTAGAGCGGCCCGCTCGGGTCGGATGAGGTAACGGGGCCGCTCCCTGTGGAGGGAGCGGCCCCTCTTCGCGTTCGGGAGGCACCAGATGGCGTCCAGGTCCGATAGGCGTGTGCCGGACGATATCATCGAGTTCGATGAGGGTGAACGACTCGCGGGCAAGTACGAGGTGGTCGGCCCACTGGGCTCAGGGTGGGAGGGAAAGGTCTTCCTCGTGAGAGAGCTCGCGACGGGGATCGAGCGCGCGGCGAAGTTCTTCTACCCGAGAAGGAACCCGCGGAACAGGACGCTCATCTACCACGCGAAGAAGCTCCACCGGCTGCGTCACTGTCCCATCGTCATCCAGTACCACACCCAGGAGACGGTGGTGCGGGACGGTGTCAAGCTCACGTTCCTCGTGTCCGAGTTCGTCGAGGGGGAGCTTCTGAGCGAGTTTCTCAAGCGCCAACCGGGACGACGTCTCCAGCCGTTCGAGGCCCTGCATCTCCTGCACTCGCTGGCCTCGGGGATCGAGTGCATTCACCGGATGCGGGACTACCACGGCGACCTGCACGTCGACAACATCATCATCAGCCGGCGCGGACTGGGATTCGACGTCAAGCTCGTCGATGTCTACCGCTGGGACCCGCCGAAGCACGAGAACATCCAGGAGGACGTCTGCGACCTCATCCGGCTGTTCTACGACGTCCTCGGCGGGAAGCGACACTACTCGAAGCAGCCGCCCGAGGTCCGAGCCATATGCTGCGGATTGAAGCGCACCCTCATCCAGAGGAAGTTCCGGACGGCCGGTCAACTGAGGGAACGTCTGGAGCGCATCGCGTGGGAGTCGCGCTGACGTTTGGTCTGGAACGAATGGGCGACAACGTGAGAGGGCCCGTCCGCCGGGACGGGCCCTCTTCGTGTCCGGGACCGAAGCGCGCCCCGTTCCGTGACTTTCTTCAGCGTAGGACCCCTAGCCCTCGGCCACCTTCTCCCGCGCCGCCTCCTTAAGCTCTTCGTTGGCCATGATGGCGACCTCGACGCGGCGGTTGAGCTGCCTGCCCTCGGCGGTCTCATTGTCCGCGATGGGCTGCATCTCGCCGTACCACTGGACGGACATCCGGCGCATGTCCACACCGTGCTCGCCCAGATAGCCGGCGACCGACCGCGCCCGTCTCTCGGACAGGTTCATGTTGTAGTCCTCGGGGCCGGAGGAATCGGTGTGGCCCTCGAGCAGGATGTTCGTGTCCTCGTACTTCTGCAGGATGTCGGCGAGGTCCGCCAGGTTCTCGGTCGCGGCGGGACGGAGCGTGGCCGAGTCGATGTCGAACAGAATGCCTGAGTCGAACGTGATCTTGATGCCCTCGCCGACGCGCGTGACGGTGGCGCCTTCGAGGTCCTCTCTCATCTCCTCCGCCTGATCGTCCATGTAGTTGCCGATCACGCCTCCCGCGGCGCCGCCGACGGCCGCGCCGAGGATCGCTCCGAGAGCCGTGTTGTCGGTGCGGCTCCCGATCACGCCGCCGACGGCCGCGCCCGCCCCCGCGCCGACGAGAACACCCTTGTCGCGACGGCTCAACGACGCGCACCCGATCAGCGCGACCACCATCGCCAGTACCAGAACGACAACCAGGGCCTTCCTCATCGCTTCCTCCTCCCTTCATGCCGTATCCGACCCGAATCACGGTCAGTCTACGCCCGGCGTTGAGCGAGGTCAAGGGCTCCCGCCTCGTGGGCCCGACGTGGCGTAAGCCCCGCCCCGCACGCGTTTCTCGCCGAACCTACGCCGCTCCGGCTGGTCCGACGCGAGGGGGCGACTCCTCTGGAAGGTTGACTTCGGGCCCGCGGGCCGCCATCCTCGCCGGAGAGGGGTGTGCTGCGCTTCCGGGGAGGGAACCAATGTTCGGTGCCACTACCATCATCACGGGCGTCATCATCTTCGCGGCACGGGTCATCGACGTCAGCCTGGGGACTCTCAGGACCATCAGCACCGTCCAGGGCAGGACGCGCGCCGCCTTCATCCTCGGCTTCATCGAGGTCAGCATGTGGCTCGCCGTCATCGCGACCATAGTGCGGGACGTCGCCGAGCGCCCCATCCTCGGACTCTTCTACGCCCTCGGGTTCTCGACCGGCAACGTGGTCGGCATCCTGCTCGAGCGCCGTCTGGCGTTCGGGCACGTCATCCTCCGCATCTTCACCGTGAAGGGCGAACTCGTGGCGAGGGTCTTGAGGAAGAAGGGGTTCGGGGTGACGACGTTCGAGGGGTCGGGGATGGCGGGGCCGGTGACCGAGGTCCTCGTGATCCTCAAGCGGCGCGAGCTGCCCGGCATCATCGCGACGGTGGGCGCGGTCGCGCCGAAGGCCTTCTACGTGACCCATCCCGCTGGTGCGGTCAGCCGCGCCCAGGGTCCGTCTTTCCAGACTCCGACCGGCTGGCGGGCGGTGCTCAAGAAGAAGTAGCGTACCTCGGGAGTGCTTTCGAGGCGGGGGTCTTCTCCGTCGAAGGCTATCTCAGGACGACGAGCTTGCTCCTGGCGCCGCCGCCCGCGAACTCGGCAATGCAGAAGTAGACGCCGCTCGAGACCGGGTAGTTCCTCTCGTCCCTGCCGTCCCACACGACCGTCACCGTGACGTCAGAGGTCCGTCCGGACGCCAGCGTTCGCACGAGGCGACCCGACGCGTCGTAGATCCTGAGAGAGTACGATGCCTCGCCGCGGTCCGCGGGGGAGGTCGGGAGAGCGAGCCTGACGTTCGTGCGGTCGACCAGCGGGTTCGGCCACGCCCAGAGTCTGCCGCCCACCCCGACGCCGGCCACAACGCGCGTCCACTCGCACCGCTCGCTGACGTTTCCGGAGCCGTCGTAGGCCGCTACCGCGTACTCGTAGACCATTCCCTGAACGACGCCCGCGTCCCGGAACGTCGTCCGGTACGACGGGACGTCGTCGACCAGCGCGACCGTCGTGTCGGACTCCGAGCGCCGATAGACGCGGTAGCCCGCCAGGTCGTGTTCGGGGTTCGCCGCCCACGAGACCACGACCGCGTCGCCGTCGGGTTCGAGAGCGAGCTCCTCGGGCGCATGGGGCGGGGAGAGGTCCTGGTACTCGCTGGTTTCGAAGACCATATCGTACGAGATTGCGGTCTGGCCGTCCGTGTCGACGGCGCGGATGCTCATGTGATAGGCGGTCCCGTGCGAGAGGCCGGTGACGACGACCGAGTGGTCGGTCGCAAGATCGTTCACCTCAACCGAGTCGGTGTACGTCTCGGTGAGGCCGTACCGCAGCACACCACGGGACTCGTGAGAGGTCTGCCAGGAGATGGAGGCGAACGAGGGGCCGACGTCGTAGACTGACACCTCCCGGAACGCGAGGGGGCCGTTGTGCGGCGTCGCGAAGGTGACGTCCTCTGAGTACGCTGTCCGGCCGGATGTGTCGGTCGCGACGGCCTGGAGGTGGTACGTCGACGCGGGGGAGAGGCCCGTGATGACGGTCGCGTGCTCCGTCCTCGGGGAGGCGTTCGTCCCCGTGGCGAGGCCGTACTCGGCGCTCTCGCCGTACCTGAGATGCGAGTACGACGGAAGCGACGTGCTCCAGACGACCGTGACGGACGCCGCCGCCGTGTCCACGATCACGGGGCTCGAGACGAGGAGCTCGGGCGGGGCCGTGGTGGCGCTCATCACGCCGGAGCGGACGACGTAGTCGCCGATCGACGCCGCGGCGCGAAGGTAGTACCCGGTCAGCGGTTCGAGGTCCGAGACCTCAAAAGCGTGCTCCGTACCAGCCTCCATCGAAGGCTCCGTTGACAGAGCGCACTCCGGAGACGTCCCGTACTCTATCCACCCGGTCGCCTCGAAATTCGTGCTCCACGACAGCGCGATGCGCGTGCTCGCGACCGAGTCGACCTGCGCGTTCTGTATCTGCAGGTCGGGCGGCGGGGACCAGAAGAGGAAGTCGTCCGACGACACCTCCGCGCCCTCGTCCGTGACGGAGGAAACGAGCGCGTGGTAGTCGACCCCCGGGTCCAGGCCGTTCAGGACGACGGCGTGCTTCGTGACCAGAGCGCTGTCCGTGATGGTCTCTGTGTAGGATTCGGTCCGTCCCCACGAAACGCTCGAGCTCGCAGGCAGGTTCGTCACCCAGTTCACCACCACCGAGCCCGTTCCGAGCGGGTCGACCGCGATCTTGTGGATCGTCAGGTTCTCAGGCGTCCCTTCCGGCTTCGTCGAGAACACCGCGTCCGCGGTCTCCAGGCTCTGTCCGTACACGTCCTCGACCCTGATTCGGTAGTGGTAGGTCGCCCCCGCGGTCAGTCCCTCCAGGACCGCGAGATGCTCGGTCGCGTTCGCCGAGCCCGTCTCGAGCGTCCAGCCGTACAGGTCCGACGGTCCGTAGTCGACCGAGCACCGGCTCGGCGTCGTCGTGCGCCACCCGATGACGGCGGTCGTCATCGTCGTGTCCACCACCGATTGAGCGAGGACGGCGAGCAGGGGCGGCTCTGTTCTCTGGAGGATGTCCTCGGACCTGACTTCCCTCCCGACGGTGTCCGTCCCGACGGCCGCCAGCAGATACTCGACGTCCGGTTCGAGACCGTGGACCGTGACCTCATGCTTGACCGCGTACCCCGGGACCGTCGGGCTCGAGGACTCGTGCGAACTCACCGTCCCGAAGTCGATTCGCGCCTCGCAGAGACTCGTGGTCGACCATGACAGCGTTATCGATGAGTCGGTCACCGCGGAGACGCCCAACCCCAGGATGCGCGGTCGCTCGGGCAGCGTCTGGAACGTGAGGTCGTCAGAGACGCTCTCGTTCCCGAACGCGTCGGTCGAGTGCAGGCGGCAATGGTAGGTGGTCTGGGGTTCCAGACCGTCGATCGCGAAATTGTGGAGGACGCTCAGTTTTTCGCCGACCGGTGTCGACCAGCCGTACGACGCCGTAGGACCGTACTCGACGCGGGAGCGGGCCGGCCTGTCCGTCTGCCACAGGACAACGACGGACGTGTCCGTCAGCGCCGCGGCCTCCTCGCCGAAGATGGCGGGCGGCGCGGGCACTCTGACACAGATCTTCGTCGGCGATCCCGTGGCGCGGGGGTCAACGATGAACTCCATGATGCCGAGCCCACTGGAGTTGACGGGCTCGAGCGACAGGAGCGAATCGTCGCAGGTCACCTCGTAGCCGGTGTTCGGCGTCATCCCCACCAGGACGTGCTCGCCCGCAAGCGGTCGCGCGTCCTGAGCGGCCGACGGGGCAGATGTGCCCGCGGTCAGAACAAGGGCGAGGAGACCGGCGAGCGCGCAGAACGCGTGCGCCGGAACGGGCCACCGCGGATGCCTGGATTCTCTCGCGGAGACCATTTCTTCTCCCATACGTCGAGTTGCGAGGAATATAGAGGCGAGTATGAAAACTGTCAAGCGGGAAATGCCCTTCGATCGGGCGGGTCACGCTGAACGACGTTCTCTCGCGTGACAGCACGCCGCGTCCGCTTGACACGCGCGGTGGTTTGCTCGAACTGGACGGTCGCCTCGGGTCGCGAACCACAGACGTTGCAAGGAACGGACCCATTCGGGCAGGCGCGCTGCGCTCCTGATGATGAGTGCTCAGGCGGGAAGGACGAACGCCCCGGAAGCCCGGCGGGTGAGTGTGACGTCGACGTCGTTCGCGGCTCCTCAGCGCTCGACGCCGCTCGTCAGTCCCTCGACGATCTGTCGCTGGAAGAACACAACGAGAATGAGGACGGGGACGACCGTCACGACCGTCGCCGCGGCGATCGTGGCCCAGGGCAGCTCGTGAAGCCCCGCGAAGAGCGCGAGGGCGACGGGGACGGTACGCGACTCGGGCGTCGACGTCATGATGAGCGCGAAGAGGAACTCGTTCCACGCCCAGATGAAGATGAGAATGGCCGACGTGAAGAGTCCGGGCGCGGAGAGGGGGATGATGACCCGGACGAACGCCTGCGCCGGCGTGCAGCCGTCGACGAGCGCGGCGTCCTCGAGGCTCGCCGGGAGCGTCGAGAAGAAGTGCGTCAGGATCCAGATCGCCAGCGGCAGCGTGAAGAGCGTGTAGGGGAGGACGAGCGCCGGGATCGTGTTGATGAGTCCCAGGCGCGCCATGGCCACATAGAGCGGACCGACCATTCCGATGGCGGGGAAGATGGCCAGTCCGAGGAAGGCCGCCAGGATGAGGTTGCGCTGTTTGACCTTGAGACGCGCGAGCGAGTACGCGGCGGGAGCTCCCAGCGCGAGCGTGAGGAGCGTCGTGAGCGACGCTACGATGAAGCTGTTCGCGATGTTCCTCGGGAACTGGTTGACGTCGAACACGGCCCGGAAGTTCTCGAGCGTCGGCGGGTTCGGGTAGTAGTCGAGCGGGATCTTGTAGAGGGCCTGAGGGCCCGACAGACTGACGTTCACGATCCAGTAGATCGGGATGAGCGCCAGGACCACGAGCAGCATCCGCCCGAGCCATTGCCAGTATGTCGAGCCCTGCCGCGTCATGGGTTCACCCCGCCTGCACTCTCATCGACCTGATGAGGCCGAGACTCATCACGAAGACGATGGCGAAGAGCGCCACGGTCAGCGTCGACCCGTAGCCCAGCTCCGAGTACCGGAACAGCACCTTGTAGATGTAGACCGAGAGCGTCTCGGTCCCTGACGCCCCGCCCGTCAGGACCCAGACGAGGTCGAAGATGCGGAACGCGTCCATCGCGCGGAAGAGAACGGCCACGGCGATGAACGGCTTCAGGAGCGGCAGCGTGATGGCGCGGAAGGTCTGCCACCGACCCGCCCCGTCCAGCTGCGCCGCTTCGTAGTAGTGTCTGGGTATCGACTTGAGGCCGGCGAGGAGGATGATCGCGACGAAGGGGGTGGTCTTCCACACGTCGGCGAGGATGACGGAGGTCATCGCGAACTTCGGCCCGAGCCAGAGGATGCGGTCGGAGAAGATGTGCAGTCTCGAAAGAAGCGAGTTCACGAGGCCGATGCGGTCGTTCAGAATGAGCGACCACATGGTGGCGGCGACGACCGTCGGGAGCGCCCACGGCATCATGATGGACGAGGTCATCGCCGTCCGGCCCCGAGTGGCGCGGTTCAGCAGGAGCGCGGCCGCGAGTCCGAGGACGAGCTCGAGCCCGACCGAGGCGAACGTGAAGTAGAACGTGTTCCCGAGGTCCTGCCAGAAGACGGAGTCGGTGACGAGTCGACCGTAGTTCTCGAGGCCGATGAACCCGCGCTGGTCGGGGAACTTGAGATTGAACTCGGTCGCGCTCAGCACGAACTGGCTGAGGACCGGGAAGGCCCCGAGAACGAGGACGAAGATGAGCGCCGGGGCCAGAAGCCATCCGGCGAGACGCCTCTCCTGATGAGCGATCATGGGTCTCTCCGCTCCCGCCGGATCACTCCGATCCGCCCAGGAGCTCCGCGAGCCCGTTCACCATCGACTCGGCCGCGTCGGGTATCGCGATCGACCCCGAGAGCGCGCCGTGGACTGTCTCCTGGATGGTGTCCGACGCTCTCGGATAGTGAGGCGACTTGGGTCGATTCCTGGTGTACCGGAAGACCTCGAAGAAACGCTCGAAGTGGGGGTTGGCCTCGAGCACATCCGTGTCCGAGTAGGTCGCCTTCCTCGTCGGGAGGTAGCCGCCCTCGATGGCGCGGAGCTTGAGCGAGCGCTCTCCGGAGATGAACGCCAGGAACTCGAAGGCCTCCTCGGGGTGCCGGCAGAAGCTCGACACCGCGACATTCCAGCCGCCGATGGTCGAGTAGGGGGTTTCTCCGGGAGCGTGGGGGAGACGCGCGATGCCGACCCTGTCCTCGACCTTGGAGCCCTCGCCCTGGGCCATGCTCCACGCATACGGCCAGTTCCTGAGGAACAGGGCCTGGCCCTCGGTGAAGACGCGCCGCGCGTCTTCCTCCTTGTAGGTCAGCACGCTCTGCGGCGAGTGCCCGTTCTCGATGAGCCCCTTCATGAGCGCGAGCGCGCTCTCGACCTCAGCCTGTACGGCGTCGGGCGAATCGGTCAGCCGCTCCGGGTCGATGTCGCCGCCCAGTCCCCACAGGAACTCGAGGAAATTGCAGACGAGACCCTCGTACCGGGCGCCCTGCCAGACGAAGCCCTCCATGTCCCGGCCGCCCGCCAGCCGGTTCGAGGCCTGCCGGAACTCCGCCCACGTCTCGGGGACGTCGAGCCCGGCCTCTTCGAGCAGGTCGCGTCGGTAGTAGAGCACGCCTGCGTCGGTGAACCAGGGAATGGCGTAGAGCGCGCCCTCGTACGACGCGCTGACGAGCGGGGCCTCGAGAAACTCCGTTCGGTCGATGAGGTCCTCGGGAATCTCGCGAATCCAGCCGGCGGTCGCGAACTCCGCCGTCCAGATGACGTCGAGGCTGTAAATGTCTATGTTCGTCTCGCCTGCCGAGAGATACGTGACGTAGGCGTCGTGCTGCGTGTCGGTATTCGCCGGCATCGCCTGGAACTTCACCGTGACGCCGGGATGGGCGGCGTTGTACTCCTCGATGAGCGCCTCCGTGGCGCCCGACGGGTCGTTGCCCGCGGCGAAGACGATGGTTATCTCACCCGGGTCCTCGGTCGCGCAGCCGAAGGTCCCGGCGACGAGCGCCGCGACCACGACCAGGACAACCAGACGCTGTCTCACGTTCTCTCCCTTCGTGGCGGGTTTCTCTCGTGGACCAGCCACTGTAGCAGGGCCGGAAGAACAGTGTCAACGACCGGGCCCCGGCGCCGGCAGGGAGCTGCGCTACGGCATGAGCAGCGCAGCGCTCGTGCGGTTTGAGGCGAGGGGTCTCCGTGCTATACTGCTCAGGGGAACGGGCCGTCTGGCCGCGCCATTCCTTGTCCGATGAATGGAACGCCACATGACACTGAGAGTGCTTTTCGTGCTCGCCGTCCTGACCGTTGTTCTGCCTCCCGCCGGCGCGCTCGGCCGGGAGCTGGAGCCGACCTGGGCCGGCGAACCGGTGCCGCGGTCCGGGATCAACACGCCTCCAGGCAGGTGGCAGCGGGCCCGGGACATCCAGACCGAGGAGCTGACGGAAGAGCAGAAGGCCGAGATCGAGAAGCTGGAGTCGATCGGCTACCTGGCGGGATACAGGACGGCTCCCGCGAGCTCCGGCGTCACTCATTACGACACCGAGCGGGCTCACTCGGGCTACAATTTCTACACTTCAGGGCACTTCCCCGGCGCGGCGCTCATGGACATGGAGGGGAACGTGCTCCACAAGTGGCGTGCCGATTTCCTGACAGTGTTCCCCGAGCGCGCCGATCTCATTCAGGCCGACAGGACGAATCGCTGGCGCTACGCTCATCTCTTCCCGAACGGGGACGTGCTCGGCATCTACGAGGGCGCCGGTCTCGTCAAGCTCAACGCCGATTCCGAGGTCCTCTGGGGCTTCCTGGGAGGAAGTCATCACGACGTCGATGTTCTCGAGGACGGCACCATCTATGTTCTGGGCAGGACCGCTCATATCATCGAGCGGATCAACCCGCACCGGCCCATTCTCGAGGACTTCTTCTATATCCTCGACGAGAACGGCAAAGAGCGGAAGCGCATCTCCATTCTCGAGGCGTTCGAGCGCTCGAGGTTCGTCAATATCTTCGACGCCGCGTGCATGGAGCACATGGGCGACATCTTCCACACGAACGCCATCGAGGTGCTCGACGGCAGACTCGCGGATGAGATACCCGCCTTCCGCAAGGGCAACGTGATGATCTCCATCAGGCGGCTAGACTGCATAGCCGTGCTCGACATCGACGCCGAGGAGATCGTGTGGATGGACATGGGACTCTGGCTGAAGCAGCACCAACCGACGGTCATGGACGACGGGAGCATTCTCGTCTTCGACAACGTCGGCAACGGGGGCGCCTCCCGCGTCATCCAGTACGACCCCGTGACGACGGAGATCACGTGGTCGTACGGCGGCGACCCGCCCGGGTCGTTCTACACCAAGGCTGGCGGGGCCTGCCATCGCCTCCCGAACGGCAACACCCTTATCACCGAGTCCGACAACGGACGCGCGTTCGAGGTGACGCTCTCAGGCGACATCGTCTGGGAGTACCGCAATCCCGAGCGCGCCGGGCAGAAGGACGAACTCATCGCGACGCTCTTCGACGTGATGCGCTTCCCCGAGGACTACACGTCAAGCTGGCTGGAGGTCTCCGAATGACCGGCAGGGCTTTCGCGGTCGCTCTTGCGGTCTGGGTCGTCCTTGCGGCGGCCGTCCCGGCCTCGGCGCAGCTCGAGACGCCGCAGGACGCTCCCTCGGGCCGGTGGCGCGAGGCCCAGGGGCTCCCGCCCGTCGAGACGATGACCGAAGCGCAGCGCGCCGAAGTAGAACGACTGCGTTCCATCGGCTATCTGACCGGAACGAGAGCTCCGACGAGCGCGGGAGGCGTCACCATCCACGACCCGGCCGCCGTGCTGCCCGGGTACAACCTCTACACCTCAGGGCACATGCCGGGCGCGGTCCTCATGGACATGGACGGGAACGTGCTCCACGTGTGGCGCCGCGAGTTCGGCGACATCTGGCCGGAGTACCCCGAGGACCAGTACGATGAGAACATGGAGTACTGGCGCACGGCGGAGCTCCTGCCGAACGGCGACGTGCTCGTGATATTCGAGGGGCTCGGTATCGCGCGGCTCGACCGCGACTCCGAGGTGGTCTGGTCGCACCTGGGAGGCGAGCACCACGACTTCGAGGTTCTCCCGGACGGCGCCATCTACGTCCTGACGCGCGACATCACCATGAACCCCCGCATCAACCCCGAGGAACCGATCCTCGAGGACTATCTGTCGGTGCTCGACTCTTCCGGCAACGAGCTCCGGAGGATCTCGCTCGTCGACGCCATCGGGAACTCACGCTACATCAACTACATGCCCGGGATGACTCCGAAGGGCGACATCTTCCACACGAACGGTCTCGACGTCCTTGAGGGACACGCGGCCGGACGGGTGCCCGCCTTCCGCGAGGGGAACGTCATCCTCTCGATGCGCAAGCTCAACCTGCTCCTCGTGCTCGACATGGAGACCGAACTCGTCGACTGGGCCCTCACGGGGATGTGGCTCGCGCAGCACGATCCGGTCGAGCTCGAGAACGGCAACGTGCTGGTCTTCGACAACAACGGCTACTACGGCGGCAGTCAGGTCATCGAGTTCGAGCCCGCGACGCAGCGGTTCCATTGGGTCTATCATGCCGAGGAGCCCCGGGACTTCTATTCCCAGCAGTGCGGCGCCGCGAGGAGGCTGGCGAACGGCAACACGCTCATCACCGAGTCGGACAACGGCAGGGCCTTCGAGGTGACGTCCGACGGCAGCATCGTCTGGGAGTTCGTGAACCCCGAGCGGGCCGGCGAGGACGGACAGTACGTCGCGACGCTCTTCGAGATGGTCAGGATCCCGCAGAGCTTCCCGCTCGGGTGGCTCGAATAGGGCACCGAAGCCGGCAGGGGGCAGCATTGCGACAGCTCCATCGAACACTCGTCCGCAGCATCGTTCTGTTGACCGTGGTCGTGCTCGCGGCCGCGACGGCGGGAGGGGAGGTGCGGGACGAGTTCGCCAACGACCCGCGGGCCGATGCACCGGACGTCGGCCTCGCCGGACGCTGGAGGAACGCCCGTCAGCCGGTTCAGCAGACCATCACCGATGAACAGCGGGAGGAGCTCGAGCGGCTCCGCTCCATCGGGTATCTCTCCGGCACGAACCCGGCGCCCGCGTCCTCGGGCGTGACCGTGTACGATGAGGACCTTGCGTATCGCGGTCTCAACTTCACCACCTCAGGGCATGCCGCAGGAGCCCGCCTGCTGGACATGGAGGGCGGCCTGCTGCACGAGTGGGAATGCCCCTATCTGAAGGCGTGGCCTGATAGCGCCCATCTCGCCCAGAACGAGGGGACGCAGTACTGGCGCGTCGCGCACCTCTATCCGAACGGCGACGTGCTGGCCATCTTCGAGGGCTTCGGCATCGTCAAGGTCGATTCCGAGTCGCGTCTCCTGTGGAAGCGCCACGGCGGGGAGCACCACGACGTGACCGTGGCCGACGACGGACGGATCTACGTGTTGACCAGGAAGGCCCACATGGTCCGCGACGTCAGTCCGGTCCGTCCCGTTCTTGAGGATTTCATCACCGTGCTCGACGAGAACGGGGACGTGCTCAGGGACGTCTCCGTCCTCCGGGCTCTGGTCGACTCCCGGTTCTCCAGCGTCATGAACTCGTTCCACTTCAGACACGGCGGCGACATCTTTCATACGAACGCGCTCGTGCTCCTCGACGGGTCTCTGGCGGACGATCTTGCCGCCTTCCACGAGGGGAACGTCCTCGTCTCCATCCGCCAGCTCAGCATGCTCGCGGTCGTCGACATGGAGACCGAGACGGTCGAGTGGATCTCCACAGGACAGTGGCTCGAGCAACACCACCCGGTAGTGCTCACCGATGGAGCCATCCTGCTCTTCGACAACAAGGGCGGCGGTCGGAGCTACGCGTCGAGGTCGCGGATCATCGAGTTCGACCCCGTGACGCTCGAGAGGACCTGGTTCTATCAGGGCGACGCGGAGAACCCCTTCTTTTCGCAGATGTGCGGAACCGTCCAACGTCTGCCGAACGGCAACACGCTCGTCACCGAATCGGACTACGGGCGCGCGTTCGAGGTGACCCGCGACGGAAGGACCGTGTGGGAGTACCTCAACCCGGAACGCTCCGGAGCGAACGACCAGCTGATCGCCACGCTGTTCGAGGTCGTCCGGCTCGAACCGGGCTTCCCCGTCGACTGGGCCATGAACCGTTAGGACGTGTGGAGGGTCTATGAACGCGCTGACCGACTGGGTCGCCGACGTGATGGGTCTCGCGCCCGAGACGTCCGGACGCCTTCTCTGGACCATCGCGGTCGTGCTCCTGATGTGGGCGCTCCGCTCTCTCGTGCTCCGCATCGTCTGGCTGCGGACGGACGACGCCCGGACGCGCTATGGGTGGGGCAAGGTGACGGGCTACGTCTCCGCCTTCATCGCGATCCTCATCGTTCTGCGCCTCTGGGTCTCCGGCTTCCAGCAGTTCGCGACCTTCGCTGGCCTCGTGTCGGCGGGAGTCGCGATCGCTCTCAGAGACGTCATCGCCGATTTCGCCGCGTGGATCTTCATCGTCACCAGACGTCCATTCCAGGTCGGCGACAGGGTTGAGATCGGCGAGCACCGGGGAGACGTCATTGACATCCGCGTGTTCCAGTTCACGCTCATGGAGGTGGGCAACTGGGTGCACGCCGACCAGAGCACGGGCCGCGTCCTCCACATCCCGAACGGCATGGTCATGACGCAGCCCCTGGCGAACTACAGCAGAGGCTTCAGGTACATCTGGAACGAGATACCCATCCTCGTCACGTTCGAGAGCGACTGGAAGAAGGCGAAGAGCATCCTCGAGGAGGTCATCACGGCCCGGGCCGAGAACCTGTCCGAACGGGCGCAGAGCATGGTGCGTGAGGCGAGCAAGAAGTTCATGATCTTCTACTCGACGCTCACGCCCACCGTCTACACGAGCGTCGAGGCGAGCGGCGTGCTCCTGACGATCCGGTATCTCTGCCAGCCGCGGCGGCGCCGCGGGACGGAGCAGGCGGTCTGGGAGGATGTTCTCGAGGCCTTCGCGCGCGAGCCCGACATCGACTTCGCCTACCCGACCCAGCGGTTCTACTCCCGGTCCGGCGAACGCTTCGGGGAGCCGGGGGCGGGCGGTCCCGGTGAGGTTCCCACGGACCGTCCTCCGAGGGAGGAACCCGTCGGCTGACGAGACCGCGTCAACGCGCTTCCCGACGCCCGGGTCCCATCGCGGATCCGGGCGTCGCGCGTTCTTCCCCCGCCGCGCCGCCTCACGTGGGAAGTATCGGCGCCTCCTACGCGTCCAACGGGGTGAGCGGTTCCCGGAATCACAGCGCCTTCACGGGCGCGAGTGAGCGGGACTCACACGAAAGGGGGAGGACATGTCACCGAGGAGAAGCTGGACCAGGGCGCTCCCCATCGTGATCCTCGCCGTCGGGTTCCTGATTCCCGCCTGCATCGGGCGGGAAGGACCGGAACGGGTGTCGGGCGGGAACGCGTCCGCCACCTACGCCGGACGGACGGCGGCACAGTGGGAGAGCATGGCCGAGCGCGCGCTCGATGAGGGGGCGTACGCGAAGGCCCTCAAGTGCATCAAGAGCGCCGAACGGGTCGAGCCCGGCAGGCAGTATGCTCGCGAACTCGACGCCGTGAGGCGGCGCAGGTGGGAGGCGCGCGAGCTCGCGTTCCTCGAGCGGCGCTTCCTTGAAGGACGGCCGGCGCACGCCGAGTACGAGAAGGACGGCGGGGTGAGGCTGGCCTATCGAACGACCGTCGCGCTTCCCGGAGAGAGCCTCTGGTCGCTCGCGGCCGACATCGCGGCCGCGCGAACCGGCGTGCTGCCCGGCAGGGGCATCGACGAGAGCGAGGTCTATCGTTGGTGGGACGACCTCACGGAGCTCAACGGGCTTCGGGAGCTCGAGGTCGGCGAGGCGGTGAGGCTCCCGCTTCCCGAGGACGAGCGCGCCGCGCTCGCGGCGAGGAACATCGAGGAGATGGACCTTCTCGCGCAAGGGCTCGAGGATGTTCGAACGGGCGACCTCGACGCGGCGCGACAGGTTCTGGGTTCGGTCTCAGGCGAGTTCGCCCGAGGGACCGAGCGATACGCTCGACTCGACGAGGAGATCGCGCGGGCGGAGAAGGCGCTGCGCGTTGAGCGCGAGAGGGAGCTCGTTGTTCGCGCCCACGAACTGGCGGCGCGCGCCGACACCCTCTCGAGAGCGACCAGCTACGATGAGTACACCGAAGCCCTCGGGGGCGCGCGCGAAGCGCTGGAGGAGGCCGAGGCGCTCTCAGAGGGCGAACAGTACGGGCAGGCGATCGCTTCGCTGAACACCCTCGTTCGGGAGGCCGGACAAGTGCGTGTCGCGGACGACGGCACGGTCGTCGTCGCCAGAGAGCCCGGTGAGCCGTTCACCAACGCGGCGCTCGGCGCCGTCGAGTGGCTTCTCGAGAGGGAGCTCGAACGGGGCGACGCTCAGTTCCCGCACGTCGAGGAGAAGACGCCCGATCAGATCGCCTGGGCCTCCTTCCTGATGGCGGTCTCCGAACTGGCGGAAGAACGCGGGACCGACCTCGCCGCGGTCATAGCCTCGGACGACGGCGGGGAGATCGTCCTTCCGCACCCGGCCGACTACTTCGCGTTCTGATCCGGGGACGACGCTCTTGCGGATACTCCGGCCCGCGTCGTAGCATGCGCCCATGACGACCGGGCCGGATGTCGCGGGAGGACAGCGTGACGCACTGGACTGAGGATTTCTTCGACGGTCCGTGGAACATCATCCAGCGTTCCCCGGAGCTTGTCAGGAAGGCCGCTGACGAGGCGGCCTTTCTCGAGGACACGCTGCCTCTCTCGCCGGGGAGCCGCGTCGCCGACATCCCCTGCGGGGACGGCCGCATCCTGCTCGAGCTCGCCCGGCGGGGACACCGGCTGACCGGTCTCGACGCCTGCCGTAAGAGCGTCCGGCGCGCCCGCGACCGCATACGGAGGGCCGATGTCGACGCCCGGGTGCGGCTCGGGGACATGCGCTCGACCGGGCTCCAGTCCGGCTACGACGCCGTCGTGTGCTGGGGCGGGAGCTTCGGGTACTTCTCCGACGACGAGAACGAGACAGTGGTCCGGGAGCTCACACGCCTCGCGGCTCCAGGAGGGGCGGTCCTCGTCGAGAGCGTCGGCCGGCCCTACGTGCTCCGCCACTTCCTCAGGACCGTAGAGCACTCGACCCGCGAGGTCAGCGCAGTCGCCAGGAACCGCTGGAACGCGGGGACCGAGCGGCTGGAGGGCCGCTGGACATTCAGCCACAAGGGCGAGACCAAGCGGGGAAGGACCGAGATCCGGCTCTACACACTGGCGCAGATGCGGCGGCTGCTGGACGATGCCGGCGCGCCGCTCGAGGCGGCCTTCGGCGGCGTGGGCGGAGAACCGTACAGCCCATCCAGCAGACGGATGATCGTGGTGGGCCGGAAGCGGTAACCTGGTCCTTCGTCGCGCGACGAACGACGCCGCCCCACCGGACATGGCGGGGCGTCGTCGTCTGTGCAAGGTCGCTCGCGGGCGCCGACCGGGAACGGGCGCGGCCGAACGCTGCTACTTCGTGCTCATGCTCTTGAGGAGCTTGAAGTACTCGCTCTCGGTCGTGAGAATGAGCGAGCTTTCCTCGTCGATCGTCTCTGTGTAGCTCTGGAGCGTCCTGAGGAACTGGTAGAAGTCGGGATCGCGCCCGTAGGCGGCGGCGTAGATGGCCGTCGCCTCGCCGTCGGCCTGCCCCTTGATCTCCTCGGCGATCTCGTACGCCTCGGAGTGGATGCGGTCGAGCTCCTTCTCCTTCTGTCCGCGGATCTCAGCGCTCTCGCCCTTTCCCTCGGAGCGGTACTGCTCCGCGATCCGCTTCCGCTCTGAGATCATCCTGTCGTAGACGTTCTGCCGGACCTCCTCCACGTAGTTGACGCGTTTGATCCGGACGTCGATGAGCTCGATGCCGTATCGTGGCATCTGTTCCGCCGCCTGACGGAACATCCTTCGGGTGATCTCGGTCCTTCCGATCGCGACGCTGTCCTGGGCCGCCTGGGTCTGTATGTCAATATCCACGAACTCGAGCTCGCGGTCCGTGTTCCTGACGATCTCCAGAAGGAGCTGATTCGTGATCCTGTCTCGCGCCGCCGCGTCGATGATGTCGTCGAGGCGCGCCTGGGCGCCCATCTCGTTGGACACCGACTGCATGAATTTCAGGGGGTCGACGATGCGCCAGCGGGCGAACGTGTCGACCCATATGTACTTCTTGTCCTTCGTGGGCACCTGGCTCGGACTCCCGTCCCAATCGAGGATCCTCTTGTCGAAGCGGTTCACTCTCTGGATGAACGGGATCCTGACGTGGAGCCCCGGTTCTGTGACGGGATCGCCGATCGGATCGCCGAACTGCGTGACGACGACCTGTTCCGTCATATCGACGACGTAGAGCGTGTTCGCAAGCACGATGAGGCCGATGATCAGAAGGACGGCGACCGTGATGAGTCTGGTTGAGTTCACTGGCCACCTCCCTTCAGCTGGTCGAGTTGGAGGAACGGTACGAGGTTCTCTACCTCCGGGTCGAGGATGATCTTGCGTCTGACGCGGGGGAGAAGGTCCGTCATCGTCTCCAGATACAGTCGACGTCTGGTGACGTCCCGCGCCCTCGCGTACTCCTCGTAGAGAGCCAGGAAGCGCTCCGCGTCGCCCTGCGCCCGGTTCACCCGCGCGAGCCCGTAGCCCTCCGCGTCTCGGATGAGCCTCTGTGCTTCGCCCCTGGCCGCCGGGATCTCCTTGTTGTACTCGGCCCAGGCCTCGTTGATCATCTGCTCGCGCTCCTGCCTCGCCTGGTTCACCTCGTTGAACGACGGTTTCACTGGGTCAGGAGGGTTCACGTCCTTCAGGTTCACCGTGACGACCCGGATGCCCGTGTCGTACTCATCGAGAAGCTCCTGCATCCTCTGCTGGGAGAGGTCCGAGATCTCGCGCCGTCCGACCGTCAGAACCTCCGTCACCGTGCGGTCGCCCACGACCAGACGCACCGTCGCCTCGCTGACGTCGCGGATGGTCTCCGGGACGTCACGGACCTCGAAGAGGTACTTCAGGGGATCCTCGATACGGTACTGGACGATCCACTCGACCACGGCGGCGTTGAGGTCACCGGTGAGCATCAACGCCTCGTCGCTGAAGTCGCCTCTCTGGTAGACCGTGCGGACGCCGGCCTGCTCGGTCGCGAAACCGAACTCGAGCTTGTAGACGTGCCTGACCCGCACCTTCTGCACGCGCTCGATGGCGAACGGGAGCTTCACATGCAGGCCCGGCTGCGCCGTTCTGACGTACGCGCCCAGCCTCTTGACGACGCCTACTTCATCGGTGGCGACCGAGTAGAAGGTCGTCGACAAGAGCACGATGGCGACAATGCCGATCGCGATCCATCGAACAGCGCTTCCGCCGAACGATGGCAGCCGGACGCGGTGCTGCCGCACCATCATCTCAGGGTCGTACTCCATTGGGGCTCCTTTCGGCAGGTCCGGCGGGCCGGGGAACACTGTTGGCCCGCACCAACATCGTATCCGCCGGGGAGGGATGATGCAAGGAGGACTGGGCGCGGCGCGGGACGCCGACAGAGCTCCCGCGCGCGGCCTTCGGTCGCACGTCTTGATGAGTCCAGACCCTCATGCTACTTTCGAAGGCGTGCGCGCGCTCCCGGGCGCGCCGGATCCCTTTCGACGGCCACGGCCGGTCCTGGGGCCCCGGCCGCGCCCCCGAACCTGAATGTGAGGAACCATGCGGCTCGCGATCTCCGCGCTGTTGCTTCTCGTCGCCGCGCACGCCGGCGCCGCAGAGAAGACGGTACTCTTCGAGCACGTCACCTCGCGCTACTGAGCGACGTGTCCCCCGGCCGCAGTTGCGGTCAACGAGTTCCAGTCGAATCACACCCGGGACGAGCTGGTGCTCGTGCAGTACGACCACGTCGACCCTTTCACCTACACCCGCTCCACGCACTACGGGAACTACATGGTTCCGTTCGTCGCGGCGGACGGGCGCTCGCGGCCCTCTCCCTGGACGGTCTCCGACATGGAGGCCGATCTGGCCGCGCACGGCGCGCTGAACTCGCCGCTCCGAATGCGCGTCGCCGAGGTCGGTGTCGGCGAATTCGTTGTGACCATCGTGGCCGAGGAGGATGTCGTCGACGCCCGTTTCCTCGCGGCGGCCGTTCTGGCAGAGGAGGTTCCGGCATCGAGCGGAACGTCGTTCCTTCCGTATCACGCGAAGACGTTTCTGACCCCCTGGCTCGGCGAGGCCCTCACCATGTCCGCTGGGGACAGTGTTTCGATGGCGAGGTCCTTCACTGTCGAGCCGGAGTGGGACTACGCTCAGATGGGTGTCGCGGCGTGGGTCCAGGCCGAAGGGGGCATCAACACCAGCGACTCGCCGGACCTGGAGATGATGCACGGCGCGCTCCAGGCCGCGTTCGCACCGGCGTCGGCGACGGGGGTCCCAGAGGCGCCACGTCCGGCGTTCCGACTGACCGCTCCGCGACCCGACCCGGCCGACGGGAGCGTCCGCTTCTCGGTCGAGGTGGCCGCGCCCTGCCGCATTGCGCTCCGCATCCACGATGTGGCCGGCAGGCTCGTGGCGACGCCGCTCGAGGGGGAGTTCGGTCCCGGGAGCGTCGACCTCACCTGGAACGGCAGGAGCGATGCCGGAAGCAGGTGCGCGTCGGGCGTCTACTTCGCGCGTCTGGCCGGCACGGCCCGCGACGGGAGAGAGGCCTGTCCGAGCCTCGCGAAGGTGGTCCTCGTACGCTGAACGTGCTTCTCGCGCATTGACGGTGAACCTGCCCGGGACGCCAACCGTGTCACCCCGAACGAAATATCTTGACGATTTCCAGGGCCTCTGGTATCATCGGTCCCTGGTCGGAATGCTGTCCCGAGGTTCCGCCAAAGGGCACTTATGATCGAGAGAGCGTGAGGGCGATCCAGGGCCAGAGCGGCCCAGGGAGGAGCGGCACCATGAAGAGGATTGCAGTCGTTCTTGCGGCGGCGACATGCCTGGTTCTTGCGACGGGCGCGTCGGCGACGGTGTTCCTGCATGAGGGCTTTGAGGCGGGCGCCCCGGGCTGGGATACGATCGGCGGGGTCGAGGGGCAGGACTTCAGCCTGTGGCACATCGAGTCGTATCGCGCTCAC
>CAZQSB010000014.1:35139-55095 GCA_964596015.1 uncultured bacterium | reverse complement strand
TCGATCCCGTCGAACTCCTTCGCGAGCTTCTTCATCGCCTCGGTCACGGCGTCCGCGTCCGTAACGTCGAGCGCGACGCCCGCCGCCCGACCGCCCATGTCCTCGATCTCACGGGCCACCTGCTCGGCCGCCTTCCCGTTCATGTCGACGATGGCGACGTGAGCGCCCAGCGATGCGAGCTTCACGGCGATGGCGCGGCCGATGCCCTGGCCACCGCCGGTGACGACCGCCTTCCTGCCGTCGAGCTTCATCGTGTCCTCCTCATTGCCGGGCTACGTCGAAGCGATCTCCGCGGCCGCGCGCTCGATGTCCTCGAGACGACCGGCCGGCATCGACCGGGCCTCCGGTTCGATCTTCCTCAGAAGGCCGCGGAGCACGTTGCCCGGGCCGACCTCGAGGAAGAGCGACGCGCTGCGGCGAGCGAGCGCTCGAACGTCGTCCACCCACCGGACGGGACTCGTGATCTGAGCGACCAGGTTCTTCCTGATCTCCTCCGGGTCTCTGAGCGCCCCTCCCGCGACGTTCGAGACGAAGATGGCGCGCGGCTCCCGTATGACGACCTCCGAGAGGAAAGCGTCCATCCCGGACCTGGCATCCTCAACGAGCGATGAGTGGAAGGCGCCGCTGACCTTGAGGCCGACCACCCGGCGGGCCCCCTCGGCCCCGGCCAGGTCCATGGCCTCCTTGACGGCGTCGACCTCACCCGAGATGACGATCTGTCCGGGAGCGTTCAGGTTGGCCATCTCGACCACGCCCTCCGAGGACGCCCGGCGGACGATGTCCTCGACGGCCTCCTCGTCGAGGCCGATGATGGCCGCCATCGTTCCCGGACGGGAGAGACCGGCCTCGTACATCAGACGGCCGCGCTCGCGCACCGCCCTGACGGCGTCCTCGAAATCGAGAGACCCCGCAGCCACGAGCGCCGTGTACTCGCCGAGGCTGTGCCCGGCGACGGCCCAGGGCTCGACCTCGCGACGCGCGAGTTCGCTCATCGCGGCCACTCCGGCGACGAGCAGCGCCGGCTGCGCGTTGTCGGTCCGAGTCAGCTCCTCCTCGGGTCCCCCGAACGAGACGGCCGCGAGGTCGAAATCGATCGCCTCCGAGGCCCTCTCGTACAGGTCCCTCACGTCCTGAGAGGACTCATGAAGGTCACTGGCCATGCCGACCGTCTGGGACCCCTGTCCTGGAAAGAGAAACGCGATCCTCCGCACATCGCCTCCGAATCGTGTCAGTACCTTATCAGCATGGCGCCCCAGGTGAACCCCGCGCCGAAGGCGACGAGGGCGACGAGCATCCCCTCCTTGAGACGCCCGGTCTCGATCGCCTCCGTCATCGCGATGGGAATGGACGCGGCCGACGTGTTGCCGTATCTGTCGATGTTGACGTACACCTTCTCCATCGGCATGCCGGCGCGCTCCGCGACGCTCTGGATGATGCGGATATTGGCCTGATGCGGGAAGAGGATGTCCACGTCGTCGCCCGAAAGCCCCGCCTCCTCGATGACCCTGACCACCGAATCGCCCATGGCCTTGACGGCGTTCACGTAGACCTTCCTGCCCTCCATCTTGATGTAGTGCAGACGTTCGTCCACGGTCTCGCGCGTCGCCGGCATGCGCGAGCCGCCCGCCGGGCACTCGAGCAGGCCTCCGAGACGACCGTCGGAGCCGAGGACGTAGTTCTGGAGGCCCGTGTCCCCGCTCGAGGGCGTCACCACCGCCGCCCCCGCGCCGTCTCCGAAGAGCACGCACGTGTTGCGGTCGGTCATGTCCGTGAACTTGCTCAGGTTCTCCGCGCCCACCACGAGCGCGTTCCTGACGGTCCCTGAGGTCACGAACTGCTTCGCTATCGAAAGCCCGTAGATGAACCCGGAGCAGCCGGCGGCCATGTCGTAGGCGAACGCGTTGTCGGCCCCGATCTTCGCCTGTACGAGGCAGGCGGTCGAGGGGAAGAACATGTCCGGAGTCGCGGTCGCCAGGAGGATCATGTCGATGTCCTCCGGCGGCACGGACGCGTTCTCGATGGCCTGCTTCGCCGCCTCGGCCGCGAGGTCCGACGTGCAGACCCCCGGCTCCGCGATCCTCCGTTCCTTGATCCCCGTCATCTGGGTGATCCACTCGTCGGAGGTCTCGACGGTGCGCTCGAGGTCCTCGTTCGACAGGACCTTGTCGGGCGCGAACCTCCCCATCCCGGCGATCCGGGCTCCGCTCTGCGGTTCAGGCATCGGACTCCACCACTTCCTTGAGGCGCGTGACGATCTTCCCGCAAAGGTCGGTCTCTACGAACCGCGACGCGACGCGGATGGCGTTCTTTATCGCCTTTGCGGAGGAACCGCCGTGCGCGATGATGACGACGCCGTCGACGCCCAGAAGCGGGGCGCCGCCGTACTCGGCGTAGTCGAGCTCTCTCAGTTTCCGTCTCAGACCCTCGCCGTCGTGCGCTTCACTGAGAAGTCTCAGGACGACGTGGATGACGCCCTCCGTGAGCTTGAGCATCACGTTACCCACGAACCCGTCGGTCACGACGACATCGGCCTCCCCCTTGAGGAGACCGCCGCCCTCGACATTCCCGACGAAGTTGAGGGTGCTCGCGGCAAGGAGAGCGTGAGCGGCCTGTTCGCGTTCGCCGCCCTTCGTTTCCTCTTCTCCGATGTTCATGAGTCCGACGCGGGGAAGCGCGCGGCCCAGCACGAAATGCGCGTAGGCGGCGCCCATCATTCCGAAGGCGAGGAGGTCATGCGGCTTCGAGTCGATGCTTGCGCCGACGTCGACGACGACCGAGGGGTCCCCCGTCGTCGGAAAGAGACTCGCGATGCCCGGTCTCCGCACGTTGGGCAGCATGCCGAGACCCAGGAGCGACGACGCCACCACGGCGCCCGTGTTGCCGGCGCTCACCAGACCGTCGATCTCGCCGCTCTTCTGGAGCTCCGTCGCAACGACGATCGACGATCTCCGCTTCTTCCGGACGGCCGTCGCCGGGCTCTCGTGCATGCCGATGACGTCATCGGCCTGCACGATCTCCGGAAGCGGACCGTCGAGACCCGAGAGGCGGTGGGCCTCCTCGATCTCGTCCCGACGACCTACCAGCACGACCTCGAGCGGTCGTTCGGCCTCCCGAAGCGCCGCCAACGCCCCCTCGATCTCAACGGCGGGGGCGGAGTCCCCTCCCATGGCGTCGACCGCAATGCGCACCGGACGGTCGGACCTCTCGTCACCGGCAGTCCTCAGGCTTCCGGGACGGTCGCCCAAACGCTACTCCTGTTCCTTGGGCTCTTCGATGATCTCGCGGCCGTTGTACATGCCGCAGTGCGGGCACACACGGTGCGGGAGCTTTGGCTCGCCGCACGACGGGCAGACCGACATGGACGGCGCCTTCGCCTTCCAGTGCGTCCTGCGCTTCCGCCCCCTGGCCTTGGAGCTCTTTCGTTTCGGTACCGCCATCGTTCCTCCGAGGTGTCATCAATAGACGCTGTGGACCGACAGGGACCCCCTTCACAGGGGATCCCTGTCAGCCCGGACGATGTTCGATATGGTAGTGACGGGCAGGGGGCCCGTCAAGGTCAAACTCCTGCGCGGCTCACCACGAAGGGCGGCAGACCGGCCTCCTCGACCTTGAGCGACAGGGCCGTTTCGGCCGCGTCCGACCACCTGGGATGGAAGAAAACGCAGGGCGCGGCGTCAGACGGGGCCGATGCGCCGCCGGCGGAGACGCGCCAGACCACGCCGGGTTCCTCGAGACGCCAGTCCGCCGTGCTTCCCTCACCCAGAACGTCGGCCAACTCGCGGCGCACCGCCGAGGGCGCCGTGGGCAGGGCGTCCGCTCCCGCCGCCCGACCGAGGGCCGACAGGACCTCGAGCGTCGTGACACCGGCCCCCGGCTGTGAGGAGGCCGCGACGCGCTGCACGCGCCGCTCGCTGTTCGTGTACGTCCCGTCCACCTCGCCGAACGAGGCCATCGGCAGGACCACGTCCGCCATGCCGGCCGTCAGATTCGGTATGGAATCAGCGACCACGAGCAAGTCGAGCTTCCCGAGCGCCTTCCGCACGCGGTCCGCGTCGTCGGCCCCCGACAGGGGGTCCTCTCCGACGATGAGCGCCGCCCTGACCTTGCCCTCCTCCATGAGCGCCACGGGATCGAAGGCCTCCTCCGGCGGCGCCGGCGGGGCCTGCCCGAAGCGCTTCTCGAACGACCGGCGCGCGGAGGCGTCCGCGGCCGGGAGCTGCCCGGGAAGGAGCCGGGGATCGAGCCCCGCGTCGGTGATGCCCTGCCCGTTCGAGCGCATTCTGAGGAACAGCACGCGGTCGAGCCCTCCCGCCGCGGCCGCCAGGAGCGTCGAGAGAGCAGCGTCCCTCGCGGCCGAAGCGCGGTCGAACGAGAGCGCGTTCGCGACGAGCGCGGGGCGCGCGGCCGACACGTAGTCCCTCCCCGCCTCGCGGAGCGCGTCCGCGTCGACGCCGATCGCCTCCGCCAGCGACCCGTAGCCGCCCTCGGGGAGCGCTTCCTTCAGCGCGTCGCGGTCGAGCCCCTTCGGGATCTCCGAATCGGACACGAGTTCCAGCGCGTCGGCGGCCCAGAGAGCCAGGAGGCGGCCGAGCTGTTCACGCGACGCCGGGATCCAGGTGTCCGCGAGCTTCGCCATCCGCGTCTTAAGGCCTGAGACCGTGATGAGACGCGCGCCGCCCGCCACCGCCTTCCGCACGTGGATGCCTGCGACCGTCTGCTCTTCCGCGATGTCCGAGTCGAGGAGGAGGATGACGTCGGCCTCCCGGACGTCGCGATACGACGCCGTCGAAGCGTGGACGCCGGTCGCGCGGGCGAGCGCGGCGAAGACGCGCGCCTCCTCGAGAAGCCCGAGCGAACCGAGTCGGGGCGTTCCGACGTGCAGTCGGGCCAGCTTCTGCAGCTCATAGGCCTCCTCGTTCGTCAGGCGCGGCGAGCCGAGGACCAGGACCGACCCGGGTCCGTGCTTCTCGATGACGGCTCCGAGGCCTTCGGCGGCCCTCGAGACGGCGGCATCCAGCGACGCCTCAGAGACGCCGCGCTCGCCGCGGACCTTCGGGCGAACGACCCGCGCGCCGTTCAGCATGTGCTCGAAGCCGAACCGCCCGCGCACGCAGAGGTTACGCTCGTTCACGCCCGGCTCCTCCGACGGGGCCGAGCAGACGACGCGATCGCCGACGCGGTCGAGCGCCAGCGTACAGCCCGTCCCGCAGAACGAACAGGTGGTCGTCACGGTCTCGAGGTCCCACGGTCCCGGCTTCGGGGCGTCGACCTGGATGGAGAGCGAGGCGGTCGGACAGGCCGCGACGCACTGCCCGCACGACTCGCACGTCGTCGAGGCCAGCGCGCGGTCGAGGCTCGGCTTCATCTGCGCGTCGAATCCGCGCATGAAGAACCCGAGCGCCGCGGCGCCCTGGACGTTCTCGCAGATCCGGATGCAGCGCGCGCAGAGGATGCACTTCTCGGGCTCGATCCTGATCCAGGGATGCCGCTCGTCCATCTCGTCGCGCGTCAGGGCGCCAACGAACCTCTCGTGATCGGCGCCGTACTCTGCCGAGTACTTCCTGAGGTCGCACGTGAAGGCGCCGACGCAGCCGCACTCGAGACAGCGCGACGCCTCCTCGAGCGCCTGCTCCTCGGTGTAACCGAGCTCCACCTCGTCGAAGGTGTGAACGCGCTCGTCGACCTCGAGCTCCGGCATCTCCTCGCGCGGCTTCCGCGGGTAGCCCTCGAGCTCCTCCTCGGGGAAGGAGTCCCACCGTTCCTTGGTGATATTGAAGAAGGGCTCCACCGCTTCGATGGACTCGCCGGCGAACATGCGGCAGATGGCCCCGGCCGCCCTGCCGCCGGCCGCGATGGCCTCGATGGCGGTGGCCGCCCCGGTCACGCAGTCGCCTCCGGCGAAGACGCCCTCGACCGACGTCGCCCCGGTCGTCTCGTCGGCCACGAACGTCCCCCAGCGGGTCAGCTCGAGCTTCGCCTCCGAAGATTCACTGTCCTTCTCCGCCGTGTCGTGGACCGCGTCGAGGGCGGGCACCTGGCCGATGGCGGCAATGACGTTGTCGACCTCTATGGTGAACTCGGAGCCCTCGACCGGAACCGGGCGGCGGCGGCCGCTCGCGTCGGGCTCCCCAAGCTCCATGCGGATGCAGGTCAGCTTCTCGCACCTGCCGTCGCCCTCGATGGCCGTCGGCGCAGCGAGGAAGTGCATCTCGACGCCCTCGTGCGACGCCGCCTCGACCTCGACGTCCCAGGCGGGCATCTCGGCGCGCGAGCGACGATAGACGATGGTGACCTTCTCGGCGCCCAGCCTGAGCGATGTCCTGGCGGCGTCGATCGCCGTGTTGCCGCCGCCGATGACGGCCACGCGGCGCCCGATCGCCACCTTCTCGCCGAGCCCCATCTTCTTGAGGAACTCGGTGCCGGCGAGGACGCCCTCGAGGTCCTCCCCCGGGACCTTCATCCTGCGGCTGCCCATCGCGCCCATCCCGAGGAAGACCGCGTCATACCCTTCCTTCCTGAGGTCGTCGATGGTGAAGTCCCTCCCGAGCGCCTTGCCGCGCTCGAGGGTGATCCCGAGCGAGAGAATGAGGTCGATCTCTCTCTGGAGCGTCTTCTTCGGCAGACGGTACTCGGGAATGCCGTACCGGAGCATGCCGCCCGGATCGGGAAGCGCCTCGAAGACCGTCACGTCGTGTCCCTCCTGCGCGAGGTAGTAGGCGCAGGTGAGACTGCCGGGCCCGGCGCCGACGCACGCGATCCGCTTCCCGGTCGACGCCTTGACGGACGGCGACCAGGGGTCCTCGTGCCCGATGTCCCAGTCGGCGGCGAAACGCTTCAGGTAGTCGATGCCGACCGGGCCGTCGATGGCGTTCCGGCGGCATTCGCCCTCGCACGGCCTCGTGCACACGCGGCCGATGGTGAGCGGGAACGGGTTGACCTCCTTGACGAGCTTCGTGGCGGCGCGGTACTGCCTCTGCGCGATCAGCGCGATGTAGCCCTGCACGTCGACGCCCGCGGGACAGGCCGCCTTGCAGGGAGCGATGCAGTCGCCCCGGTGGTTCGAGAGAAGGAGCTCGAGCGCCATGCGACGCACCGCATGCACGTCCTCGGTGTCGGTCCAGACCTTCATGCCGGGAACGACCTTCGTCCCGCAGGATGGGACGTAGCGTTTCATCCCCTCGAGTTTGACGGCGCAGAGCCAGCAGGAGGCGAACGGCTCGAGTTGTTCGTCGTGGCAGAGCGTGGGAATGTCGACCCCGTGCGCGCGAGCCGCGTCGAGGATCGTCGACCCCTCCTCGACCTCGACTTCCTGACCGTTCAGTGTGATGGTAACGAGCGCCACAGTTCATCCTCTCTCGTATGAAGCCGCCGGACGTGGAATCACTCGGGTCCGCCGCCGGGCCCCCGGAGCGCGCCGCGCCTCGGCCGCGCGTCCGGACGGACGCCGGGCTGCTAGGTGACGGTGATCGCGTCGAACCTGCACGCCTGCCTGCAGGCGTCGCACTTCGTGCAGAGGTCCTGCTCTATGGTGTGTGGCTCCTTCTTCTCGCCCTTCGCCGCGCCGGTCGGACAGACGCGCGCGCAGAGCGTGCAGCCCACACACTTCTCCGGGTCGATCTCGTAGCGGATGAGCGCCTTGCACGAATGCGCCGGACACCGCTTCTCGTTGATGTGCGCCTCGTACTCGTCCCGGAAGTACTTGATGGTCGTGAGCACCGGGTTCGGCGCGGACTGCCCCAGGCCGCAGAGCGACGAGGAGATGATCTTCGACCCGAGCTCCTCCAGGAGCTCAATGTCGCCTTCGCGCCCCTCGCCGGCCGTGATGCGGTCGAGGACCTCGAGCATCCGCTTCGTCCCGATCCTGCAGAACGTGCACTTCCCACAGCTCTCGTCCTGCGTGAACTGGAGGAAGAAACGAGCGATGTCGACCATGCAGTTCGAGTCGTCCATGACGACCATGCCGCCCGACCCCATGATGGCCCCGGTCTTCGTGATCGACTCGTAGTCGATCGCGAGGTCCTCGTGGTCCTTCGTCAGGCAGCCGCCCGAAGGCCCGCCCATCTGGACGGCCTTGAACTCGCGGCCCTCCGGCACGCCCCCGCCGACGACATGCACGATCTCACGGATCGTAATGCCCATCGGGACCTCGACGAGACCGCCTCGTCTGACCTTCCCGGCCAGGGCGAAGACCTTCGTGCCCTTGCTCGTCTCCGTGCCGAGAGCAGCGTACTTCTCCGCACCGTTCCTGATGATCCAGGGGACGTTGGCGTAGGTCTCGACGTTGTTGTTGTTCGTCGGCCTGCCCCAGAGCCCCTTGACGGAGGGATACGGCGGTCTCAGATGCGGCATGCCGCGCTTCCCCTCGATGGAAGCGATGAGCGCGGTCTCCTCGCCGCAGACGAAGGCGCCCGCTCCCTCCTTGATGTGGAGCGTCAGGTTGAAGCCCGTGCCCAGGATGTCCGAACCCAGGAACCCGCGGCTCGTCGCCTGCTCAATGGCGATCCGCAGCCTCTTCACCGCGAGCGGGTACTCGGCCCTCACATAGAAGTAGCCCTCGTCCGCGCCCACGGCGTAGGCGCAGATCGCGAGTCCCTCGAGCACCGCGTGCGGGT
Source organism: uncultured bacterium (assembly GCA_964596015.1). Classification (GTDB taxonomy): domain Bacteria; phylum Joyebacterota; class Joyebacteria; order Joyebacterales; family Joyebacteraceae; genus WJMD01. The sequence goes on along the minus strand of CAZQSB010000014.1, from coordinate 46,483 downwards.
CGCCCTCCAGAATGCTCCGGTCCATGAAGGCTCCTGGGTCGCCTTCGTCGGCGTTGACGATGACGTACTTCTTGCCCTCGGGCTGCTTCTTGGTGAGCTCCCACTTGACGCCGGTGGGGAAGCCCGCGCCGCCCCGCCCGCGGAGCCCCGAGGCCTTCATGACCTCGATGACCTCGTCGGGGCTCATGGAGTTGAGCACCTTCCTGAGGGCATCGTAGCCGCCGACCTCCATGTACTCGTCGATCGACTCCGGGTCGATGATCCCGGCGTTCCTGAGAACGAGCCGGACCTGCGGCTCGTAGTAGGACTCGTCGGGAAGCTCGCGCCCCTCGGCGCGGACGACGAGTTCGTCGACCGGCTCTCCACCGACGACGTGGTCCTCGACGATGCGCGCGACGGCGTCGTGCTTGACGCCGCCGTAGGTCGTCTTCGGCCGCCCGGGCAGTTCGACGTCGACGATCGGCTCGTTGTAGCACATGCCGACGCAGCCGGTGCGTCTGAGCGCGACGTCGAGCCCCCGCTTCTCGATCTCCTCGCGGAAGGTCTCCATCACCCGTCCGGCGCCGGCCGCTATCCCGCAGCTCGAGAGTCCCACGGTGATGGTGGGACGTCGCGTGCTCTCGGTCATCCGTTGCCTCCCCCGCCTGCCTCGTCGCTGTCGATGCCGTGTTCGCGGACGATCTGAACGATGTCGCGCGCCTCGTCGGGCGTCAGCCGGCCGAAGGTCCGGTCCTCGATCATCATGACCGGCGCCAGGCTGCAGCACCCCAGACAGGCGACCGACTCGAGCGTGAACACGCCGTCGTCCGTCGTCCCTTCGTCCTCGACGCCGAGCTCGTTCATGAGCGCCTCGGTGATCGCGCCCGCGCCCTGCACGTGACAGGCCGTGCCGTGACAGACCTTGATCACGTACCTGCCGACCGGCCGGAGACGGAACTGGGAGTAGAAGCTCGCCACCCCGAACACCTGCGCGGCCGGGACGCCGGCGCGGTCGCCGATCCGCTCGAGGACCTCCTTCGGAAGCCATCCGATCTCATCCTGCACCTGCTGCAGCATGGGGATCAGCACGCCGGGGGCGCTTCCGCAGCGCTCGGCCACGCGGTCGACCGTGGCCAGGTGCTCCGCTCCCGCCGCCGTGGAGGCTGTCTCCTTCGTCATGATCTCCGCCTTTCAGGCTCCGTTCGTTCCTCAGACGATCAGTCGCTCGCAGTCCGAGAAGAACACGGACGACTCCGCCTCGACGCGCTCGGGCGAGTCCGACGCGTGGACCGCGTTCTGTGTCAGGCTCGAGCCGAACCGCGCGCGGATGGTCCCCGGGGCGGCGTTCGCGGGGTCGGTCGCGCCGACGACCTCGCGGAGCTTCGTCACGGCGTCGTCCCGCTCGAGCATGACCCCGACGGTCATACCGGACGTGACGAACTCGATCAGAGCGTCGAAGAACGGCTTGCCCGCGTGTACGTCGTAGAAGCGTCCGGCCTCGGACTCGTTCATCCGCCGCGAGGCAAGTCCGACGATCCTGAAGCCCGCCTCTTCCACGGCGGCCAGGATGAGTCCGGTCTTCGCCTCGCGGACGGCGCGGGGCTTCACCATCAGGAACGTCCTCTCCATGTTCGTCACTCCTTCTTGGCCTTCCGGGCCGCCTCGCGGCCCACGGACAGCGCCTTCCTGTTGACCTCCTCGGTGCCCGACGGCACGCGGTCCAGGACGGCGTCCCGCATGCTGTCGAAGCCCACGACACCCGTGAGCTCGGCGATGGCCCCCAGCGCGATCACGTTCGCGAAGAGTCTCCGCCCGCATTCGTGGATCGCCAGATCGGTCAGGGGGATGCCGACGGCCCCGGGACGCTCGGCGCAGTCCACGAGACTCGAGTCGTAGACCATGACGCCGTCGCTCTTGAGCGACGAGGCGTACTCGCGGCAGGCGGCGGGCGTCATGACGAGGAGGACGTCGACCGTCGTGGCCTTCGGATAGTCGATCTCCCCTTCGGAGATGACCACGTCGCTCTTGCTCTTCCCGCCTCTGGCCTCCGGACCGTAGCTCTGCGTCTGGACGACGTTGCGTCCCTCACGCACCGCGGCCTCGGCCAGGAGCTTCCCGGCCAGCATGAGTCCCTGCCCGCCGGAACCGGACAAACGGACCTCGAATCTCGTCGCTCGATCGGTCACGTCTCTCACCCTCTCGTGTTGTCGCCGGGGCGTCCCGCGGGACGTCGCCGGCGCCAGCGGTCGTTCCGCTACGCCTTCAGCCGGTCGGCCATCCGATCGTAGGACTCGAGGAGCTTCTTGACTCCGGCGATCGCGGACGGAGTCTCGGTCAGCTTCCGTCCGAGCTCGTCGTAGACATCGATGAACTCCGGAAGCTCCTTCTGCCGGATGATCCCGCGGGTGAACTTCCCTTCGAGCTCCTCCTCGCTCATCCCGGCCGCCTTCTCCACGGTGACCGCGCTCTCCTTCATCCACCTGAGCATGTCCACCGGGGAGGCGAACTTGTTCATGCGTCCGTAGCTGGTGTGGCAGTTGGCCATGACCTCGACGACCGAGAAGCCCTTGTGCTCGATGGCCTGTCCGATGAGCTTCTCGAGCTCCCGTACGTGGTAGACCGAGGTCCTCGCCACGAACGACGCACCGGCGCCGACGGCCAGTTTCGCGCAGTCGAACTCGTGCTCGGGATTCCCGTACGGCGCCGTCGTCCCGCGCTTGCCGTGCGGGGTGGTCGGCGAGTACTGCCCGCCGGTCATGCCGTAGATGCAGTTGTTGGCCACCACGGCGGTCATGTCGATGTTCCGGCGGCATGAGTGGATGAAGTGGTTGCCGCCGATGGCGAGCGCGTCCCCGTCTCCCATGACGGTCATGACGTTCAGCCCGGGGTTCGCGAGCTTGAGGCCGGTGGAGAACGCGAGCGCCCTGCCGTGCGTCGTGTGCAGGGTGTTGAAGTCGACGTAGGCCGGCATGCGGCCGGTGCAGCCGATTCCGGAGACGACGGCGACGTCGTTCTTCTGAAGCCCGAGCCGGTGGATGGCGCGGACCATCGCGCTCATGATGATCCCCAGGCCGCAGCCGGGGCACCACACCGTGGGGAGCTTCTTCGTGGGTCTCAGGTACTCTCGTGCGGTCTCGATCTCCCGACTCATCGTCCCGCCTCCTTCCGCACGAAGTCCGTGATCTGATCCGGAACGAACAGATGTCCGTCCACCCTGCCGATGTGCCTGACGGGAACGCGGCCGCACGCCGCCCGCTCGACCTCGAGAACGTACTGGCCGAGGTTCATCTCCGGGACGACGATGAGCTTCAGCTGATCGTAGAGCTCCTCGAGCCGTTTACCCGAGAAGGGCCAGATGGTCTTCACCCTGAGGAGTCCGGCCTTGATGCCGCCGTCTCGAAGAGCGCGGACCGACGCCTTGGCGACGCGGGCGGTCGAGCCGTACGCGAAGAGGAGCACCTCCGCGTCGTCGACCATGTACTCCTCGTACCGCGCCAGGTTGTCGGCGTGGTCCTCGATCTTCTCGACGATGTGATGGATCTTGTGGTCGACCTCCTCGGGGACCATGGTCGGGTAGCCCCGCTTGTCGTGCGTGAGGCCCGTGACGTGGAACCGGTACTCGCCCCCGTAGGGCGAGAGGGGCGCTATGACCTCGCCGCACTCGTCGAACGGGCAGTAGTCGCCGAGCCCCGTCTTCGGCTCCTTCCTCACGTCCAGGCCGAAGGTGCCCGCCTGAGGGAACCGGACGCTCTCGCGCATGTGACCTATGACCTCGTCCGTGAGAAGAACGACCGGCGTCCGGTAGAGCTCGGCCAGGTTCAGGCAGTCGACCGTCATGGTGAAGCACTCCCTGACGCTCGACGGCGCGAGGGCGATGATCGCGTGATCGCCGTGCGTCCCCCACCTCGTCTGCATGATGTCCTGCTGCGCCGGCTGCGTGGGGAGACCCGTCGATGGCCCGGCGCGCTGGACGTTGATGATCACGCACGGGACCTCGGCGAGGCAGGCGAAACCGATGTGCTCCTGCATGAGGGAAAACCCGGGACCGCTCGTCGCCGTCATCGAACGCGCTCCCGCGAGCGACGCTCCGATGACGGCCGCCAACGACGCGATCTCGTCCTCCATCTGGATGAACCGGCCTCCGACGAGCGGGAGCGTTCTCGACATGATCTCCGCGACCTCGGACGAGGGAGTGATGGGATAACCGGCGAAGAAGTCGAGGCCCCCGGCAAGCGCGCCGATGGCCGCGGCCTCGTTCCCCTGCAGGACCTGTGTGTTCGACTTGTTGTTCGTCATATCGACTTCCAGTCCCCCCGGGCATTCCGTGGTTACTTCTTCGCGTCGGCTTTCCCGACCCCGCGCTCCTTGTAGACCGTGATCGCCATGTCCGGACACAGCATCTCACAGAGATAGCACGCGATGCACTCGTCGGGATTCTCGACGATGGGCCTGCCGCTCGCGTCGCAGGACAGGACGCCCTTCGGGCACATCTCGTAACAGATGCCGCAGCTCTTGCACCAATCCTCGTGGATGTAGATCACGGAATCGGGGTGCTCGCTCTGCGGCGGATAGCGCCACGCTCGCTTCTGCTTCTTGCCCTCCTGCTCGCTCATGCTCCCCCCCGAAGCGATGCCGACAAGAGCTCAGGGATCTCACTCGGGCGCTCCGCGACCGGAACGCCGGCTTTCTTCATGGCCTCCATCTTCTCCTCTGCGGTGCCTTTGCCGCCCGCGATGATCGCGCCGGCGTGGCCCATCCGCTTCCCGGGCGGCGCCGTGCGACCCGCGATGAAGGACACGGCCGGCTTGTCGAGCTCGCGCTCGATCCAGGCGGCCGCCTCCTCCTCGTCGGTCCCGCCGATCTCGCCGATGAGCACGACCGCCTCGGTCTCCGGATCGTTCCGGAAGGCCTCGAGCGCGTCGATGAAGCTCGTCCCGACGATGGGGTCGCCCCCGATGCCGATGACGGTCGACTGCCCGAGTCCGTGCCGGCCGAGTTCGGCGACGACCTCATAGGTCAGCGTGCCGCTCCGGGAGACCACGCCCACGGGTCCCCTCTCATGGATGGGACCGGGCATGATCCCGAGCTTGCACTTGCCGGGGCTGATGAGGCCCGGGCAGTTCGGCCCGATGAGCCTCACGTCCCTGGCTTTCGCGCGCGCGTACATCCGCGCCGCGTCGAGCGTCGGCACTCCCTCCGTGATCGCCACGACGAGCTCGAGTCCCGCCTCGACCGCCTCGATGACGGCGTCGGACGCGAAGCGCGCCGGCACGAACACGATGCTCGCGTCGGCGCCCGTCTCCCCGACCGCGTCGCTCACGGAGTCGAAGACCGGCACTCCCTCGATCGTCTGGCCGGCCTTCCCGGGCGTGACGCCCGCCACGACGTTCGTGCCGTAATCCAGCATTCCTCTTGTGTGGAATGCCCCGTCGCGGCCGGTGATGCCCTGCACCAGAACCCGGGTCGTCTCGTCGATGAAGATGCTCACGAGGACCTCCCCGCCATCTCGACGGCCTTCCGGACGGCTTCGTCCAGCGTATGGGCGGTCGTCAGGTCGTGCTCGGAGAGGAGCTCCCTCGCTTCCTCCTCGTTCGTACCTGTCAGGCGGACCACGATGCCGACGTCGACCGGACGCGTCTTGAACGCCTCGATGAGCCCGCGCGCGACGTCGTCGCACCGGGTGATTCCTCCGAAGATGTTGATGAGGATCGCCCGGACGCCGGGGTCGCTCGTGATGATATCGAGCGCAGTGACGACCTTCTCGGGTGTCGAACTCCCGCCGATGTCGAGGAAGTTGGCCGGCTCGCCCCCGAAGAACTTGATGACGTCCATCGTGGTCATGGCCAGGCCGGCGCCGTTGACGAGACACCCGACCGAACCGTCGAGCTTGACGTAGGAGAGCCCCGCGTCGCGCGCCTTCCTCTGCTCCTCCGTCTCGGACGAACGGTCCCGCATCGCGGCCAGGTCCTCGTGCCGGAAGAGGGCGTTGTCGTCGATGAGCATCTTCGCGTCGACGGCGGAGACGTCTCCTTCAGGCGTCACGACGAGGGGGTTGACCTCGGCGAGCGAGGCGTCGTTCTCGACGAACGCCTTCCAGAGCTTGAAGATGACGTCCGCGACCCCCTCCGCCACCTTCGGTTCCGGAGCGACGGCGACCGCGAGCTTCGAGGCCTCTTCCTTCGAGAGCCCCGCATCCGGGTCGACGGGATGCTTGTGGATCTTCTCGGGGGTCCTTGCCGCGACCTCCTCGATGTCGACGCCGCCGGCGGAACTCACCATGAACACCGGCCGTTTCGAAGCACGGTCGATGACGACTCCGATGTAGATCTCGTCTGCGATGTCGACCGCGCGATAGACGATGAGCTTCTCGACCGTGAGCCCCTTGATGTCCATCCCGAGGATGCGCGACGCGTGCTCTTCAGCCTCCTCCGGGTCGGACGCGAACTTGACGCCGCCCGCCTTCCCTCTGCCTCCGACGTGCACCTGGGCCTTCACGATGATCGGGACCCCGGCCTCCTCGGCGAACCGGCGGACGCCGGTCGCCGTCTCGACGACCTCGAACGGCGGCATCGGCACGCCGTAGCCGGCGAGGATCTCCTTGGCCTGATACTCGTGGATCTTCAAGACGCACCTCCCGGGGGGCCGTCCGCGCGCCCGTGGTCTGGGGCGCGCGCGAGCGGCCGCGCCGCCTGTGTGCTAGAGGACCTCGTTCAACACGTCCTCGAGGGTCGGGGAGCCCTGCACGTCCAGTTCGTAGGTCACGCGCACGCTCGGCTTGTTGATGTCGATAACGCGCCTGAGATCGATGGGCGTCCCGATAATGACGTAGTCGCAGTCGACCGCGTTCACCGTCTTCTCGAGATCGGCCACCTGCTCGTCGGAGTAGCCTGCCGCGGGCAGGAGCGTGCCGATGCCTGGATAGGTCTCGTACATCTCCCTGATCCTGCCGACCGCGTGTTCGCGGGCGTCGACGAGGACCGCGCCGGCGGACTCGGCCGCCACCGTGCCGGCGCCGTACTTCATGCCGCCGTGCGTCAGGGTCGGGCCGTCCTCGACCACGAGGACCTTCTTGCCCTTGAGATCCACCTGCTCCTCGAAGGTCACAGGGGAGTTGGCGTGGAGAACCGTCGCGTCGGGATTCACGGAGGCGATGTTCCTCTCGAGAGCCTGGATGTCCTCGCGCTTCGCCGTCCCCTCCTTGTTGATGATGACGACGTCGGCCATCCTGACGTTCTGCTCGCCCGGGTAGTAGGTGAGCTCGTGTCCGACCCGGTGCGGGTCGGCGACGACGATGTAGAGGTCGGCCGCGTAGAACGACGCGTCGTTGTTGCCGCCGTCCCACAGGATGATGTCGGCCTCCTTCTCGGCCTCCTCGAGGATCCGCTCGTAGTCGACGCCCGCGTAGACGACGTTGCCGCGGGCTATGTGCGGCTCGTACTCCTCCATCTCCTCGATGGTGCAGTCGTGCTTCTTGAGGTCGTCGTACTCGGCGAACCGCTGCCAGACCTGCTTCGCGAGATCCCCGTACGGCATCGGGTGGCGGATGGCCACGACCTTCTTCCCGGCCGCCATCAGGACCTCGGCGATCTTCCTCGTCGTCTGGCTCTTGCCGCACCCGGTGCGCGTCGCGCACACGGCGACCACCGGCTTCGTGGACTCGAGCATGGTCTCTTCGGCGCCGAGAAGCAGGAAGTTCGGTCCCAGCGCGTTCACGAGCGACGCCTTGTGCATGACGTACTCGTGCGGAACGTCGCTGTAAGCGAAGACGACGTCGTCCACCGAGAACTCCGAGATGATCTCGGGAAGGTCGTCCTCGTGACGGATCGGTATGCCGTGCGGATAGAGCGAGCCGGCCAGCTCGGGCGGATAGGCGCGCCCCGAGATATCGGGGATCTGCGTGGCGGTGAACGCGACGACCTCGAACTCCTCGCGGTCACGGTAGACGAGGTTGAAGTTGTGGAAGTCCCTTCCTGCCGCTCCCATGATCACTACGCGTCTGCGCTGCATCCGTCCTCCCTGACGAACTCCTCGTGAGGCCGCGCCCCGCGCGCGACCGGTGATCCGCTGCCCGCCCCGGCGCCGGCCCCGACGCTCTCGCCCGGGCCAAGCGTGCGAGAATCCCCCGGCGAGACGCGGGCAGCGTCATCCGTGCGGGGGATTCCCTGAATCAAAGAGGCTGACCTCTGATGAAAGGTGAACCTTGAGTCAGCCAAGATGCCAATCATACCCAAATGGGCCGCCCCTGTCCACCCGAAAGGGCCGAAACTTCGGGCGGAGAGGCCCGGATGAACGTAGAACGTGCGGCGTCACCGACCGGCTTCGATGCAGGCGCGTCCGCGGTCCAGAATCGTGGCGATGATGGACCGCGTGGAACGTCCCTCGAGCGCCGGGAGCGCGACGACGCGGCCGCCCGAGGATTCCACCACGTCGGCGCCCACGATGGTGTCGGGAGTGTAGCCCGCCCCCTTGACGAGCACGTCCGGCCGGACGGCGCTCACGAGCTCGTGCGGCGTCGGTTCGTCGAAGAGCGTCACGTAGTCGACCGCGCAGAGGGCCGCCAGGACGTGCGCGCGGTCGTCCTCGGGGACGATGGGACGCGCGGGACCCTTGAGTCCGGCGACCGAAGAGTCGGTGTTGACGCCGACGACGAGCACATCGCCCAGAGCCTTCGCGCGCTCGAGATAGTCGACGTGTCCCCTGTGGAGGATGTCGAAGCAGCCGTTCGTGAAGACGATCCTCTCGCCGGCGCTTCTGCGCCGCTCCACGGACTCAACCAGAGCTTCTCTTTCGAGGACGACTCCCACCTACGCTCCCCCGTCGTGCTCTTCGAACGACGCGGCGATCTCCTCGGGTGTCACCGACGCGGTCCCGATCTCTCTGATGACGATGCCGGCGGCGTGGTTCGCGATCTCGGCGGCCTCGACCATGCTTCCCCCGGCGCCGAGCGCCGCGGCGAGCGCGCTCACCACCGTATCGCCGGCGCCGGTCACATCGTAGACCTCGCGCGCGAGCGTGGGCAGGTGCACGTGCTCTCCGCCGCGGAGGAAGAGACTCATGCCCTCGTCGCCCCGGGTCACCACGACGCATTCCGCGTCGAGCCGCTCGGAGAGCTCCCAGCCGACTCGGGCCAGCGTCTCCTCGTCGACAACGCGCACGCCGACGGCGTTCCCGGCCTCTCGCTGGTTCGGCGTGATGGCCGAGACGCCTCTGTAGTGGTGGAAGTGCGATTCCTTCGGGTCGACGCAGATGATGCGCCCGAGCTCCCGCGCGCGGGCGATGCCGACCGGGAGCGTCTCATCAGTCAGGACCCCTTTGCCGTAGTCGGAGACCACGAGAACGTCGCACCGCTCGACCGCCGCCGTCAGCGTCTCGAGGACCATCTCGGCGGCCGGACCCTCGATCGGTCCCACGCTCTCCCTGTCGGCCCTGACGATCTGCTGGTTCCGCGCGATGATGCGCGTCTTCGTGGTGGTGGCCCGGTCCTCCAGCGTGACGAGTCCCGCGGTCTCTACCCCGCGGCCTTCGAGGAGCTCCACCAGCTCGCGTCCCGCGGCGTCACTGCCGACGACGGCGACTATCTCCACCGGACACCCGAGCGCTGCCACGTTCTCGGCGACGTTCGCGGCCCCGCCGAAGCGCACCGAGTCGCGTTCGACCTCGACCACGGGCACGGGCGCCTCAGGAGAGATCCGGCTGACGTCGCCCCAGATGTAGCGGTCGAGCATGGCGTCACCGAAGACCGCCACCCGGACGGCCGAGAGGCCGTCGAGGATCTCGGTCAGGCGCTCGCGCGACAACGCGGGCATCGTCACTCCTCCTCGTCCAAGTCTGCGTTCGGCACCGGACGCCCCGACTCCGGACCCGGATGCTAGACGACGCGCCCGCGGCAGTCAAGACCGGGAGCGCGCCGCGAGAGAGAAAACGGCCGGCCCCGCCAGGGACCGGCCGTTGGCTTACGTCTTGAGCAGCTTCAGGGTCAGGACTTCGTCAGCTGCACCGGCTCGATCGAGCGGCGCCGCCGCGGCTTGCGCTTCGGGTGCTTCGGCACCATCAGGTCGGGATAGGCGTTGTGGAGCGCCTGGATCGAGGACCCGTTGAAGCAGCCGGTCAGCATGCCGCCGAGGCCGTGCTCGCGGAACAGGTGGTACGTCACGTCCTGGAAGACGCGCTCCCTCGGAACCCGGAGCACCTCCTCACAGAGCCAGCGGGTGGCCCGTCTCGCGTTCGCCAGTCCCTGGTCTCCCTGCCAGAAGTTCTTCGGGACGTTCCGGAACTCCCACGGATGGAACCGGCCGGGATACGCGTTCTCGATCGCGCGGAAGAACGAGCCCTTGAAGCAGACGGACAGCATTCCCCGAAGGTTGTGCTTCCCGAAGGTCGTCGCCGAGATGTTCTTCGGAATGTCACACACCGGGCAGCTCTCCACCTCCTCGACCATCCAGCGCGTGGCCTGTGCGGCGAGACGGTACCTCTCGGACCCCTGCCACATGCCCTTGACGTTGAACTGCCACTTGTGAAAGCGACCGGGGTAGGCGTTGTCGATGGCGCGGTAAGGAGACCAGTCGAAGCAGCTGCCGAGCATCCAGGTGAGGCCGTTCTCGTAGAAGAGCTTCTTGTGGATGGTCTTGGGGATCTCCGCGACCGGAACACCCAGTTTGTCCTCGAGGAGGTAACGCGTAATGATCGCGGCCCGCCGTCGGCCTTCCTTCCCGTTGAAGAAGTTGTTCGGGAAGCGCCGGCGTCGGTTGGCGCAGACGTCCTCGTAAATCTGGATGACCTGGTCGCGCTCAAGCGTCGGCGCCTGAGGCCCGGTCTCCAGCCTTTTCAGTTCCGTAACCATAGCCCCTCCAGTCTACAGTCCGGACAACTGGCAAAGCTGTTAGGCATGGAGTGTTGTGTTGCCCAGTAACACAAATGTCACCCTGTGTCAATAACGCTCATCCCACATTATCATTCCCCCCGAAACCTGTCAAGTCTATTGTGCGTCAAAGCGTACAACACGTGCTTTCGGCACCCGACGACGCGCGACGGAGCGACGGGCATGCACAAGACGGTCTGTGTGAGTAAGACTCGGTTTTCGAGACCGGGCCGCATGACCGGCCGCCGGGCAAGCCTCCGCCCGTCGCCGACCGAACGGGGCGCGTTCCGCCTCCCGCGGCCCGCCACTATGACCGCCGTCCGCGTCGGGCGGAACGCGCGGAGACGAGCCGGGTGATCCCCGGACCCTGTGAGCCGCACGACCGGCGGCGGCTCCTCCGGCGGCTGTCACGCATTCCGCGTTTCCGGAACCGGTCCAAGGACGGAGCGGCCGCTCCCCGGCGGCGGCCGCGCGTTCCGCTCTTCAGAGTCCGGTCCAGGGAAGGCG
>CAZQSB010000014.1:0-35039 GCA_964596015.1 uncultured bacterium | reverse complement strand
GCTCCCCGGCGGCGGCCGCGCGTTCCGCTCTTCAGAGTCCGGTCCAGGGAAGGCGTGGCCGGGGGAGCATCGCCGTTCACCTGGCCGCGCCCGGACGGACGGGGCCCCCCGGGCGAAGGTGAGCGACGGTTCGGGAAGCCTCCGGGACGCCTCGCCCATGGGCACAATGTGGCATGAGGATTGCTAGCGGCGCCGGGAAAAATGGCTTGACATCCTTCAGGCAGCTCTCTATCTTTGCCCCAACCTCGGAGCCGTTGAGGCGGCAACCCCGCCCTGACGCGCAGTTTATGGGAGGCAGATGCCGGACAAGCAGCAGAAGAAGATCAACATCGAGCTCAGGCCTGAGGAGGCCGAGGGCATCTACGCGAACTTCGCGGTGATCACCCACTCGGCGGCCGAGTTCGTGGTCGACTTCATCCGGGTCCTCCCCGGCGCCCAGAAGAGCCGGGTTCACGCGCGCATCGTCATGGCGCCGCAGAACATCAAGGCCTTCGTCCGCGCGCTCGAGGAGAACGTCAAGAAGTTCGAGTCCCAGCACGGCGAGATCAAGCCGGGCAAGGGAGACGAGACGAAGCAGATAGGATTCCAGTAGCCGGAGAAAAGGTGAACAGTTGTCCGGGAATCGGACCCCGGAGACAGACGGTACCAGGCATGACGGATCTTTGGTGGGCCAGAGGGTTCGGAGGGCCCTCAGGAACCAGAGGGAGGTGAGTTACCGAAGAGAACCTGTCAGTCCTGACTGAAGAAGAAGTGCGGTTTGAGAAGGATGATATCGACTGGAACTGAGCACAAGGAGGCTCGGGATATGAGACGCGGAATTCTGACCGTTCTGACGATGGCGCTTCTGATCGTCTTTGCGACGAGCGCGAGCGCGTACGACTTCCTGTACACGGGCGACACGGCGATGACGCACGACGCCGGCGCCTTCGGCTTCAAGGCGGGTATCTACTACCTGATGGCCGACGAGTATTTCGATGCCGACGGCGAGAAGCAGGACCTCGGGTGTGACTGGACGGCCATGTGGTTCCCGGTCAATCTGTTCTACAGCCCGATGGACCAGCTCGAGCTCGGCATCAACGCGAAGTTCGCGATGCTGAAGTGTGAGTACGAGGACGAGGAGACCCGCGAGGAAGAGGTCGAGGGCACGGGCATCGGTGACACCTGGATCTGGGCCAAGTACATGTTCATGGCCGAGCCGATGATGACCGGCCGTCTCGGTGTCAAGGTCGCCACCGGCGACGACGAGCCGGATGAGGACGAGCTGGCGACCGGCGAGGGCCAGATGGACATCGACGGCGCCATCATGTTCGGCATGCCCGCGGGTCCCGGCATGTTCGACGCGGCCGTCGGCTACCGCTACCGCATGGCGCGTGAGGTCGAGATGATGGGCACGACCTACGACTACACGCCCGGCAGCGAGATCCACTTCTACGCCGCCTACACGTACTACCTGAACGAGATGATGAACCTGAAGTTCGCCGCCGACGGATTCTTCGGCAGCGACGACGACGTCGAGGAGGCCCGCGAGACGATCGAGGACTCGGCCTCGAACGGCGTCTGGATCAACCCGGGCTTCGAGTACATGATGGAGAACGGGATGATGCTGGGCATCGACATGCACTACCCGCTCATGGGTCAGAACCTCGAAGCGGAGTGGGGCTTCAGCGCCTACTTCGGCATGATGATGTAGCCTGTCTGCCGACAGACCGGACGCTGGACATGAAGCAAAAGAGAGCCGCCCTCCGGGGCGGCTCTCTTCTTTGGTGCGGCACTCACGGTGTGCCGGCTGCGGAGTCGCCTCGACCTCTCGCCGGCCGGCTGACCCGCCACGTGTCTGTGACCTCTCGCCGGCCGCCGGACCCGCCACGTGTCCTTGTCCCTTCGCCGGCCGGCGGACCCGTCCCGGGTCTCAGCCCTCGGACGGCGGCCGGGTCTTCCAGCGGCGGTGCATCCAGAAGTACTGCTCGGGGCGCTCGAGGATGAACGACTCGAACGCCTTCGTGTAGGCCTGGGTGTAGTGGCGCTCCGCCTCCTCGAGCGGCGCACCCTCCGGCGGTCGCTCGACGGGCGGCAGGATGACGATCTCGTGCATCCCCTTCCCGCGTCTGACGTCGTTCCCAGGCACGAGGGGCGCGCCGGTCCTGGCGGCCAGGCGGCCCGGACCGTACGGCGTCGACGCCTTCTTCCCGAGGAAGTCGACGAACACGCCGCGCCTCCCCGCGTCCTGGTCCGACAGCATCGCCACGATGCGGTTCCTCCGAAGCGCCCTGAGAACGCCGAGCAGGCTGCCCGTCAGAGGGACGATCTCGACCCCGAACCGCGCGCGCAGGCTGTTCATCAGGCGGTCCACCAGGATGTTGTGCTGCTCTCCCACGAGGAAGGTGAGCGGATAGCCCATGGTCGCGAGCGTCGCCGCGAGCTCCCAGTTGCCGAAGTGTCCGGCCACGAGAATGGCCCCACCGCCCTTCTCGAGGGCCCGGTCGAGGTGCTCTCCCCCGGTCAGCGTGACCGTGCGGCGGATGACCTCGGGCGAGAGCCGAGGGAACCGGGCGAACTCGAACGTGGTGCGGCCGAAGTTCTCGTACGAGGCCCGCGCGATCCGGGCGAGTTCGTCCTCGCTCTTGTCACAGAACACGCGTCGAAGATGCTCCATCGTGACGCTGCGCCTGATCCCGAGCGCGAACGCGGCGCGGCCGAGGAGCGCGCCCATCTCGCGCGCGGCCGGGAGAGGCAGCGCGTTCACGACCCAGTGGAACAGTTTCACGCCGGCGTACTCGAGACGGTGACTCAGTGTGGTCTTCCGCGCCACGGCCCCTCCTCTAGGCGAACTTCCGGGCGAGCCACGAGAGCTTGACCTCGACAGCGTCGTGCGGGCAGACCTCGTGACAGCAGAGACACTCGACGCATGTCGTGAAGTCGACCTTCGGAATGCCGTCGGCCATTCTGATGGCCTGCACCGGACAGCTTCTCACACAGAGCCCGCACTCCGGCCCTCTGCAGCCCCTCTCGCGGGACATCTCCGGATGCGCCCAGATGAACGGCGTAAGAAGCCGTACGAGGCCATCGGGAATGTAGTTGAGGGCGCCGGTGCCGGGAAGCCGGAAGTCCCCGGGCGTCAGGGCGTCGGGGTCGTCTCCTACGATGTCTATGAGGTCGAGGCCGGCGACGCCGAGACCTCTCTCCTCCCCGATCCTGACCGTCGGGACCTGGCGCTCTCGATAGCCCATCATGCGGGCCGCGACGGCGTCGAGCGCCACGGCGTCCTCGCTCGCGAGGACCGCTCCGACCTTCCTCGGCGACCCGCCGGAGGGACCGTCGCCCTCCATCGCCACGACCGCGTCCATCACGCTGAGCCTGGGCGGCGCCAGCGAGAAGACGTCGACGACGACGCGGCTGAACGGGACAGGCCTCGGGGCCACGCTGTGAAGACGCCCCTTCATGAACCCCGGGACGATCCCGTACATGTTCTTGACGGCGCCCGTGTAGAGCGTGAGAACGTGCGTTTTCATCTTGGGGAGGTTGATGACGCCGTCCGCTTCGATGACGGGTCGGGCCACCATGTAGCTTTGAAGCCGGCCGACGCGCTCCTCGGACCCGGAGGCCTCGAAGCTCACGAGAGGAACGCCCGTCTCTTCCGAGAGATCGAGAAAGCCGGTGTTCCTCCAGACCCTCTCGACCCCGCGGATGGCTCCGCCCGGACTGTCCCCGAGACGCGGCTCGCCGCCGGCCCGGCGAACGAGGCCGATCACGGCGCGGGCCACCTCGGGGTGCGTCGTGATGGCGCGCTCGGGCGCCTTGGCCGAGAGGAGGTTCGGCTTGAGCAGGATCTGCTCTCCGCCGCTCACGAAGCGCTCGATGCCGCCCACGAGCTCGACGGCCCGTCCGACGGCGCGCTCGACGTCTCCGCGGTCGTAGCTCTCGCAGCGGACGACCGCGACGGTGGCTCTCCTCCGGCTCTCGGTCATCGTCCCCCTCCACGAGCCGCGCGGCTCCGCGGTTCCTCCCGGTCGCCTGTCCGGCGTCTCCGGGCCGATTCCTCGTCGGAGACCACGTATCTCCCGCCCGCGACCCTTCTCGCGACGCCGGCGAGCTCGAGCTCGACCAGCGCCGACAGCACGACCTCGATGGGAGCCGCGACCGCCGCCGCCGCCTCGTCGGGCGAGACGGCCTCGAGCGAGAGCGCTCCGAGGACGCTTACCGCCCGCTCCGAAAGCTCCGGTCGAGGCCGTGGCGCTGTCTCTGCGACGGCCCCGAGGAACGGTCCCCAGGCGCCCTCGAGGTCCTCGAGGACATCCTCGGCGCTCTCCACGAGGCGCGCGCCGTCCCGTATGAGCCGGTTCGAGCCTCTGAAGGCGGCCTCGCCCGCGGGCCCCGGACACGCCAGGACCTCGCGTCCCTCGTCGAGCGCGAGGGCGGCCGTGATGAGAGCCCCGCTCCGGTCGGACGCCTCGACGACGACCACGGCGGCCGAGAGGCCCGCGACGACGCGGTTCCGCCTCGGGAAGTGCGACGGTCTGGCGTCGAGGCGAGGCGGGAACTCGGACACGACGCATCCGGAATCCACTATCTCCCGCGCGAGACCGGCGTTCTCGGGCGGGTAGATCCGCCGGAGCCCGGACCCCAGCACCGCCACCGTCCGTCCTCCCGCCGAGAGCGCGCCCCTGTGGGCCGCGGAGTCCACGCCACGGGCGAGACCGCTCACGACGCTCACGCCGCGCGCGGCGAGCCCCCGCCCGAGGGCCCTCGCGATGACGAGCGACCGCTCGGCGGCGCGGCGAGCCCCGACGACGGCGACGTGAAGCTCCGTCCCGGGAGGCGCGCCTTCCATGAAGAGACCCGGCGGGGGTCCGTGGATCTCCTCGAGAAGCCCCGGGTACGCGGGGGCGCCGAGTTCGACGAACGCGATCCCCTCTCGCTCGAGTTCCCTGAGCTCTCGGGCGAGCACCCGAGGCGTTCTCTCCGTGAGCGACCGACGAACGGCCTCCGGCACACGGGCATCCCCGACGCCCCTCGCCAGCGCGGCCGCGTACGAGCCGTATCTCGACCTGAGCGCCTCGGCCGTTCTCGGGCCGACCCCGCGCGCTCCCACGAGGGCGAGCGCCGCCTCCCGCTCCGTCATCTCACGATCCTCACGGGGGGACTCGGGGTTCGCTCTCCGGCGCGCTCAGTCGAGCGGTGCGTTCTCGCTCGACACGGAGGGGGCCTCGTCGTCCGACCTTCTCTTCTCCTCGACGAGGACGATGAGCCTCCGAAGAAGCTCGTCCACACCCTCCCCCGTGAGCCCGGAGACGGCCGCGACGGCTTCGCCGTCGAAATCGACGTCGGGCGGGCCCTCGGGACCTCTCAGGTCGATCCGGCTCAGCGCCACGATCCGGGGCTTCCTCATGAGACCGGCGCCGTGCTCACGGAGTTCCTTCAGGAGGACACGGTAGTCCTCGAGCGGGTCCTCGGCCGCCGCGTCGATGAGGAGCACCAGCACGCGTGTCCTCTCGATGTGCCGCAGGAACTGGTGCCCGAGCCCCTTGCCCTCGTGCGCGCCCTCGATGAGACCGGGCAGATCGGCCACGACGAAGCTGCCGTCCACTCCGTAGGTCACGAGCCCGAGAACAGGAGAGAGCGTGGTGAAGGGGTAGTTCCCCACGCGGGGCTTCGCAGCGGAGATCCTGCGAAGAAGGGTCGACTTGCCGGCGTTCGGCAGGCCGACCAGTCCGACGTCCGCCACGAGCTTGAGCTCGAGCTCGATCACCCGCTCCTCGCCGGGACGTCCTTCCTCCGCCCTTCTCGGAGCGCGGTCGGTCGAGGTGGCGAACCGGGCGTTGCCGCGGCCCCCGCGGCCTCCGGAGGCGACGACGACCCGGTCACCGGCGGAGTCGAGGTCGGCGAGGACCTCTTTGGTCTCGCGGTCGCGGACGAGCGTTCCCACGGGGACTCTGACGACGACGTCCTCGCCGCCGCGGCCGGTCTTCTTCGAGCCGCTGCCGTGCTGACCGGCGTCGGCGCGGTAGTGACGACGATAGTGCTGGTCGATGAGCGTCGACTTTCCCTCGTCCGCGACGAAGATGACGTCGCCGCCGCGTCCTCCGTCGCCTCCGTTCGGTCCGCCCCGGGGAACGTACTTCTCGCGGCGGAAGCTCACGCATCCGTTGCCCCCGCGGCCCCCGCGGACCTCGACAGTCGCGGTGTCTATCAGCATGACGCCTCTTCGAGATCGCCCCACCAGGGGTTCGGGAGCGAGGTCAGGATCTTGTCGGGGTTCAGCGTGTCCTCGGGATCGAGCGCCCGCTTGACAGAGGCCGTCGCCGCGAGCGCCGTCTCGTCCAGCTCCGAGGCGAGCTGGTCGGCCTTGGTGATGCCGATGCCGTGCTCTCCTGAGAGCGTTCCTCCGAGTCCGAGCGCCAGCCCGAACAACCGGTCGACGGCCCGGCGGGCCCTCCTGCGGCTGTCCGGGTCGTCGCGGTCGAACATGACGTTCACGTGGAGGTTGCCGTCGCCGGCGTGTCCGAAAGAGAGAATGCTCAGGTCGGATTCGTCCGCTATCTCCCTCATGCCGTGGACGAAGTCCGGGATGCGGCTTCTCGGGACCGTGATGTCCTCGTTCGCCTTGCCTGTCGCGACCCGGGCCAGGGAGGGAGAGATGGAACGCCTGATCTCGCGGATCTCCTCTCGCTCCTGTTCGCTTCCGGGGCTCACGAAGAAGGTCGCGCCGAAGTCGCTCGAGAGCTCGGCGAGCCTCGCCGAGGCACCCTCGACCTCCGCCTCGTTTCCCTCCAGCTCGATGAGGAGCCCTCCTTCGACCTCGCGCTCGGGCCTCGCGTCGCGCACGAACTCGTGGGCGGCGACATACGTGTCGCGGTCTATGAGCTCGAGCGAGGACACCGGAAGAGCGGAAGCGACGATCGCGGCGACCGCGCGGGCGGCCGACTCGAGGTCGGGGAACTCGATCCAGAACGTCCCGGTGGCCTCCGGCGCGTGCGAGAGTCTGAGGGCGGCGCGCGTCACGACCGCCAGCGTGCCCTCCGACCCGACGACGAGAGGACCGACGTCCCAGGATGTCCTCCTCCGACATGAGAGGACGCCCGTCGCCACGCGCTCCCCGCCGGGGAGCGCGACCTCGAGCCCGGCGACGTAGTCGCGGGTCGTGCCGTGGAGCACGGTCGCGGGACCTCCCGCGCACTCGGCGATGTTGCCGCCGACGGTCGAGACCTTGCGGCTGGCGGGATCGGGAGGATACGCGAGCCCCTCGGAGGCCGCGGCCGCGGCGAGCGCCTCGTTGACCACGCCCGGCCCCGCGACCGCCACGAGCTTGTCGGGGTCAAGACGTTCGATGTCGTCGAGAAGCTCGAGCGAGAGGGCCACGCCGCCCGACACCGGCAGGCTCCCGCCCGTGTATCCCGTCCCGGCGCCGCGCGGGACGATGGGCATGCCGGCCTCCGCGGCGAGCCGCATGACCTGTGCCGTCTCGTCTGCGGTCCTGGGCCACACGACGACATCGGGGAGAGCCCGGATGTCGGTGGCGTCGTACGAGTAGCAGATCCGGTCCTCGAGCGCCGCGGACGCCGAACGGCCGAGAGCGTTCGAGAGACGCGCGACGAGATCCGCGTGCCGGCCGTTCGGCCGTTCGCCTTCGCGCGGGTCGCTCCTCACGAGCGCGCCTCCCCCGCGCCGCGGCGCCTCGTCAGCTCGTCGAAGACGTTCGGCGGAACCAGACCCGAGACGTCTCCGCCCAGCGTGAATACCTCCTTGACGATCGTCGAGTTGAGGTAGGTGTACTGCTCGCTCGGCATCAGAAAGACGGTCTCGATCTCGGAGGCCAGTCGGCGGTTCATGAGAGCCATCTGGAACTCGTACTCGAAGTCGGACACCTCTCTCAATCCGCGCAGGATGGCGTCGGCGCCGACCTCGCGGACGGTGTTCACGAGGAGCCCCTCGAACGAGATGACCGACACGCCCGAGAGGTCCGCGACCGCCCCTTCGATGAGAACGACCCTCTGAGCGGCCGTGAACATCGGGTCCTTGTCTCTCGCGGTCCCGACCGCCACGATGATCCTGTCGAAGAGTCTGAGCGCTCTTCTGAGGATGTCGAGGTGCCCGTTCGTGATGGGATCGAAGGTGCCCGGATAGATGGCGGTTCTCACGACGCCTCCCTGTCTTCCGACCCGTCGGTCGGTCTGTAGAAAACGAGCTCCGTCGAACCGTACCGCCTGCGACGCGTTTCGATGAGCCCGGCGGGCTCGTCCGTCGGCCCGGGCCCGACCGCGTCCCTTCGAGAGCGTCGCGGGGTCGCCGCCTGCTCGACCACGACGAGAGCGCCGGGAGCGAGGAGCGGCGGAAGAAGGACGAGAGAGCGCCCGGCGTCGCCGCTCGAGTACGGCGGGTCGACGAACACGAGATCGAACGGAGCCCGGGGGATCCTGCGGTCGCGCGCGAGCCTGAGCGCGTCTCCCTTGAGCACGAACGAGCGGTCCTCGAGCCCGAGCGCGGTGATGTTCTCCTCGAGCACCCGCAGCACCGCCGTGCTCCGCTCGACGAACACGACCTCCGTTGCGCCGCGCGAAAGCGCCTCGATGCCGAGACTGCCGGACCCGGCGAAGAGATCGAGCACGAGCGAACCCGGGATGTCGGGTTCGAGGATGCCGAAGAGCGACTCCCTCACCCGGTCGTACGTCGGACGAACGTCGCGGCCCCTCGGAGAGAGGATCCTGCGACCCTTGAGCTCGCCCGCGATCACCCGCACGCTGGCCGTCCTTCCAGGGCCTCGACGTCATGGACCCGGCCGGCCCGGGTCGCGGAGGCTCAGTCGGAGTCGTCGCTCTCGACGCCGTATCGCTGCAGCTTGCGGTAGAGCGTCGACGGGTTGATCCCCAGGATCTCAGCGGCCTGCTTCTTCTTCCAGCCCGTTTCCTCGAGCGTCTGAAGAAGGTAGCGGCGCTCCAGCTCTTCGAGCGTGACGCCGGAGACGCCGAGGTCTCCTCCGGTCACGACCTGTTCCCCGCGCGCCCTGCGCCTCAGGTTCTCGGGGAAGATCGAGACGTTCAGGCTGTCGGCGGAGATGTCCTTCCCGTCGGCCAGGATGACCGCGCGCTCGATGATGTTCTCGAGCTCGCGGACGTTCCCCGGCCACTCGTACTGCGTGAGGATCTCCATGGCCTCGTCGGTCACGCCCAGGTCCTTCCCGCCGATCTTCTCGAGGATGTACATGACCAGAAGCGGTATGTCGTCCCGCCGCTCCCGGAGCGGCGGTATCCGGATGGGGATGACGTTCAGCCGGTAGTAGAGGTCGGCGCGGAACGTGCCGTCCTTGATCCGCGCCTCGAGGTCGGCGTTCGTCGCCGCGATCACGCGGACGTCGACCTGCGTCGGCTTGGTCCCCCCCACGGGGACGACCTCCCGTTCCTGAAGGACCCGGAGGAGCTTGACCTGGATGGCCGGCGACGTCTCGCTGACCTCGTCGAGGAAGAAGGTGCCGCCGTCGGCGACGACGAAGAGGCCGCGCTTGTCGCGGATCGCGCCGGTGAACGATCCCTTGACGTGCCCGAAAAGCTCGCTCTCGAGAAGGGTCTCCGGAAGCGCCCCGCAGTTGATGGTGACGAAGCGGCCCTCTGCGCGGGCGCTCCTGGCGTGGATGGCCCTCGCCACGAGTTCCTTCCCGGTGCCGCTCTCGCCGTGGAGCAGGACCGTGCTGGAGGTCTTCGCCACGCGATCGATGAGGTCGAACACGGAGGTCATGTTCTCCGACTCGCCGACCATGGTCCGCTCGCCGGACACATGAAGGGCCCTCTCGAGGTCGGTCTTCTCCTCTCGGAGTCGCCGCATCTCGAGCGCGTTCCGGACGACCTGCTTCAGCTCCTCGTTCGAAACAGGCTTCAGGAGATAGTAGAAGGCACCCAGGTTGAGCGCCTCGATGGCGGACTCCTGCGAGGCGTGGCCCGTGATGATGATGACGGGGATGGTCGGATCGCTCTCGCGGAGCTTCTCGAGGATGTCGATGCCGCTCATGCCCGGAAGCTGGATGTCCGTGATGACGACGTCGTAGGCCGCCTTCGAATGCAGCTTGAGCGCCTTCTTGCCGTCCTTCGTGGCGTCCGCGATGTGGCCCTCGCGCTCGAGCATCATGGAGAGGTACTCGCGGATGCTGTCCTCGTCGTCGATGATCAGGATCCTGCCCTGTGGCATGCTGTTCGTTCCCTTCGTTGCTGGTTCAGGGGACTCCGGTCCCGGGCGGCCGCCGCCGGGGGCGACGGTCTAGTCCGGAAGGTAGATCACGAAGCGGCTTCCGCGGCCGGCCTCGCTGGCGACGCTGATCCTGCCGCCGTGCGACTGGACGATGCGGTCGACGATGGCCAGACCCAGTCCCGTCCCGCCCTTCTTCGAGGTCCTGAACGGCTGAAAGATCTCGTCCCTTCTGCCCGCCGGGATCCCTCCTCCGGTGTCCTCTACGATGATCGCCACCGAGGCGTTCGCTCCGCCCTCCAGTCCCCTCGAGGCGAAATCCCCCTCGGTGACGACCGAGAGCCGGACCCTGCCGGCCCCATCGATCGCCTCGACGGCGTTGACGGCCAGGTTGATGAGCGCCCGCTTCATCTCCTCCGCGTTCACCGTGCCCTCGATCGGCTCGGGCGTCTCCTCCACCAATTCGATCTCGGGACGGTACGCGGGGTGGTTCGAGACGATCAGACACACCTCGTGCACGAGCTCGTCGAGCCGCGCGTGGTCGCGCTCACCGGACTCCATGCGGCCGTACTGAAGCACGTCCTGCACGAGCTTCTGGAGACGGTCGGTCTCCCGCATCACGAGCTGCACGAGACGCTCGTCCTGTCCCCCCGACTCGCAGCTCTCACCGAGCATCTCGATGGAGCCTCTGATCGCGTTCAGCGGATTCCTGATCTCGTGCGCGAGCCCCGCCGCGAACTCGCCCAGAGCCGAGAGTCGGTCGTCGTGTCGGAGCCGCTCCTCCAGCCGCCGCGCGTCGGTCAGGTCCTGGAAGATGGCGACGACTCCCCGCTCCTCTCCCCGGTCGTCCCGCAGGATCGACGTCGAGAGACCGACGGGAACGCTCGCTCCTCCCCGGCGCCTCACGTGGAACTCGACGCGGGTCTCGGGACGCCCGGCCTCGAGCGCGGCGGAGAGGCGCTCACAGAAGGCCGGCACGTCGGCGAACACGAGTCGGTAGTCGCGGCCGGTCGCGTCGTCCTCGGTGAGCCCCAGGATCGAGGCGCCCGTGCGGTTCAGGTAGATGACGCGCCCGTCGCTGTCGACGAGCGCGAGGCCGGAACTCAGGCTGTCGATGATGTTCGAAAGGCGTAGATGAGCGGTGTCGAGTTCGGATCGGGTCGCCTCGAGCTCCCGAGCGTGGACGCTGGCCCGCTCCGAAAGATACCCGACAAGCAGGGCGACGAGCAGGAACGACACGACGAGGGTCGCGATCTCGGCGAGCGCGCCCTGCGCGTAGAGCGCCGCCCACTGCACGGGGTTGACGAACATCAGCACCACATGGCCGAGGACCGCTCCCGCCGCGACGGCGACGCCGTCCCGGAAGCCGAGACGCGCGGACGACACGATGACCGGAAGGAAGTACAGAAGCTTGAACGGGCTGGCCAGCCCGCCGGAGAAGTGGACCACGAGCGTCACGAACACGATGTCGACCGCGAACTGGATCCTCAGAAGGACCGTGTGGTCGTCCTGGACCCTGCTCCACGCCGCGTAGACCCCCGACAGGAGCGCCGCGATGAGGCCGAGGAGCACGACGGGGACGCTGTTCACCTGGCTCCCGCCGACGAGGGCGCCGAGCGCGATCAGCGCCGCGACGACGAGTCGGGCCGCTATGATGCCGCGCGTTGTGGGAACACGATCGGTCACTGTCGGTCTCCCCCGGAATCGGACGGCGCGCTCCCGCCGACGACGACGTGAGGACGCATGCGCTCGAGCGTCACGGGCCCGATGCCGCGCACCTCGACGAGCTCGTCGACCGAGCGGAACCCGCCGCGCTCGCGCCGGTGTCGGACGATCTCCCGAGCGCGGACCGGACCGACGCCCGGGAGCTCCTCGAGAAGCTCCGGCTCTGCGGCGTTAAGATCGATGGGACTCTCGAGGGCCCGTTCAGGGATCGTCTCGTCGGGAGGAGGCGCCTCCTCGGTCCGGAGCGCCAGAACCAGCGATCCGACCAGCAGCGCGCCCGCAAGGAAGAGAACGACCGCCCGTTCGTCCCTCGTGAACAGCCCCCGCACACGCCACCTCCACCCAAGCGTGACCAATGTAGCGCCTTGCAAAACGCAAGGCAAATGAAACCTTGCTGACTGCATGGGGTTTCGCCGGGGGCCCATGGACGCACAGGGGTGGGAACGGTCGACGACCGGTGGGATGCAGCGACGCTCGGCGCGCTTCAGCCTCGGAAGTCCCAGTGGAAGCCGGCCTCGAGACGCCTGCCGGGGGCCGGTCTCGAAGGCGCCGCTGAGCTCGCCGACTCAAGTGCGTCGCGCAGCGCCACGAACATCACCGCCGAGCCGGCCTCTCCCTCGACCATGAGGTCGACGCTCGTCGTATCGTCGTCGACGAGGTCGGTCCACGCTCCTCTGGCCAGGCCCGTCTCGTGAACGAGCCGGACCGACCATCGCGTCGCGAGATAGTCTCTGTCGAAGAACGACGCATGGAACCACGCCTCGGCCGATGCCGCGAGGACGGGGACCGGCATCTGGGAGTGAAGCGCGCTCTCGTCGCCGGCGGCCAGGGCCTGTACCTCCGCGCGGAGCCCGGCGCCGGCTCTCGAGCCGACCTCGGCCCAGGCTGCGGCGCTGCCGGTCATCTCGTCTCCTCCGTTCTCCGGTCGCGTCGCGTTCGCGGCGACCCGGACGGGATCGACGAGACGGGCCGCGGACACGGCAACCCCGACGCCGGACAAGAGGGCGTCGTCGCGCGCCGAAAGGAGGACCGCGACCGCTCCCTCGGGGTCCAGGTCGCCGGCCCCCTCTATGGTCCGAGTCCCTCCTCCCCACGTCGGAACGGGGATCGACGCGTGAAGCAGCTCCGCGGACGACGGGTGCCGAGACGTCATGAGCGCGTCCGCCCGGAACCTCCGGGAACCGGAGTCGAGCGTCCAGCCGACGCGGGCCTCAGGAAGGATGACTCCGCGGCGCCTCGTCAGGCCTCCCTCGAAGGTGACGCCGCCGGCCCGGAGGTCGACCGTCCTCGCGGCGCGCGCCTCCAGCGACCAGACGTCCTCGCCGTCGCGATAGAGACTCCCTCCGGCGGACAGATGTCCCGCCGAGAGGGTCAGCGAGTCGACCGGAAGGAAGCCCCCTCGAAGCCTCAGCGTCGCTCCCGACAGCCTGATGTCGCCGCGTCTCACGACGCCGTCGCGCTCGTCCTCCGTCCAGCGCGAGCCCGAGAGAAGCGAGAGCGAAACGTCGCTCTTCTCGACGATGACGTCAACGGCGCTCGCCGTCACCGAGCGCGAGAAAGAGGCCGGGGCGAACCCGGGAAAGCGCTCGACACGGACGAGTCCGACGTGCAGGCCTCGGGCCCTCATCCGCCACCCGCCGGCGGTCTCCGTGACCACCCGCGCCGAGAACCGTTCCAGCTCCGCGCTGCCGCTCCCGCCCGGGCCGTCGTTCCGTCTGAGGCCTCCGGCGAGCTCGAGCGACACGGTCGTGTCTCGCAGCGTGCGCCCGAACCGCCCGCTCCACGCCTCGATGAGGTCGCCGGCGCTCATCGTGACGCGCGCGAACGGCGCCCGGTAGAAGTGCGCCGGGTAGTCCTCGAGGGGAACGAATCCGGGCTCCGTCGGGGATGCCGAGGCGACCCGGCCGACGGACAGAGGCAGGGCGCCCGCCAGGAGCGAGACGTCCGGGCCGGAGAGAGCGACGAGAGACCCGTCGACGTCGTATGCCGTTCCCGGATCGACACCGGTCCCCAGCCAGTCGGTCCAGCCGAAGGCGGCGGCCCGCGGGAACGAGAGCGAGGCCGGCAGCGGTCCGAGCGCGCGCGTGTGCGCGAACCCCGGCCAGCCCGGTCCCACCGCGCGGTCGAACGCGTCCGTGTCCCAGTCGGCGCGGAGCTGACCCGCCGGAGCCAGCGTCAGCGCCAGCGCGACCAGCAGGATGCCGAAGCCGGGCCCGGTCGATCGGTCACCGGTGGACGAGATCCCGGAGCCGCGGCACGACCCGGGGCGCGAGCACTGCAAAAAGGATCCCATTGGACACCACATGGACGAGCGAGAAGAACGCGTTGGCGGCGAGCGCCGCGCCGAGGTCGGCACGCCAGGTCGACCAGCCGACCTGTGCCCCTCCGAGCGACAGACCCGCGAGGGCGAGTCCGAGGATCACGGCTCCCTGATAGAGAAGCGTCAGAACGACACCGAGCCCGCCCGAGGCGGCGGTCCGTAGAAGCGCGGGCTCACCCGAACGCGGGAACACAACCCTTGCGGCGACGCCTCCGACGGCGCCGACGAGACCCCACGAGACGATCTGCGCCGCGAAGAGCGTCGGGATCGCGAGTCCCGAGCCGGCCGGATTGAGCCCCGAGTAGAGAGCGGCGGCGAGACACCCGACCAGCGCGCCGCGCGCGCTCCCGAGCGTCGCGCCGGCCGCGAACACGGTGAAGGTGACGAGCTCGACGTTCGGCACGGGCGCCAGCGCGAAGCCCAGCGCGACAGCGAGTCCCGTGAAGATGGCCGGCAGCGCGACGCCGCGGAGAAGATCGCCGCTTCCGCGCGGCTCAGTCGACGCCGCCACGCCCGTGCTCCGGTCTGTCGGGACCGATGTCGTCGAGATCGGTCCCGGTCTCGTCCTGGTCCCTGAGCGGCTCGATGTAGAGCTCGATCTCGGCGCGCTGGCCGGGCGACAGACGGTGCCAGTTTCTCTCCACCTCGACGGCGATAGGCGTCCCACACGTCGACGGGGCGTCGCTCTGGAACTCCTCGGGCAGGCTCGCGGGGTCGTGGACGCTCAGGACCTTGTAGAGGAGTCCGGTTCCGTAGTCCAGGCGTCCCTGACTCACGGCCAGCTCGATGAGCGCGCAGGAACCGAGTTCGCCGCCTTCTCCCATCGGGGCCGATCGCTGGTCGCCGCTTCCGGGGTGCGGCGTCGACTGCCCGGCGCAGCCGGCGAGCGTGAGTGCGGCGAGGAGCAGCACGAGCGCTTTCATGGCATCTCTCCCGGACTCTCGGGGTTCCTTACGAGATCTTCTCGAGGACGACCTTCATGACCTCATCGGCCTTGCTGTCGGCCTCGTCCGTGAGGTTCTCGATGGCCGAGCGCGCTTCCGACACGAACTCGCTGTACTCTTCGGCCGTGATGCCCCCGAGGTTGATGAGCACGTTGAGCCGCGCGGCGTGCGTCCCGGCCCGGGCGACGAGCGCCGCCACCCCGGCGTCCGAGACGGCGTTGACATTGCCGAGGTCGGCCGCGGTCGCGGCGACATCGATGACGCGGACGCACTTCTCCATCACGACGAGCGGGACCGTCGCGGCGTCGACGAGCGCCCTCTGCATCGCCGCCCGTCTCTCGGCCTTCTCCTCGTCGGTTCCCTTCGGGAGCTTCAGCGCCTCCATGAACCCGTCGAAGGCGTTGGCGTCCTCGTCGATGAGCCGGGTCAGCTCGAGCCTCAGGGACTCGGCCTTCTCCAACGCCTCCTTCATTTCGTTCTCGACGTCGGCGTACTTCTTCTTTCCGATCGTCAGGTTCGAGACCATCGCCGTCAGGCTGGCCCCGAGCGCCCCTGAGAGCGCGGCGACGCTCCCGCCGCCGGGTGTGGGCGAGTCGGACGCCAGCTCGGCAAGGAAGTTCGTGAGGTCGGTCATTCTGTTCCCTCGCTTTCCACCAGGCGGTTCTCCAGGATCTGGTCTCTCTTGAAGGCCTCGAGCCGGAGGTAGAACTCCGCGCAGTCGACGAGCGCCTCGGCCGGCACGAGACCGACGATCTCGCTTCCGATAACGGGCACACCGTAGCGCGCGGCCTCGCTCTTCACCATCTCGAAGACGCGGAAGAGCGGCGTCCCGTGGAAGTTCACCATGTTGATCGAGACCTGAACGATGCCGCGGTCCTTTATCTCGAAGCCCATGGCCTTGACGTGCCTGAGCCCGCCGCCCGAGTGGCGGATCGACTTCGCGATGGTCTTCGCGATGGAGAGATCATCGGTGCCCAGGTTGATGTTGTACGCGACGAGGAACTGACGCGCCCCGATGGCTATGGCGCCGGCGGTGGGGTGGATCCTGTTCGGCCCGAAGTCAGGGTCCTTCTCGGGGTTGGTCCCGATCTCTTCCGAAAGTCCCTCGAACTGCCCTTTCCTGACCTTGGCGAGGTTCTGGCGCTCGGGCCTGGTGGCCGCCTCCTCGTAGAGGTACACCGGGATGTCGAGCTCCTCCCCCACGCGCTTCCCCAGCTTCTTCGCGAGCTCGACGCACTCGTCCATGCCGACGTCCTTCACGGGCACGAACGGACAGACGTCGGCCGCTCCCATCCTCGGGTGCTCGCCCTTGTGCTTCGTGAGGTCGATGAGCTCGCGCGCCTTCTCGATGCCGCGGAACGCGCCCTCGAGGACGGCCTCGGGCTCGCCGATGATCGTCACGACCGCCCGATTGTGATCGGCGTCCATCTCCTTGTCGAGGAGCGACACGCCTCCGACGGCGGTCATCGCGCCGACGATCTCGTCGACCACCTCGGGCCGCTTGCCCTCGCTGAAGTTCGGAACGCACTCGACGAGTTTCATGGAAGACCTCCCGGTGATCGGCTTCAGCCGCGTCGGACGGCGGATGCGCGTCCGGCGTCGTACACCGCGCCGCGCTTCACGACCGCCCTCACGAGGTTCACGCCATAGTGATACGGAATGGCCCTGTGGTCGTCTACCTCCCACAGGACGAGATCGCAGAGCTTGCCCTTCTCGACCGAGCCGACCTCCCGCGCGAGCCCGACGGCGGCCGCCGCGTTCATCGTCGCCGCGACGAGCACCTCGGCCGGCGACATCCTGAGCGTCATCGACCCCAGGGCCATCACGATCTGCATCGACTCGGTCATCGAGCTTCCTGGGTTCATGTCGGTCGCGAGCGCGACAGGCACCCCTTCCTCCATCATGAACCTGGCGCGGGCGTAGTCCCGCTTCCCGAGCGACAGCGTCGTTCCCGGCAGGAGCACGGCCACGACGCCGGCCTCCGCCATGGCCTTGACCCCGTCGTCCGAGGCGCAGACAAGATGGTCGGCCGACACGGCGCCCACATCGGCCGCGAGCTCGGCGCCGCCTGTCGACGAGAGCTCGTCGGCATGGAGCTTCGGCGAGAGCCCCAGGTTCTTCGCCGCCACCAGGATGCGGCGCGACTGCTCGACGTCGAAGACGTGCGACTCGCAGAAGACGTCGCAGAACCTGGCGAGCTTCTCCTCCGCGACGCGTGGAAGCATCTCGTCGATGACGAGTTCGACGTAGCCGTCGGGGTCGTGACGCCACTCGTCCGGGACCTCGTGGGCGCCGAGAAACGTCGGGACGACATCGACCGGGTGCTCCCGGTCGAGGTCCCGGACGGCTCGGAGCGTCTTCAGCTCGGATTCGAGCTCGAGCCCGTAGCCGCTCTTGACCTCGACGGTCGTCGCCCCGTAGGCGAACGCTCTGTCGAGCGAGGCGCGGCCGACCTCCAGAAGCCTCTCGGCGGACGCGGTCCTGAGGTCGCGCACGCTCGAGCGGATGCCGCCGCCGGCCGCCGCGATCTCCTCGTAGCTCGAGCCCGCGACCCGCATCGCGAACTCGCGCTCCCGCGTCTTCGCGTAGACCGCGTGCGTATGGGGATCGACGAGGCCCGGCGTGACGAGCCCGCCTCCGGCGTCCACCTCACACGCGCGCGCGGCCCTCGTCACGGACGCCAGAACGTCCCGCTCGGGCCCGACCGCGACGACCCTGCCGTCCAGAGAGGCCACCGCGGCGCCCTCGACCAGGCCCAGCTCCGAGGCGGCCGCTCCGGTCCTCGGACCGGGCGCCCCCCCGAGCGTGGCCAGCACGCCGATGTTCCTGACGATGATGTCGGCCGTGACGGCCACGACTCCTCCTTCGCGTCGCCGGACGGCGTCCGCGGCGCCCCAGGCCCGAGCGGGCGCCGGACGCCCGAAGACTCAGTCCAGCATCGGGATCCTTATGCCCTTCTTCCGGGCCCACTCCTCGGCCAGGTCGTAGCCGGCGTCGACGTGCCGGGCGATGCCCGTTCCGGGGTCGGTGGTCAGCACGCGCTCGAGCCTCGCCGCGGCCTCCTTCGTCCCGTCGGCCACGATGACCATTCCGGCGTGGAGCGACTTCCCGATGCCGACGCCGCCGCCGTGATGGAACGAGATCCATGTGGCGCCGCCGACGGCGTTCAGAAGGGCGTTCAGCACGGGCCAGTCCGCGATGGCGTCGCTCCCGTCCTTCATGCCCTCGGTCTCTCGGTAGGGCGAGGCCACTGAGCCGCTGTCGAGGTGGTCGCGGCCTATGACGATCGGCGCCGAGATCTCGCCGCTCGCGACGAGCTCGTTGATCGCCAGGCCGAAGCGCGCGCGCTCGCCGTAGCCGAGCCAGCAGATGCGCGACGGGAGCCCCTGGAAGGCGACGCGCTCACGGGCGAGCTTGATCCATCGAACGAGCGCCTCGTCCTCCGGAAAGAGCTCGAGCACCAGGTCGTCCGTCCTGTAGATGTCGGCGGGGTCTCCGGAAAGCGCGACCCAGCGGAACGGGCCCTTTCCCGTGCAGAAGAGAGGCCTGATGTAGGCGGGCACGAAGCCGGGATAGTCGAAGGCGTTCTCGACCCCGGCGTCCTTCGCCTGGCCCCGCAGGTTGTTGCCGTAGTCGAACGCGACCGCGCCCCTCTCCTTCATGTCGAGGATGGCGCGGCAGTGCTCGGCCATCGACCGCATGGAGCGCTCGATGTAGGTCTCGGGGTCGCTCTCTCGAAGCTCGACCGCCTCCCGGAGCGTCATGCCCCCGGGCACGTAGCCGTTCAGGGCGTCGTGCGCGGAGGTCTGGTCGGTGACGACGTCGGGGATCACGCCTCTCCTGACGAGCTCCGGCAGGACGTCGGCGCAGTTCCCGACGAGACCGACGGAGAGCGGCTCCTTCTTCCGGGCGGCCTGACCACAGAGCTCGATCGCCTCGTCGAGCGACTCGACCATCCTGTCGCAATAGCGGGTCAGAAGACGCTTCCGGATCCGGTCGCGGTCGATCTCGACACAGAGACAGACGCCGCCGTTCATCGTGATGGCCAGCGGCTGCGCCCCGCCCATGCCGCCCATGCCGCCGGTCACGACGAGACGTCCCTCGAGGCCGCCGCCGAAGTGCTGTCTGGCGAGCTCGGCGAGCGTCTCGTAGGTGCCCTGAAGGATGCCCTGGGTGCCTATGTAGATCCAGCTCCCGGCCGTCATCTGGCCGTACATGATGAGGCCTTTCCTCTCGAGCTCGCGGAACTTGTCCCACGTGGCCCAGTCGCCGACGAGGTTCGAGTTGGCGATGAGGACGCGGGGCGCGTCGCGGTGCGTCCTGAAAACGGCGACCGGCTTCCCGGACTGCACGAGCATGGTCTCGTCGTCCTCGAGCTCGCGCAGCGTCGAGACGATGGCGTCGAACGCCTCCCAGCTCCTGGCCGCCTTGCCGCTGCCGCCGTAGACGACCAGCTCGTCGGGCATCTCGGCGACCTCCGGGTCGAGGTTGTTCATGATCATCCTGTAGGCGGCCTCCTGCAGCCACCCCTTGCACGAGAGCTCCGTTCCTCTCGGCGCTCTGACCTCGCGCCCCTTGCTGGTCATTCGCTTCCTCCCTGGTCGTTGTCGGTCCCGCGCTCCCGTTCTGTGTTCTTCTCTCAGGCCGCGCTCAGGACGCCGAGCATACGGAGCAGCTCGGCCTCGTTCCCCGCGACAGCGGCCGACGTCGGGAGCTCGTCCAGAAGGCGCCGGCCATACCCGCGGCTCGCCAGTCTGCTGTCCAGAAGCACGACCACGCCCGTATCCACGCTGGACCTGATCAGTCGTCCGAAGCCCTGTCGCATCCGGATGGCGGTCCTCGGTACCATGTAGTCGTTGAACGCGTCCAGTCCTTCCTTCTGATACGCCTCGCAGTGCGCCTCGACCACGGGGTCCTTCGGCACCGGAAACGGCAGTTTGACGATGACGAGCTGCTCGAGCGACCTCCCGGGGACGTCGACACCCTCCCAGAAGCTCGAGGTCGCGAGCAGCACCGAATCGGTCTCCCGGGAGAACTCGTCGAGAAGCGCCGTCGCCCCTCCGTGACCCTGCGCCAGAACCAGCTTCCCGGCCGCGGCCAGGGGGTCGCGAACGGCCCGGAAGACCGCGTCGAGCGACGAGCGCGACGTGAAGAGGGCGAGCGTACCGCCCTCCGCGGGCGCCGCGAGCTTCACCAGAAGATCCGCGACGACGTTGTTGAAACCGGCAGACGACGGCTGCGGCAGATACCCGGCAACGGCCGCCAGCACCTGACGGCTGTAGTCGTAGGGGCTCCCGACGTCGAGCGTCCTGACACGCCAGTCCGGAAGATCGTCGAGTCCGAGGCGCCCCATGATGAAGCGGAAGTCGCCGTCGACCGTCATGGTCGCCGACGTCGCGATCATCGAGGAGAGCTTCGAGTACAGGAAGTCGGGCATGAGCTCCGCGATCGATATGGGCGCGCTCCTGAGCGCGCATTCCACGCCCGAGCGCCTCGTGCGGACCTCGAGCCAGAAGACCGAGCGCTCGTCCTCCGCGAGGCTGAGGAACGCGAGGTCGTCTCCGAGTTCGCGGGTCCGCTCGGCGTGATACGCGAGGGTCTGGACCGCGGAATCGACCCCCGGGAAGTCGGCGTCGACCACGAGGTCGGCGAGCGTCTCGAGGTCTGCGACGATCACCTCGAGCGCCGCGATGATCTCGGAGAGCTCCGGCGCCAGAAGCGTGGCCACGCTGTTTTGCGCGCCGTATCTGAGCTTGCCGTACTCGACGCCGCGCCCTCCGGCCATGTCCGCGTGCCTGAGTGTCAGCTCTCCGAAGAAGGCCTCTGCGGCCTTCCGGGCCGTCTCGATGTTGTCCTTGACCCTCTCGACCGCCGTCAGCGCCATCTCGTCCGCGCGTCCGCTCTCGCCCGTCAGCTTTCTCTCGAGCTCGGCGAGGTCGCCGGAAGGCTTTGTGTCCTTGCGAAAGAGGCTCTCGAGCGCCGCCCGGAAGCGGTAGATGTTGACCCGCTTCCCGAGGTGCTCGGTCGCGACCGACTCGATGTTGTGCGCCTCGTCGCACACGAGATACGAGTATTCGCCGAGGATGCGGTTCGCCGCCTCGGTGTCGCTGAAGAGCAGCGAGTGGTTGACGACGACGAGGTGCGACGCCTGGGCCGCGCGCCTCGCTCTCAGGAGATAGCACCGGTCGCTCGCCGGACAACGCTGCCCGAGACACGGGCCGCCGTCCGCCGAAACCCGGCTCCAGAGATATCCCCACGAGTGAAAGGCGCCGTTCTCGGCGATGTCGCCGGAGGTCGTCTCCTCCTCCCAGAGGACGAGCGGCAGGTAGTGCTCCCGCTCGCCGGCCGGGACGCCCTGCTCGAGCAGCTGGTCCCACCGCCGGGCGCAGATGTAGTTGCCCCGCCCCTTGAGAAGCGTCGCCTTGAAGTCGACGTCGAGCACTCTCCCGAGGAAGGGCACGTCCTTGAAGAAGAGCTGCTCCTGGAGGTTCTTCGTGTTGGTCGAGACGATCACCCGCTCGCCGTTCTCGGCGGCGAAATGGATGGCCGGCACGAGATAGGCCAAGGACTTCCCGACGCCGGTCCCCGCCTCGACGACCAGGTGGACGCCGCCCGTGAGGGCGTCGCTCACGGCCCTGAGCATCGCGAGCTGCTCACGGCGCTCCTCGTAACCCGGGAGCCGCTCCTCGAGCTCGCCTCCCGACTCGAAGAGCCCCTCGAGGCCTTCCACGTCCGGTTCGACGAGTTCCTCCCGGAGGACCCGCTCCACGCGCTCGCCCCAGACGTTGTCGTACCGCAGGAGTTCGCGTTCACCCTCGCCGAAATCGGGGACCGCCGCGGGATCACTCTTCCCCTCGTTCCTCTCAATGGCCTCTTCGAAGAGCTCCCGAAGCGGAGACGGAGCCAGGGCAAAGAGTCTCGTGAGCGGGCGTGTCCCCACGGAGCTCAGGAGATGAAGAAGCGAGTCGAAGAGCCCCGCCACGGCCCTCGCGTCGTCGGCCGCGCGATGCGAGTGTCCCGGCTCGACGCCGAAGAACCGCGCGAGCGCCACGAGCCTGTGGCTCGGAAGCCTCGGGATGAGCGAACGGGCCAGCGCGAGAGTGTCGTAGACGTCGCGCTTCTCGAAGAGGCTCTCGCGAGCGGCGCCGTCCAGAAAGGCGACATCGAAGGGAGCGCTGTGGGCGACCACCGGGTCGTCGCCGAGGAACTCGCGGAGCTTCGGAAGGACCTTCTCGATGGTCGGCGCGCCCCGGACGTCCTCGTTGGTGATGCCGGTCAGGTAGACAACATCCGACGGAACCTCGCAGAGCGGGTCGACGAAGGTCACGAACTCGTCCACGAGCTCGCCGTCCGTGTAGCGCGAGGCGCCGATCTCGATGATCGTGTCGACGCGCGGGTCGACGCCCGTGGTTTCCAGATCGAGACCGACGAAGGTCCGGGGGCCGCACCGACGGCGCGCGGTCATCCCTCCTCCCGCTCTCTCACGTCGGACATCTTCCTGAGCGCGCAGAACTCTCCGCACATCGTACAGAGCTCCTCGTCGGACGGTTTCGAGGCGTCCCGGAAGGCGCGCGCCTTCTCAGGGTCGAGCGCCAGCTCCATCACGCGATCCCACTTGAGACGCTTCCTCGCGTCGGAGAGCTCGTCGTCCCACGCCCGCGCGCCCGGCAGGTCGTTGGCCACGTCGGCGGCGTGAGCGGCGACCCTGAGAGTGTAGACGCCCTCGCGCACGTCGCGCGCGTCCGGGAGCCTCAGGTGCTCCGCGGGCGTCACGTAGCAGAGGAAGTCCGCGCCGGCCATCGCGGCGACGGCGCCGCCGATCGCGGCCCCGACATGGTCGTATCCCGGGGCGACGTCGGTCACGAGCGGGCCCAGCACGTAGAACGGCGCGCCCTTCGTCATCGACTTCTCGAGCTCGACCGAGGACGCGACCAGATGCAGGGGAACGTGTCCGGGACCCTCCACGATGGCCTGGACGTTCCGCTCCCTCGCCCGCTCGACGAGCTCGCTGATGACGACGAGCTCGGCGATCTGCGCCGTGTCGTTCGCGTCGGCCAGAGCCCCGGGCCTGAGCCCGTCGCCCAGCGAGATGGCGACGTCGTGCTCGGCGAGGATGTCCATGAGGTCGTCGTAGCGTTCGTAGAACGGGTTCTCGTCGTCGTTGTACGACATCCACTCCATCAGGAACGCGCCGCCCCGGCTCACCACGTCCGCGAGCCTTCTGGAGCGCCTGCAATGCTCGGCGACCTCCCGGGTGACTCCGGCATGCACGGTGACGAAGTCGACGCCCGCCTCGGCGTGCCGCCGCACTTCGCCCAGCATGTCGTCGCCCGTCATCCGCACCATGCCCCGCCCGCCGCGCCGCGCCTTGACGGCGGCCCCGTAGATGGGCACCGTTCCGACGGGGACGGGGGAACGCTCCAGCACCGCCCGGAGGATGGCGTCGAGATCGCCGCCGGTCGAGAGGTCCATGACCGCATCGGCGCCGGCCTCGACGGCCGCGTCGAGCTTGACGAGCTCGTCCTCGAGGCTCGAGGCGTCGGACGACGTGCCGATGTTCGCGTTGACCTTGGTCGTCACGTGACGACCGAGCGCGACCCTTCTCCTGCGGGCGCCCGAGTTCCCCATGATGACCGCGCGGCCCGCGGCCAGCTCGCGGCTCAGGAGCTCCGGAGCCACGCCTTCGTCGCCCGCGACGCGGACGACCTCGTCGGTGATACGGCCCGAACGGGCCTCTTCCATTCTCGTCATGGCGTGCCAGTGCCTTCCCGATGAAAGCCGGCGCCACGGAGGCGGCCGGCGCGACTCATCCCATGCGGCGCGGACCCCATCATTGGCCGAGGCGGGAGGGTCCGCGGGACCCCCGCCCGAACCGCGAAGCCGACGTCGGACCGGCCGGGACGGCCCGTCGAGCCGGGGAGCGACCGCGACTCCGCGACGCGAGCGGGGCGCTCTCCTCGACCTCGAGCCACTGTTCGTTCGGCGCTGTCCGGGGAGGTCCCTGTCTCGGGGCGAACATCTAGAAAGCGCGCGTGAAGCCGACGTGCAGCTTGCCGTCGAGAAGCGAGTTCCCCTCGCCCAGTCCGTAGTCGACCGCGATTATACCGAAGCGGGTAGCGCCCCGCAACCCGATTCCATACCCTAACTTGGTATCAGTTGCGGAATTAGGGCCGTCCTTGCGGTAATGCCCGGCGTCGACGAAGGCCACCAGGCGCGACGAGCGTCCGACGAGGTAGCGGTACTCGGCCGACCCCGACACGATCCGCACGCCGCGGAACTGCTCCTCGCGGTAGCCCCGCAGGCTGGAGGCTCCGCCGAGCGTCAGCTCCTCGTGGTACGGGACGTCGTCCTCTGAGCTCCAGACACCGCCACCTGAGCCCCTGAAGGCGAGCGTGTGCCGGAACGAGAGCGGCACGTAGGCCGTGAGCTCGGCCCTGAGTGTTCCGGAGCGCTCTCTCCCGCCCGTGTCGTCGATCTCCTTGGCCGCGTACTCGACCGACACTTCGAGCTCAAGCCCTCGCGTGGGGTTGAGGACCGAGTCGACGGCGTCGAGCGACGCGGCGAGTGCGGTCCTCACACTCCCCGTCGGGCTGTCCGGACCGGCCCCGGGGACGTAGCGCTCCGTGCCGAGCGACCAGGCCACCCGCGAACGTTCGCCCAGTCGGGCGGACACCGTGAGATCGCCCTCCGTCACGGTCGAGATGGTATCCCTCACGGTCTGGGAGCCCGACACGCCGACGTCGATCGGGGCGCCGAAGAGCCACGGCTCGACATACGCGAAGGCGGCGCGGCGCTCGTCGCCCGGGAGCCGCTCCCAGGCGACCTCGGCCCTTCGTCCGGTCCCGGCGATGTTCCCCAGTGCGACCTCCACGGCGCCGGACAGCCGGTCGTCGCCGGGAACGTACCCCAGCGCGCCGAGGACCCGATTGACGCGGGCCTCCTCGACCTCGAAGACCGGCACCGCCTCGGAGCGCGTTCTGAAGTACGCCACAGTCGGCTCGCCGACGCTCGAGAAGAGCCCGGTCCGCTCCAGACGGGCTCGCGCCCGGTCGAGCGCGTCCCGGGAGAACGGCCGTCCCGGCTCGATACCGATCTCGCGCAGCAGCACCTCCTCGCGGGTCGCCTCGTTCCCGGTGACGACGGCCGGCCCGAAGACAACGGGGCGGCCTTCGTCCACGAGGAACGTGACGTCGACCGAGTCGTCCGGCGCGCGCTCGACCAGCGGCCTCACGGTCGCCAGCGGGCGTCCCGCCTCGGCGTAGGCCTCGACCAGCGCCTGGGCGGCCCTTTCGATGTCGGCCGCGACGACGGGTCGTCCCTCGCTGAGGCCCGTCCCGAACAGGAGTTCGTCCGTCGGAAGCGACAGCGCTCCCTCCAGACGCACCGACCGGAGGGCGACCTCAGGCCCCTTCCGGACGTCCACCAGGAGGATCGGGTCCGCCCCGCTCCCGGCCACTGCGACCTCGACGCGCGCGAAGGGATGGCCCTCCGCCGCGTAGAGACGGGCCAGGGAGTCGGCGGCCGCGGCGAGCGCGCCGGGGGCGCCTTCCGCCGCGCCTGTCGCGCGGAGCGTCTCTTCGATGGTCTCCCGGGAGAGAGGCTCCGAGCCGGTCGTCTCCATCCTCACGGCGAAGCTCCGGACGGGCGCAGCGAGCGCGAGCGCGAGCATGACGAGCGCCAGCGCGCTGCGGCCCGGGCCGCAGCGCCGCGCGGACGGCGTGCTCTGTGAGTTCCGGACGGTCGTCGCCACGGTGCTCCTCATCAGAAGTACGCGCTCACCCTGAGATCGACGGTCTGCACGGCCTCCCGTCCGGCGCGTCGCTCGCCGCTGTACGAGAGGGTCCCGGTCAGGTAGCTGTTCACACGGTAGTCCCCGGAGAGACGCCACAGCGTCGTCGCGCCCGGCTGCCTGCCGCCCCCGAGGTAGAGCGGAAGCTCGTCTGCGTCCGCCTCGACCTCCGCTCGGGTCACCGAGGCCGAGAGAGCGCCGCGGCCGCGGAATCGCCACGTCAGAGTGGGCGATATCTCGTAGCGCGTCACGGAGCGCGACGCGAGTTCCTCTTCCTCGACGGCCGCGAGCGCCGACAGACCGGCTTCGAGGTCGCCGAAACGCCGGGCCCTGACCTCGGCCTGGACGGAGCGCGCGTCGATGCGGTAGCTCTCGAGCGTCCCCTCGGAGGAGCGCTCACGGCGTCCAGCCTCCCCGAGCAGTCGCCATGTGACGCCGTCGGTGGTCGACATCTTGACGTCCATGGTGGCCTTCCTCTCGGCCCGCTCCTCGCCGGCGTTCTCGTACTGTCTGTCGAGCTCATCGCGGGTCTCGATGGTCAGGCGGGCGGACGTTCTGCCCCCGGGCGAGAGGTAGCGGACCGAGTGACGCGACGTGACCTCACCCTCGACCGTGTCCTCGCTCTGGATGACGTCGGGGTCGAGGCGGTACAGGCCCCACCTGTCGTCCGTGGTCGTGCTCTCTCGAAGCTTGATGTCGGAGTTCACGCTGAGCGACGCGAGCAGCCTCCCGAACGCCGTCGGTTCGGGAAGCCTGCCGCGACCGGCGCGCCCGTCGAGCGACCACTTGAGCACGGTCTCGAGCTCGGTGACGGGGATGTAGCGCCCAGTGGAGATGATCCGGACGATCTCGACCCCGTCCTCCTCCTCGACGAACTTCTCCTTCTCCTCGACCTCGGTCGACGTCACCGTGTAGCGCAGCTCGCCCCTGACCCTGCCTCCGCTCGAGCGTCCTCCGAGGCGGGCGCTGACGAGATCGTGTCGGGTCCCCGGCTCGGCGAAGCCCTCCTCGTATTCCGTACGGCGCCTCCGCGCGAAGGCCTCGGCCGTGAGCTCGGGGCCGGTCTCCCAGGCGAGCCTGACCTCTTCGGTCCGTGTCGTGGACGCCCGGCTCCAGCCGGTCCCGTCCGAGCGGTCGGTGACCCTGTGGTCGTAGGAGGCCGTCGCCGCGAGTCCCTTCGACCGTCCCAGCCGCACGACGCCTCCGTACTCGTCGTAGCGCTCCCCGACGCCGTCGGTCGTCCGCCGGTCTCTCGTGTAACGGACGCCGGGCCGGAGCGCTCCCTCGGTCCTCTCAAGAGACGCGCGCCAGGAACGTCTGACCCTCTCCTCGTCCCCGGCTTCACCCTGGACGGACGCGTCGACCAGACGCCCTGTGGCGTTGAGCCTGAGTCCCTCCAGCGGCGACCCGACCGCCTTGAGCTCGGTCCGTTCGGTCGACACGTCCTCTCCGCGGCGAAGCCGGGCGCGGGAGAACGCGACCGTCCCGCCGTCGGGAAGGCTCAGTGAGGCCTCTCCCCTGGCCATGAGCTCCCCTTCAGGCAGGTCGAGGCCCTGGAGTTCCCAGCGTTCCTCGTATCCGACCTCACGGAACCTTCCTGTCGTCCGGTACCGTCCCGCGACCCTCCGGCCCGTGAGGGAGGCGGCGAGCGTCCCGCCGGCGAGCCAGTCGATCGGCCCCGTCCTCCCGCCCGCCGAGACGGCGGCGGCGTTGCCGAGGTTGTCATCGTCGTCCAGCTCTGAGAACGTGTTGGCGTCGTAGCGCGAGAGGGCGGCCTCGGCATCGACCCAGAGGGCGTCCCTCAGAGAGCGCCTCGCGTCGAGGGCCACGACGTCGAGAGCGGCAGGCAGCGGCAGGCTCATCCCGAGACGATGCGTGCCCTCGCCCTCTCCGACGTGAACGTAGTAGCCGCCGACGTAGTCGTACTCGTAGGCGCCTCCCTCGAGCCGCTCGAACGTGAGGTCGTAGCTTCCGGAATCGCGTCCCGCGTACTCGAACACTCCGGGAGCCACCCGGTCGTAGTCTCCGAGCCCGGGACCGAGAGAATCGACGCCCGCGTCGAAGGCCTCGAGCGGGTCGTCCCCGGCCCCGGCGAGGATCGCGCGCTCTTCATCGCCCAGGGCGAACGTGGACGGCGAGTCGCGGTCGTCGGCCTCCCGGACCCACGTGATCCCGATGCCCGCGTCGGGGGTCCCCACGCCGCCGGAGACCGCGTAGACGTCGCGCGCGTAGTCGCCGGCGGCGAACTCGTAGTCGACCGAGATCTCGGTCTCCGAGGTGATGGGGTTGGTCTCTGTGAACTCGACGGTCCCCGCGTCGTAGTCGATGATGTAGTCATTGTCGCTCCCCCGGCGCGCCGGCGCGCCGTCGATCCAGACACGCTCGCTGCCGGCGACGACGGGTCCTCCCGGTCCGAGCACATACTTGCCCTGCTTGCCCTCCACTCCCCGGAAAGTCAGGCTCCTGAACTCTCCGTCGGCGCGGGCGCCGGCCAGAAGGAACGCGCCTGGTCCCATTCTGCCCTCGACCTGCGCCCCCGAGAGCTCCCGCTCGAGCGTCGCGAGCCGCGATCTGTCGGCACGCAGGACGAAGTCGCCGAGGGTCGCCGTGCCCCTCGAGCTCTCGAGTTCGATCAGCACCTCGTCCAGCGCGCGGAGTTCCTCGGTGTCGCCCTCGGGCCTCAGGGGGATGTTCTGATCAGAGAGGTAGGCGCGCACGGAGACGTCGCCCGCGATCCGACCCGCTACGTTCAGCCGGAGCGACTGTTCCAGCGTGGGGTCGCGGTTGGAGCCGACCGTGATCCCGAAGGTCTTGGAGCCGTCGACGCGGAGGTCCGGACCCACGCGCGGACGCGCCGCCCCGCCCGCTTCGACGAGGACCGCCTCCGCGGCGACCTCGCTCGGAAGGACGCCCGCGCTGTCGAGAAGAGCGCTTCTGAAGACCGACCGCGTCGCCCCGGGCAGGTAGCGGTAAGCCACCACGACCCTCGCGGAGTCGGCCGACTCGGCGAGGAGCCGGAAGGCGCGTCGGGGAGCGTCGAAGACATAGTCGCTCTCGCGTTCGAGCAGTCGCCCGCTCAGAAGCACGGTGTCGGTCCCGGCGATGACGAGCGAGTCGGGAAGCATGACCCCGCGGCCGGCCTTCAGGGCCGTCGTCTCGATGAGGCGCCGCCCGCCGGCGACCGAGACGCGGTCGTCCGCCTTCGCCACGGTGGTGGAGACGAGAGCCATCAGGAGCGCGACAGTGAAGACGGTCCTCGGCCTCACCGTGAACCGGTCCTCCCGGAGTACACGGGCCGGACCCGCGCGATGTCGCCCGTCTCCCCGTCGAGCACGAGGATGTCGCCCGCGGCGTCCATCGAGAGCGACACCGGAACGAAGCCGTCGGCCGCCGCCGCGAGCCGAGCCTCGGCCGTGGGCGCTCCGCCCGGGAGGGCGAACGCGACGACGCGGCCTCGCCTCCGGTCGGCCACGAGGAGATTCCCGTGGCGGTCGAACGCGACCGCCGACGGCTCGAGCGTGTCTGAGGTGGTCGCGACCGCCAGCTCGGCCCCGAACTCGTCGAAGACGAGAACGGCCTCGCGGCCCGGGTCGGCGACGGCCAGAATGAGCCCCGGTCCGACGGCCGCGTCGACCGGTCTCACGAGTCCGCCCTCACCCGACCCGAATCGTCCGAAGGGTTCGAGGACCTCGTCGAACTGCGACCGGACCAGGACGGTCTGGGTGTCGGAATCGACGAGATAGAGCTCGCTCGCGGGACCAAGGGCCACCCCCACGGGCGTGCCGGCATCACCCTCGCCTATCGCGATATCGGAGAAATCGCCGGACTCGTCGAACCGCGCGACCCGCCGGTTCCCCTCGTCCAGCACGAAGATGCTGAAGCCCTGGAGCACGGCGAGGTCGCTCGGTCCGTCGAACCTCCCGGCCTCCCATCCGAAGCCGCCGAACTCGTCGATGAACCGGCCGCTTTGGCCGAAGAACATGACGACGTGCCGACCGGCATCCGCGACGAGGAACCTTCCGCGGTGGTCGACCGCGAGCGCGCTCGGCGCGACGAACGGCTCCGGAGACGACGGCGAGACGAACTCGATCGTATCGAGCTCCACGATGGGCGCGGAGCGGACCGGGGAGGGAAGAGCGAGCGCCGTGTGGAACAGAAGGACGAACAGAAGCGGGCCCGGGAGAACAAGATTTCGGACTCCGCCTGTGAAGGCTCTTGTGCGTGGCATCGCTCTGGACTCCTGAACTCCGGGTGGGAATGAGGGGGAGTCTGGCGCGATCCTTACGGGAGACGTCAGAAGGTGATCTCGAGCATGGCCCGCCCGCCGACCTTGCCCCCCGAGAGGGTCGGAGAGACGCTCACGCGCGCGCTCGCTCCACCCTCTCCGAGGTTGAACCTGCGCGCCATCCAGGCGCTGTCGATGGCTGAGAGGGCCCGGTTGAGAATGGCCAGTCCGGTCATGTAGAAGGCCCGGCGTTCGGACTCCCCGGCGGCGTGTCGGAGGTCGCGATAGTCCCTGATCTCCTCGACGCTCCCCCACTCCCACGCCTCTTCTCCGAAGTAGCCGTTGGCCGCCAGGTACGCTTCCTGGGCGTCGAGATCATCCGGGTAGAGGCTCCTGGCCTCGCGACGGATGTCCTCGTTGTAGCTCGACCGACCTTCGCTCCGGAGGTAGTCGGCGATGTCGGCGTAGTAGTCCGTGTCGGCGCCCTCCGGAACGCCGAGGGTCGACCGCGCGTAATCCTGGTAGTCGTCCGTTCGGAGGTCCTCCTGGATGCGGAACGAGGCGTAGCCGATCCAGATGCCGGCCTCGGCCGCCATGAACAGCCGGCCCCGCTCCGGGTGTCCGGCGTAGATCTCGCCCCATCCGGGCACGGCCAGAGAGAGCAGCACGGCGATCATCGGGTTCTTCCTCTCGGAGGACCCGGTCGAGCGTCCCGCGGTCCACTGCGTCGGGACCTCGGTCGCCACCTGCCTGAGCGTGATGTCGTCGTCGAGTCCGAGTCCGCACTCGGAGAGCTCGACGGCGCGGAAACGGGTTCCACCGACGGCCGGGGCCGTCAGCGCGGCGAGAGAAGCGACGACGAGCATCGCGATGATGGCCGCTCTCATGCTGCTCCACCCCCTAGAAAGCTCTGAAGTACCCGCACCTGAGTCCGGCCCCGGTGTCCGCCACGTCGAAGATGAGACCGGTCGTCGGCTCGCCGTCGAGGCCCCGCTCGCGGTCGCCGGACGTCAGATACGCGTCGACGGCGCTCACGATGTGGTTGAGGAACGCGGCCGTCATGAAGTAGCGGGCGTTTCTCAGGTTCCTGTTGCTGTCCTTCCGCATGGTCCAGTACTCGCCGCGCACGGAGAGGTCCTCGTCGCTCGGCTCGGCGCCCGGGACGCCCTCGTCGCCGTCGATCTCCCACCAGGGCCAGTAGACGGAGTACTTCCCGATGTCCTCGTAGTACTCCTGCGTGCCGTACTCGGCGAGCGGACGGCATCCATCGGGACAGTCGTTCCCGCAGTCCGTGCAGTACTCCTCGTAGAAGGCGACGTAGTCGTCGTAGTTCCACTCGGCGCGCGCGTAGGCCTCGTAGTCGTCCCGGATGTCGAGGCCCTCCTGGTTCAGCGCCGCGTAGGCCACCCAGAAGGCGATCTCGGCCACGAGGTACGCGTAGCCCCGCTTCTCGCCCTTCAGGAGCTGGCCGGTTCCGGGAACGGCCAGCGACGCGAGCGTCGCGACGCCGGGAGACACGCCCGGGTCGGACCCGGTCTCTGCGGAAGCCTCGAGCAGCTCGTCCCGGGCGTCGAGCGACGTCACGAGCGCGAGCCCTCCCGGAGCGGTCGACCGCGTCTCGGCGGCGGGAACCGCGAGCCCGGCGCGGAGGCCCGACGCGACCTCCTCACAGTCG
Organism: uncultured bacterium; assembly: GCA_964596015.1. Lineage (GTDB taxonomy): Bacteria > Joyebacterota > Joyebacteria > Joyebacterales > Joyebacteraceae > WJMD01. The sequence continues at coordinate 3,191 of CAZQSB010000014.1, read as the reverse complement.
CAGGGCGAGGCGGCCGACACCCCGACGCACGCCGCGAGGAGGAGGGCACACGAGAGGAGGACGACGTCCGCGCGCGCTGGGGTCACTCGATGCCTCCTAGTGAACGACGGCGACCTTGATGAGCTTCGTCTCGGACCGTCGCCCGCGCTCGGACGCGGTTTCCGGGTCGAAGGCCTCGATGCGCACCACGTAAAGGCCGCTCGGCACATCCCCGGCGTCCCAGACGAGCTCGTTCACGGTCCGGACTCCGTCGACCCGGAACTCCGCGACGACCTCGCCCGTGACGTCCATGATCTCGACCTCGACCTCCGCTGAACGCTCCAGGTGGAAGCGCACGCGCACGTCCTCTCGACGGGCCGGGTTCGGGTAGCAGTAGGTCCGGTCCGCGGCCAGCAGGACGCCTTCCGGCGGTTCCTCAAGAGGATCGAGCGGTAAGGGGTAGATCCCGCGCCCGTCGGGGGCCCCTCCGAGCGTCGGCCACACGAACGAGTCTGCCTCGGAGACGTACGGCATGCGATAGAAGAGCGCCCGTCCGCCGCCGCCGACGGCCAGCACGTCGCACTCCCCGTCGCCGTCCGCGTCGCCGATCCACGGCGTCGCCCGTCCGGCGTCGGTCGAGATAGGCCATCCGGGGACGCTTTCGCCTGTCACGCCGTTCCAGGCGAAGAGGTTGCCGTCCGGCGAGAGAGCCACCACGTCGAGAGCGCCGTCGCCGTCGACGTCGCCGGCGAGCGGAGACGCCGGAGCGGCGACCCCGACGCTGTCGCCGGGCTCGAGTTCGAGCGGCCACTCTTCGACCAGCGACCCGTTCCATCGGTATCCACGGACGTGCGCGTCGCCGGAGGCGATCAGGATCTCAAGGTACCCGTCGTCGTCGAGGTCGGCGAGAGAGGGCTGAGCGCCGATCGACCCGCCGGTCGTCACGGGCCAGCCTTCAAGCGCGGCGCCCGAAGCGTCGAGAACGGTGAGCTCGCCCTCCTCCGTCGCGAGCACGACCTCCACTCCGCCGCCCGGCGCCCTGTCGATGTCGCCGATGGCGATGCGCGCGACCCCTTCTGCTCCGATGTCGACCGGCCAGCCGGGCACCGACGTGCCGTCGCCGTTCATCGCAACCAGCCAGCCGCGGTTCGTCGTGGTGAAGATGAGCTCGTCGAACCCGTCGCCGTCGAGGTCGCCCGCGGCCATCGAGACGTCCTCGAGCACGAGATGGCCGAAGGAGTAGGGCGAACCCGCGATGTGCTCACCGTCGGCGCCTACGACCGTCACGGCGCCGCCCTTCGACGCGACTGCGATCTCGAGGCCGGGGCGATCGGAGAGGTCCGCGGCGAGCGGCGCGGACGAGGCCGCCCCGTCGAGCGGCACGCCCCGGAACGAGCCGTGAAGGTCGGCGAACCCGTCGCCGTCGAGGTCGAGGTGGTCCCAGACGTGGAGCGTCCCGGCCGCGGTCGCCACGATCACCTCGAGGTCGGCGTCTCCGTCGACGTCGGCGAGGGCCGGGGCCACCTCGACCGCCGAGCCGGCCCGCGCGAACTCGCCGAAGGTGCCGCAGAGCGGAATCACGGGCACGCCGTCGGCGCGCCACCCGTAGACCGTGCCGTCGGTGGTGGCGATGATGACCTCATCGAGTCCGTCCGCGTCGAGGTCGGCCACGCGCGGCGTCGCCACGACGTCCGCGGCGACTTCGACCGGCCATCCCTGCTTCCAGCGATTGAAACGCACGTCCATGGTCATGACGGTGTCGGGGTCCGAGATTCCCGTGATCGAGAGATACGTCTTCCCGCCGAGATTGTTGTCGGTCGAGGGATACGTGTTCCACGAGAACGAGTCGTTGTTGGCCGCGTAGAACGGGTCGTACGCGTTTCCGGTCCAGTAGAAGCTGTTCCAGTTGCCGATGTCCCAGATGCCGTCGGCCTCCTCGACGGCCACGCCGAGACGATGGCGGTCGGCGTTCACGGTGTCGAACGGCATCAGCCCGGGAGTCACCCGCGTGTCGTCGATGTGATATATAAGGAGCCCGGGACCGGGCATCAGGAAGTCGTACTCGTGGTTCACCGGGCAGATGGGCAGCGGACAGTCGGGGTCGACCGGTCCGAGCACCACGCCCCGCTCCTGCTCGATGGCCACGAGGTTGTCGCTCCCGAGGTCATCCAGACGGTTCTCGATGAGAAAGTACTCGTCCGAGGTCACTGGAACCTTGAAGAGGCGATAGCCTCCGCCCCTCAAGGCCGAGGCCTTCACCTGGACGTCCTCCATGTCGTCGAGGATGACGACCGGCTCGACCCACCCCATGTATTCCTTCGACCACGCGCACGGCGGACCGGGGATGAGTCCGTAGGCGTAGCCCCACGGCGTCGACATCCCGATGCGGCCGCCCGAGTCCATGATGCCCCAGTCGCCGATGGCCGGGAAGAAGTTGCCCGTGTTGTAGAGGTCGGGAAGTCCGAGGATGTGGCCGACCTCGTGAGCGAGCGTTCCGTTCAGCACGACGTTGAGACCGTCCTGGCTGGACGTCTCCGGCATGATCGCGGCGTCCCAGATGGCCCAGGCGCCGTCGTTCACGCTGATCGAGTCGCCGAGCGAGATGTGCGCGTCGGGCAGGTCGAAGGGCGTATCGAAGTTGATGTCGCTCTGCCAGTCGCTCCCCGCGTGGAAGAGAACGTAGCCGTCGTACTCTGAGAAGTCGATCGTGTCCATCGTGTCGGCCGCGGCGAAGGCGTCCCGCGTGAACCGCTCCACCTGGTCGACGTACCAGAACTGGTCCTCGCTGTAGTCGTGGTAGTAGCCCATCTGGTGAGGCAGACGATACGCCATCGTGTCGCCCTCGGGTACGACGTCGAACTCGAGATCGAGCGCCCCGTACGAGACCGATTCGAAGTAGTTCTCGAGGGCCGTCATGTGCAGCCGGAAGTACTCGCGGTCGTGCGGCGGGCCGTCGAAGGTCGCCCCGTCCCACTCGGTTAGGTCGAACGTGCCGTCGCCGGTGCTCCGGGGGTCCGAGTCCGGCTGGAACTGGACGCGGATCGCGAGAAGCCGGACGGTGGTCCGGCCCCCGCGGACGTTGCCCCTTCTCCTCGCCTTCTCGACCGCGCTGACCCGGGGGAGATCGTCCTTCCACACCTTGGGCGCCGGCTCCTCGAGGCCGCGCAAATCGGCACCCTCTTCATCACCCGAGGTGGCAATCAAACCGTGGA
>CAZQSB010000013.1:0-59513 GCA_964596015.1 uncultured bacterium | reverse complement strand
CAGGGTGTGATCGATCATGGCGGCGAGTTCCGAGCGGGTCATGCGTCCTCCGTTCTGGGGCCTTGTCTTCAGCCGTTGGACCTGTATGAAGTGAAGGGCCTCGGATAGAGCTCACGAAGGGTCGTGACGACGAGCTCTCCGTCAAGCGTCTCCACGAGTATTTCGAGATCGTGCGTGAACTCCCAGAGCACCTGTCGGCACACGCCGCACGGCATCGTCGGGTGCTCCGCTCCCGTGACGATCGCCAGACGCTCGAAGTCGCGGTGTCCGGCGGCCACGGCGACGGCGACGGCGTTCCGTTCCGCGCATGCGGAAAGGCCGAGCGAGGCGTTTTCAACGTTCACCCCGGTGAAGACCTGACCGTCGCTCGTCAGGAGGGCCGCTCCGACGCCGAATCCCGAGTAGGGAGCGTAGGCGTTCTTCCTGACTTCGCGTGCGCTGTCGAGAAGCTCTCTGTCGGTCACGTTCTGCCTCCACCGTCACGAGACGAAGCGCAGAGGGGCAGCCACCATCCTCGGCGGCTGCCCCTCGCGAGAGCCGATCACCTGATGTGCGGTCTCTAGTTGCCGAACATCATGGTGAGCGAGATCCGATGCGTCGCCTCGAGATCCTCGTAATCGGCGTAGGTGTAGTCGAGCTGGAAGTCGCTGTACTTGAAACCGGCGCCGTAGGTCAGGTTGCCCTGCTCCATGCCGCTCCGGTAGCCGGCGCGAAGCGCCAGCACGTCGTACAGCCAGACCTCTCCACCCACTGCGACCTGCGCGTCCTGGTCCTTCGGCATCAGCGCATCGACACCGACCATCACGTCGACGTTCGGGATCTGGTCCTCGACGGTCGTGTACGACACGCCGCCCGCGAACGTCATGGTCTGGTCGTAAGCTTCGTTCTCGAACTCGACCTGCGTGCCGATGTTCCTGGCCGTCAGGCCGATGTGGACCTGCCTGTCCATCATGTGGTAGAGACCACCGATGTTCAGACCGATGGCGGTCGCGGTGTCCTCGTCGAGGCTGCCCTGAATGACATGCCCCGAGACTCCGACGTCCAGATCACACAGGTTCGGGAACTGGAAGCCGTAGCCGCCGATGAAGCCGAAGTTGTACGCCTCTGCCGACGCGTCGGGATCGATCGTCCCGTACATGTCGGTCACCGAGGACACGCCGCCCATGTCGAAATACGCGAGCCCGAGCGCGAGCCCACCCATTCCCGACGGCATGCCCATGCCGAGGTAGCTGTATGAAGCATCGGCGAGCCACTCGATCTGGCTGACGCCGAGACCCATCCGGTCGATACCAGCGAGGCCTGCCGGATTGTACGTCAGGCTCCACATATCGCCCGGTGCGGCCGTGTACGCCGCGACAGCGCTCGGTCCAGCGCCGACCCCGATCGCGAAGACGTCGAGGTAGGTGCTTCCCGCCGTACCGTCCTCTGCGACGGCCGTGCCGGCGACCAGCATCACGGTCACCAGTACGAGGGCAGGAAGACCAAGCTTTCTAGCCATACGATAACCTCCTTGCTTCCTCGGGCGATGCCGGAGCCCCGTGCATCGGGACCCCGGCTCGCCTTCACGCGTCGCGTTTACCTGATGACCATGACCTTGCGAGTCAGGACCTCAGAACCCGTGTCGATGCTCACGATGTACATACCGCTCGCCACGGTCTTGCCGTCATCGTTCTTGAGATCCCACTGCACGTCCTGCATGTGCATGTCGCGCTCCTCACTGACATCGGCAGTGAGATCCGCGACCAGAGCACCGAACATGTCGTAGACCATGACCTCAGGAGTCCCGTCGGTCTCGCCGATGGCGATCGTGATGCCCTCGCACCCCTCGCTGTCGCGACAGGGGTTCGGGTAGGCCACGATCTCGTCACCACGCGCGATGGAGACGGTCACAGCCATCTCCTCGTCGTCGACGAGGTCATCGTCGAGCGTGATTCCGAAGTCACCGACGTAGTCCTGACCGAGCAGACCCTCCGGCACCGAGATGTTGAGCGTGAACATGGCGCTGTCGCCCTCGGCGATCGCCTGCGTTGCGGGCGTCACCTCGATCGACTCCATCGGGATCATCGAGCCCGTCGAACCGACCAGGTCGTCCTCAACCAGCATGACCCGTCCGGCCACGAGGTCGACGTTACCCGTGTTCATCACCCAGACCTCAGTCTCAACCATCCCGCCGGCCTCACCGTCGACCTCCGGCGCGTCGCCCGCGAAGGCAACACCCGGCAGCTCGGTGATGACGACCCAGAGGTTGAAGTTGTCGGCGACATCACCGTCAGCCGAGACGGTGACCGTCACCGGGTAGGTGCCGGCGCTCACGCCCGGATCCGTCCACGTGACCTCGACCTCGCCAACGGCGTAGTCGCCGAAGCCGACGGTACCGTCGATCGTCACGTCCGCCGAAACGCCGCTCGGCAGTCCGGTCACATCCGCGGCCTCGACGTTCTCGAGATCGCAGTTGCCCAGGTTCGTGAGCCTGAACTCGCCTGTCGTCGAGCCACCCGGCTCAGGCGTCAGCGTCATCTTGTTGCCGACGACGTCGAGCGCGCTGTCCATGATGTCGAGAGCAGGCACGCAGTTCACCTCGACCCAGAACTCGAGGGAGTCGTACTGGACGCTGCCGGTGGCGAAGAGGCTGATCCAACCCTTGTAGGTGTCGGCCCTCTTGCCGTCCGGGACGGAGGCGCAGATCTCGAGGTACTCGCTCTCACCGGCTTCCAGGATGCCCGCGAAGGCATCGTCGTGGAAGTCGATGGCGCTTGCCGCGAGCACGCCGCCGTACAGGTCGCCGTCCAGGTTCGCCTCGACCTCGAACTGGATGTCGTCGAGGGTCTCGTTGCCGTCGTTCGACACGAGAACCTCGTCACAGATAGTCGCGTCGGGGTCCGTGGTGAGGATCATCGCGTCGTCGCCGAAGCTCGCGGCGAAGAGCTGATCCACCTGGACCTCGAGCGTGAACGTGTCAGTGAGTCCGCCGTCCGCCGTCACCGTGACAGTCGCCTCGTAGGTGTCGGCAGCAAGCGAAGGATCGGTCCAGGTCACCTCGACCTCGCCCAGGATGCAGTCGTTCCAGGCGACGTCCTCGTCGATCGTTGCGACCGCCGAGAGACCGGCCGGGAGACCCGTGACGTCGACATCGACGCCCGAGACGTCACAGTTCCCGATGTTGCAGAGCTCGAACTCCTTGGAGTCCGACATCCCCGCCATCGGGTCGAGCGACATCACGTTGCCGGAGACACCGTAGGTGCCTTCCATGACGTCCATGCCCGGCACGCAGTTGACGACCACCTCGAGAGGCAGCTCGTCGAACGGCTCGCCGTCGTCGGCGAAGACCGTCAGCGTGCCCTCGTACGTATCGGCCCGCGTCCCCTCGGGAATCGCGACACAGACGTTCGTCGTGTCTGACTCCTGCCAGGGGATCGTCAGGCTCGCCGGCGCCCAATCGACGTAGTCGGCGAGGATGATCTGGCTGTAGTCCATACCGACCAGATTCGAAGCCTCGAACTCAACGTCGTCGACCACCGTGTTGCCCCAGTTCATGACGATGGCGTCGCCGCACTGGGTCGTGCCCGGATCGCCCGTGACGCTCCACGTGAACGCCTCGGGGAACCTGACCTCGATGTACGGCTCGATCGTCACGACCAGGTAGAAGTAGTCCATCAGGGTCTCGAGCGTCTCGCGCCTCGAGGGATTCCAGAGGACGCCGTCCTCGTAATCCTCGAAGTCGGCGTGCGCGGCGTACTGCATGCCGGTCGCCATGCCGCGAGTCCCGATCGGCACGATGCCGTCGCCGAACTCCCACGGCCACGCGGTCGCCGGATCGTCCGGAACGACGTTCAGCGTGTCGGGGTGCAGCGGACGGTAGGTACCCGCCGGGAGCAGACGCTGCCAGACGGTCTCCGGCTGCGCAGGAACCCTGACGTTGAACTTCTTGGCCTCACCCTGCATCAGGGTGTCGCCCATGTCCCCGTAGAGGTCGACGTCGATGGTGTGCATCTGGTCGACGTCCGAGTAGACCTGGAAGGTCATCGGGCCGCCGATCGGCTCGCCGTCGGGCGTCGTCTCCATCGGGATCTTCATGAACCGCGACGAGACCTTCGTGCCGGTCACGTCGTCGGCCGTGTCGTAGAACCAGAAGTCGAGGAGGTCCTCGCCCATACCCTTGGGGCTGTCCCACGGGTCGACGTTGTCCTTGAGCATGCCCTCGACGTTCCAGAACTGAACCTCTTCGATGACCTCGCCGACGTAGTTGTCGGGATCGATGCCGATGGTCAGCTCGTTCCCGGCCATGTTGGCGTAGTCGTCGTCGATATCGAGGTCCGGCTGCGTCAGCCAGAAGACGAGGCGGAGCGTGTCCGAAACCTCATCCGCCTGCCAGACGTTGTCCGGATCCGTGAGCGGACCGCCCGCGCCGTGCACGTCCTCGAAGATCCTCACGAGGCCGCTGTACACGCCCGCCGGCAGCTCCGTCGTCTCGATCATCACGTTGAACGAGTCGGTCGTCGCGAGCTCGAAACCGCTCTTGAGCGGCGACGTCTCCTGGTCCCTGTTCTGGAACCAGATCGACCCGGTCGGATCCGCGGGACCGAAATCGAACTCGTACTGAGCCTCGATCTCGTACGTGAGGTTCACGTTGCCCTGCGCATCGTTCCACCACGGCACATCCCAGACCCTGCCGATCGAGGGGATCGCGGGCAGCATGTTGTAGTCGTTGATCCCGTCCGCCGTTCCGGTGCCGTACGGCCAGTAGGGGCCGACGCCGTCCGGATAGGTGTTCGGGTTCGCGACACGGAACATGCCGAGGATAGTGTCACGGTGCACCGGAGCGCCGACCAGATGCATCTGGGTCGTGTCCGGGCTGATCATTGCCGGCATATCCCAAGGTGCCGAAGCGCCGACACCGCGCGGATCGCCGTCCCAGTCACAGATATCAAGGTCCTTGTGCGGAGCGACGTAGACCCGGAGCGTGATGTAATCGTCGGGAAGCTCCTGCTCCAGGAATTCGCGCTTCGTCTCGACCTCGACGTAGCCGACGTACCAGCCGGGCATCGCGCCCCACGGGACGTCGACCGTCACGTCGATCTCCTCGGACGTGCCGGCTGCGAAGCCGTTGATGACGTCCTGGCTGAACGTGACGTGTGAGTAGTGGATCCAGTGCGCCGTGCTGGTGTCAGGCACGTCGTACGTGGCGCCCCAGAGCGGGCCGGCCCAGTGGAGCGACGTCGCCCGGACATACACGCTGTCCAGCGAGGCCGCGCTCGAGGGACCGTCGAACGCGTCGGGGTTGTTGCCGCCGTCAGTGTGCCAGACCTCGAACGTCGACGTGTCGTTCGAACCCGGAAGCACGCCAACGCCCGCCACGCCGATGCTCAGCGTGTCGTCGTCCGCGTCCTCGAGATTCGGATCGATGTCGATGTCCCAGTCGCCCGTGCACTTGGACAGAGGATCGGCGTCGCTGCCGTCGGGCTCGCCGCCGCGGTCGGTGTCCCACTCGTTCGGGTCTGTCTCACCAACCGTCGCCCAGTCGGACGTGCAGTCGTTGAAGACGTCGTTCCCGTCGCGGAACCCGTCCTGATCCTTGTCCTCGGTCCCGTCCAGCAGACCGTCGTCGTCCGTGTCGTCGTCCGCCGGATCTGTGGTGTGCGCGCCCGCGTCGACCGTGTCATAGAGCGGTCCCGGCCAGCACGCGCTGCCGACGTTGTAGTCCGTGTCGGTCGGCATCCAATCCGACTTGTCGTTGCCCATCGACATCTGCAGGCCGACCTCGAGACCGTCGGGAAGAACGTCCCCGTCAGTGTCGCAGTTCACGGCCATCGGAATGCCGAAGTAGTCGATCTCCCAGGAATCGAAGAGACCGTCGTCGTCGGTGTCATCGTCGAGAGGGTCGCTCTCGGCGAGACCGATGCCGACGTCGGCGTCCTCACCGTCCCAGTCGACGTCCTCGAGCGGATCCCACATGCCGTCGAAGTCCGAGTCCACGTAGCGCGGGTCGGAGTTCTGCGTACCGTCGGCGTCCCAGATCAGCGGATCGTCGTCGGTGCCCGGCGTGGGAGGCGTCGTGCCCATATCCATGAAGATGATGGTGTCACGACCCGCCTCGAAACCGTCGTGGTGGTAGTACGCGAGACCCGACACCCAACCGTCGCCGTCGGTATCGCGGCTCTGGTTGTCGACGCCGCAGTCCGTGTAGGTGAGAGCGACCGTGTCGCCGCGGCCACCGCAGCTCCAGCCGATCGTGTGCCAGAACGGGTGGAAGTACTCCTCACCGTCGTACAGACCGTCGTCGTCGGTGTCCATGTCGCGCGGATCGTAGATGGCCAGACCCATCTCGAGCGGGTCCGCGAGGTAGTCGTTGTCGCGGTCGCCGTCGAGGATATCGACGTAACCGTCGCCCTCGATGTCGTCGCTCGTCTCGGCGCCCTCGGCCGAGTCCAGGATCCAGTCGTTGTCGCTGTCCACATCCATCACGTTCGGGATGCCGTCGAGGTCGCAGTCGGCCGCTGCCTCAACGTTGTCCGGATAGTCGTCCACCAGGCTGAACTCGCCGAGGTAGTCGTTGTACCCGTCAAGGTCGGTGTCGGCGCGGTTCGGGTCGGAGACGTAATCGACGCCGTCGAACTCCGCACCGTCCTGGGCCCCGTCCTCATCCTGGTCGAGCGCGTACGCGCCGTTCGACTCGCAGCCCTGCTCGTACTCGTGCATGTCGGGCAGGCCGTCGCCGTCGGTGTCAGCGTCGTACGCCAGCGTCGGATCGCCGGAGTTGTCGCACCACCCGCTGTAGCAACCGACGACCGAAGCAACCGCGCCGTAGTACTCGTAGTAGTCGTACAGGCCGTCGTTGTCGGAGTCGCGGTCCTGGGCGTCCGTCTCACCGGCGAGCGGGTCGTACAGACCGTCGGCGTTCAGGTCCTCGTCGCCGTCCTCGATGCAGTCGAAGTCGGAGTCAACGAGACGCGGATCCGTCATCGTCGTGGGATCCTGGTCGCCGTTCCCGAACGTCGGCTGATCGGTGTCCGGATGAAGGTTGTTGTCGAGGGCGTCGACGTAGTAGTAGCCGACCTCGAGTCCGTCATCCAGACCGTCGCCGTCGGAGTCCATGTTCCGCTGGTACGTGCGGAACGTCCGCTCGGCGCCGTCGAGAATGCCGTCGTCATCCGTGTCGGCGTCCTCGGGATCGGTCTCCGCCGTGTAGCTCGTGGCGTAGCCGCTCGGCGAGTCGAGCACACCGTCGCCGTCCTGGTCCTCCATGCCGTCCCACAGCTCGTCGTCGTCCATGTCGAAGTCCGTGGGGTCGTAGCCGCGGAGCACCTCGACGTTGTCGTAGAGACCGTCGCCGTCGGTGTCCCTGACGTGCGGGTTGGACGAGATCGGGTTCGTCACGACCTCCTCGTAGTCCGTCTCACCGTCGGAGACCTCGAGGCCGTTGTCGGTCTCGGAGTGCATGGTCAGAGGACTCGTCGGCCAGCTCTGAGCGAAGCCGTCCACGTCGAACCACTCGACCACCGGCGAGCCGGCGGTGAGGTTCGGAAGCGTCGGATGGAGCTCGTCGCCGTCGAAGAGGCCGTCACCGTCGAAGTCCTGGTCGAGGTACATCGTGCCCGTCGCGGTGCCCTCGAGGATGAACTCCTCGATGTCCCACAGCCCGTCGCCGTCAGAATCGACCGGCGTGTACGGGACGGCGCTGAAGTCGCGCGCGTCGAGCGGGTCGGTGCCCCTCGAAACCTCGGAGAAGTCGGTGTAGCCGTCGCCGTCCGTGTCCGGGTTCCCCGGGTGGAGCGGCTGGCCCTCGACAAAGCGGGTCCAGGGGCCCCGCTCCTCTCTGGCCATCGCTGCAACGTAGTCGCCGTAGGCGACCTCGGTACGATCGTGGAAGTCGAAGTAGTCGTACGCGGGAGTCTCGCCGGGCGAGTGCTGCTCGCGCCAGTCGGAGTCCGGGTCGAGGATGTTCGGGAAGCCGTCCGGGATGAGCTCGTCATCCGTGCCGCCTTCCGTCCACGTCCAGTCGACCGTGTCCCCGGCCGCGTCGATGTAGTAGCCGCTGATCGTCTCACCGTCGAGAATACTGTCGCCGTCGGTGTCCGGATCGAGCGGATTCGGATGAGGCGTCGGGAGATTCGGGGCCCAGACCATCCACATGTCGATCTCTTCACCGTCGGTCAGATAGTCGCCGTCGGTGTTCGGATCAAGCGGGTCGGTCCCGTACGTCAGGACCTCCTCGCCGTCCTCGAGACCGTCCCCATCAGTATCTTCGTTGGTGGGGTCCGTCCCCCAGACCCAGACCTCGGCGCCGTCGGCCAGGCCGTCGTCGTCCGAATCCCAGTCCGCCATGCTGGTGCCGTACGCCGCCTCGTCACCGTCCCAGATGCCGTCGCCGTCCGCGTCCCGGTCGAGGGCGTTCACCAGCGAGTCCCTGTAAGGAAGAGGATACGTACCGTCGGTGTTCGTGTTGACGCGGTCGACCGTGCTCGCGCTGCCGGACTCCGCCTCAATGATGCCGTCACCGTCCGTGTCCGAACTGTCGAAGTCGGTCTCGTAGGTGTAGACCTCGTCGCCGGCGAGAATCCCGTCGCCGTCATCGTCGACGGTCGTCGGATCCGTGCAGCTGATCGAGATCTCGAAGTTGTCGCGGAGACCGTCGCCGTCGGTGTCGTCGTTGTACGGGTCAGTCACATACCCATCGACACCGAGCACGCTCTCCTCGCCGTCATCGATGCCGTCATTGTCGCTGTCGAGGTCGAGCGCGTCGATGAGGCCGTCACCGTCGGTGTCCCGTCCGGTGTGCGGATCATCGGGATCGAAACCTGCGATCGGGTTCTCGACGTCGTCTGACATGCCGTCACCGTCGGTGTCGGTGTCGTTCGGATCCGTCTTGAACCACGCGACCTCCCAGCCGTCGGCCCAGCCGTCGCCGTCGGTGTCCGTCGCGATGTTCGGCGGCGTACCCGCCGTATTGACCTCGTATCCGTCCGTATAGCCGTCGTCGTCCGTGTCCCAATCGTACGGGTCGGTCGGCGCGCGGCCCCCGGCAGGTGAGGTCTCATCCTCGTCGATCAGACCGTCGTTGTCGCTGTCGTAGTCGATGGCGTTGTTCATGCCGTCGCGATCAATGTCGTTCCGGTCGGCGTAGTCGTCATACCCGGGATCGCCAGGACTCACGGGCGGATAGTCCAAGTCCAGTTCCTCAGAGTCCGTGGCGTCATCGTCGTCCGAGTCCTCGTCGTACCAATCGGTGCCCCAGACGTAGAACTCGTCACCGTCGCTCAGACCGTCCCCATCGTAGTCGGCGGTCTGTGCGACCTCGACCGGATCCATGGCGCCGCCGTGCGGATGCTGCCGCACGAGCGCGACCTCGATGCCGTCAATGATGCCGTCGCCATCGGTGTCGGGATTCAGCCAGTTGGTCTCGTTCGAGCCAACGCCCTGCCAAACGCCGTCGCGATACGTATCGCCGAGCTGGACCTGCTCCTCGACGCTATCGGGCAGGAAGTCGTTGTCGCTGTCGAGATCCAGCGCGTTGACGAGACCGTCACCGTCGGGATCGTCGGTCAGCGGGTCGATGCCCTCGATGCCATCCGAGATACCGTCCCCGTCGGTGTCCCAGTTGTAGGGATCGGTTTCTCCGACATCGACGATACCGTCGCCGTCGACGTCCTCTTCGATATCCAGCAGGCCGTCGCCGTCCCAATCGGCCTTCTCGTCGGCGATCGTCCCGTGGATACCGTGCTTGATCTCGTAGAAGTCCGGCAGCCCGTCCCCGTCAGTATCGTAATAATACGCACCGGCCGGGGCGGCGCCGAGCACTACCAGCGAGATCAGAACCGTGAGAGAAGCGAGCGTCAGCTTCGCGCCTCTGTGCCTTCGGTTCTCTCTTGCCATCCGACAACCTCCTAAGAATGCGTGTTCGCTCCGGGTCGCTCTACCTCCAGGAGCGCTCCCGGGGCTCCGCCCGGAGAAACCATAAGACCTCCTGGCAGAGAATTGCCGCCACCTCTTCCGGGTGGCGAACCTTCCAAACGCCAGTGCTCAGAATCCTATCGTTCACCTCCTATCGACGCTGGATATGCCACCGCATAGGCGGCCTCCAAACGCAGGAACCCCCACCGTTTGTTTCTCTCTTCTTCTTCTTTCCCTTTCGTTTTCAGCACCGGTCGGTCCGGTGTTGGGGCAATCTAGCACAGGCCCGAGAAATCTGTCAACCTTCTTTTTGCCCGCCACATCGGGACTTCCGGCACTTCCAAGACGAGAGCCTTTGTCAAGTTACAGGCTCCGTCATGAGTCGTTCGAACGCTCTTCCGAACGACGGTTCGGGACCGCTTCCCGAGCCCCCGGACCGCCCCACGTCCGGCGTCCGACGACCCGTCGCTCCGTCAGCGTTCGCATCCCGATGGGCTCTCCGCTCCTGACGTAGACCCTGGCCACCCGCTTCCCGATGCCGCAGATGACCTCGTAGTTGATGGTCCCGACCTCGCTCGCGATCTCGTCGACCGAGATCGACGCCTCGCCCTGGCGGCCGAAGATCACGACCTCGTCGCCGACCTCCGCCTCCGGGATCGAGCTCACGTCGGCCATCGTCACGTCCATCGTCACGCGTCCGGCGATGGGAGCGCGCCGCCCCCGGATGAGCACCTCGCCCCGATTCGAGAGGCGGAAGCTCATCCCGTGACCGTAGCCGACCGGGATCACCGCGACGCGCATGGGCTCCCCGGCGACGTACGTCCTCCCGTAACTCACGGGGTGTCCCGAAGGCAGGTCGCGGATCTGAGCGATCCGCGCCTTGAAGCTCATGACGGGCTGAAGGTCCGCCTCAGGCCCGACCCCGGCCGACGGCCGAAGCCCGTAGATCATGAGACCCGGGCGCACCATGTTGAGCGGATGCTCGAACGACTCCGGGACGCCGAGCACGGCGCCGCTGTTCGCCGCGTGGACGAGCGGCACATGCGTGCCCTTCGCGTCCAGCCTGTCAACCACCTCCAGAAAGCGCTCGACCTGCCCGCGCGTGAAGTCGGGGTCGTCGTCCGACGAGGGGAAGTGCGTGAAGACGCCCTCAAGAACGAGCTCCGGCAGCTTGCTGACGGCGGTGATGAATGGAAGAGCGTCGCTGAGCTCGACTCCGCTCCGACCCATGCCGGTATCGACTTCCACGTGGACCGTCGCCGACTTACCTCTGGAGGCCGCCGCCCGCGAAAGCGCGCGGGCGATGGCGAGGCTGGGTACCGTGCACGAGAGGTCGTACTCGATGATGCCGGGGGTCTCGCTCTCCATCGGCGGACTCAGGATGAGGATGGGAGCGTCGATGCCGGCCTGCCGGAGTTCGATGCCCTCCTGGAGCGTCGCGACGCCCAACAGGTCGACGCCCGAGCGGACCGCCACACGCGAGACCTCCACGGCGCCGTGTCCGTAGGCGTCTGCCTTCACGACGAAGAGCACACCCAGCTCCTCGCCGACGAGGCGCCTGACCTCGGAGATGTTGTGTCCGAGCGCGTCGAGATCGATCTCGACCCAGGCCGAGAAGACCAAGAGGACCTCCGTCAGTTCATCCCGTGTGTCAAGCGAACTCCCTGATAGCACAGGGGGTTACTCCCTGCAAGCGGTTTCGGGCCGCGGAGCGTTCCTCGCAGTCCGCTCCCCGGTCGTTCTTCCTGCCTGTTCACGTGTCAAAGAGCATCGCGGCGCCGGCCGCGTGTCGACCGTGCCGCGTCGGGCGCCCGAAGGCCATCGTTCGTGACCGGAAGGCCCGACGTGAAGGGCCTTCGGACGCACGTGAGGCCGTCAGGATGCAAGCGCTGTACCAAAGAGCCCTTATATTGGGGCCTTTCGATCGCCGGTGGCCCGCCCCAGGCCTCGAGAGGGACGTTGGCGACCCGGGTCGCGCTCCCGAAACGCCTACGCCGCAGAGCTTTTCGTTGATGACGCCTCCCTGATGGGGTAGAGTCGCTGTTCGCGCCGGTGGGAGTCACACTTTCGGTGATGAACGGTCGTCAGCGACCGTGTTGCCGAGGAAACGGAGCGCACACTCAGTGAAGGACCAGCCAGCAGGGACCGCGTTTCAGCGGCTCGTCGACCTGACCCGGACGCTGAGGTCCCCCGAGGGCTGCGCCTGGGACCGCGCGCAGACCATCGAGACCCTCAGACCTCATCTGGTCGAGGAGTTCCACGAGGTGCTCGAGGCGCTCGACGCCGGCGGCGACGCCGGGCTTCGCGACGAGCTGGGGGACCTGCTCTTCCTTGTCGTCTTCATGGCTCGGATCGCGGAGGAGGACGAGCGCTTCGATATCATCGAGGTCGTCGGAGGACTGACCGACAAGCTGGTCCGACGTCACCCCCACGTGTTCGGCGACGCCGTGGCGTCGACCCCGGACGAGGTCAGAAGCACCTGGGAGCAGACGAAGCTCGAGGAGTCGACGCACCGGAGCCGGAACTCGATCCTGGACGGGCTGCCGAGAGACCTGTCCTCGCTCCTCACCGCCAGGAGGATCCAGGAGAAGGCCGGCGCGGTCGGTTTCGACTGGAAGGACGTCGGCGACGTCCTGGCCAAGGTGCGGGAGGAGCTCGAGGAACTCGAGGAGGAGGTCGAGCGGGGCGACGCTGAGCGCCTGAGGGACGAGCTGGGCGATGTGCTCTTCTCGATCGTCAACGTGGCCCGCTTCCTGCGCGTCGACCCCGACCAGGCGCTCCGGCAGACCAACCTCAAGTTCAGGAAGCGGTTCGCCGCCATCGAGGGCGCCTTCCGCGAGAAGGACCTCGCCGACGTCGGCCTCGAGGAGATGGACAGGATCTGGGACGAATCGAAGAAGGAAGGCGGCGGGTAGGTCGTCGGCGCCCTGAGCCGTCCGGTCCCATCTGGTACGTCGGGGACGGGCGGGAACCTTCCGGTCAGCGCGCCGCGCGCCGCTCCTCCACGTAGTCGGCCAGAATGCGGGCGTGATCGAAGGCGACGGGCGTGGGCGGGTCGGCCGGATCGACGACCCGCGCGGCGCCGGCGTCGTCGCCCGCCCGGAGCGTTCCGGTTCCGGCCGCCGTGAAGACCACCGTCAGCGTGTGCATCCTCGGGTCGCGGTCGGGAGCCGAGTAGACCCGGAACTGCTCGAGGTCCTCGAGCGCGAGACCCGTCTCCTCGCGGGCCTCGCGAACGGCCGCCTCCTCCGCGGACTCGCCGTAGTCGATGAAGCCTCCGGGCAGCGCCCAGCCGTGCGGCTCGTTCCTGCGCTCCACCATCACCACGCCGTCCCCGTACGCGATGATGATGTCGACGGTCGGGACCGGGTTCCTGGGATGCTCTCCCATCACTCCCACTCGCTCTCCGGACAGCCGTCCCAGTCCTCGTCCCCGTCGAGATCCTCGGGAATGTCGGGACACATGTCGCGCTCGTCGACGATGCCGTCCCCGTCGTTGTCGAGGTCGGGCACGCCGTCCTCGTCCTCGAACCCGTCGAAGTCCTCGGGACGGTCGGGCGCGCCGTCGATGACGTCAGGGATGCCGTCTCCGTCGTTATCGAGGTCGGGACAGCCGTCCTCGTCCTCGAACCCGTCGAAGTCCTCCGGGCGTCTGGGACAGCGGTCGCAGTGGTCGGGGATGCCGTCCCCATCCGTGTCCGCCGTCACGACCGGCCACGACAGGCCGATGGTGAACGACGCGCGCCAGTCGGGATAGGCCTCGTGCGGATCGAAGTCCGGCGTGTCCCGGTCGTCTCCCGAAATGCCGAACGACACGGCGCCGGTCGCCGACCAGCCTGAGCCGAGTCTCGCTCGCACGGCGGGCGTGATGGTGAGCGGGTTCTCCTTGAGCGCCACGAGGTCGCGGTCGACGATGACGTCGCCCACGAACTCCGTGAAGAGGTCGACGTGCCGTCCCGGGAACTCGACCGCGCACCGGAGCGCGATGGCGTCGTTGTCGGTCGACGCGCCTCCAGCCGGCACCGCCGGGTAGACGCCGGGCGCCACCCTGCGGCCGTTCGCGTCGTCGCCGTGGAAGGACCAGCCGACGTTGGCGTGGAGTCTCAGGGGGAAGGTCTCCGTGAAGTCCGCGGTCGCGAGGAGAAGCACCTCGGCATCGACGTCCACTCCCCCACCGAGGTGGAAGCTCCCCCCCGAAGCGTCGACGGTGAGCCCGCTCTCGACCGGAACGCCGAGGCGTCCCTCGACAGCCAGCAGGAGAGATCTCGAGCCCGTCGGGATCGCCAGCTTGACCCCGACGGACGGACCGATGAGACCTGTCGCCTCGACCGTGCCGCCGCCTGTGTCCCACCTGGCGCCCGTGGCCGGAAGGTCCCCGGAGAACTCGAGCCAGGTGGAGACCCCGTAGCACCCCGACAGTCTCAGCCCGGCGTAGCGGCCGGGATCCTCCGCACCGAGCTCGTCCGAAAGGTCGAGCGACTCGTAGTAGTCGCCGGAGAGAGACAGAGCGAGAACGCCCGGGGTCTGGAGCTCCGCGCTCCGAACATCGAGCAGTCCTCCCGAGCCCGTCGAGGACGGCGTCACGGCAGACGCGAGCGACGGCAACGAGAGGAGAAGGGCCGCGAACGCCGCCGTGGCGGCGCATCGGTTGCCCGGGAGGGTCAGAATCACTGATCTCCTCCCCCGGAGCGGCGTTCTCCCGGGGTGTCCTCCCCCTCGTGGCTCCCGGACGGGTCGCCCTTCGGCACGCTGTCGTCCTCGGGTCCGTCGCCCAGCTGCGCGCTCCCCTGCGCCGTTCCCTCGCCGCCGCCTTCACCACCGGCGGCCGCCTCGACCGCGTCCGCGACGTCCACGAAGTTCAGCCTCAGCTGGTAGAGGATATGTTCCAGGAGCCGACGCTCGTCCTCGTTGAGATTACCCTCCGTCTTCTCCGCCATCATCGCCAGCATGTCGATCGAGTCGCGGGCGCCCTCGAGGTTGACCTCGACCTCGCCCGTCACGGGGTGAGCGATCTTCCCGAGCTGCTGCATCGCGGCCGCCTCGAACGTCGCGACCAGTCGGAAGAAGCGGCCGTCGAGACCCGTCGCGCGCTTCTCTTCATCGGTCATGCGTTCCTCCGTTTCCGCGTGGGGTCTTCTCCTTCGTCACGGTCAATCTACGGCCGGCCCGCACCCGCGTCAACGCCCAAAAGGCCGCGCCGCCCCACACAGGAGCGGCGCGGTGGCGGTCTCTGAAGCCCCTCGTTCCCTACTTGAGCATCGCGACCTTTGAGACGTCACGGTCGTCTCCGGCCGTCAGACGGACGAAGTAGACGCCGGAAGCGCATGCGCGCCCCTCATCGTCGCGCCCGTCCCAACGGGCCGCGTGTCGTCCCGGACCGATCGGGCCGTCGACCAGCGTGCGAACGAGACGACCCGAGACATCGTAGATGGCGAGCTCGACGTCGCCGCGGCAGCCTGCGGCCACTTCGTAGGCGACGGTGGTCGCCGGGTTGAACGGGTTCGGTCTCGCCGCCAGGAGCCGCGAGCGCGTCGCGGCGCCGCCGCCCGGGACGTCGGTCGACCCCTCGTCCGGCAGCCCGTCGCCGTCGTGGTCGACGGTGAGGGTGTAGACCGTGTCGATTGTCGGGAGCGTCGCCGAGCTGTTGGATGGGGCGGAGTCGCCGCCGAGCTGGCCGTCCGGCTCGGGGTCCCAGCAGATCGACGCGACGAGCGAGAGTTCCGCGTTCGGCGCGACCTCTCCGGGCCCGAGCCCGTAGAGCACGTGCCACGGTATCGCGATCTCGCTTCCGCCCGAGACGCCGTGGTCGTGGAACGAGTCGAAGTCCGAGATGATCGAGTCGGTGAGCGCCGTGGTCGTCGTGGGACCGTCGATCGAGAAGAAGCTGTCGGAGTCGTACGCGCTCTGGTGCTGGTAGCAGCCGTACTGGAAATCGGCGCGGAACCCCGAGGCCGTGAACGTGGCGCCGCGCTCCCAGCTATCGATGCCCGTGAGGTCGGTCTCGCCGTTGGCGCCGCCCGGGTCGGTATCGAGATAGAGGATCCAGCTGTTCCCGCTGACCTGGCCGTTGACGCCCAGATACAGGAAGTTCGGATCCCAGTCGACGTAGAGACCGTAGAGCTCGTTCATCAGAGGCTCGGAGGGCGGGTGCCAGCCCGAGTCATCGTCGGGGTCGTCGACTACGAGCGTGTACGGCGCCCACTCGGACGGGTCGAAATACCCGTCGATCGTGATCTTCGTGTTCGCTCCGTAGATCACGTCGACGTCGTCCGACGAATCGACGACCGGGTTTCCGTTGAAGAAGACATCGAAGAACGAGTCCGGCTGCATGTCGAGTTCGAGCGTCCCCGGCGTCAGCGCCTCGATGAGGTCGGCCACCTCCTGCGGGAGGCTGATCCTGATGACGGCCGAGTCCTCGGTGTTCTCGATCACGCATGCCGACGTCAGCACGACCTCGGGCGTCCCGTCGTCGTTCTCGTCGATGCCGACTCCCGTCACGTCGGCATTGTCGTACTGAACGATCTCGTTGAAGGTGATGTCCAGGCGGTCGGCGCTCGGGTAGTAGTTCGCGACGACGGGCACCGGCGGGAGCACGTCGGTGAGCCCGGCGGAGAGCGCTTCGAGCTCACTGATCTCGTCACCGGCGGGCGCGCTCGTTTCGCCCGCGTAGACGTAGAACTCGAACTGGCCCGTGCCGACGATCTCGTCGACCTCGAGGAGCGTCGCGGTCGACGTGAGGTTGTGGGCCGCGCCGCCGCTTCCGAGCACGTATGCGGCCGTCGCTCCGGTCGACGAGTTCCTCTGCCCGCAGTAGCTGCCGGTGCCGGGGTCCCAGACGCGGTAGAGCTCCGGATCCCAGATGAGGTCCACGAGGTCCGGGGTCCATCCGCTCTTGATGTAGGCGGTCTCGCCGCCCACATCGTAGATGACGTCGAGATAGGGGTCGCCCGTCGTGAGCGATACGATCTTCTCGACGGCGCCGCCGGAGTGTGTCAGCTTGAGAGACACAGTGCCGCCCGAGCCCGAGATGACGTCGAGGGAGTAGCCGTCGTGCTGGCGGTCGACGCCACCTACGCTGACGTCGGAGAGCGCGGCCGTGTGGTTCGTCTCGTTCCAGTCGCCCGCCGTCTCGGCCCAGTAGACGTTGCAGTTCCCGACGACCGAGTAGCCGTAGCCTGCGCCCTTCGCGAAGACCCAGTTGGCCTTGCCGCCTGTCTCCTCGAAGACCGCCATGACGCGATCGTTCCAGATGACCGCCTCGTCGCGACCGTCCTCGTCGACGTCCCACACGGAGCAGCCGGTCGTGTTCGTCGCGTACGTGCCGAGTCCTTCCGCCCAGAGGGCGGCCTCGGCATAGGGATTCGCGTTCTTGATGTGGTTCGAGTAGCGGTGCTCCCAACCTGCGATGCCGCCCGCGTCGTGCCAGCCGGTCTCGTGGAGCATGGTCATCAGGACGTACCAGGCCGACTGGGAGAGGTCGTTGTCGGGACCTGCGGCGATCTTGTTGTAGGCGTACTGCCACGCGCCCTGATAGCCCCACTTCGGGCTGTGCCCATCGAGGTTCTCCTCGCCGGTGTAGCTGGCCCAGTTGCAGTACCACGAGTTGCAGCTCCCGCCGTATCCGTACCACTCGCCGAGGAGGCCGTAGCATCCGTTCTGGAGCGTGATGGCCGTCGTCGGCCACGAGTCGATGAGATCGTCGAGCTTCCAGACGCTGATCTGGGTGTTGTAGAGCTGACACTGCTGGAGCACGTAGATGTAGTTGTTCAGCGCGTCCGGGTGCGTCACATCGAAGCCGGCCACCTCGGCCGCGACCTCCCAGTCGTTTCCGTAGAGGATGATCTCATCGGCGGTGCCGTTCCAGATGGTGTTCATGGCGGCGCCGCCGTCGTAGTTCATCTCCCCGACGAAGTCGTTGTCGATCGGCAGGACCTTGAGGCCGTTGTCGAGCACGTAGACATGATGGTCGTTATAGACGTCGTTCATGTAGCCGCAGTGCACATAGTCGTCGAGGATGATCGCCTCGACGTCGTTCGCGAAGAAGTCGTCCTTGATGGTGTTGTCCACCACGCAGCACGAGGCGTCGATGCCGTTCCCGTCCGAGTCCGGGTTCTCGAGCCACGTCCGCTCGGGCACCCAGGCCACCGTCGGCCACTGACCGTAGTAGTGGTTGACGAGCTGCCGGTGGATGTAGACCGACCAGCTGTTCATCTCATCGTAGACGAACGGCATGATGTGCTGCGCGTAGGCCGAGGTCATCATCTGAGCCCAGCCCTCGTTCACGCCGTTGACGAGCGAGTCGTTGAAGGAGGGATCGTGCCACTCCGCGCCCGTGATGAGCGTGCCCGCCATGTGGAAGTTGCCGGGGATGTCGTAGTAGTCGTGGGCGTCGAGAAGCTCGTCGAAGCCGTCGTCGGGGTTGGCCGGATCGCCCGGATACGACGCGTTCTCGCCCTTCTCCCCCCAGAAGACGGTCGTGTACGTGAGTCCCTGGTTCCCGTGCTGGACGAAGGCGACGTTGTGGTCGCCGCGCTCAGGCTCGTTCGTGGCCGACATCTCATCGACGACGCGGCCGTCCACGATCGCGACGACGTGGTAGCGGACCGGCGTCGACTCGGAGTCGGCCGCGGCCTTTGCCACGTCGCGATACGCCGCTCTCGAAACCCCGGCCGCCGTCGTGACGGCCTCCTCGAAACCGGCCGGGAGCGGGATGGCGCACTCGATGGTGTGGATGGCCGGCTCGATGACGGCCTCGGAGAGCGGCTCCTCCTCGATGGCGCGTCCAACGGGCGTCAGGAGCGCGGCCTCGAAGCTCCCGCGCTCGGCGTACCGCGCCCGGACGGCGCAGTCCCACTCGAGGGGCGCTGCGGCCGACGGGGCGCCCGGCACGGACGTCGCGCCGCCGTCACGGTAGTCGGCGAGGATGACGATCTCGGTGCCCGCGTCCCGGAACCAGTCGCTCCTGCCATCCAGCGAGCGCATCATGAACATGCCCACGCGGAAGACCAGACCGTCCTCCTGCTGGTCGACGTAGAGCGCCATGAGGTCGCCGCCGTTCCCCTCCGGATCGGCGTCGTCGTAGACCGGGTCGATCGCCTTGCAGTGGACACGCTCGTAGTCCAGAACGTAACCGTCGGCCTCGACCGCCGAGGCGTTCGACGAGAGCGCGGCGAGAGTGAGCGCCGTCAGCGCCGCGACGAGGGATCTGCGTCTCCCGAGCATGGTTCTCCCCCTTCCGCCGGCCGCCCGGCGGAGCGAAACACGGAGCATTCATACTTTCCGCAATTATATCACAGGTGATGCGGATGGTCAATGAGGCGGGCTCGGGACCGGGGCGGCGGCGCTACTCAGGCGCCGCCCACTCAATCGGGAAGTCGGGCGGGAGACGGAGCATCTCGAAGACGGAGGCGATGAAGGCGTGGCCCCGGTCATCCACGACCTGGGCGGGGTTCACGAACTCCCACACGATCTCCTTCGAGGGCGCCACCTCGAAGGCGCGACCGCGGTCGGTCTCGGTGATGAGGGTATTCCCGTTCGGCAGCCTCTGGTTGGACCCGCACTCCTTCGAGTAGAACTCCCACGGATCCTTCGTCGCGTAGAGCCAGGTGATGTCGCGGGTCACCGGGTCGAACTGGATGATCCTGGAGGCGCCGGCGTTCCCCCGGTTGTCGAAGATCATGATGTCGCCGTTCTCGAGGACCGTGGGCTGGTGCGGCTTGACCCACGGGGCCGTCGTGGCCCAGACAACGCTCTCCCTCTCGAGATCGATGACGAGGACAGCATCCAGTTCGCGGGGACAGATCATGACGTTGCCGGCCTCGAAGCCGGGCACCCGCCGCGCAAGACTGCCGTCGAGCAGCTCAACCGTATTGGTGTGGAGGATGTCTCCCGAGTCGCCCATGCTCTCGAAGATCTCATCGTACTCGGAGTTCTCGAGCGCTGAGACCACCGAGGTCCTCGAGAGCTCGTTCCCGTCCTCGTCGAGCACGACGATGTAGTCCTCGAGGATCGGCTCGTGCGGGTTGATGCGCGGCGCGACGTGCGCTTCGCGGATGACCGTGTAGATCCGTCCGTCGTCGGCCACCTCGAGGTCGTGGTGCGCGCCCTCGAGATACGACCAGATAAGCTTCGAGTCGCGGTCGATCTTGACGAGGCCCATGCCGTCGTAGATGCCCAGGATGTCTCCGTTCTCGTAGAGGTAGGCCCGCCGCCAGAACCCGGCGCCCTTCGTGTTCGACGGGAGTTCCCCGGTCGGGTCGGCCCGCCAGGCGTCTATGAAGTCGAACTCCCACCGGTGGAGCACGTCCCCCTCCATGTCCATGAGGACCGCGCCGGGGAAATCGCCCGAGGTGTAGAGGTTGAGCCCGTTCCAGGCCCGTTCCGGGTCGTGGACCGTGATGCCCGACTCCTCAGGGACCGCCGTCTGTCCGGCGAGATAGCCTATGGACCGGAGCCTCCGGATGTCCTCGGCCTGCTCATCGGTGATCTGACGGTCGATCTGCATGTGCCAGCGTCCGCCCGGCTCCTCCCACTTGGCGAGTTCCTCCTCGGAGAGCTCCGCGTCGGGGGACTCGTCCCCTCCCCCGCAGCCTCCGAGCGCGAGAAGCGCCGCCAGAGAGAGCGTCGCGAGAAAGCGCGCGGCCGGATGGTCTTCGATTCGGGACATCGGATCCTCCTGGTCCATTGTTGCCCGGCGAACCATGGAACATGATAGCACGAGGCGCGGCGACCTCAAATCGCCGCGCCCCCATGCCGGGTCCGTGCCGTGCCGCCCGGGTCGCCCCAGGAATGGATGGAGACGGACGGCTAGATGGAAAGCCGGTAGGTCACCTTCGCCAGAAGCACGTTCGCGGGCTCCGGGTCGAAGAGCGCGTCCGGGTCGAGGTCGTTCTCGAAGCCGGTTCCCGCGCCGGAGAAGTAGCTTCGTTCGTCGTAGACCTCGCGACCCTGCTTCCACACGAGGTAGAACGAGCTTCCGGGCGCGTAGTCCCAGCGGAGGACCGCGTTCAGATTGAGCGACGCGTAGCGGAAGTCGTAGTCGGCGACGGAGAGCCCGTTGTCCGACAGGATGTCATCGGCGCCCGAGAAGTCGAACGATGCGGGTCGCGCGAGTTCCTTCGCGTTCGCGTAATCGCCGACGGTGATGTAGGGCTGCGCGTAGAGCTGAAGAGAGAGGTCCCTCGAGAAGAGGGTCTCGGCCCTGAGCGTGAGATCGAAGGTGCGCTGGTCGAGCTCCGCGAAGACGTAGCTCACGCCGCCGATGCCGCCGTCCGGGTTCCTGAAGTTCTCGAGATGCTGGGCCTCGGCGTGTCGCCGCTGGTAGGCTGCGCTCAGGTTGAGCGTCACGCGGCTCGACGGGGTCCAGCGGGCGCCCAGCTCGCCTCTCGCGTTGGTGCTTCCGACATCGTCCCAGGCGTAGTGGGAGTGAGACCAGAGGGCATACGGCTTCCTCCAGTCCGAGTCGAAACCGAACCAGACGAACGTCGTGTTCGGGTCCACCATCAGAGGCCCGCGAATGCCCTCGTGTCTCCTTGTCTCGTACTTGGACACCTGGTTGAACCCGTACTCGGCGCCCCAGTGGAACGACCAGAAATTCGGGAACCGGCCCCATCCGTCCAGCTCGACGGTGCCGCCCGTCGGATGACCCCGGTCGTACGACCAGGCCGCCTCCTCGGTGTCCAGGTCGTATCCGGTCGCCGAAGCGTAGAGCCACCCGGCGTGGGCGCCGAACTCGATGTTGCCCTGCTGGAGGATCGCGTTCTCCCGGTCTCCCGTCATCTCATACTGGATCCAGCCGCCGAGACCGAGATCGTCGGCTGCGCTCAGGAAGCCGACGTCGTTCAGGTTGAGATCCTCCGTCTCCCACCGACCGCTGACGCCGCCGATCCACTTCCCGCCGAGCTTCCGGACCTCGACACTGCCGCCGGTCCCGAAGGTCCGCTCGTGCGGCGCCGCGGGGTCGTCCGGGTCGGGCGCCGGGTCCACGGCCGAACCGACGAACGATGCCGCGACGTTGTAATCCCTGTCGTGGAAGTTGAGATCGACGTCTGCGCCGGTGGTGAACGCCTCGCGATGGTCCATCCGGCCCTCGTCGTCCTCGTAGCCGTAGTCGTGCAGAACGGCCGTCTGCATGAGATGCATGCTGTGAGCGCCGTTCCCGAACTGCCGCCCGACCCGCGTCACGCCGTACCTGATGATGTCCTCGCCGTCCCGTCGGAACTGAAGCTCGGAGGGCTCCAGCATCTCGTCGGTTTCGGCGAAGAGTCCGGCGACCGACCAGTCGCCGACCTTGCCGGTCAGCTTGCCGGCGTAGCGGATCCGCGAATCCTCGTCGCCGGTCCCGATGCGTCGTGAGTAGAACATGTTGAACTCGGGATGGCTGAAGAACTGACGTCCCTCGATGAAGAAGGGGCGCTTCTCCTCATACCAGGTCTCGAACGGCGAGAGGTTCAGGAGCGCAGGGTCCGCCTCGACCTGACCGAAGTCGGGCTGGAGCGTCGCGTTCAGTGTGAGGTTCGCGCCGACGGCGGTCGAGACGTCCGCTCCGATGCTCTGTCTGAGGTCGGCGTCGTCGACGCCTCCGGCGGCGTACGGCACCACTTCGAGACTCCGGGAGGAAGGGACGTTCCTGAGACCCCGGATCTCGCCGAACCGGCTGACGAAGCCGCGGGTCCCCTCGTCCCACGTCGCCCAGCTGGTGTCCTCTCCGATGTCGTACATCATGCGGTAGACGTTCAGTCCCCAGGTCATGCTCTCGGCCCGGCGGTAGCGAACCGCTGAGAACGGGATGCGGAACTCGGCGTACCAGCCGTCCTCGTCCTCCCACGTCTCGGCCTCCCAGACGGCGTTCCAGTCGCGGTCCATCGAGCCGCCGTCGTTCGCCACGGAGCGGTCGCCCTGGACGCCGAGGGGGTTCACGCGGAAGTTGTATCCGGTGGTCCGGTCGAAATACGGGTCGACATAGATGCTGACGACGTCCGACTCGCTGATGCGGTCGCGCCGGCAGAGCCTGCCGCTGACGCAGGACGCCTCCGAAACGTGGCACGCGACGCCGAAATAGAAGGCCTCGTCGTCGTAGAGCACCTTGAAGACGGTCTCCTCGCTGGGGGGAGCGCCGCGGTCGGGGTCCCAGACTCTGAACCCGCAGGCGGGTTCGGCCCGGAGCCACGCGTCCTCGTCGAGCCGGCCGTCCACGAGGACGGCCTCATCGCCGTTGACCCGCGAAGCCTGGACCACGGGCGCGTCGCCCGCGTGCGGCTCACAGTCGGCGGGCTCGAACCCGGGGAATCCGGCGGACACTGCCGCCGGAAGAAGAATAAGCGCGGCCGCGACCGACCACGGGAGTCGGCTCACTCGTTCCTCCGTTCGTTCGTCTCTGGATGCCTCGGACGATCTTGCCTCTGACTCGGCCGGGACGGCCGGGGTTGCATGCGCGCCCTGATTCCTCGAATGCCCACTGGCGGGAGGCGACGCCGCGGACGGCGGACCGGACGTCACGACCCGCCGAGCCTCGCCTCGAGGAGCTCCTTCACTCGGGTGGGGTCGGCCCTTCCCTTCGTCTCCGCCATGATGAGCCCCATGAAGTAGCGCGTGAGCTTCCGTTCTCCGTCGCGCCATCGCCGCGCCTCGGAAGGGTGCTGGTCGACCACGCGGCGCACGACGCGCTCGAGCTCTGCGGCGTCATCGAGACGCTCGAGCCCGAGCCGCGCGATGAGCGCGCTCACGGGCTCGTCCGATCCCGCAGCCGCCTCCAGGAGCTTCCTTGCGGCCGGCTCGCTCACCCTGCCCGAGAGCCGGGACGCGACGACGTCGGCCAGCCGTTCCGCCGGAAGGGCGTCCCTCACGAGGTCAGCGAGCTCGATGCCCTTCGAATGCGCGAGTCCCGTCGCCGGCCCGACCATCCAGTTCGCCAGCGTCGTCGCCTCCCCGTCGCACCCCGCCACTTCGAGCGCCTCGAGCGCCGAATCGAAGCAACGGACGGCCTCCGGATGCGCGGCGAGCGCATCGAGCTGCTCGTCGGAGAGCCCGTGTCTCGACCGCAGCCGCTCTCTGGCCTCGTCCGGGAGCTCCGGCATGGTCCGCGAGACCCTCTCCAGCCTCTCGCGTGAGAGGGTGAACGGCCCCAGGTCCGGATCGGGGAAGTAGCGGTAGTCTGACTCCTCCTCCTTCGAGCGCATCGGCGTCGCCCTGTCGAGCGTCTCGTCCCAGAGAAGCGTCTCGTGGACGACCGGACGTCCACTTTCGATGAGCGCCGACTGCCGCTCGATCTCGTAAGCGAGAGCGCGCGCGACCGAGCGGAACGAGTTGAGATTCTTGATCTCGGTCTTCTCCCCCGGGCTCCCGGAGCCCTCCCGCCTCAGCGAGATGTTCGTGTCGAAGCGGATCGCCCCCTCGTGCATGCGGCCCGACGAGACGCCGAGGAAGACGAGAACCCCGCGAACGGCCTTGAGAAAGGCGTCGGCCTCCTCGATCGAGTGGATGTCGGGCTCGGTCACGATCTCGACGAGCGGCACGCCCGAGCGGTTCATGTCGACCCGGCTTCTCTCCCCGCGGGAGCCGTGGACCGTCTTCCCGGCATCCTCTTCGAGATGCACGCGCCGGATGCGGACGCCGCCCTCGGGTCCTCCCGCGAACCCGCCCGCGAGCGCGACCGGACGTTCGTACTGCGTGATCTGGTAGCCCTTCGGGAGGTCCGGGTAGAAGTAGTTCTTCCTCGCGAAGCGCATCCCGGGAGCGACCCGGGCGCCGAACGCGAGCGCTATGCGGAGCGCCAGGTCGATCGCGGCCTCGTTCAGAACCGGGAGGGCGCCGGGAAGCCCCAGGCACACAGGGCAGACACGGGTGTTCGGACTCCCGCCCACGTCGTTCGGGCACGAGCAGAAGAGCTTGGTCCTGGTCGCCAGCTGCGCGTGGATCTCGAACCCGATGTCGGGCACGAGCCGCATCATGCTTCCCTCCCGCCGGGCGCAGTCCTGCGCGCCGGGGCGAGCCGCTCGAGCGCCGCCGCGGCTCTGAAAAGCGTCGGCTCATCGAACCTCGCGGCGATGACCTGCACGCCCACCGGCAGGCCGTCGCTGTCGATGGACCAGGGCACCGAGGCGGCCGCCACGCCCGCCAGGCTCGCCGGCGTCGTGAACACGTCCGAAAGGTACATCGCGAGGGGGTCGTCGGTCCGCTCGCCCAGTCTGAAGGCCGGTCCGGGCGCGACCGGCGCGAGGAGAACGTCGAACGCTTCGAAGGCCCGCCCGAAGTCGGCCGCAATGAGACTCCGCACGCGCTGGGCGGTGAGGTAGTAGCGGTCGCGGTAGCCGGCCGAGAGGGCGAAGGTGCCCAGAATGATGCGGCGCGTCACCTCGGGGCCGAAGCCCTCGGTGCGAGCGCGAACGACGAGTTCGTCGGCGCTCAAGGCGTCGGCGGGCGCGCCGCCGTAGCGGACGCCGTCGTATCTGGCCAGATTGGCCGACGCCTCGGCGTCAGCCAGGACATGGTACGCGGCGACCCCGGCGCGGGTGTGCGGGAGGGAAACGGAGCCGACGTTCGCTCCGGCCTCCCGGAGCGCGCGGGCGGCGTCCTCGACCGCCGCCCGTACCTCGTCCTCCACGCCCTCTTCGAGATACTCCTCGGGAAGCGCGACCGAGAGACCGCCGGCGCCGTCCTCGAGACACCTCTCATAGTCGGCGACCGGATGGGCCGAGGACGTCGCGTCGAGAGGGTCCCGACCGCCCGTGACCGAGAGGAGCGCCGCGGCGCCGGCTACGTCCCTGGACAGCGGTCCGATGGTATCGAGCGACGAAGCGAACGCCACCAGGCCGTTGCGGGACACGCGTCCGTAGCTCGGCTTGACGCCGACGATACCGCAGAACGAGGCCGGCTGCCGGACGGAGCCGCCCGTGTCAGTGCCGAGAGCCAGGGGAACGACGCCCGCCGCGACGGCCGCTGCCGCGCCGCCGCTGGAACCGCCCGGCACGCGCCCGGTGTCCCACGGATTCAGGGCGGGCCCGAAGGCGGAGTTCTCGTTCGAGGAGCCCATGCCGAACTCGTCGAGGTTCGCCTTGGCCACGACGATCGCCCCGGCGCGGCGGAGACGCTCGACGACGGTCGCGTCGCGCGGAGGGCGGTAGTCGGAGAGAAGACGCGACCCGGCGGTGGTCACGAGGTCTCGTGTCGCGATGTTGTCCTTGACGACGACCGGAAGTCCGGTGAGCGGCGAGACCGACGTGCCGCTCCGCCTCATCTCGTCCGCCGCGTCGGCCAGGCCGAGCGCGTCCTCGCGCTCGGCGACGGCGAGCACCGCGCCCAGGCGGCGTCCGTCGTTCTCGATGCTGTCGAGCGCGTCGCACACGAGTTCGCGAGACGAGAGGTCGCCCGAGCTCAGGAGCGCCGAAGCGGCGGCGAACGGCAGGGCCGCGGGCCTCATGCCGTCTCCTCCTCGTCGTCCGGGAGGAAGCCGGGCACTTCGAAGAAACCGCCTCCCGTCCTGGGCGCGTTCTCGAGCGCCTCTGACGATGTGAGGGTCTCGCCAGGCACGTCGGGCCGGGTGATGTCGGGCGGCGCGAGAACGTTCTCCTCTGCGTCGCCGACCACATCCTCAAGGAGAGACACGTAGTCGATGACACGGGAGAGCTCACCCACGAGCCGCGTGATGGTCTCCTCGTCGAGGGCCAGCCGGGCGAGACGCGCCGCGCGCTCGACCTCTTCGCGTCCGATCGGCACGTGTCAGTCCTCCCAGCTCTCCACGGGCCTGAGGCCCCCGTAGCGAAGCATGATGCGCTTCTCGACGTCTCCCGCGAAGCGGACTCGGACGATGGCGTCGCCGCCGAAGCCTGCTACCTCGAGGACCCGGCCCTCGCCCCACGTCTTATGGTGGACAAGCGCTCCGGGGCGGATCTCGACGGTCTCCTGGCTCGCGTTCTCGTAGTCCGGGAAGGCGTCGGCACGCGGCCTGCGCCGGATGCCCGGAGCGCGGCCGCGTCTCGGGCGCGCGGCCGGACGGACGCCCGGGCTCGAGACCTCCAGACGGCCGGGAGCGATGTCGTCGAGGAAGCGCGACGCCGCCCGCACATCCAGCACGCCGGCGCGCCTGCGCGTGTCGGCCGCGAGGAGCACGAGGTGGTCCTTCGCGCGCGTCATCCCCACGTACAGGAGCCGGCGCTCCTCCTCCAGTTCCTCGTCGTCGCCGAACGACGACTCGTGTGGAAGGAGCCCTTCCTCGAGCCCGGGGATCATGACCGCCTTGAACTCAAGACCCTTCGCATTGTGGAGGGTCATGAGCGATACGGCGTCGAGACGATCCTCCCACATGTCGATGTTCGCGACGAGCGCCACCTGCTCGAGGAACGCGGGAAGGTCGCTCCGCTCGCTGGCCTCGCCGAACTCCGCCGCCGCGGACACGAGTTCCTCCACGTTCGCAAGCCGTTCGGCGGCCTCGTCGGTGCGCTGCCCTTCGAGCCACGCCGAATACCCGGACGTCTCGAGAACCTCTCGGATGAGCGCGTCGGCGGGCAGCGAATCGAGCTGCTTCTCCAGCCGGTCGAACATGCCGGCGAGGGCCTCGAGCGACCGCCTCGCCTGAGGAGCGAGTCCCTCGATGTCGTCGGGACGGGCGATGGCCTCGCGAAGGGAGATCCCCTCGTCGGCCGCGAAGCCCGTCACGCGTTCGAGTGAGCGCGCGCCGAGCTTCCTGGGCGGCACGTTGATGATGCGCCCCAGGCTCACCGCGTCTCTCGGATTCGCCACGACCCTGAGGTAGGCCAGGACGTCCTTGACCTCGGCGCGCTCGTAGAATCGGACGCCGCCGATGATGTCGTAGGCGATGCCGGCGCGTCTCAGGCTGTCCTCGATGACGCGCGACTGGGCGTGCGTTCTGTAGAGCACGGCGAAGTCGCGGGCGGCGAGCCCCGACTCGTCCATGAGCGCCGTGATCGTATCTCGGATCGCGTCGGCCTCCTGATACTCGTTCGCCACGCGCGTCAGACGCACCGACACGCCGTCGCCGCGTCTTGTCCAGAGCTTCTTCTCCTTCCGGCGCACGTTCCGCGAGACGACGTCGTGCGCGGCCTCGAGGATCCCGGCCGTCGAGCGATAGTTCTGCTCGAGCGCGACCACCGTCGCGTCCGGATGGTCGTGCTCGAAGTCGAGGATGTTGGAGATGTCGGCCCCGCGCCATCCGTAGATCGACTGGTCGTCGTCCCCGACGACCATGATGTTCCTGTGCTTTGAGGAGAGGAGATTGACGAGCTCGTACTGCGCGTGGCTCGTGTCCTGGTATTCGTCCACCAGAACGTGCTCGAACCTGTCGGCGTACGCCTCGAGCACGCGCGGCTCGTCACGAAGGAGGCGGACGGTCCCCATGATGAGGTCGTCGAAGTCGAAGGCGTTCATCCGCCGGAGGCCCTTCTCGTACTCGCGGTAGACCGCGGCGACGCACTCCTCGAAGTAGCCGCCCGCGGTCTCGGCGTAGAGCGAGGCGTCGACCAGCCTGTCCTTGGCCCTCGAGATCGCCGAGAGAACGGCCTTCGGCGTGAAGACCGAGGCCGACACGCCGGCCTTCTCCATCGACTCCTTGACGAGCGCGGTGGAATCGGCCTCGTCGTAGATCGAGAACGACGCCGTCCACCATCCCCACTTCGCCTCGAGCCGGAGGATCCGCGCGGCGACCGAGTGGAAGGTCCCGATCCAGACGAGCGAGGCGTCGGCGCCGACGAGCTCGACGACGCGCCGCTTCATCTCGTCGGCGGCCTTGTTCGTGAACGTCACGGCGAGGATGGCGCGAGGGCTCACGCCGCTCTCGCCGATGAGATGGGCGATGCGGTACGTCAGCACGCGGGTCTTTCCGCTGCCGGCGCCCGCGAGCACAAGGAGCGGCCCGCCGGGATGGCGGACCGCCTCGGCCTGCGCCTCGTTGAGATCGAACTTCACGTCAAGCTCCAGAGGGGGACTCCCGGGGGTCCGACCGAAAGAACGACATCGAGAAGGGGGTACTCGATCAGAACTCGGCGCCGAGCGCGAAATGCGTCCGTGCTCCGCCTGTCGACCTGAGATCGGTCCGCCAGGCGCGGTCGACGCGTATGACGAAGAACCCCAGGTTCATCCTGACGCCCACTCCGTAGCTCGCCTTGATGTCCTCGAGGTGAAAGCCTCCGTCCCTCGAGGCGCCGCGGAACTCGTCGTCATCGTCCCACGCCGCCCCCAGATCGAGGAACATGACCCCGCGGAGCCCTCTGAGCGCTATGGGAAGAGGCGACGCGATGACCAGATAGTCGATGAACGGATAGCGGAGCTCGACCGTCGCGAGCGCCATCCTGGTACCGCTGAACTCGAAGTCGTCGTAGCCGCGCAGGCTGTTGACGCCGCCGATGAAGAAGTTCTGCGCGTTCTTCTGAGAGCTTCTGGCCGCCACGAGTTTCACGGCGAACGTGTGGCGCCGTCCCATCCGGAAGTAGCGCCTGACGTCCGCGATGCCGGTGAGATAGGTGAAATCGCCGCCCGACTCCCACGACTTGGAGACCGAGAGCGACGAGCGTCCGCCGCTCACGGGTCCGACGCTGCCCCACAGCGTGGTGTCGTTGACGAGCCTCAGGCTCGGGATGAAGAGCGAGCGTTTGACGCTCTCGTCGGTCAGCTCGATCTCGCCTGTCTCGAGTTCCTCTGCGAACCGCCGGTCGACCGTCAGGGCAGAGACGTCGAACTCGAGCCGGGTGAAGCGGCTGAACGGGTAGGACGCGCCCAGCGAGAGGCCGTAGCTTCGCTCGGTGAAGTAGCGCTTCTCGCCGAGGTCCTCGCCGAGCCTCGTCCGCTCGGAGTAGTAGTACTCCTTGAAGTTGTAGACGCCGACCGAGAGATTCGGCCGCCTGGCGAGATTCTCGTAGAGAACGTAGAAGTTGCTCGATTCGATGCTCGAGAAGAAGTCGGTCGCGATGTAGAAGCGATGATTGCCGAGGATGTCGGACACCGCGATCTGCGCTCCGCCGGAGAGCCCGTAACCCGAGCTGTACCCGACGCCGCCGGACATCCAGTCGGGAGTGAACCTGGTCTCGTACGGCCGCGTGACGCCGACGTCCCGACCGTCCTCATCCTCTTCCGTTTCAGTCCCGGTGGCGTCCGCGTAGGCGTCGCGCACCTTCCCGACCGTCTCGTTCTCCTCGCTGTCGGGCGTCGGTGGGACGACCGGGGCATCTGCGTCGTCGGGGACGAGACGCCTCTCGGCGAACGGACGCTCGGGCGGCCCCTCCTCCAGCTCCGCGTCTGTGATGGGAACGCCCGGTCTGTCGAGCGGTTCCGCGGGCGGCAGCGTCCCGGCCGCCTCGGGCAGGCGCACCAGCGGGTCCTTGACGGCGGCGATGTCCCACCCGACGTTCGAGTAGAGCGAATAGACCATCCAGTCGCTCGTTCTCGCCCAGCTCGGGGACTCGGCCCCGCCGACGAACGCGGTCAGTCTCGTGATCGAGGAGTCGTCGAGCGAGAGGGCGTAGAGGTCCGGCGAGCCGCCGACCGTCGAGGAAAAGACGATGGTCTCGCCGTCCGGAGACCAGGTCGGCGAGCTGTCGTTCTCGGGCGTTGACGGCAGCCGCTCGATGCGCCGCGTCTCGGGGTCGACGGTGTACAGGTCGTACCGTCTCCTGAAGCCCAACTCCGACTCCGACCCCCTGTCCGACGAGAACGCGATGCGCGTTCCGTCCGGCGACCAGACGGGATCGCGCTCGTCGAAGAAGTCGTCGGTCAGGCGCGAGAGGCTCTTTCCCTCGATGTCGGTGACGTAGAGATCGGACGCGCCGTCCTTCGTGCCGACGAAGACGACGCGCTCGCCGTCGGGCGACCAGGATGGGGTGTACATGCCGTCGAGCTCGAAGGTCAGGCTTCTCTCGAGTTCGCCGTTCTCGACGCCGACGAAGTGCAGCGCGTCGCTCTCCCCCGCCTTCGTGACGAAGCAGACCGAGGCGCCGTCCGGCGACCAGCCGAACCCGGTGCGCAGGATGTGGAGCTGCTCGAACTCGTCCGATCGACCGCCCCTGACCAGCGTCGCGAGGACTCTGCCGTCGAGCGTCGAGGCGACCTTGATGTCGGCGTAGCCCGACCGGTCGGTGACGTAGACCACCCGGGAACCGTCCGGCGAGATCGACGGCCCGAGGTTCAGGTACGAACCGTCCTTCGTATGATCGGTGACGAGCCGACCGATGTCGCGGCCGCGATCAAGGACCTCGACGCGGGGCCAGTACCGCTCCCGGAGCCAGTCCTCCCACGCCTCGGACAGCTCGGGCGTCGTGAGGCCGACGGCCTCGCTCAGCGAGCGGTCGAGGTTCTGTGTCTTCGCCAGCGACTTCACGATCTCTGCGATCTTGTTCCGGCCGTATCGCTCGGCGATGAACGTCATCACCGACTGACCTTCCTTGTAGACGAGGTAGCCGCCGTAGAGGTACTCGAGCGGCACGACCTGATCTGAGACGGTGAGGTCCCGCAGGATCATCTCGGCCTCGGCGTCCCAGCCCTGCGAAACGTACTCGGCGAGCCCCTCGGTGAACCAGAGGGGAACGGGGTTCATGTAGGCCTGCCGGATGACGGAGCGGACAAGACCGCCGTAGACGACGTCGAACATGAACACGTGGACCAGCTCGTGGTAGACGACATGTCTGAGGTCGGCGTACGAGCCGGTGAACGGGACCACGACGCGGTTCTTGAAGAGCTCGGTGAAGCCGCCGACCGACTCGCCGACGTGGGTCAACGTCACGTTCGTCTGCTGGAAGTCGTTGTGGGAGGCATAGACGATCACAGGGATGACGGTCGTGAGATCGTGTCCCAGCACCTCTCGGTAATCCTCGTAGGCCTGTTCGATCATGAGGGCGACCGCGTCGGCGACGTCGGCCGAACCGTCGTAGTAATAGACGTCGAAGTGCTCGGTCGTGAGAATGGTCCACTCGAACCGGTCGTACTGGACCTTGTTCCGACCGAACTGCTGCGCGGCCGCGCCCGACGCGAGGGCCGCGAGAAGGAGGAGCGACGCGGCTATGAGAAGCGCTGTTCTGGTCTTCATACAGCACAGTTTAGGCGGGGGGCACGAGAGTGTCAACCGGGGCGGCACCGGGCCTCCTCTCTCGCTGAACGCTGGTGCGCGGACGGCGGTCGACATCGGATCACGCACCGCGCGACAGGTCCATGTAGAGAAGCGCGATGGTGAGCGAGATGAAGAAGACCAGCCCGATCTGCTGCCAGATGATGAGCGCCCTCTCGGAGAGGCTCCTTCCGCGGATCCGCTCGATGAGGAGCAGCAGGAGGTGCCCGCCGTCGAGGATGGGAAGCGGCAGCAGGTTGATGACGCAGAGATTGACGGAAAGCAGGGCCATGAAGCCGAAGAAGTAGCTTCCTCCCCACCGGGCGCTCTCGGTGGCCATCTGGACCACGCGGACGGGCCCGCCGAGGACGTCGCTCGGGACACGGCCCCGCACGAGCTCTCCCACGGCGTAGCCGAGCGCCTGGACGAGCATGACCGCATAGGTCCTCGTGAGCCGGAGGCCTGAGACGATGGCCTCGGTGAACGGCAGCCGCTCGACCTCCCATTCCCGCATGATGCCGATGAGTCCGACCTGCCGAACCTCGTTCTCACCGACCATCTCCTCGCCGACCTCCGGGACGATGGTCGCGCTCATCGTCTCTCCGTCCCGGACCCACTCCACGAGAGTCTCTTCATTCGGACGCTCGTAGATGACGTCGCCGACGTCGTACCAGGTGCGAACCTCCCGGCCCTCGATGCGGACCAGCCGGTCGCCGGGCCGAAGCCCTGCCCGGTCGGCGGGACTGCCGCTCATGACGTCCCCGACGACGGCGGGGACGAACGGCGTCAACCCGAGGTCGGCCGGTTCGCCGTCCGGGTCCTGAAGGGACAGCGGAATGGTGACGGTCCGCCCGTCTCGCTCGACGACGAGGTCGGCTTCTACGCCGGCCTCATCGAGGGCCTCCTGAACGTCGCTCCAGGACTCGACCTGTCGACCGTCGACGCTGACGATGAGGTCTCCCGCGGTCACCCCGGACGCGGCCGCGGACAGCCCCTCCTCGACGCTCCCGACGACGGGGGCGCCGAGCGTGGGAAGCCCGGCGATCCAAAGGACGAGGAACGTGACGACGAATCCGAGCAGCAGGTTCGTGAGCGGCCCGGACGCGACGATGAACGCGCGCTTCGATACCGGCTTCGAGAGATAGGCGTCGGGACCGAGATCGGGGATCTCCCCGTCGGGCGCCGGTTCCGCCCCTGCCATCTTCACATAGCCGCCGAGCGGGATGAGCGAGATCGCGTACTCGGTATCCCCGCGCTGTACCTTGAAGAGGCGGGGACCGAACCCGATCGAGAACCGCTCAACGCGGACGCCGACAGCGCGACACGCCAGGAAGTGGCCCAGCTCGTGGACCAGGATGAGGATGCCGAGAAGCACGGCGGCCAGAAGATAGAAGACGAACATGCTCGAGTTCCCTCCCGTCAGTTGTCTCGCCGTCGTCCGGCGTCGACCGCCGCCTCGGCCGTTCGCCTCGCCTCGCGGTCGGCATCCAGGACCCGCTCCAGAGAATCGGCGGGGCCGGACTCGACCGAGCGAAGCGTCGATTCGATCACGTCGCGGATGCGGTCGAAGGCGATGCGCCCCCGGACGAACGCCTCGACGGCGACCTCGTCGGCCGCGGCCGCGATGGCCGGCGCCGTCCCGCCGGTCCTCGCCGCGTCGAGAACGAGTTCGAAGCAGGGATACCGCCGCGTGTCGACGGGCTCGAATGAAAGCGTCCCGAGTTCCCAGACCCGGAGCCCCGAGAGCTCGGACGGCGGGGCGTCCGGCGCGAACATGGCGTCCTGGATGGCGACGCGCATGTCGGGCTCCGAGAGATGCGCGAGAAGGCTCCCGTCCAGGAGCCTGACGAAGCAGTGGGCGATGGACTGCTGATGCAGCACGACCTCGATCCGATCAAGAGGCACGTTGAAGAGCCAGCGCGCTTCGATGACCTCGAAGGCCTTGTTGACGAGCGTCGCCGAATCGACCGTGACCTTGGGACCCATGTCCCAGGTGGGGTGCCTCATCACCTCCTCGACGCTGACGTCGGCGAGCTCTTCGGGCGCTCTGTCCCTGAGCGCGCCGCCGGAGGCCGTCAGCGCGACGCCGGCGATCTCCTCTGAGGCGCGGCCCTTGAGACAGCGGCGGAGTGAGCTGTGCTCGGAGTCGATGGGCACGATGGTCGAGCCGCTCGCTGTCGCGGCGGCCGTGAGAACGCCGCCCGCCATGACCAGCGACTCCTTGTTGGCGAGCGCCAGGCGCTTGCCCGCCTCGATGGCCGCCGCCGTCGGCGCAAGCCCCGATGCGCCGACCAGCGCGTTCACCACGAGATCCGCGTGGGGGAGCGACGCCGCCTCGAGGAGCGACCGCGCGCCCCGCCGGACCTCGGTGCCCGAGGGCACGGGGACGTCGTTCGCGCCGTCGGCGATCACCACCAGCGGACAGTCGAAACGCGCCGCCTGCTCTGCGAGAAGCTTCGAACTGGTGTTCGCCGTCATCGCCACGATCTCGAACCGGTCACGGTGGCGCAGAGCTACGTCCAGCACGCTTCGACCGATCGAGCCGGTCGAGCCGAGGAGCGCTACGCGGGTGCGTCCGGGTGCCGGGGTCACGTGAGCCTCTCTAGACGACGAAACGCAGGTAGTAGTAGACGAGCGGGGCGACGAACAGCACGCTGTCGAAGCGATCGAGCATCCCCCCGTGCCCGGGAAGCGCTCGAGACGTCTCCTTCACGGCGACGTCGCGCTTCATGAGCGATTCGACGAGGTCGCCGAGGATCGCCATCGCGGGCGAGACCACGCCGAGGATCAGGGCGTCCCGGAGCGACAGGAACTCGGCGTACGTGTACTTCGAGACGATCGCGATGACGAAACAGGTCGCCGCCGCGCAGAGAGCGCCCTCGACGGTCTTCTCCGGGCTGACGCGCGGCATGAGCTTGCGCTTCCCGATGGCGCTTCCGAAGAGATACCCTCCCGTGTCGGTGCCCCACGCGAGCGCGAAGGCGAGGATCACGAAGAGGCCGCCGAGATCGCCCTCGGGATGAACCTCGCCGAGCTTCCTCAGGAGGATCACGTGGCTCCCGAGCCACGCGACGTAGAACACGCCCAGGATGGTCGAAGAGATGTGGAAGACGGCGAGTTCACCGTCCCTGCGGAAGAGCTCCAGGACCATGACCCACACCAGGACCAGCGTGATGAAGAGACCTGAGAAGACCCCGCCCTGGAAGTAGACGTACCACGAGACGATGAGTCCTGCGACCACGCCGACCGTCTTGTACGGCCGGATGCCCTTCGACTCGACCATCCGGTAGAACTCGAAGAGCCCGAACCCGATGACGAAATTCATGGCAAGAAGAAAGGGGATGCCCCCGACGAGGGCGCAGATGATTGTCACCGGGATCCCGACGGCCGCCGTGAGAAGACGAGCCGTCAGCTGACGCTGTTCAAAGGCCATCGGCTACCGCCGCCTCCCGGCCGGACCGCTCACGCCTCCGAAGCGGCGATCGCGACCGGCGTACGACCGGAGCGCCTCGTGAAGATGCTTCGCGCGGAAATCCGGCCACAGAACGTCCGTCACATGGATCTCGGAGTAGGCTATCTGCCAGAGCAGGAAGTTGGAGATCCGAAGCTCTCCGCTCGTGCGGATGAGAAGATCGGGATCGAGCATCTCGGGAATGTAGAGGAACTGCCTGAAGGTCTCCTCATCGAGTTCATCCGGGTCGAGCTCGCCGCGCCGCGCGGCCAGAGCGATGTCGCGCGCGGCGTCGAGGATCTCCCGTCTCCCTCCGTAGCTCAGCGCGAGGTTGAGCTTCAGGCCGTCGTTCGAGGAGAGCTGCTCGATCGACCGCTCGACGCGGCTTCTCGCGTACTTCGGGAGAAGCTCGATCCGGCCGATGGCGCGGAGTCGGACGTTGTTCTCATCCATCTCGTCGACCTGGTCCTTGAGCGTCTGGTCAAGGAGATGCATGAGCGCCGTGACCTCGGCGCGCGGACGCCGCCAGTTCTCCATTGAGAACGTGTAGAGCGTGAGCTCCTCGAGTCCCAGGTTGGACGACTCGATGACGACCTCGCGGACGGCCTTGCGTGCCGCGGCATGCCCGGCGACGCGAGGAAGGCCCCGACGTCTGGCCCACCTGCCGTTCCCGTCCATGATGATGGCGACGTGTCGTGGAAGCCTCCCGGCCGGGATGTCGAGTCCGCCGCCGCCCCCGCGTGCCATGCTTCCTCCGAAGCCCGGGTCTTTGACCGGCCCGGATAGGCAAGGACGGCGGGCCCGGAAAGGAGGCCAGCCGTCCTCACTCCAGAACTTCCTCGCGCCCGGGACCGGCTAGCCCTGCTCGATGGCGTCGAACGGGCACTCGTCCGCGCACAGACCGCAGTCCGTGCACGTGTCCGGGTCGATCCTGTACTTGTCCTCGCCCTCAGAGATCGCCTCGACAGGGCAGACGCCCGCGCAGGCGCCACAGGCAGTACAGGCATCGGTGATCACGTACGCCACGTCGTTCCCTCCTTGTCCCATTGCCGGGTCGCTCCGAGTGAGCTCCCCTGGAGCACGGCAACTACCTACACCTCCATCAACTCCTCTTCCTTCAGCGCCAGGAGATGGTCGATCTCGTGGATCATCTCATCGGTCATCTCCTGAACGGTCTTGTCGTGGGCCCGGTGGAACTCGTCCTCGGAGATCTCGCCGGCCTTCTGCTTCTCCTTCAGGGCCTCGTTGACGTCGCGCCGGATGTTCCTGACGGCGATGCGCCCGTCCTCAGCGAGCTTGTGAACGTGACGGACCAGCTCCTTCCGACGCTCCTCCGTGAGCGGGGGGATGGGGACGCGGATCAGGTTCCCGTCGTTCGAAGGATTGAGACCGAGATCTGCCGACTGAATGGCCTTCTCGATCTCACCGAGAACGCCTTTGTCCCACGGATGGACGACCAGAAGCCGGGCCTCGGGCGCGCTCACGTTCGCCACCTGCTTCAGCGGGACGGTGCTCCCGTAGTACTCGACCTTGACGCCGTCCAGCAGTCCCGGTGTCGCCTTGCCGGTGCGGACCTTGGCGAACTCGCGCTTCATCGCCTCGACGGCCTTCTCCATCCTGTCCTTCGCGTCGGCGAAGAGCTTCTCCATGCCCTACCCCTCCTTGACGAGAGTTCCGATCTTCTCTCCGCGGACGGCCTTCGCGATCGCGCCGTCGCCGAAGAGCGAGAAGACGATGATCGGGAGGCCCCTGTCGCGGGCCAGCGACACGGCGGTCATGTCCATGACCCCGAGCCGCCGCTCGAGGACCTCCTCGTATGTGAGCTCCGAGAAACGTGATGCGTCGGGATTCGAGACGGGATCGGCGTCGTAGACGCCGTCGACCTTGGTGGCCTTGAGGATGGCCTCGGCGCCCAGCTCTGCGGCGCGAAGAGCCGCGGCGGTGTCGGTCGAGAAGAACGGATTGCCGGTCCCGCCGGTGAGCATGACAACGTGTCCCGAGCGCAGACGCTCGTCGGCGGCGTCGTGCTGGTAGAGCTCCGCCGCGGGTCCGGCAGGGACGGCGCTCATGACCGCAGTCTTCCGGCCGCCTTCCTCGAGCGCGCGGGCGAGCGCGAGTCCGTTCAGCACGGTCGCCAGCATCCCCGCGTGGTCGGCGCGCACCCGCTCCCTGCCTCCGGGAGCAGCGTGAACGCCGCGGAGGATGTTGCCGCCTCCGATGACGACCCCGATCTCGACCCCCTCGTCGGCTGCGAGCCCGATCTCACGGGCGATGCGCCGCGCCGACTCGACCGAGATCGGCGAGTCCTCGCCGAGGAGGGCCTCCCCGCTCAGTTTGACGATGACGCGTCCGAATCGAGGCACTCTTGCTGCCCCTCCTCAGGAACCGGCGTTCTCTCCGAGCTTCATTCTGACGAAGCGGTTGATGCGGATGTTCTCGCCGAGCTTGGCGATGAGCTGCTTCGTGAGTTCCTCGATCGTGGTGTCCGGGTCCTTCACGAAGGGCTGCTCCATCAGGCAGACCTCAGAGTAGTACTTCTCGATGCGGCCGTCCACGATCCTCTCGACGATGTCGTCGGGCTTCCCGGAGGTCTTCGCCTGCTCACGGAGGATCTCACGCTCATGACTGAGCTGCTCCTCAGGGAGTTCGTCCCGGGAGACGACGAGAGGACTCTGCGCCGCGATGTGCATGGCCACGTCGTGGGCGAAGCTCTGGAACTCGTCGGTCTTGGCGACGAAGTCGGTCTCGCAGTTGATCTCGACGAGCACCGCCAGCTTCGATCCGGCGTGCACGTACGACGCGATGATCCCTTCGCCGGTCGGACGGTCCGCCTTCTTGGCCGCCTTGAGGATCCCCGTCTTCCTGAGATGCTCTATGGCCTTTTCGACGTCGCCGCCCATCTCGGCCAGGGCCTTCTTGCAGTCCATGATCCCCGCGCCGGTCTTCTCTCTGAGTACCTTGACGTCCTGTGCGCTGATCTCCATGGAGTCGGATGCCCTCCGCGAACAGACTCGAGTGGTTTGTCTCTCGTGATGGAATCGAACAGGATCAGGCGGAGCCTTCTGCTGTCTCGGCCGACGCGGAGACGGCCGCCGCCTCGCCCTCGCGCCCCTCGCTCTTGGTCGCCTTGGCGTCCAGGACCGAGTCGGCGACGAACGACGAGAAGAGCCGGATCGACCGGAGCGCGTCGTCGTTCCCGGGAATGGCGTACTCGCACCGCTCCGGGTCGGCGTTCGTGTCGCAGACCCCGACGACGGGGACCCCGAGCTTGTTGGCCTCGTTCAGGGCGATCCGCTCCTTGTGCGTATCGATGATGAAGACCACGCCCGGCAGGCGCTCCATCGTCCTGATGCCCTCGAGCACCTTCGCGAGCTTCGCGCGCTCGCGCTCGAGACCGAGGACCTCCTTCTTGGCCAGGAGGTCGAACGTGCCGTCCTCGGACATCTTCTCGATGTCCTCGAGTCTCCTGACGCTTCGACGGATGGTGCGCAGATTCGTGAGCGTTCCGCCCAGCCAGCGCTCGGTCACATACGGCATCCCGCAGCGGGACGCCTCTTCGCGGACGATCTCGGTCCCCTGCCGCTTGGTGCAGACGAACAGGACCTGCTGCCCGCGCCGCACGTGCTCGGCGATGGCGTCGGACGCGACCTGCATGAGGCCGATGGTCTTGGCGAGGTCGATGATGTGGATCCCGTTGCGCTTCATGAAGATGTAGGGCTTCATCTTGGGATTCCACCGGTGGGTCTGGTGCCCGAAATGGACGCCCGCCTCCAGGAGCGCCCTCATGTCGGGAGTGCTCATGCTGTCTCTCTCCTTCTGTCGGTTAGGCCTCCGCGACCTTCATCCCGGCGCGGGCACCCTCCCTCCCATGAGGAAGCGGCGCACCCCCCGCGCGCGGTCCGGCCGCGTGCGTGATGGTCTCCGCCGGAGGGCCCGCTGGGCCGTCCGGCGGGACAGGTACTATCTCTTCGAGAACTGGAAGCGCTTGCGGGCGCCCTTCTGCCCGTACTTCTTGCGCTCCTTGACCCTCGGATCGCGCGTCAGGAAGCCCGCCTGCTTGAGCGGCTTGCGGTAGCTCTCGTCGATCTTGCAGAGCGCCCTGGCGATGCCCAGGCGGATCGCTCCGGCCTGGCCCGTCATCCCGCCGCCCCGCACGTTGACGAACACGTCGTAGCGGTCGCCCGTCGACGTCACGTCCATGGGACGGTTGATGTCCTGGATGGTCGTGGGGCGATTGAAGTACTCGTCGATCACCCGCCCGTTGACGGTCCTCTGTCCCGTGCCCGGAACGAGTCGGACCCTCGCCACCGCTTCCTTGCGCCTTCCAACGGCCTGGAAGGTGTTGTCCATGTCCTCTCCCTGCTCGAGCTCCCCAGACGGGAGCGTCCGTCGCTAGAAGGTCAGAGGTTCCGGATT
Organism: uncultured bacterium; assembly: GCA_964596015.1. Taxonomy (GTDB): domain Bacteria; phylum Joyebacterota; class Joyebacteria; order Joyebacterales; family Joyebacteraceae; genus WJMD01. Next base: position 19,714 of record CAZQSB010000013.1, on the reverse strand, counting down.
CTGCGCCTCATGCGGATGATCCGGGCCCCCGTAGACCCTGAGCTTCTTGAGCATCTTCCGTCCGAGCTTCGTCTTCGGGAGCATCCCGCGCACCGCGTGGCGGATGACCAGCTCCGGCCGCGTCTCGAGAAGACGCTTGACCGGGATGTGCTTCTCGCCGCCCGGATACTGGCTGTGACGGAAGTAGCTCTTGTCCTCCAGCTTGTTGCCCGTGAGCACGATCTTCGACGCGTTCACGATGATGACGAAGTCGCCGACGTCGAGATGCGGCGAGTAGTTGACCTTGCCCTTCCCTCGAAGGAGCGAGGCCACCCGCGTCGCGAGACGGCCCAGAACCTGCCCCTCGGCATCGACGACGTAGTGCCGCCGCTCGATCTCCGAGAGCTTGGTGACGTGTGTCGACATGCCCGTGCCTCCGACGTACGTTTCCCCTCTCCCGCGGCCCTTCCGGTCAAGAGAAGGACCCCGGGCAGGCATCTATCCCGGTCAGAATCAGACAGTCTAGCAGGCGGGTTGCGGGATGTCAAGCGTTGTTCCGGCTCCGGCGGCGTTCCCGTCCGTTCTCCCGCGCGCGGAGCCCGCGCTCGGAGGGAGAACGACGCTGTCGTCCCCCCCCGCGCCGTCTTACGTCTCTTCGCCGAAGAGGGTCTCGGCGTAGGGCGGACCGAACACGCCCCGGTCGGTGATGATGGCCGTTACGAGCTCCGCGGGAGTCACATCGAAAGCCGGATTCCTGACCTTGACCCCCGGTGGCGCGGTTCTGACGCCCCCGCAGAGCGTCACCTCGTCCGGCGAGCGTTCCTCGATGGGGATGTCGCTGCCGCCGGAGAGCGTCGGGTCGAGCGTCGAGGTCGGGGCGGCGACGTAGAACGGCACGCCGTAGCGGTCGGCGGCCAGCGCGACCGAGAGCGTACCGACCTTGTTCGCGACGTCGCCGTTGCCGGCGATCCTGTCGGCGCCGACGATGACGCAGTCGACGAGCCCCCCCGCGATGGCGCCGGCGGCCGCGCTGTCGCACTGGAGCGTCACGTCGATGCCGCGATCCGAGAGCTCCCACGTCGTGAGACGCGCCCCCTGAAGGAGCGGGCGTGTCTCGTCGGCGATCACATGGATCGTCTTCCCCTGCTCCGCCGCGACGTAGATGACCGCCAGAGCTGTGCCCAGCTCGGCGGTGGCGAGGCCGCCCGCGTTGCAGTGCGTGAGGACCGTGTCGCCGTCGCTCAGGAGCTCGGCCCCGCGTTCTCCGATCCGACGGGACAGACGGCGGTCCTCTTCGAAGACGGCGACGGCCTCCTCGACGAGCGCCCGACGCGCGGCGGCGACGTCGTCCGGAGAGCCGTCGAGGACGGCGAGCATCCTGTCGAGCGCCCAACCGAGGTTGACAGCGGTCGGCCGCGTCGACCTCAGATGTCCGGCCGCGGCGCGGACGTCCCGGGAAAAGGCCTCCGGGTCGTTCGCGTCGCTCTCGAGCGCGGCGAGGGCGACGCCCATTGCCGCCGCCACCCCGATGGCCGGCGCCCCGCGGACCTCGAGCCGCCTGATCGACTCGGCGATCTGCCGGTAGTCGTCGGTCTCGCGGTAGACGACCTCGAGCGGGAGTCGGGTCTGATCGATGAGCCTCACGCGGTCCGAGAGCCACTCGATGGTCCGGTGCGGACCCTGTGTTTCGTTCTCTCTTCTCGGGGACATCAACCCTCCGTTCACCGTTCTGCGCGCAGGGCCCCGAGTTCGTCCAGAAGCTGGAGCATGCGGACGACCGGAAGCCCCACGACGTTGTAGAAACAGCCCTCGACCCTCTCAACGATCCCGGCGCCGCAGTCCTGGATCGCGTACGAGCCCGCCTTGTCCATCGGCTCTCCGTTCGCGACGTACGAGCGGATCTCCTCGTCCGTGAGTTCGCGGAACGTCACGACGGTCCGCTCGTATGCCGAGACGGCGGCCCGGTCCCCGGCGCGCACGAGAGCGAGGCCGGTGAGCACCTCGTGGTCGCGTCCCCGAAGCTCCGCGAGCATGGCGCGGGCGTCGGATTCGTCGATCGGCTTCCCGACGATCCGCGAGTCGAGAAGGACGATCGTGTCGGCCCCGAGAACGGTTCCCCGCTTCCTCCGGTCCGCGGCGTCCAGGGCCTTGTCCATCGCCAGTCTGACGACGTGCTCCTCCGGCGTCTCATCGGGGACCTCGAGCTCCTCGATGCGATGCGGGTCGAGTTCGAAGTCGACGTCGAGCCCCCTCAGAATGGCCGAGCGGCGCGGCGAGCCGGATGCCAGCACGAAAGGGCGCTCCGTGATCCTCGATGTGACGAAGTCGCAGCCCAATACCCACGCTCCTTGCGGTTCGGCGGATCAGCGGCCGGCGCGGTCCGCCGAGTCGAGAAGTAACGTCACCGGTCCGTCGTTTTGGATCTCGACGAGCATCCGCTCGCCGAATCGCCCTGTCGCGACGTCGATTCCCTCGTCCCGCAGCGCCTCGGCGAACTTCAGATAGAGCTCGTCGCCCTTCTCGGGCGGGGCCGCGCCGGTGAAGCTCGGTCGCCGCCCCTTCCGGCAGTCCGCTAGGAGCGTGAACTGCGAGACGACGAGCGCGCCGCCGCCCATGTCGGCGAGCGAGAGGTTCATCCTGCCGTTCTCGTCGTCGAAGATCCTGAGTGAAGCCGTCTTCCGGGCCAGCCAGAGAGCGTCCTCGTCGGAATCCTCCGGCGCGACGCCGACCAGGACGACCAGCCCGCGGTCGACGGACCCGACGGTCCGGCCCTCGACGCTGACGCTGCCCGACAGGACGCGCTGAAGCACTGCCTTCACTCGTTCGCTCCTCTCCTGCCGGCGGAGGGAGGCCGGCGTCGCTCGACCGAGGCGACGCCCTTCAGACGCTGAACGACGCGTATGAGCCGCTTCAGGCGATGGAGGTTCCCGACCTCCACGCGGAACCTCGCGACGGCTTCGCCGTCCTCGGTCGACATCGTCGCTCCAGTGACCTCCACGCCCTCGTCGGCGATGGCGCGCGAGACGTCGGCCAGGAAGCTCGACGTCAGGTTCCCGCGCACGACGAAGCTGGCGGGGAACGTCTGGTCGTCTCTCACGTCCCATTCGAGGGGAACGCGGTGCGCCGCGTCGATGGTGGGCCCGAACGTGTTCGGACATCCGACGCGGTGCACCGAGATGCCGCGCCCGCGCGTGACGATGCCGGTCACCTGGTCGCCGGGGACGGGCTGGCAGCACTTCGCGAAGGTGATCATGATGTCGGAGAGTCCGTCTATTCTCACTCCGGTCGCGGGCCGGCGCACGCGTCGCGTCAGGCGCCCGACGAGGCCCCGCGCGCCGTCGCGTTCGGGGTTGAGCCTCTCGGCGACCGCGGAGGCCACGACCTCTCCCCGCCCTACCGCCGCGGCCAGCTCTCTGGCGCCCTCCAGCCCGAGGCTCTGCGCCAGGTCGTCGATCGAGACGTCCTTCGCGGACGCTCCGGCCCGCTTGATCTCGCGGTCGATGATCCTCCGGCCCAGGGCGACGCTCTCGCCGTCGGCCTGTTCCCTGAGGTAGTGTCTCACCTTCGACCGCGCGCGCGAGGACGCGACGTGCGAGAGCCAGTCGCGCGTCGGATGCGCCGCCTCCGAGGTCATCACCTCGACCGTATCGCCGCTCCTGAGTCTGTGCCTGAGCGAGACGAGCTTGCCGTTCACCTTCGCTCCGGCGCAGTGGTTGCCCACGTCGGTGTGCACCGCGTAGGCGAAGTCGATCGGCGTGGCGCCTCTGGGAAGCTGCCTGAGGTCGCCGCGCGGCGTGAACACGAAGATCTCGTCCGAGTAGAGATCGAACTTCAGTGACTCGAGGAACTCGTCGGCCTCGGCCTGGTCGACCTCGCCCTCGAGGAGCTGTCTCACCCAACGGAGACGCACGGCGAGCTCGGTGTCGCAGGGCCGTCCCTCCTTGTAGCTCCAGTGCGCCGCGATGCCGAACTCGGCCTCGTCGTGCATTTCCCCGGTCCGTATCTGCACCTCGACCATCTGCCCGCCGGGCCCCACGACCGTGGTGTGGAGCGACCGGTAGCCGTTGAGCTTCGGAGTCGCGATGAAGTCCTTGATGCGATCGTGGACCGGTACGTAGAGGGTGTGGACGATGCCCAGGATCCGGTAGCAGTCTCCGACGGATCCCGTGACCATGCGGACCGCCAGCACGTCGTAGATCTCGCCGAACGACTTCCCGCGGCTCACCATCTTGCGGTGGATGCTGGCCAGGTGCTTGACCCGGCCCGAGATCGAGGCGGCGACATCCTCCTCCTCGAGACGCTCATGGATCGGCCGGGAGAACTCCTCGATCATCGCGTCGCGTGCGCCCCTCGTGGCGGCCACCTCGTCGCTGAGCTTCCGGTACGCCTCGGGCTCGAGCCACCGGAAGGCCAGATCGTCCAGCTCGCGCTGTATGCGGGCGACACCGAAGCGGGCGGCCAGCGGCGCGTAGATGTCTCTCGTCTCGAGCGAGATGCGTCGGATGTGCTCCTCGTCGAGGAACTCGATGGTGCGCATGTTATGCAGGCGGTCGGCGAGCTTGATCAGAATGACGCGGACGTCCTTGACCACTGAGAGAAGCATCTTCCGGAAGTACTCGGCCTGCTCCCGCTCGCGGCTCTCGAGCCTGAGCCCGGTGATCCGGGTGACGCCGTCGACCAGCTCGGCCACTTCGTCGCCGTACTCGCGCCTCAGTTCCGCGAGCGTCAGATCGGACTCCTCGAGAACGTCGTGCAGGAGCCCGGCCACCACCGTCGCGGTGTCGAGCTTCATCCGCGCCAGGATGCGCGCGACCTCCTCGCAGTGCGAGAGATACGGATCCCCGGACACGCGCGACTGGGCCTCGTGCGCCCTCGAGGCCGTCTCGTGCGCCGACACGATCAGCTCCGCGTCGAGACACGGGTCGGTCTTCCGGAGTTCAGCCGCGAACCCGTCGCCGTTCATCGCAACCTCGTCGTGCGCGTTGTCCTTCGGATCAGTAGACTTCGGGCTGGATGTCCTTGAGGCGGAGCTGGAGGTTGGTCACGCCGCGCCAGGTGTTCTCCTCGAGCACGTACGCCAGCGCGACCATGCCGCCGCTCGCCCGGACGTCGTCCAGGGCATCGGCCATTCCGAATCCGATCGCGTCCATCGTGCGCCCTCCCTGCGCGACCGTCAGCTTGAGATGACCCTTGCCTACGTTCCTGGCCGAGATGACCTTGAGCCTTCTCGTGCCGAAGACCGGTTCAGGGTTCCCCGCTCCGAAGGGACGCATCGTCTTCATCTCGTTGACGAGATCGAACGTGCAATCCTCGAGTTCGACCATGGCATCGATCTCGATGACAGGTATGAGATCCTCTTCGGAGAGCGTCTCGCTGACCGTGCTTTCGAGACAGGCGCTGAACTCGGGAAGACGATCGGCCGCCAGCGAAACGCCGGCGGCGTGACGGTGGCCGCCGAAGCTCTCGAGGAAGTCCCTGCAGGTCACGAGCGCGGCGTGCAGATCGAAGCCGGGAATGCTGCGTCCCGAGCCCTTGCAGAAACCGTCGGCGATCGAGAACAGGATGGTCGGGCGGTTGTGCTGCTTCGCCAGTCTGGATGCCACGATGCCGATGACCCCGGGGTGCCACTCGTCGGACCAGAGGACGATGGAGCGACGCGTCTCGTGGATCCTCGACTCCTCGATCATACGGACGGCGTCGTCGAGCACGCGGCACTCGAGCTCGCGGCGCTTCCTGTTCTCGGCGTCCAGCGTCTTCGCTATCGCGGCCGCCTTGTCCTCGCTGGTCGTTGTCAGGAGCTCCACCCCGATCGACGCGTCCCCGAGCCGGCCGGCAGCGTTGAGCCTGGGGCCCAGCGCGAACCCGATGTGCGCCGCCCTCGCGGTGACCGACTCGACGCCGGCGACGTCCATGAGCGCCCGGAGTCCCGGATTCTCGGTGCGCCGGAGCTGCTCCAGACCCAGCGAGGTCAGGATACGGTTCTCGCCGATCAGGGGAACGATGTCGGCCACGGTGCCGACCGCCACCAGGTCGAGCGTCTCGTTGACCGCGTAGGCGACGTTGCGGTCGTCCCTGGCGAAGGCGGACATCACCTTGTGAGCGACGCCGACTCCGGCCAGGTGCTTGAAGGGGTAGACCGAGTCCCTGCGCTTGGGATCGACGACCGCTACCGCCGGGGGCAGGGTCTCCTGCGGCTCGTGATGGTCGGTGACGATCACGTCGATCCCGAGCTCGGACGCGAGCTCGATCTCCTCGTGTCCCGTGATGCCGCTGTCCACAGTGATGATGAGCCGGGCGCCGTACTCGCGCGCGGCGCGGACGCCCACTTCGGAAAGCCCGTATCCCTCGGTCAGACGGTTCGGGATGTAGAAGGCCACGTCGAGCCCGGCGGACTCGAGACAGCGCTTGACCAGCACGATGGAGGTGATGCCGTCCACGTCGTAGTCGCCGCAGACGAAGACCTTCTCGTTCCGCTCGACGGCGTCTCTCAGGCGATCGACGGCCGGCTCGATGTCGGGCAGAAGCGAGGGGTCGGCCAGCATGCTGGTCGACGGCCTCAGGAAGGCCTCGGCGTCCGGAGCGTTGGACACGCCGTGGCTCACGAGCACCGCCGCGAACGCCTTCGAGGTTCCGAGTTCGGAGGCGAGCCGGGACGCCAGTTCGCGGGCCTCGGCGTTGGGAAGCTGCCAGCGTCTCCTGAGAGCTGTCTTCATCGTCTCTCCCCGCGGTAGGGGAACGGCCCCTCGTCTCCGGCGAGGAGACGAGGGTTCGAAGGTCATGTCGGCAGGAGGAGGTCGTAAGCCGAGTTCTGTCGGGGACCGAAGCCCCCGGGCGATCATTCATCTGGGACGGCGGTTACCCGCCGCCTCGAGCGACCTACCCGAGAGTGATAGCGAAGCGGGCAGCTTCTCCTCTCCTATTTGGTCTCGCTCCGGGTGGGGTTTACCAAGCTGCTCCCGTCGCCGGGAGCACTGGTGAGCTCTTACCTCACCTTTTCACCCTTGCCGGGAACCTCGAAGAGGCTCCTTGGGCGGTTTCCCTCTCTGTGGCACTTTCCTTGGGATCGCTCCCACTGGGAGTTACCCAGCACCCTGCCCTGTGGAGCTCGGACTTTCCTCGGACGGGACCCGAAGGCCCCTTCCGCGACCGCCTGACCTCCTCCTGTCAGTTCAATCGGTCCGGCCGCGTTCACCGCGGGCGCCCATGCCCGCCAGCCGGTCGGCCCTGGTGTTCCTGCCACGCGGCACGGGGACGAACGACACGTCGTCCAGCTGCCTCAACAGGGGCTCCACTCTGAGGTAGGCGTCGAGAAGCCCCCGGTTCTTCACCTTGTAGCGTCCCTGGAGCTGTCTCGCGACGAGCTCGCTGTCCATCCTCACGGTAACCCGTCTGGCTCCGAGTTCCAGCGCGCGCGCCAGTCCGATGCGAACGGCCTCGTACTCGGCGATGTTGTTCGTGGCCCTGCCGATGTGCTCCGAGAGCTCCTCGAGGACGGTACCGTCCGGCGTCATGATGACGACGCCCACGCCCGACGGACCGGGATTCCCCCGGGAGGCGCCGTCGGTCTCGATGACGAGCTCGTCGATGTCCGTTGTGGCCTGTCCCCCCCTGCCCGCGCCCTGTCCGGTCTCAGTCGACAAGGAAGACCCCGCGTCATCTGCGCCGCCGGTCTGGAAGTCCATGCCGGCACCGACGGACGCGGCGAACCGCGCGACCGAGGAGAGAAAGGCCCGCGCGGACTCGAGCGGAAGCCCCGCATCGCGCGCCGCTTCAGGAAGCGTCAGGCCGTCGATGAGTCCGAGGAGCACGCGCTCCTCACGTCGTCCCATCGGCGCCCTCCGGAACCCAGCACAGGATCCTGCCGCAGCTCTCGCACTCGATGAGCCTGTTGCCCTTCCTCACTTCGATGACCGTCTGCGGCGGGAGTTTCACGTAGCAGCCCGAACATGTCTCGCCGTCGACGGGCGCGAGCGCCGAGTCTCCCTTGCTCCCGAGAATGCGCTCGTAGCGTTCAAGCACCGACTGATCGAGATGCATCGCGACCCGACGTCTCTCGTCCAACCGGACCTCGAGCCCTTCCTCGACCTTCCCGATCTCATTCCGGAGCGACTCGAGTTCGGCGTCGATGCCCTCGACGGACCGTTCCAACTCGCGCTTCGCCTCGGCGATCTCGGTCTGAAGCCTCTCGTCCTGTTCGAGGAACTCGAGGATGGCGTCCTCGGTCTCGCTGATCTGTCGTTCGGCGTACTTGATCTCCTGGATGAGGGCCGCGTACTCCTCATTGGTCTTGATCTCGAGCTGGCGACGCTTGAGGGTCTCGAGCTTCGACTTGAGGTCCTCCAGGTCCCGTTCCTCGTGGAGCCTACGCTTCGTGAGCTCCTCGCGTTCGGCCTCCCGCCCCGCCACGGCGTCCGCGAGAGCCCGCCTCTTCTCCTCGAGCTCCGACACCTGAAGAGGCAGGTGAGCGCTCTCCTCCCTCATCTCGGCGATGTCGTCATCGATCTCCGCGAGCCGGAACAGCCGTTCGAGATCCTCCTGCACACCGACTCCTTCCGGACAGGTCACATGGCTCATGGAAGCACAAAGGGTGCGCCCGACCGGGACGCACCCTCACTGGATCGCACTCTCGCACGCCCGGCGGACGTTCGCCGACCCGGCCGGCGGCCGGGCGCGTCCGCGGGGTGAGCGATGTGGAACGGAGGGCGTCCTCCCGTGCGCCGGATCAAAGAGCTTCCCCGCAGTCACCTCTGGTGTGATGGTGGGCGATACTGGATTCGAACCAGTGACCTCCGGTATGTGAGACCGGCGCTCTAACCAACTGAGCTAATCGCCCGTCCCTCTGCTCGATCGCTGGTGGGCCCACTCGGATTCGAACCAAGGACCTACGGATTATGAGTCCGCTGCTCTACCGCTGAGCTATGGGCCCGCTCAAATCCTCGGGAGTCTATCACGGCCCGTTTCCGGGTGTCAACGAAACGCGAGCGTTCGTGCGCCTTTGGACCGGCGCCCTTCTCGTCTCACTCCGCCCTCGGGCGCGCCGCCGGGAACCGGGGTCGCGCGTCCGGCGTCGACGGGAGTCCGGGGCGCGCGTCCGGCGTAGCCGGGAACCCGGGCCTCCGCTCAGGGAAGATCGATGTAGCCACGGAGCCTGCTCCGCCGCTTGTAGTGCCGGAGCTTCCCGATCGCCTTCTTCTCGATCTGACGGACGCGCTCTCTCGTCACGCCGAAGATGGCGCCCACCTCCTCGAGGGTCATGGGAGCCTGGTCCTTCTCCAGACCGAACCGGAGGCGGATGATCTTCTCCTCGCGCGGGTCGAGCTCTCCCAGGACGCTGTCGATCTCCTTCTGGAGCAATCTGAACGAAGCGTAGTCGGACGGAGAGATGACCTTCGTGTCCTCGACGAAGTCGCCGAGGCTCGAGTCCTCGTCCTCGCCGATCGGGCGGTCGAGCGAGATGGGCTGCTGCGCCGCCTTGAGGATGCCCTTGACCTTGTCCTCCGAGAGGTCGAGCTTGTCGGCGATCTCGTCGACCGACGGGTCGCGTCCCTCCTCCTGCACGAGCTGCCGCGTCGTCCGCACGACCTTGTTGATGGCCTCGATCATGTGAACGGGCACCCGGATGGTACGCGCCTGGTCGGCAATGGCCCTCGTGATGGCCTGTCGGATCCACCACGTGGCGTAGGTCGAGAACTTGTAGCCGCGGGTGTAGTCGAACTTCTCGACCGCGCGCATGAGGCCGGTGTTGCCCTCCTGGATGAGATCGAGGAAGTCGAGCCCGCGGTGCGTGTAGCGCTTCGCGATGGAGATCACGAGCCTGACGTTGGCCTCGACCATTTCTGTCTTGGCTCTCCTCGCCTCCTCCTCGCCCACCTGGATCCTCCGATGAACGTCTCGAAGATCATCCGCCGAGAGACCGCACTCGCGCTCGATGCGGCGGATGGCTCTGCGGCGGTTCCTGATCTCGTTGGCCAGCTCGGCCGCGGCCTTCTTGTTCGAAGCGGACTTCTTGCCCTTCGAGGACTTCCTGCCTGACCCCCCGTCGAGGCTCTCCTGCTTTCGCTTCAACGCCTCGACCTCGGCCTCGTGCTGACAGAGCTTCTCGCAGAGCTCGCTGATCCTGGAGCTCATCCGCTGGATCTGCCGCGGATGGAGGGCGAGCTTCTCCGTCTCGGCGGCGATCGCCTTCTCGCGCCTGGCGAGCGCCTTGATCGTCTGCGCCGAATGCTGAGGATTGGCCTTCCTGAGTCTCGCCGCGAGCTCGCGACGCTCTTCGTCGAGCTTCGCGACCTTCTTCATGCGGCGGATGATGCGGCGCCGTTCGTCCTTGCTGTTCGCGTTCTTCCGTTTCCTGTCGACGCGCACGCACCTGTCGAGACGGATCTTCTCGGCGGCGAGCCGCTCCGAGAGCACGCCCAGCTTCTTGATGGTCGTCAGCGACTCGAAGATGGCGGCGTACGCCTGGTCCTCGGCCGCCTCGATCCGCTTGCAGATGGCGACCTCGCCCTCCCGGTCGAGGAGTTTCACCTGGCCCATCTCGCGCAGGTACATCCTGACAGGATCGTCGAACCTGAGCCTGGGCTGCGCCTTCGCCCGCTTCTTCCCCTCGCGTTTCTTCCGCGCCTCGCGCGTCTTCTTGTCGACGACCTCGATGCCGCGCTCGGCGAGCCCGCAGTAGACATCGTCCACAAGTTCGATGTCGAGGTCGTTCCCGAGGAATCCAGCGAACTCCTCGTAGGTGAGTGAGCCCGAGTCGCCGTGCTTCTTCGCGATCGCTTCCACAACCTTCGTCGCTGAGCGTTTAGCCATGCGTCTCGTCTCGCCTCCGGGTTTTGGCGTCAGTCACGAACCGCCCGCCTCCAGCCTGAAGTTCGGCCAGACGGCGCGCAAGTTCCTGTCTCAGCGAGACGCCTTCGAGAAGCGCCTCGTCGTCACCGGACATCTCGGCCGTCCGGATGGCCTCTTCGGCCTTCCGTATCTCCGCCTCTATTCTGGACCTACGGACGGTCCTAATATAGTCGTCACAGAGCCTGTCGCCATCGTCTTCCGGGAACTCCGCCAGCGCGAGTTCGGAGAGAAGCTCCCTGGCCGCGGAGTCGGTGAGACCGTCCAGGACGGCCGCGGCGTCGACGACGCGCCCGCCCGCCGCGAGAGGAAGCACGCTCTCCGCCACGAGGCGGGCCGCGGGGTGCTCGAAGTCGGCCGCCGTGAGCTCCGTTGCGACCCTCCCGGCCGGGGTCCCCCCCGAAAGCGCCAGCGTGAGAAGGCCCTTCTGTGCCTCGAGGGCGGCCGCCGCCTCCGGCGCCTGCGGCGCGCGCGCCCTGCGCCCGGGCGCGGGGGACCTGTCGCGCCTGCCGCCGCGAGATAGTCTGGCGTCTTCGCACGCCCGACGGAGCGCTCCCCGTCCGATCGACATGGCGTCCGAGAGCTTCTCCAGCATGAGGTCCGCCTTGATGGGATCACTGACTCCGGCGATGGTCTCGATGAGCTTCCTGGCGACGTCCTCGCGCTCCTCGGAGGTGCCGGGCGACTCGCAGGCGATCATGAAGTCGATGAAGTCCTGTCCCTCCGAGATCCGGTCCCTGAGCGCTTCGGCTCCCTCGTCCCTCAGGTATGAATCGGGGTCGGCGCCGCCGGGGAGCGTCACGACGCGGACCTTGAGGTCGGTCTGGATCAACGTCTCGGCCGCGCGCGCGGCCGCCATGATCCCGGCGTCGTCGCCGTCGTAGACGACGAAGACGGTGTCTGCGTACCTGCCGATGACCGCGGCCTGCTCCGGTGTGAGCGCCGTGCCGGACGAGGCGACCACGTTCTGGAATCCCGACTGAAAGAGTGTGACCAGGTCCATGTACCCCTCGACGAGGATCGCCTCTCTCGACGCGCGCAGGGCGGGACGCGCCTGCGCCAGACCGTAGACGTAGCGCCCCTTGTGATAGACGCGCGTCTCCGGGGAGTTGAGGTACTTGGGCACGGCGTCGCCGAGCGCTCTCGCGCCGAACCCGACGGCGCGGTCCGACGACGCGAGAAGCGGAAAGACGATGCGATCGCGGAACCGGTCGTAGTACCCGCTGCCGTCGTCGCGCGGTACGACGAGCCCGGCTTCCTCGAGCACCCCGGGAGAGACACCCTTCGATCGAGCGGCCCGGATGAGCCCGTCCCAACCCGGCGGGGCGTAGCCGATCCGGAAGGTCTCGACGGTCTCCGGGAAGAGTCCCCTTCTCTCGATGTACTTCCTGGCCGGGTTCCCCTGGGCGCCGCGGAGCGACGCCGTGAAGTAGTCGATGGCGAGCCTGTTCGCCCGGTAGATGGGGTCCTCGCGGTCATCGCCCGCCGAACGGCTCTCGGGGATCGCGATGCCGGCGCGCGTGGCGAGGTCTCGGACCGCGTCGAGGAAACCGACCTTGTCGTACTCCATCACGAAGCTGATGACGTTGCCGCCGACGCCGCAACCGAAGCAGTGGTAGATCTGCCGCTCGGGGTTGATGTTGAACGAGGGGGACTTCTCCCGGTGGAAAGGACAGAGCGCCTTGTAGTTCCGCCCCGCCCTCCTGACCTCGATGCGCTCCGAGATGACATCGACGATGTCGTTCGCCGAGCGGATCTCGTCGATGAGTTCTTCCGGGATGCGTCGCGCCACCGCTTGTCCCCCGTATACCGCCCAGTACCGCGATTCAGTCGAGTTCGACGATGGTCACGCCGGTGTCGCCTTCGCCCCAGCGCCCGAGCCGGTACGACGCGACGTGCGGCATGCCCCTGAGGACCTCCTGGGTCCGCGAGCGCAGCGCGCCCGTTCCCTTCCCGTGGACGATGCGGACCCGGCGCATCCCCTGCATGACGGCGCGGCTGATGAACCGCTCGATCTCCCCGGGTATCTCGTCGGTCGTCATGCCCCGCAGGTGGAGCTCGACCGCCGGCTCCTCCTCGTCCGGAGGCGAATAGACGGCCCGTCGCTTTCTGCCCGGGCCGCTCACCGCGTCGGCCGGCGCTTCGCGCAGATCGTCGGCGTCGATCTCGAGGGTCGCGTTCCTGATGCGGACGCGCGCCTTGCCCCGCTCGTCCGGAAGATCGATGAGCTCTCCGACGCGGCCGACCCCGGCGACGAGGACGGGCATCCCGACCTCGAGACGCTCGGGCCTCGCGCCCTCGTCGGGGCGCTCCGGCGCGGTCTCCTCCTCGAGCTTCCTCGCTACGGTGTCACGGCTCGTCCGGATCCTCTCCCGGGCCTCCTTGATGGCGCGTCGCTCGGCCTCGCGGGCCCTCAGGTCCCTGACGGTCTCCTCGACGAGCGACTGGGCCCGTTCGAGGATCTCGCGCGCCTCGGCGAGCGCCCTGCCGCGGATCTTCTTCCGCTCGTCCTTCACGCCCGAGAGGCGGTCCTCGTAGTCACGGACGAGGAGCTCCGCCCTCGCCTGCTCGCGCTCGGCCTCCTCGAGCGTCGACGACAGCCTCCGCTCCCGGTCGACGAGGTCGGCGACCAACGCGTCCACCCGGGCCGCGTCCTTGTCGCGAAGCTCGTTCGCTCTCTCCATGACGCCATCCGGGATGCCCATTCGCGACGCGATCGAGAGCGCGTGACTGGCGCCGGGCACTCCGGCGACGTACTGGAACGACGGCTCGAACGTCTCCGGATCGAACGCCATCGAGGCGTTCAGCATGGAGTCGTGATTGTGCACGCTGGCCTTGATCGAACCCAGGTGCGTCGTCGCGACGGTGAGGGCGCGCCTCCGGGTCAGGTCCTCGAGCACCGCGAGAGCGAGGCTCGCGCCTTCGTCGGGGTCCGTGCCCGCTCCCAGCTCGTCGATGAGCACCAGCGTGTCGGGTCCAGCCTCTCTCAGAATGACGGCGAGGGTTCGAAGATGCGACGAGAAGGTCGAGAGGCTCATCTCGATCGACTGCTCGTCGCCGATGTCGGCGAAACAGTCCCTGAGCACGGGGACCTCGGTGCCCGACGACGCCGGCACATGCAGGCCGCTCTGCGCCATCAGCAGGATGATCCCTATGGTCTTCAGTGCGACCGTCTTTCCTCCGGCGTTCGGACCGGAGATGACGACGGTCGCGCCGCGCTCGCCGAGTTCGAAGTCCAGCGGGACGACCCGTTCAGCTCCCAGCGCGTCGATCAGCACCGGATGCCGTCCGGAGCGGATGACGAGACGGCCCGTGTCCGATATCGCGGGCTCGACCCCGTCCCACTCCTTCGAGAGAAGCGCGGCCGCTCTCACGAGATCGACGGCCGCGAGCGCGTCGACGGAGAGCGCGATCTCGTCGGCGCTCCGGCCGACCTCCGAGGTCACCTCCTGGAGGATCCTCTGGACCTCGGCCCTCTCGGCCGAGACGAGGTCGGCCAGTTCGTTCGAGAGAGCGACCGTCTCTGGAGGCTCGACGAAGAGCGTCGCTCCGGTCGACGAACGGTCGTGCACGATGCCGTCGACCCGACCCGCGGACTCGCGCCGCACGGGAAGAACGTGTCGCCCGTTGCGCATGTGAACGGCCGGCTCCTGAAGCCGGCCGGCGCTGGTCTCCCTCTCGAGGACCTCCTGGATCTTCCGCTCGATCCGCGACCGCGTCCTCTGAATGGAGGAACGGAGCTTCCTGAGCTCCGGACTCGCCGAGTCCCTGACCTCGAGGGTCTCGGGGTCCACTATCTTGCCGATGCGCTCACGGAGCTCCGGCAGGTCCATGAGGCCGGCGGCGGCAGCGAGGACGCGGCGACACGCCTCGCCCCGCGCCTCGAGCGCCCTTCTCACGGCGCCCGACCGCTCGAGGGTCGCGGCGACGGCCACGAGGTCCTCCGGCGACAGCGCGGCGCCTACGCGCCTGCTGGACGCCACGGAGCCCCGCACGTCGACGGCCCCGGTGAGGGGAACGTCGCGCCCGTCGTCGAGGACGGCGCGGAGTTCCGACACGCGACCGAGCCGATCGGCTACCTCGCCGGGGTCGGTCGAGGGTCGGATCGTCGACGCCAGCTCGGCGCCGGGACCGAACGAGGTCCGGGCGACAAGCAGCGCAACGATCTTGTCATACTCAAGAACACCGAGCGTATGCTCGTTCATCTCGTGAGCTTGGTCTGGATGTCGCCCGCCGTCCGGAGGGACGTGGTTTCAGTGCTTGTGTCGCCTGAAGCCCGAGGCCTCGATGATGTCGAACGAGCCGCCGGCGGCCTTCTCGACGGCGTCGAGGAGCAGGTTCATGCCCAGCGTGTCGCTGGCCATGTGCCCGGCGATGACGACGCTGATGTGGTTCTTCTCGGCCTCTTCGCGATGCTTCTCCGGAAGGTGCATCGCGACCATCGTACCGATGTCCGACGTGTTCGAGAGCCTCTCGAAGGTCTTCTCCGAGCCGCTCGTACCGCCGGTCATGTCGACGAAGATCCTCCCGGCTCGTCGCTTCTTGTCGCCGGCGAAGATCTTGAGACCCATGGATTCCTTCTCGGCCTCGGCGTACTCGGGGATGCTGCGGAGCACTTCGATGACGTCGCCGACCGTGTCCGGCTTCTCCGAATCGAAGAGGCCCTGAAGATGCGCGGCCACGCAGTTGTCGGCGGGCGTGTGCGTGCAGATCATCGGGATGTCGAGGAGGCGCGCGGCGTCGACCGCCCGCATGTGGTTCGCAGGGAGGACCCTCCGCTCGACCTCGCAGATCCGGGGCTTCAGAAGCCCCTCGGCGACGTTGATGGGCACTCCGAAACCGGACAGGATGTCGGCCTGCATGGCCATGACCCCACCCAGACAGGCGAGGCCGCGTCCTTCGGGGTGGTGGCCCCAGACCAGGTCGACGTCGGCGCCCTTCTCCCTCAACCGGTCTGCCAGCACGAGTTCGCCGACCTCGGTGTCGATGCCGACCATGATGCTTCTGACATCGACATCGTCGTCGCCGTGAAGCCGTCTGGAGTCGGAGTAGGGATTCGTGAGCGAGTCGACGTCGAAGCGCTCCTGTTCATCCGGCTTGAGATCGTCGTACTCCTTCTTCCGCCTCTCGAGCTCCTTCTTGACGTTCTCCTCGCCCCGCGGATCGACGGACATCCCTTGCCGGACCGCCGCCTCGAAGAGGTCCTTCAGCTTCATCGTTCCTCCCGGTACCGCCCGTCTCGAACGAAGCTCGGAGGGAGCCGTGGAAGGTCACGAAAGCAGTTCCATAACAACGGCCTTGACATCGTTGCCGTCAGCGCGGCCCTTCACCCTGGGCATGACGCTCTTCATGACGGCGCCCATGTCCTTCTTCGACGTCGCCCCCGTCTCCTCGATGACCTCGGTCACGATCGACCTGAGCTCCTCTTCGGAGAGCTTCTCGGGCAGATACGACTCGACGATCTCGAGCTTCCGACGCTCCGGCGCCGCGATGTCCTCGCGCCCGGCGCCCTCGAACTGCTCGACCGCCTCCCGGAGCTTCTTCGCGACGCGGGTGATGACATCCAGAGCCTCGTCGTCCGAGAGGTCGTGCCCCAGTTCGATGCGGCGGTTGGCGAGCTCCGAGCGGACATAGCGGATCGCGCCGAGCCGCTCGGGCTCGCGCGCCTTGGCCGCCGCCACCATATCGCTGTCAAGACGTTCGAGGAGACCCACGGTTCAACCTCCGGGGTACAAGGACCTACCGGTCCCTCCTGCCGCCTCGCTTCTGCTGCTTGATCTTGAGCTTGCGGAGCTTGCGCTTCGCCGCGCTCTTCTTGCGCTTGCGCTTCTCGCTCGGCTTCTCGAAGTGCTGGTGCTTCCTCAGGTCGGACAACACGCCCGCCTTCTCACACCGCTTCTTGAAGCGTCTGAGAGCGCGCTCGAAGGATTCTCCGTCCTTGACTCGCACTCCCGGCATTCAGGTTCACCCCCTCCCGATCGCCGGTCGAAGAAAAACACGCTGCACAGAGCTATACGTCCCCCTGAGCGGCCCGTCGCCGTAGGCGCCGCGCCGCCAGCGGGTCCATGATTGGCCCAGACACATCAGCGTAACGAAAAGTGAACCGGTTGTCAACCGGTTTCCGTGGACTTCAGGGCAGGAGACCGCCCACCTCGTGGGCCACGACGGCAGCGGCAGCGGCGGCGGCCCAGTCGGCCTTCAGGATCCGCCGGCCGAGGTCGACCGGCGTGAAACCGGCTTCGGTCAGAAGCGCGACCTCGCCCGCGGACAGCCCGCCTTCCGGTCCTATGACGCAGGCCACGCTATCGGGAGGCCCCACGTCCCCGAGAACCCGGCGCACGTCGACGCCGCCTTCCTCCCAGGCGACGAACCGCGCGGCCGCGCCGCTCGTCGTCTCGACGAAATCCTCCATGGGCATGGGCTCACCTATCGCCGTCAGGAAGACCCCGCGGGACTGCTTGACGGCGGCCGCGGCAACGGCCCGCCAGCGGTCCGAGCGCTCCGCGAGCGCGGAGGGGTCGACCCTCGGCACGACCCGCTCGGTCAGAAGGGGAACGACGAGCGCCGCGCCCAGCTCGGCCAGACGCCGCACGGGCTCATCGAAATCCCTGCCCTTGAGAAGCGCCTGCCCGACCACGAGCTCGACGCCCTCCGTCCGGCTGTGCTCTCGCCGTTCCACGATCTCGAGTTCGAGTCCGGCCCCGGAACCGACGACCCGCGCCGCCGCCTCGGTCCCTTCGCCGTCGATGAGGCGGACGAGCTCGCCGGGTCGCGCGCGGGCTGCGCGAGAGGCGTGCCGCCCCTCGTCGCCCGCGAGGACAAACCTGTCGAGGGCGAGCCGGCCGGGCTCGACGATGTAGGTCGGGAGCGTCCACGACGCGCGGTTCTCGAGTCCGGAGCCGCTCATCGTCTTCCGCGTCCCCCGTCCGGGCGACGGGGCTTCCTCGGTCCCGGTACGCCGTCGGTCTGGAGCTCGCCGAGGCGCTTGAGCAGCTTCTTCTCTTCACTCGACGGACGCTCGGGGACCCAGACGACGACCTTCACGAGCTGATCGCCCGCGCCGCGTCCCCTGAGATGAGGAACGCCTTTCCCACGCATCCGGAGCGTCGTGCCGGACTGCGTCCCGGCGGGAACCTTGAGCCGGGCCTTCCCGTTCAGGGTCGGCACCTCGCGGCTTCCGCCGAGGGCGGCGATGCTCAGAGGCACGGGAAGCTCGACGATCACGTCGTCCTCCTGCCTCTCGAAAAGCTCGTGAGGAAGCTCCTCGATGACGACGACGAGGTCGCCTGCGGGACCGCCCCGGGCGCCGGCGTTCCCGGCTCCGGCTATGGGGATGTAGTTGCCGGACGTCACTCCCTCAGGAACGTGGACCTCGACGGTCTCGGTGCTCTTCGCTACCCCGAGTCCCGCGCACGAGGCGCACTTCTCCTCGATGACCTCGCCCGTCCCGCCGCATCCCGGACAGGCCGAGACGCTCTGGAACGTGCCGAACATGCCCATGCTCTGCTGCCGCGCGACCCGTCCGGCCCCCTGGCACTGCGTGCAGGTCTTCGGACTGGTTCCGGGTTTGGCGCCGCTCCCGCCGCACGTGTCGCACGGGGCCAGGCGGGACACCTTGACCTTCTTGGTGACCCCCTTCGCGATCTCCTCGAGCCTGAGCTTCAGGCGGATCCGGATGTCGGAGCCGCGCTGCGGTCCCCGGCGCGCGGCTCTCGGACCGCCCCCGAAGATGCCCTCGAAGACGCCTTCGCCCCCGAAGGCGTTCATGAACGTCCGGAGGGCGTCATCCATGTCGAAGCCCTGTGCGCCCTGGAATCCCTGGAACTGCGCGCCGGGCCCCGCCGCGCCGAACTGGTCGTACTGCGCCCGCTTCTCGGAATCGGAGAGCACCTCGTACGCCTCGGTCGCCTCCTTGAAGCGTTCCTCGGCCTCCGCGTCACCCGGGTTCTTGTCCGGGTGGTACTTGAAGGCCAGCGCGCGGTACGCCTTCTTGATGTCGTCGGCGTCCGCGTCGCGGTCGACGCCGAGCACCTCGTAGTAGTCCGGGTTCTGCGGCATGGGGCTCCGTTCGGATCAGCGGTCGTGTCCACGGGTCCGCGGCGCCGGGCCCGACCGGCGCCGCGCTCCCCGACCCTTCAGCTTCTCTGACTCTGGTCTTCCTCGTCGTCGACGACCTCGTAGTCGGCGTCGACCACGTTCTCCTCGCCGCCGGCCGCTCCGGTCTCCGGTCCGCCGGCCTCCTGGGACGGTCCGCCGGCCGCCTGAGCGCCGCCGGTGCCCTGGTACATCTTCTCGGCCAGCTTGTATGACGCCTGCTGGAGAGCCTCCATGTCGCGCCTGATCTCGTCTCGGCCGCCCTCCTTGAGCGTCTCCCTGAGCTTCTCCATCGCCGATTCGATCGCCGAGCGGTCGGACGCGTCGAGGGTGTCGCCGTGCTCCTTCAGGGTCTTCTCGGTCGTATAGAGAAGCGAGTCGGCCTGATTCCGGAGCTCGATCTCCTCGCGCCGGGCCTCGTCCTCCGACTCGTGCTCCTTGGCCTCCTTGACCATCTTCTCGACCTCGTCCTCGGAGAGCCCGCTCGACACCTCGATACGGATCTTCTGTTCCTTGCCGGTCCCCAGGTCCTTTGCCGAGACGTGCACGATGCCGTTCGCGTCGATGTCGAACGTCACCTCGATCTGCGGCACGCCCCGGGGCGCCGGCGGGATGCCGACCAGGTCGAAGCGGCCGAGCGTGCGGTTCTGGCTGGCCATGGGCCGCTCGCCCTGAAGCACGTGGATGCTGACGGCCTGCTGATTGTCCGCCGCGGTCGAGAAGATCTGGCTCTTCTTCGTCGGAATGGTCGTGTTCCGCTCGATGAGCGGCGTCATGACACCCCCGAGGGTCTCGATGC
>CAZQSB010000012.1:60755-64441 GCA_964596015.1 uncultured bacterium | reverse complement strand
TCCCCCGGCCCACCCGGAGCCCGGGTCCTTCATCTGAGGGACCCGGGTTCTCTTTTTTCGGCCGGCGGAACCCGTCACGATGCAGGGCGGGCCGCGAACCACTCTCGCCTCCGCGCCGGGCCGCTCAACTGTGACGCGTCGCTCCGCTGGACTCTCGGGGCCGACCGCGCTAGAGTCGCGTGGATCTCACGAGAGCGCATTCCGGAGGGATGAAGGTGACCGACCAGAGGATCACAGACGTCGTCGGCGGCACGCCTCTCGTCCGGCTTCGACACCTCGCGCCTCGCGGCGCGCGCCTGCTCGTCAAGCTCGAGTCGATGAACCCGCTCGGGAGCGTCAAGGACCGTGTCGCCGTCGCGATGCTCGAGCGGGCCGAGCGGGAAGGGGTCCTCGGCGAGGGGTCGGTGATCGTGGAGCCGACGAGCGGCAACACCGGGGTCGGACTGGCTTTCGCCGGCGCGGAGCGCGGCTACCGCGTCGTGCTCGTGATGCCCGACACCGCGTCCGTCGAGCGACGACATGTCCTCCGCGCGCTCGGCGCCGAGCTCGTTCTCGTGAACGGCACGGGCGGCATGAGCGCGGCCGTCGACCGGACCCACGCCATTCTTGAAGCGACGGCCGGCGCCGTCTTCCTGAACCAGTTCGGCAACCCGGCCAACCCGGGCGTTCACGAAGCCACGACAGGTCCCGAGATCTGGCGGGACACCGGAGGCAGAATCGACGCCTTCGTCGCCGGCGTCGGGACAGGCGGGACCATCACCGGGGCCGGAGGGTATCTCAAGGCGAAGAGCCGGGACATCCGGGTCGTGGCGGTCGAGCCCGCGGCATCGCCCGTGCTCTCGGGCGGGCGCCCGGGGCCGCATCGCATCCAGGGTATCGGAGCCGGGTTCGTCCCGGACGTGCTGGACCGTTCCGTCATCGACGCGATCGTCACCGTGAGCGACGATGAGGCTGCGGCGACGACGAGACGTCTCGCCAGGGAGGAAGGCATCCTGGCCGGCATCTCATCGGGCGCCGCGCTTCGAGCGGCGCTCTCGGTCGCCGCGCCCGGAGAGACGACCGTCGTCCTTCTGCCCGACGGCGGACTCCGGTACATCTCGACCGGCCTCTTCGAAGAACCCGACCCGAGCGACCGCTGAGAACGGTGCCCTTGCCTCCGGGGCCGCTCCGGCTCCGAAGCCCGGAGGTCCGGCCTTCGTACACCCCAACTGGCCGCCTGAAAGCCACTTGACGGGCGCGCGCCCCGGTCCTATAACAATCGCGAACGTGCGTGCAGGCCACCCCGCAGCGATTGGAGGGAGTCCATGGCCAACAGCGACCGCTGGGCGAGTCGCCCCGCGTTCATCATGGCCGCCGTCGGCAGCGCCATCGGGCTGGGCAACCTGTGGCGATTCCCCATGGTGGCGTACGACAACGGGGGAGGCGCCTTTCTGATCCCCTACCTCGTGGCTCTCCTCACCGCCGGCATCCCACTCGTCATCCTCGA
This sequence comes from uncultured bacterium, assembly GCA_964596015.1. Classification (GTDB taxonomy): domain Bacteria; phylum Joyebacterota; class Joyebacteria; order Joyebacterales; family Joyebacteraceae; genus WJMD01. The sequence continues at coordinate 62,955 of CAZQSB010000012.1, read as the reverse complement.
GTTCGGTCTCGGCCAGCGCTTCCTGAGGTCGTCGCCGGGCTCGCTGAGCGAAGCGGGAGGCAAGCCCGCCGAGTTCGTCGGCTGGTGGGCGCTCGCCATCGGGACGAGCATCTCCATCTACTACGCGGCCATCATGGGGTGGTCCTGGGACTACCTCGCCTGCTCCATCTGGCAGCCGTGGTGCGACAATCCGCAGGGCTTCTTCAACAGCATTCTCGGCGTGACCGACAGCCCCGGCACGCTCGGCGGTATCTCCTGGCCGGTCCTCGCCGGCCTCGCCGTCACGTGGCTCGCGATCTACTGGATCATCAAGAAGGGGGTGCTGCGGGTCGGGAAAGTCGTGTTCGTCACCGTGCCGCTCCCGTTCATCCTGCTTGTGCTCATCATGATCCGTGGGCTGACGCTTCCCGGCTCGATGGAGGGACTCCGGTACTACCTGACGCCCGACTTCTCGGCGCTCCTCAACTCGGAGACATGGCTCGCGGCCTACGCGCAGGTGTTCTTCTCTTTGACGCTCGGGTTCGGTGTCCTGACGGCGTACGCCAGCTATCTGCCGAAGCGGTCGGATGTCGCCAACAACGCCTTCATAACCTGCTTCGCGGACGCGGGCTTCGCCTACTTCGCCGGCTTCTCCGTCTTCAGCGTCCTCGGGTATCTCGCGCAGGCCCAGGGCGTGCCCATCGCGGATGTCGTGCAGGGCGGTCCGGGCCTCGCGTTCGTCATCTACCCAACTGCGATCAGCCTGATGCCGCTCGCGCCGGTCATCGCGATCATGTTCTTCCTGACGCTCCTGACACTCGGCATCGATTCCGCGTTCTCCATCGTCGAGGGCGCCATCGCCGGTCTCCGTGAGAAGTGGCACATGTCGCAGGAGCGGGCGACGGCCATCTTCTGCGTCTTCGGCTTCGTCGTCGGGCTGATCTACGTGACGGGCGCCGGGTTCTACTGGCTCGACATCGTCGACCACTGGATGAACGACTATGGACTTGTCTTCATCGGACTTCTCCAGTGCATAGCCATTGGCTGGTTCTTCGGAACGAAGAAGCTCAAGGCGTTCATCAACGAGGTCTCCGACTTCAGGATCGGCTGGTGGTGGGACCTCTTCATCAAGTGGGTCACGCCCGCGATACTCGGGTGGGCCATCATCGCCAACATGATCGAGGAGTTCCGTGTTCCCTATGGGGACTACCCGCAGTGGGCGCTCTGGGTCGGCGGTTGGGGCGTCTGGGTCCTGCTGATAGCCATCGCCGTCTTCATCACGTCGATTCCCTGGAACCGCCGCCGGAAGGAGGAGGCCTGATGCCGACGTCAGCCATAGTGACGGCCGTCATCGTCGGAGCCATCCTGTACGGGGGCTTCTTCTGGTGCGTGCTCATAGCGATCCGGAAGAGCCGCGAGGAGACCTCTCCCGACGATTCCGAGTGAGAGGATGAGGAGGGGAGGTGGCATCGTGACACCGGCGAGGAACATGCGAGAACCGGGAAGAGCGGTGAAGCCCGTCCTGAGCGTACTGCTTGTCGCGTCGCTCGTGTCGGGCGTGTTCCCCGTCGCGGCCGCCTGGCCGCCCTGGGCCGGCGACGACCCAGAGGTAGGGCGGGAGTCGTCCGTGACGGTCGAATGGCTGCTGGAGCACGCGCGGGACGACGACGTCGTCCCGGTCGATGTGCGCGACCGCGCGGAGTATGAGGCCGGTCACATGCCTGGCGCGAGGCATCTCGACCTCGACCCGGCGGCGTGGCGCGACGGCCCCGCGCCGTTCTCGCGCATCGGGCTCTCCGGGAGCGAGCGGATCGTCTTCTACGGCGGCGACGCGCTCTCCGAGAGGGCCGCCCTGGCGTTCTGGACGGCGGAGTTTTCGGGAGCGGAACGGGCGGCCGTGCTCGACGGCGGCTTCGGCGCCTGGACCACCGCCGGCGGCGAGACGTCGACAGCGCAGGTCGACGCGTCTCCGACGGCCTGGGTCACCGCGGCACGGCAGGACCGATTTGCGTCGAGAGCCTACGCGGCGCTGTCGTTCGGAGTTCGCGGTCGGGAGATCGTCGACGCGAGGGGCCGTCCGAGATGGGACGGCGAGCCCGGTTCGCCGCGGATCGCGTAGGTTTCCAGCCGCGAGCCCCGGGTCACGTTCCACACCTCGATCGCCTCGTAGGCTTCGATCCCGGCGGCGGCGAGCAGTTCCGGGGGGACGGTCAGGCTGCCT